>JANSYO010000409.1 GCA_024742395.1 Cytophagales bacterium
AAGAAATCTCAGGACTCTTTGTGCGATCTATTCAACACACAACTTCCCTCCCATGGAACTTTCTAGTTATTTCTTATGAATGGCAGACAAGGAGAAGATACGAACGTGAAAGTTTTGTGTATTTGTTTTGTTATTCGATTGTTTCTTCGTCTGTATCTGGAATTGGTGGTACAATTTGAAGTCTATGGGTAGTATCAGAATCATAGCCAACCTCCTGAGGCAACTCCTTCTCAAAAAATCTATCGGGTTCAGTGCTCGGCAGCTCGCCCTTCGCAACGTGTCCTTCACCAGTTAAAGGATAAACAGCCTCCAAAGCTTGGCGGCGAGAGAGTTCGGTGGTTTCTTCATCTTCCAATGAATGTCTGTTAAATTCATACGAGTCATGCAAGCCATACTCGTCTATCACTCTTCGTTTGAATATATCGAATGGATCTTTGTACCATTTCTGTATCTGAATCTTGTGACGCTCCAAACCCCTGAGTGATTTGTAGCGAAGGAAGAGTGTCCGGCACATAAACCGGAAAGGATTGTACTGTGGTTGGTCGTATGGGCATATAGAAAGGACATCTTCCCTTAAGTTTGTAGTAATGAAAGCCGCAGGGTTCTTCAGAGAGGCCGCGCAAAGCTCTAGACAGGCATCAAAATTTCCTGCAAAGTAAAATCCGCGGATTAGAATCGCGTAGCAGTCTGCTGGTAGTATAGGATCCTTTTTTAGGCGTTGCATCACAGATTCAAAGACTGGTGTACCATTTGCGTAGAAATAATTGGCAAATTCTTCGGGCAGCAGTTCTTCATGCTTTCCAAGATGCTTCATGTATAACCGTAATGCTTCCTTTTGAAGACCAAATTTATAACTTACTTGTAAGAGTAAGTTCAATAGGAAAGGGGTCGTGTAGTCCTCAAAATTGTTAAAATATTCGATAATTGCTTCTATAGCAGTCGGGGAATTGAGGATAATCAAATTCTTCCATTGATACTCGGCGAACACAGCAGAATGAAACATGCCAGCATTAAGATAGCTCTGAAAAATCTCACCAA
>JANSYO010000382.1 GCA_024742395.1 Cytophagales bacterium
AAATCAAGTGATAGAGCGCTTCAATGACTTGAATAGTGATGAACTTCTTGATACTATTACTGTTGATCCTTTTCTTTTTAGTGAACTTGGTTCCACAATAAGAGATACATTATATAGCTCATCAGGGTCTAATGTGAGCACTGAGTGTCGAAAAGCAATTTGTACAGTCGGAACAGTATCAAAATCATAGGGAACAACTTGATATCCTTGGAATGTTTCTACCACTGATGCCAACATTCGAAATTTATCAAAATTTATCATCCTCTGTTCTTCATCAAGATAAGTTTCATTCCCAATCTCTATAAAGGTTAAGTCCCGCAGAAATACTCCCAAATAGGGGACAAGTGGAGGTTGCTGGGTCATCAATAACTTTTTGTAAGGCAGATAATGCTTCTCAACACAACAAAGTTGGTTTAACTCCTCTAAAATAGTTGTATATCGCTCTGATAACCCTTTGTAGGTAAGCTTCAACCGCTTTACCGCCGCAAAATTCAAGCCACTAATTATTGCAAAGGTTGAATTATAGTTTCGATATTCTGCACAATTCTGTTCATGTTAGCATACTTAAAAGTGTGCCACAGTTACTTTACTTGTGCTATTAAGATTATTCGTTTCATTGCTTTAACTCGCAGATTGAATGATTTTTGGGAAACAATTTCGGTGGCGCTCCAATAAGATATGCGGTTGAAGAATTCAATACACCTAGTTATATTAGGTACATGTGTAAAGGAATTCTCCATTGTCCATCCCTGGCCTTTCAATTCATGTAATTCTATCGCGCAAAATCTAACACAAGAACCTCAAGTGAGTGTTTTAATGTTATACATATGTTACACCTACAATTTTTGATCCATTAAGGTTAACTGTTGGGCTATAACAGCTGGTTTGTAGGAAAACAAAGGACTTTGAGTTTTTTCCGATATGACTCGGGGAGTGAGAAAATCATACTTTTCGCCTTGTGACTGCACTTTCTGAACCACATTGATTAGTTTTTGACTATAATGAAATTAATATAACAACTTTCAATAAGAGTTCCAGTTTCTCTTTTTCCTCACAAGCTCCTATCTGGTCAATAAAT
>JANSYO010000293.1 GCA_024742395.1 Cytophagales bacterium
CCTAGCAACACATAAGGGTTCGAAAATGTGTACAAATATAGTTGACAGGTGTTTTTATAAGAAAATTGTACAACACCGCTGCATTAGTTGATTTTATGAGGCGATCTATCAGACCTCGAAGAGCTCTGGAATACTTAAAGTCGTATAACTTGGACAACTCTGATGTTCAGGATCATGCTGCTTTAAAGGAAAAATACGCCGATGACTACAAATTAATTGTCCAAGAATAGTATGCTAATGTGTCAGCCACTCGAATTAGTAGTACAGAAGTACCTAGGAGAGCTATCATTCTATCATTAATAACTTTAATCCAAGAAAGTTCCGTAAGATGTTTCCAGCTGCAAAGGTCTCTAAACGCCGAGAAAATCAGAGGAAAGTCCGTTGGAAAAGCTACCGGACGGTGAGCAGCTTGGTAGTGAAGGATGTACAGGAATTGGAGAAATATTTCGGGAAACAATTCTACTTAGAGCCTTATCTGAGAAACATGGTGGTTTTACTAAGACCTTTGAAGTTTAGGTTGGTTGAGTTAACGAGATCAAGTTGCAAACGGCGGGTCCAGTTCCGAGAGAAAGACAAAGTGGATGATACCATTGAAGATATTAAGTCTCAAATATCATATTCCCTACGAATGACGTATTGCAGCACAGTAGTTTCAAGACTTTCAGGTACTCGACGCGGACACTGGAAGTTTGTGGTCGCATCACTTCTCCACAAACAATAAACAACAACATTTCAGCAAATCTGTACTGGACAGGTTATTGTGGACCTTACAGCTCGTATTAAGTTGAAAACTGTTTGTATTTTCTAAAACGACTATTACAACGATAACATCAACTGATTGAACGGTGATAATGATGATAACAAACAGTTTTTCAGAATTCGTTCTTCTCTCCTTCCTAGTCGCCTGTAGTTTCGAATTGCAATGTACAAAGAAATCGCGGTAAGTGGTAGAAACGATCTGATACGTGCTGCGTAGGGTGTTCACAATGTTTTTGATCTTGGTGCGCTTGTTCGTTCTGTTGAATTTTAATGAATTAATTTATTAAAATAATAAAATTAATTAATTAAAATCTTGAGTATTTAAGCACTTGTTATCGTCGATTTTTTAAGTCTGGACTAGCCCTATTGTTTAATTATCTAATGCCTTGCCTACCAACTCCAAAGGGCTTTATTGTAAAATAAATTACGATCCACTAAAAATCAGATCTAAAAAAACAATACCCAGCGCGAAATTATAAAAAAAGCGTCAAAATAGCAAAAAGCCAAATAAAAGTCCGGA
>JANSYO010000246.1 GCA_024742395.1 Cytophagales bacterium
ACCTAGTGCATGTAAGGAGACTGTGAAATACATTTTGTCAAAAACCAACCAATGAAGAACAAGAAATAAGCCAGCCGAGTAGGAACGCAGCTGACAATCGTTGCCAGTTCTCTGCTGGACTTCACAAATGCATCAGGAGATGATATATCAGCCAAAAATATTACAATATCGTTATCATCAAACTGATCAATCCATTTGCGAAGTGTTCCGCGAATTTTGTCAACTCCACAAAGTCTGTAGAGAAATTAGATGCGCTGGCTCTGATTGATATAGTAGTGAAACGTACTTGAATGTTAAATTAGATAGCTTAATCGCCAAATCAAAGGTCCCAGAAGGCGAGAAATGGTTTAAGTAATAATATTCTGGATCATATTGAATTTGATAGCTGGAGCTTGCAATTCTCTCGATATTGTCAAATAAACTGCATATAAATGAGTTACTGCGCCACTACTACGCAAACTTACTAATGAATGGCATTGCGCTTTGGGTGAAACAAAACAGTTTGCATAACTCCATCTGAAATGATGGGTTCACTCCATAATGCAAGGATTGTTTTCTTATGAGATTCTATAACGGATTCATCTCTTGCGCGGATCGAACTAACGCACTCCAGGAATTCGTGAGCTCGAAGTTGCCCGCTTTGCGATAATTCGTCAAATACTTGCATTATCTTTACTGCCCGTAATGAATCGATGATAAAGTCAGCCATTACAAACAAGAATTGGTTCTGATAACGAGCTGCGACTTTGGTTTTGTCTGTAATTCCATCTATTCCTTGCCAGAAGATATTCTGACCTACAGAAGAGCCCGCAATTAAGACATTTAGTGTAAATCCGTCTTTAGGAGGGAGTTTTCTCTTCTCTACATCAATCAGTTTGTCGATTCGTTTTGTTTCTTGGTTTATCTTGGCATAATCCTTGTTATGATATGGATTTGGATTTTTAAATGCTTGTCCTACTAACGGATCTCTTTCATTGCTTGCAAAAGCAACCAAACTGGCATCACGAAATTAGAGAAATATAAAAAACGAAAAACGAAGAATTCTACCTTTCCAAACGCTTCTCTAATGGAGGAATAGTAGCCAAGTCACGTACACATTTTGAGTGTTCATTATAAGCGTCCTGTAATTGGTACAGAGGGTCACTCTCAGGAATAAACAAGATTTTGTTCTTTGCTTCTAACTGCGGCGATGCTGCTGGAGTTTTCTTTCGCTTCTCGCGCCGAGTTCGAGGCGACATGGTAATAATATTGGCGGCATTAGGAGGAGAAGCAAGGCAAACGCTTTTAGCAGTTCTTCGTTTCGTTGTGCTCGAACGTAATCCAACATCACGCGGAGACTTTGAACCTCCAGGATGTAGTACACAATTTTCTTCAGACACGCGTTGAAAAGCGCTCAGGTTGTCAGTTTTCTTTCCGGAATCTTTGCGGCCAAACAGAGCTCCTATTCGCATGCTCTTTCTCGTTTTTCCTGGTTCTTTTGATTTACTTTTCCGCTCTCGCACAGGAGTAGAACCCATGAGAGAATCGAGGTTCATGTTACAAAGCGGCCGGCTGCTGAAAATTAAT
>JANSYO010000373.1 GCA_024742395.1 Cytophagales bacterium
AAACTTTCTATTTCTGTGGGTCAATCGAAGATATCTGCACAGTGTAATAAGGCTCTGATGGACGAAGGAAAGATTCACAGTTTCTTTGTATTCCCAGAAACTCCCGTTGTCCATTTGCAACTCTAACTCATGTGAATATTATTTCCTTCAATAAACCAATTCCAGTACTGATATCTCCCCAGTCCACATATCCACAATATCCCAAAAAGGAGAACATTCACAGGTCAGGCGAGACAAAAGCCACAGGAGGAGAAGCTAGTGCGAGTATCGAGCTACTAGCCGAAGCAACCATGCTTAAGAATCTCCCCAAATTTGACAAGTGAACTATCTCAAAACACCCAGTCGTTCAAATCCCCAGGCCACCAAACCAGAGATCAATGAAATTTTCGTGGTTTATTAAATTTTTGTGTAGCATTCATCCCCCCTTTATATTACCGCTCGAGTGATTGTGGGGCATCAGTATAATATAGACGCACCAACAAAAGTATCATTAGTCGTCCTATAATATAAAATTTTCGCATCCTCCCAGCCGATAAAAACCCTCAAAAAATAGGTAAAGTATAACATGGAAGAGCCCATGAGCATAGCGGCTTTCCGGATTGGAAGAAAAAGAAAACACATTCACATTTTTTACTAAACCATGGCCAGTATTTCGAAAGCGATTTCAAGAATATCATTATAATAAAATAATACCTACCAGTATAAAAATTGGCGAGTTAAATAACTTAGGGAGCAACGAATTGCAGCCGATCAAAAACTCAACGGTAAACTTTGATGCATTGTCATTTTGTTCATTTTTCTGTTTCCTGTTGTTTCTGTACACGGATGGCTACCACGAACAATTCAACCGTTGAGACTACTGATAAGGTTGGTGAGAAGCGAGCTCTTGATGCTGTTAGTCCTGCGCAGGAAGCTTCCACAGAGCCACAAGAGAAAAAGGCAAAACTTGATGAAAACGAAACTGCTTCTGCTGTGTCTACGGAAGCTGCTAACGAAGAATCTAAAAAAGAAGGAACTGAAAACGTAGGAATCGAATTTGAAATTCCTCAAGACCAAGCTGCTTGTGCCGCTGCCGCCGCTGCTG
>JANSYO010000312.1 GCA_024742395.1 Cytophagales bacterium
AGCAAACCTTCATTAAGGTTTTATAATTGAAACTATTCTTGATGAAGAAGCCTGACTATTTCGCAAGCTACTTTATAGAAAATGGTAAGGCCTATTGAATAGAATCAGTGGCTACGCTATCGATCGCTACCTCATCAGGTTTCGAGGCACTCAATGAATTAAAACTAGCCTGAATGAAGGGCATAAATTTCGAAGTTCTAAGATCAGAGTTATCCAAAATTTCTTTCAATTTCTCTACTTGTTTGACCGGATCTTCTTCCGTCAAGGCCAGTCTTCCAAATTTAGCCACGGCCACATCTACAGCGTCTTTAGACAGCTTATTTCCTTTTACCCATCCTGTGCTAATCCATGTGCCTTCTTTTCTTTTTCCCGTTACTTCTACCCATTCACTTTGGGTGTTGGTAATAGCAACTATATCCATTTGTGAAAATTCATCCTCTGTTACTGTCAACAAGTCAGGACGTCTATAGATGGTATTGCTCTCCAGAAAAACAGCTACTTCACCATCGGGAATGATGAAATCTTTTCGCGACCAACCTTCCGTTCCATCTGTTAGTTTGATCTTCGAGTAGGTTTTTTTGGCGTCCTGAGCATCTGGCGCATCTTCTCCCAGATATTCCAACACCTCACCCTTACTGATACTCGTTAGCCATTTGCCTTTTGCATCTGCAGTAGCTCGTACGGATACTTCATCCCAAATACACACGGCTTTTGTAGCAATAACTTCTGGTTCTGTTGGCTCAGGTGATGTCGTTTCAGCCACATCAGCACCGGACTGTTCGGAGCCAGAACCGCATGCAAACATGAAGATAGAAATAGAAGCGACAACCAGGTATTTTGTAAGATTCATTTGTTTTGATGGTTAGATTTCTCCGCTATTCTAACCATTAATCTTCAAAATTCCTCATAAGTCTTCCGCTATCTCCTGCGAATATCACTATCTCCAAGAATGAGTCCTCTTTCCAGATAAGCGCCACCATGATATTGAATATCAGCATCTCCGAAGGCAACTACCTTGATCACATCTTTCGCATTGAATGAAAATTCTCCATCCCCGAAACTGGTGGTTTTCGTGAAATCTGCCTCATAATCGCGGGCTTTCACTTCATTATCTCCAAAACTCAGGTATTTCTGTTTGATGGATTTTCCACCATCGATCTCCAGACGATTATCACCATACATGGATGCTTTGAAAAAGTCTGCCTCTACACCCGTCAATAATA
>JANSYO010000371.1 GCA_024742395.1 Cytophagales bacterium
AACGTTGATTGAAATAGGTTGATCGGGCAGATTCAAAGTCCACTGATTCCAGATTGGTACTCTCAGGATTTGCCTGTCGGTACATGCTAAGATATTGATCGAAATCTTCCGTGCTTCCTTCTAAGGTCATCACTTCCTGCAAACCCAGAATAGCGCTATTGGCCATACTATGGCTTGGATAATCCGTAATTACCTTAATGTAATCTTCTTTAGCAGGTCCATAACTTTTAAGATTAAAGTTAGATACAGCTCTTCTCACATGAGCAAAAGGTAACAAGTTGCTGGTACCATATTGCTCAATCAATTGTGTGAAGCCATCAATTGCTTCTCTGTAGACCCCATTTTCAAAGGCAATTTGAGCCCGCTGAAACAGCGCATCATCTACATAGGTGGAGCCAGAAAACCTGGAAATCAAACTACTGAATGATCGCTCTGCCAATTCATAATCCGGCTTTAAAAATGCCGACATACCAGCCTGATATAACGCATAGTCTCTGAGTGCAAAATCACTGTTGGCCACCTGCTGATAATAAGTTAACGCCGTATCGAATTTTTTCTGCGTATAATAGCAATCAGCCAGACGCAAACGTGCATCAGTAATGCTGGCGCTGTTCACAGCTACCTGATCATTTTTTTGCAAATACCTTGTGAAATAAGGAATGGCTTTGTCGTAAGCCTTTTGATTGTAGTAAGCATAGCCGAGGCTGTATTGCACCTTATAATCAAAACCTGACCGGGCTCCTGCTTTAAGAACCATATTGAAAGCATCTATTGCCTGGTCGTATTTTCTTGCTATCGCATATGCTTCCCCCTTCCAATAATAGGCGGCATCTTCAAGTTCGCGATTGATCGGGTATTGAATTGATTTATTGAAATAGGTGATCGCATCGGAAAATCGCGATTGGTTAAAAAGTTGGGAACCTTTTAAGAATGTCACCCGCTGGTAGGTTTCTCGTATGCTAGTATTTTTTGCACTTAAGCCTTCTATATAATTGATAGCCAGATCATAATTACTGGTTTGCAAAAATGCTTTGGATACTATTTCCCGGGCTTCTTCCGCCTCCGGTTCGCTTTTGTACTGCTCGAT
>JANSYO010000270.1 GCA_024742395.1 Cytophagales bacterium
ATAATCGTCTGAGTTACATGCGAAAAGGATGATATCAACTCCGTCCAAAAGTAATGAGCCATTTGTAACATTTAGAAAAACTGATTTATCACCAGAATCATTCAAGCTTCCGTACAATTGGCCAGGTGTCCCGTGACCTAGAAATATGACTAATTCAGTTTCATCTGTTATCACTGAACCATAAGTCCCTGCTTGAGGCCGTAAGACTACTGCTTTTGGGAAAAGTATTTTCAATCCATTTAGAATGGGTTCGAGAAATACTATGCTTTCATCCAGTGGATAAACAATGACAATATTATTGTAAGCCCTCATTCAACTTAACGTAGTGGGATAAGGTTAAATCAAACATTTCATTAATAATGACTTGCGCTTCAGTGTCATTTGCATCAATCATATCCGCAAGTTGGTCCATGGTCAATTCTTTATATTTTGGGTTCAAGACATGGATTCTGCCATCATCAATTTCTCTTAGCTTATTTGGTAAAATGTCCTTTATGTCTCTAGTTTTTAATGACTCGATGGCTTCACTTTTAAACTCTTTATCTAAGAATTTTTCAATTCCATAGTCTATTATCTTGGCTAGTTTTTTGACTTTTTCACCTGTTGGAATATCCTCATCCTCAAATACCTCACGAACAATTTTATCACGTTTTCCTGATATTAGGAAAATTGAACTTTTACTGAATTTTTTAATTGATCGGAGCTTTTCAATAACATTTAGTCCTGTGAAAGGGGAGTCCCCATAATAATGATCTACAACAATAAGGTTTGGCCTTAGTCCTTTGAGTTTTTCGGATATCCCCACAACCAGTTTGTCTAAATCCGGGTCTTTCTCTTCGTTTAGATACTCCCTTTCATTTGGATTTACATAAAGCGTAAGAACATTTATGCCTTCTTTCGTTCTTAGATGTTCAGCTAAGTTTTCAAGTACTGTTTTCTGCTCGGGGCTGTCATCAATGAGAATAAGCGTTTTTTCCATTAGTCGAATGAGAGTTTAAATGTGGCTCCTTTAAGCTTTATGCCATTTCCAATGAATTTAATATCACCGTGAAGATTCTCTATCATTTTTTTCTTAACTGTATATAAGCCAATTCCAGATCCTTCAACATTGGACTTAACACCTAATTCGAAAATTGCACTAATATTATTCAAAAATTCATTTGGTATACCTTTTACATCATCATGCATTAGAACATCCAATCCTTTTTTGGAATCCTTGAATTCTAAGTCAATATGTTTTGCTCGTGCTTTATGTGAATTCGAAATAAGGTTATCCAAAACGATTGAGAGATCAAGCACACTAACTCTGGAAATGAAATCCGATTTTCCTGAAACTGTAATTTTGATCTTGTCAGTATATGCGTAACTATACGTGTCAATATAC
>JANSYO010000334.1 GCA_024742395.1 Cytophagales bacterium
CTAGGAAAGCACAAAGCCTACAAAGGCAAAAATTACGAACTGACCACTCATAAAGACCCGGCAGCACCATTGTTGTTCAAGCTACACGGTTGCTTTGAAGAAGCCGACTCGATGGTACTCTTCCCTACCAACTACGATAATCTCTATGCAAACCCAGAACCCGATGCGGAGCATTCATTATTGGTATTGAAGAATATCATCTTGAACAAATCAATCCTCTTCATCGGCACAGGGATGGGCGATTTCCAGATCAACAGCATATTTCAAGAGATTAAAAAACTACAAGGCACCTATAATCAGGAACACTTTATCCTTACCACCAAAACTCTGGACAGTCAACTTGACTTTCTAACAGCTATTACAATTCAGAATCATACTGAAATTAGTTCCATCATCGAAGAACTGATTGAAATCAAACAAGTCACTGAAAATGAAGAATCCGCCGAAATAATCGAATTGAAAGAGCAACTGGAGGAAGCACAGCAAACAATTGAACGATTAAAGAGTACTACGGATAAAGATGAACTACTTGAAAGAGAAGCCTGGAAGTATTTTTCCAGAGGGTTGGAATTCAGCCTATCAGATCATCTTGAAGAAGCTTCTGAACAGTATAAAACTGCCGTGGAACTTAAGCCTGATTTGGCAGAAGCTTACTTTAATTGGGGAACGGATCTTGTAGAAATAGCACAAAGAGGAAATAAAGAAACTGCCGAAATGTTCTTTAATGAAGCTGCAGAAAAATTTCAAAAAGCCATTGAAATCAAACCAGACAAACACGAAGCATGGAATAATTGGGGAAATACATTAGGGCACTTAGCTGAATACAAAGAGCCATATGAAGCCAATGCACTTTTCTACCAAGCTTTTGAAAAATATCAAAAGGCCATAGAAATCAAACAAGACAAACATGAAGCCTGGAACAATTGGGGGGCTTATTTGGGAAAATATGCTGAAACCAAATCAGGTAAAGAAGCAGAAGTGCTTTATGATCAAGCCGTTCTCAAATTCCAGGCAGCTGTTGAAATCAAACCTGACTATTATAAGGCCTACTCCAATTGGGGGTATTGCTTAATCTCCTTATCTAGATCTAAGACGGCAGAAGCAGCAAATAAAATATTGCAACAAGCATTTGAAGTACCCTCCTCCCTCCTCCCTC
>JANSYO010000175.1 GCA_024742395.1 Cytophagales bacterium
ATGAATTCCTGGCAAGGACAGTTTCCTTTTAACTCACAATAAAAGAGTCTCATTGGTGCGGAGTAGTTTTTTCTATATCATTGTATTCCGATTAGTTTTTTTAAGCATCGCAAGGTCCCGTTATTACTTATGAAACACTCTCATATAAAGTTTATCAACCTAAGTATCTCTCTAATCTTTAGAGTTTGATGATAGCTCGTTTTACCCAGTTAAATCCAGGAGTTGGAAGATCCAAGACTGTTCTCACATAAGAAAGTTTTTGGCCTCCAAAGTCCAAGATTTCTTCGGATTGCAGCACTTAAAAGCTTTTCTGGAAAACCTATGTTGCTAAGCAATATAGTGGGCGATGATAGGCCATATCGTAACTTCCGAGCCGGAATCCTGGGTTTTGCCAGAAGAAATGAGGCTGTTATCTTTTCTAATACTCTATAGAGGGAGTCTAGGGACCTCCCTCTCCGAAGAGGCGATAAGAAGAAATGTGTACTTTTGCACATCAAGTCTACAGGAAAGAAATATCATATGATAGAAAGGATGGTAAGTGCATCACTACGGAGGTCGAAAAGACACTGAAGCACAGAATAATGGAGCTTTTCAGAAGTTGCTGAGGACTATTATCTTATCTCTTTGCTATAGGGTTCAATTTCAACAAAGTTGATAGATACAATGCGCTTTGGTACTATAATCCTCCCAGTCTCGTAAAAGGGACGATGGAAGGTAAATGGATGATAATAATCATCATTGCAACATTATCAAACTGAAATCTTACACAGGATATCAATACGACTAAGCACATTCCAGAAAAAACATGAAAATCAACCAATTCTTGAAGAAGTTAGCTCAAGATTTATTTCCATGGCTGAAAGTTAGCCCCGGCTATTACTAGTGTGTTGTTCATGAAACTGATGAACCAGGAGGAACACATGTTCGAATTTGGGATCTCTTCGCTATTGAAGAACTAGAAAAAAAATCAGCATTGGATGTACTTGCACCAAAAATTCTTAGAGTTGGAATTCATCGAAAACAACCTTTCTGGTAATGTTCCTCTATCCGAGCGGATTAAGCACTAACGTACAAGAAAGAAAATCTGAGGAAGGGATCATTCTCTAGCCCGGAGATGGAAAATGTGGCTTTAGAGCACTTGCTAGACAATTGCCTTTCAGAACTGATCATCATGTCCAGTTTCGAAAGAACCCAATAGAATAGCTAACTTATTAAACCAAGTCAAGTAGTGTGAACTGTGTCCACAGAACGCCATCTTTCCCTTTACGTACCGCGCTAGTCATACAAATAAAGCTAACATTTGAAGCGTCTCGATTTAGTATCTCTTACTGTATTATAATTGAAACATATAAACTTACAAGAGGAATAAAAATGAAGGACCTGATGAAACCGGGTCGGAAACATACATTGCCCAGAAATAAACTACTATTACATTTCCCGAATCGTGTGAACAAGCATCAATGAATTCATTAGCGGCACACCATGGACAAAATGTAGATAAATCAAAAGGTAAATTCAATAGTTTTCTTGTGCTGTCATTTCAGTTTATGTCTGCCCAGTCTCAGCTGAGTACTGTAGTTGCACCACAAACAGGTATAGGAACTATTAGCATTCAAACCTAACACGATAGCAGTAAATTTCCAGTCACTGGAAAAATGAAACTTCATATTCAAAGGTATTGTTGTTAACACTTATACCCAGTGCATCCAGAGCCTCTAACTCGGATTTAGTAAATCGAACAGTATTTCAGTAGCCTCTCGGCTTTCAGAGTAGTCCATCAAAGCAACTGTATATACGTCATCTGTATCATAGTAGTAGTGGCCTTTCATCATTATCGTAACAGTCACTAATAGAAAGGGGCTCTTCTTTGAACTCATTCGGCCATCTCCACTCAATTTCAAGTGAAGCTGCTTGCTAAATACAAGATCGCGATATCTCTCATTAATTAATACATAAGAGAGTAAGTCATGAACATTTACAATAGAAATATCTGTTTCCACACCCTTCACCATCAACCATCTACATTGATTTTTCTCCTGATTTTCGAACAAATGGTATCCTTTAGCTGTAGCACAGTATTCCCTTTAATCAAGCAGTTGATACTTTCGGATTGTCCCAGAATGTTTTGTAGTGCCACATCAGAGATACAATAAACGACTTTCCACCTCAAAATCCTGAGACACAACGCTTCTAGACCTTCCTGAGTGTATATCTGATAACTTTGAAAGCGTTTGCGTGGCTTGCTCATGCAGAATACAAAAGTTTATCCTCGGAATTAATATTAAGCAATAAAGTTCATTTGTTGTCGCAGTGCAATGCTCATTTACAAAAAACTCGAGTAAACACACTCGAAAGTCACGATAAATGTTGCTATGACTTGCATTTTCTGTCTACTAGTCAATTGAAGTATTGAAGAAGCTGTTCAAAAAGTGTATCACAAACTTACGAGGGTAATTGGTTACGTAGAAAATAGGAAAAATAGAAATCACAGAGATGGTTACAGTACCGTTACAATGACCGTTCCCGCATAATCTGACAAAGAGGCCTGTTTTTGCTCTTTGTACACAAAGTATATATCCAAGTTCTCGTACTTTCAAAGCGTTTAGCAGTCACGTACTGTAGGCTCTGAATGAGGTCCACTTAACAAACACGAACTATGTACTAAAAGGAGATCCTGTCTGAGATCATTTTACGACTCAGTTCGACTTTTGTAATAGAAAATTTGAGATAACCCTTGAGTCAGGGTTAATGAAGACTACTTCGCTATCAAAGGACGTTCTCACCACTTTGCAGTAATGGCATTATATTTACAGTATGATTTTGAGTTCATACATATCAGTGGCGTGACATCTTACCTGGCGCCCGCGGAATTTCGCTGAGATGTCATGATCAGAAACGAAAAAACTAGATCAGCAATTTTAATGTTTTATTTATTTCTCACCAGGAAGCTTCATCTCTGGCTGTAGTTGTTTGTTTAGGTATGGAGAACACCACGTAGTGCTCATCTTTAACAATTTTCCAGAGTGATTGCGCACTGGACAGTTTAGAAGCGCTACGGAAGGTAATCACGCCGTTGAACCAGTCACAAATCAACATGGCAATTACAAAGTCCGTCATGGAGATGAATCTCCCTAATTGAGATCTCGCTTGTTCCAAACACCAAATCAGTAGGAGTTTGTGTTTTCCAAGTAAGTGTTAAATTGTTGTTGTCAACAGCATTTAAACTAAACCCTACTTTAGGAATTCGAAGCAAGGTCAGAACATACCAGGATTCATTTGAAATACCCAATAAAATTTCAAACCCTCCTCAACTTTTCTCTTTGGGGGAGGAGCAGTTTCAAAGCAATCATCTTCATCGGAACTAAAGTCTTCATACCTGTCAACCAGTTTCCGTTTTCTGGTAGTTTTTTCGGGAACGGCAGGTTCATTCCATGAGTCAATCAGTTCTGCAGCTGGTTTCACTTAAATAAATGAAGAAAAAATGCAAATAAATAAATAAAAATGCTAATGAACTAATCAACTCACAGTCTGGTTTCACGATTCTGCTGGTAGTAATCAGGTGTTGAATTTTGGAGCTCACCTTGGGAACTGGTATATCTGGCCAGTTGCAAGCTTTTTTAATTTTTTTCCCGGTATCCTCTCCCTTGTTGTAAGCAACAATAAGAGCATCTACATCCTTATCGGACCATTTGAGCTTTAGGTTTTTCGTCCAG
>JANSYO010000147.1 GCA_024742395.1 Cytophagales bacterium
CCACCAAAAAGTGGTCCATGCCCATTAGGAACTGGGGCATCATTTTAAACCAGTTCCTAACGATCTATGAAAAAAGGGTCAGACTATAATAAAGTCAAACCCCCGTTATTTTTAAATTACACACTTATTGGGATAGTGTCAAATATTATCGATTACTTCCTTGGGATAGCCAAGCCCATTCAAGTATATCTGTACATTTTCAATCGCTTCTTTGAAAAGATTGTCATCTCTGTAATCAAAAAAATATTTTGTACTTATCAACCAATCACTGTTTATATAATTTTCTTAAAAATCAATTACGTAAATCCCTTATGTCCTTTAATATCTTTCTTTCCTCTTCACTAAAGAACATTGTATTGTTCTCATTCCAGCCTTCCAACTTTGGTATTGCAATAACTTGTTTGTTAAATCCTTCTTCAACATCGTAGTTAGTAGACAACTTTTTTGGTGATATGTGTTCTACAAGCGTCAATATATATTTGGCGTTTGAACTGTACCTGTAGCTTTCTTGGCCTAAAATGCCGTTCCTAACGTTGTCCACTTCAACAAAAGAAAGGAAGTATTTATCATGGACTTTACGATATTTTATCGTTGCTTTTGCCTCTATTAATATAAATACAGGCTTTTTTGATTTTTTCCCCTCAAGGGATGATGCCACAATCGCTTTAATTTTTTCTGGATCTTTTTGCGTTTCTATCTGAACAATTGCCATGGTTTCTCTTTCAATATAAATTTTACCCATATTGTTGTTATAGATATTGTCGTTTGATGGTGAGAACCCGATAATGAGAATAGGGTTTTCCCTAGATTCGATTTCTCCAACATATTTGAAAGTATAGTCTGAAAGATTGTCAATATCGAACATTCTGCTTTTTGAACGTACCATATCGGCGTTCCGAACAATCGTGGCTATGCCCCCAACGGCATCTAAATTTAGCTTTGTGTGGTTTTCTGTTCGACGACCCTGAATGATTTCTGCTTGATAGCCTTGGGGATTATTGTCTCCTTCATTATAAGTCATAAAGGAAACTTCGGTTAACATAGCGCCTTTTCCATCTTCCTGTACACTTTCACGATAAAAGCCATAAAGATTAAATGGATTCGATATTATATTCTGTGGGATGCTTTTAATAGCTTTTATTATAATATCCTTTGCGGTTTCTCCCCTAACAAAGACCTCCTCCAAACTGATAATATAAGGACTCAACCAAATTGTATCCTTTTTACTTAAGTTATTTTTTTTGATATTTTTTTTTCGATAAGCTAAATGAGAGAATTCTATATTATTGGATTCGACAAAATAATCAATTGAAAATTTCCCAACTTCGTTTGTGGTTGTTCCCTGACCTTTTTCATCAGTGATGTGGGCAAACTGTATTGGCTCCCTGGTCATCGAATCCAATACTATTTGAGAATGTAGATGAATACTCCCAAGAAAAAAGACAATAAAGTATATCTTTTTCATAAATCAGGCATCTTTTGGTAAATATTAAGACTAATTCGTTTAGAACAATATACATCTATTTGAATTATTTAGCTGAATTGCAACGAATTAATAAAGAAATTATATAGGATATTAGGGCAAAAGAAATCCGGATTCATTTATCATGAATCCGGATGACAAAAGTTTGATAGGTTTAGAAAGTGTAACTAGCTCCAATATAGCCTCTACAATCACCACTTGTACAAGCATAATTACTCTCGTTTTTCCACTTTGCCATCTCTAATCTTTGCTCTAGTTCTTCGACTTTGAAGTTTTTTAAATCCTCACTTTTGTTCATAATTATAGTTTTAGGTTAATGCAATAAAATGCCTTTCTATTTGTAGTATTAAACTTATGAATATTTTTTTAAATTGACACTATCTGGGTTCAGATTATTCAAAATTTTTCTTAAAATGAAATCCACTACAATTATTACAATACTGTTTTGTAGCCTTCCTTAAAAATGTAGGATATCATTAAATTCAGTGACCTCCTTTGTATTTCTAATATTAAATGATTTAGCGATAATAGTTTCGATATCCTCCTTCAAAAAGTTTGAACTCTGTCCCGTTGAGGTCACAAAAAACTGTCACAAACAGTAATAAAACCATGTAAGTCTTATGATTTACATGGTTTTCAAGTTTTTAGAAGAACATATAATTTGATAGTAATTGATTTAAAATGTCAGTTATTCGTCAGTTAAATTTCAAAGTGTCAGTTCAACTGACACTTTGAAAAAGATTACAATATTAAACTAGTATAGTTGATTTGACTTTCGTCTCGATAAATGTTTAATTTTTAAGACGACAATTATGCGCACACCAAACACATTTTCTATTCTTTTTTGGGCTGATCAAAAAAATGCAAAACAAAATCTCGCACTCCTTTATGTGAGAATAACTGTAAATCAAAAGCGAATTAATATTAGCTTAAAACAAAAAATATCCCTCGACCTTTGGGATGCAAAAAAGAAAAAAGCTAAAGGCACCTCAAACAAGGCACGGCAAATAAATGAGTACTTAATCCAGGTGCAAACCCAACTTTTCCAATGTTACCAAGATTTAAAATTTAAAGGACAATTGATTACTGCTGAATTAATAAAAGCAGGCTATACCGGGGAAGGTAGTAATGTAAAATCTCTTCAAAATCTTCTAGAATATCACACTGAGAAAAGTAAAAACATATTAGCCAAAGGCACATTAAGAAATTTTGAAGTAACAGAAGGCTATATTAATAAATACTTGACTAATAAACTAAATACTTCAGACATATACTTAAAAGAATTAGATTATAAATTCATTTGTGATTTCGCAAACTATCTTCGTTGCTATTGGCCAAAAGGTCACCCAAAAGCAATGAGCAACAATACCGTTATGAAACATATTCAAAGGTTTCGCAAAATTGTAACACTAGGTTATCATATTGAATGGATTGACAGAGATCCATTTGTTAGATGGAAACCTACCTACGAAAAAAGAGAACGCCCATTTTTGACTGAAAATGAACTATCAAATATTGAAACCTATCATTTTCCCATTGAGCGATTAGAAAGGGTCCGAGATTTATTTGTTTTTAGTTGTTATACGGGCATTGCTTATATAGACATTATGAAACTGTCTAAAAATAATATCCTTAAGGGTATTGATGGTAATGATTGGATATTCACTAATCGGCAAAAAACGAAATCTCCAGTAAAAATACCATTGTTACCAAAGTCACAAAGTCTTATTAATAAGTACGATAATCATCCGATGACCCAAATAACGAAAACCTTATTCCCTGTCATTACTAATGAGAAAGTAAATTTTTATTTAAAAGAAATAGCTGAAGCTTGTGGGCTAAAAAAGAATCTTACTTTTCATATGGCTCGTCACACATTCGCAACTACAGTAACTTTAAGTAACGGCGTTCCTATAGAAACGGTTTCTAAACTTTTGGGGCATTCAAAAATTGCATCCACACAAGTTTATGCGAGAGTTATAGAAAGGAAAGTGAGTGAAGACATGGAGATATTAAGACGTAAAATTGAAGGTTTTGACAATAGTAAGGTACAAATAAAGCAAGATGCGTAATCCTTTAAAAAAGAATGCTTTTGGCAAATTTAAAAGCATTCTTTTAATTTTCAATCTAATAATATAACTTTCCTACTCCCCTTCAACTCCTTTAGTTCAATGATCAGTTTCTCATTATCTCCTAAGACGAATTTGGGAAGTACATAGACAAAACGTTTTTTCTCTCCAATTTTGACTTGGTTTGGCAGTTTATATTGATGTAGAACATTCTGTTCCAATCTTTGATAAGATGCTTTTCGCTTTTTGTTCCCATTGGTTCCATAAACCTTTAGGTAATCAATCTCAAAATCAATTTCGGACTTGTTTTTGATTTCTAATACTAAGTATACTTCGGAAGCATTATAAACCATTTCTTGCAACTGTAATTTGACACCTTTTTTTCGCTTAGTTGCGATTGGGTTATAATTTGATTTCAATAAATGATTGCTGAATTTTTTTAAATGGTCTATCCTGTCAAATGGCTCAGTAATTGGCCTTTGTTTTAAAATAACAGGTCGCTCACTACCAATACTTTCTTTAGATGTAATAAAGTAATTCAGCTTCGACAACTGTTCTTTATACTTTAAAATATATGAATAGACTTGACCATTCTTGGTAACGGTCAATAGGTTACTTTCAGTTCCTGGAGTGGCTTGCAACAAACCAAAATACTGTTCCTTTTCTCGGTTATAGGTGAATACAAAATTGGATGTTCCTGTAATTCCCTGGCGAATAGGTTCTGGAAAAAAAAGTGCTACACTCTTTTTATCGTTGGCATAAATAGTATCCAATGTGTGCTGAGCAACTACAAAGTTTGTAAATAGAGTTATTATAATTATGATTATAGCTTTCATAGTATGGGTTTTAAAATGAGTTGGTAGTTATCGGTTACAGTAATTTTTACGGTGCGGTTGTTACGTTGAAATATCCTTTTGATACCGCTTACTTGTGGAACACCTACGATATTGATATCATCCACAATATCTCCGACTACTTCTTGTCTGGCTTCAGCTCTAAAGCTGTTTTCAATGTAAATGCCTTCACTTCCGTCCTGAAGGTCAAAAGCATTTAACTTAACCGACTTGTGATTGATGTTTTCAATCTCTATAATAGTACGATTGGGTTTAAAGCTTACGAAGCCATAAATCGGTGTATTTCTCGGGAGAGTATTACCATTGATAAGCGCATCTTTGGTCAAGCGCATTTGTAAACGATAATTGTTCCGAACAGTTTGTCTACCATCTACTCGCACATAAATAAAAGCATCAGTTTTCTGGATTATTTGGTTTTCATTTTCCAATGGATTAGACGCAAAAAACAGTTGATGCTCCAGTCCCAATTCTTTAGGGGTAATACCCTCTTCATTAATAGCTGTCTTGGAAACAGAATCATTCTGAAATGGCTTTGGTTCAATTTTGACCTTGGGTTTTCTAAAACTTCTATCAGAATAACTGATATGCCCTTTGTTATAGATACTATCAATGATACGCTGCTTTTCATATTCCATATATTCGGGATTGAAATAACCCTTATCATCTATCATATGGTCGGGATAAACTGATGGTGCGATTGTTTTCCGTTCTTCTTTTAGGTCGTCCAGAGCCTCTAATTTGGAATCATATTCCTTTTGCTCATCTTCCAATTCTGGAACTGGAATCTGATTCTTTTTAAATGTTGTTTCTTCTTTATCTCCCAATACAATTACTGCATAGGAACCAATGAACAGTACCACGCTTAAAATTACTGCCGCGAATACGATTTTATTTTTTTCAGTTTTCATAATCTTCTAGTTTCTTCAGTTTGTTTTCAAAAAAATCGGTTATCAATAATCCATGGGTATTATTGGGAAAGTTTCTATCCACTTTGATAATATTCCCTGATGTGGCCAATTCATAAGTGTCGTTTACCAGCCCTCGATTGATTTCAAAAATGACAATAGTTTCAAATCGATATGGTTCTTGTTGAATATCGATTTTGGATTGAACCTTTAATACTTTTTGCACCAAAGAATATTGCAACAGTCGGTTGTAAACACCATCTGCTTTTTTTTGTCTGTATAATGCATCCACAGAACTATTTCCCAACCATAAAGCCTTTTCCAAATTCTTTTCATAGTTACTGGCATCGATGTGATAGAAATAGGTGTGGAACAGCTCTAAATGTGATAATACTTCTACTTCCAAGTTTTCATGCTGTTGCACCATTTTGAGAGGAATGACACTACCTTCCGAATTGACCACAAAGGCATTATTGACGGATTCTTTGTGAAGTTTTATGACCATAAGTACTGAGACAATACAGGTTAAAACTGCTCCAATGATTACTGCCAAAACAATGAATCGGTTCAGGTGGAGTACGTTGTAAATATTTTGATATGGTGTTTTCATGTGATTAGGCACTAAATAATTTGAATACAAAAGAGGTGGCTCGACGATAAAGTTTGAACTTCAGCAACACGATAAATCCAATAGAGCCAAATTGAAGTAAAGGCGCAAAAAATGTACTTCCCCAGTCGGTTCCAAAAAGGCTGTTCCAAAAGTTGATGTTGATTTCCGTATAAAGATTGTTTACAAAGACATTGACTAGAAAAAAGGCAGGCACCAACATATACACTCCGGCATAAAGTTTAAAGAAATTGTAAGCCAATGAACGGAACTTTTCAAATACGGCAAGACTAATCACCAATGGAAAAAACGCTTGCATGATTCCCAATAAAAAGAAACGTTCTGCTAGAAATAAGGGGTAGATAACACTAGTGTCCACTAAAAGTATTTAAAAGTTCTTTGAAATTATTGATAATCTATAAGTTACGCCCGTTTTGGGTGCGTGACGATTTGAATTGGATTAGTTTGGTCGGTTTTAAACCGAACGACCATGAACCA
>JANSYO010000220.1 GCA_024742395.1 Cytophagales bacterium
AACCCTAAACCCTAAACCCTAAACCCTAAACCCTAAACCCTAAACCCTAAACCCTTACTTCCGGAAGATCTTCAAGAATGTCCTTGTTGTTGACTTATCGATCGCGAAATCTGAGCTCTCAGGACTTTATCTTCCCAGATCTGACGAGATGGGGATTGTTGCCCTGGATGTGGCCGTAAACATAAAAAAATCTTTTCTGTTTTGTTATAAATGGATCATTCAACGTATTTGATTCGAATTTCGAATTTTGTTTTCTTTCTCTTCCTTTTGTAAAATTGGAATGGATTAAACTATTGAAAGCTTTTTGTATTTTGCGTGTGGCTAGTTAAGGTTGTTGGTTAGGTTACGTCGGTTTCTGATTGTTTACGAAATATTCTTCAAAGAAGTTCCGATGGTAGATGATTCCTGGTGTATGGATTGAACAACGTAAAAGAATAGTTTGTCGTTTCTGTTTGTCAAGATGTTATTACGTATCATTACTGCACAGATATTCTGTACCCACAAGCCGGAAATGCTTCAAAAGATGGATGTGCTCAGATTTCGCATTCATTGGCCAATATTATTGTTGATACTTATAAAGCGAGCTATTTTTGATACTTATGATGTGGACATCAGTTCGAAAGTCAAAGGATAACAAGTAAATTGTTTGACAAGGCATTGTTGCCTCAGGATTTACACCCTCCGAGTTGGTTTTACGGGACTATCGACCTAGTGCATACCAAATTAGATTTAAATCTGTAAGTTTTGCACATTGCAAGGGATCCCTTTGATGATTGCTTGTTAGTTGGGATTTACCTGAAGATCCTAATAGCTTTTTCGCATGAGTCTATCCACTTGTACTCTGGGCTGTATCAGATCCAAGTAAAGAAAAAACTACACGAATAGCTTCAGAACAATTTTGTTCGAGCATCGGATGGATAGCTATTGTTCTCTTTCAGAAGCTTATGACAGTTAGTGCCCATATAGGCTGCAAATGGGAATGCTATGATTCCAACTTCTCTTTGTTTATGAAACAAGGACATCTGTCACGTTCAGAGTGTAAACAATGCAAAACCAGATTGGTAAAACAAGATTTTGCTCGTAGACATGGTTCAACACCGTTTAGTTTGATGTTCGCGCGTCAAGCAAACCCACCGCAATCTGTTGCATCCCACTCATGACCAGTTGGATAAATTAACATTTTACCACCACCAAATTTTCTTCTTGCAACCTTGTAAGGGCCCACCCACTTGGGTTGCGCAACTTTTGGCTCTAATAATATCAAAATGCCATACTATTGTTCCACACTGAAACAATTTCATTTGCCTTGTTGCATCATTTTCTCGGGAGTCTTCTTAGAAATGGTAGGATAAATGATATCGCGCATCAAGTTAGCATGTGCTGTAGTGCCCATTTTTTAGTATTGAAGTCTTCCAACAATTTTGTTTCCCAGGCTGTTTCCATTAAACACCTTAAAGTGACTAAACAAACTAATTTCGAGAATAGGTGTTGAGGTGAACCAGATATCACCGGGTAAGAATATTTTTAATTTTATCACTTTTCTTATTAAATAGTTAAATATATGATTACACGTTTAGTGCTAACACGCAAAAAAAGTTGATTTTTTCATAATAATTTTTAATATTAAATCATTATTATTGAAGTTGTTATTTATTGCGATCTGTCAAGAGAACTTGACTAAGATGGTAATAATAGGCATGATTTTGGCCACAATTTCTATTGGTTTGTTAATACTTTTAATTAAGGATTAGCTTATAAAGCATTTAACTTTTATTTCACCAAGTTTGGTGTTATGAATTTTAAACTTTTACACTAAATCAGCTCAATTTGGTAATATTTTAAATTTCCAAATTTAATTTATGCCGATTTCCAAAATTGGAAATTTTCGTATAATTAAATTTGTGACATATGAAGTTACCCGGTTGATCCTGCCGGTAGTGATATGCTTGTTTTAAAGA
>JANSYO010000249.1 GCA_024742395.1 Cytophagales bacterium
AAAAAAGTACTTCGCCAATATTTTACAAAGACTCTTCTCTTAACTTCCCAATTATTTCAGAAATCACCTTAAGCTGTTTTTTTTCGTGGGTATGCACTTCATCTATGTAGCGAATCATCACTCCACTATCAAACCGACGGCCATCATACACCCCAAACACTCCGGTGTAGTACCCTCGCTCGTACTGCTCTGCTTCTTCTATTATCTTCAGCGTCTCATGCTTGGGGGCTCCCGAAATAGAACCTGCCGGCAACAACGAAAAAAGTACTTCGCCAAAATTGGCCAACGACTCTTCGCTTAACTTCCCACTTATTTCAGAACTCACCTGAAGCAGTTTTTTTTCGTGGGTCTGCACTTCATCTATGTAGCGAAAGCGGTTTACCTGCACCTCTGTGGCATAAATGCTCATATCGTTTCGGATAAGATCTACGATAGATACATGTTCTGCCATCTCTTTGGTATTTTCTATGATGGCTGAAGCAGCATTTACTTCAGCGGCATCAATTGTGCCTTTCATCGGAAACGAGGAGAGCACATTGCCCTCCAATTGTATAAATATCTCTGGCGAAAACACGACAAACCGATCTTTGAGCCAAAGCTTGTATTTTGCTCTGCTTCTGTAAAATACCTCTTTGAGCGAATGATTGCACGTGACCGGCGTAGGAAAGGTAAGGTTGACCAGGTAAGAATTACCCGCATGGAGCTGGGTTTGGACCTGATTGAAAACTGCTAAAAACTTCTCATAAGAAACCGGAGATTTGCTCAATGAAAAAGGCCGCCTGTCTACTGCGGCAGGCGCTGCATTTCCTACTCCATTTACTTCATACAAGAGTTCGTCAGGATCTACAGCCGAAAGCGGCATTACTATATTCTTACTGCAGTGATAATCGGCCACAAAAACAAAAGGCTCGCGACGGCCCATCAACTCATTGACACGGCAAATGGCCTCAGCTTTACTCAGCGTCATGGTTTGTTTTTTTACCCGTCATTCTGCGCCACATTTTTTTCTCAAACTCCCAGAAAAATGCAAACTGCCCAAATAGAAACCCATAAATCAGCAACACTACATTGTATACCGGCAGAATAAAAACATAATATAAAACTGAAAAAAAAGTGCTGTATTCTTCAGAACCTGCTATGGCGGATACAATAGGTTTTTTCAAAAACATAATCGTAAATCCTGTGCAGGCAAACACTATCAGCACCACTACCACCTGCGTAGTGCTTTTGAGCTGCCATCTGTCCTGAAGTTTTTTTAGCATGGCTACAATAGTCTATTGATTTTTTTATCACTCATTTTTTTATCCAGCACCAAAAACTGCTCCCAAAAATCGTTGGCTGGCACGCCGGCCACCACCTGTACGGGTTCTTTTTTTACCGGATGGATAAAGTCCAACTGACGGGAATGCAGGTTGATATTGCCTTCGGGGTTACGCTTGCTAAAACCGTATTTGATATCGCCTCGTATGGGGCAACCCATAGCTGCCAGCTGCACTCTAATCTGATGGGGCCGTCCGGTCAGAGGCCTTACCTCCAGCAGGTAGTGAT
>JANSYO010000160.1 GCA_024742395.1 Cytophagales bacterium
ATTAGGAGCTGTTATTGCTTGATACTCTTGTTTGATTGGCGGAGATATAAGCTTTTGACATTTTCATTTCTTTGCATGAGAAATAAATATAAATATATATTTTTCTCATATTTTATGAGTTTGCTCGAGTCAGCTGCTTTCGGTCTCAAACACTACACTATACGACGGTGGAACTGTTTATTCGGCATTCCCCTTGAAGCGGGTGAAAACTTAGCTCAGAACTTGAACATAGATCATTTGAAGCTCTTGTGGTGTTTATACTTTTTTAGGAGATACCAACCTCAAAGTGTATGTGCATCATGGGCTTCTGTGGACGAAAAGACATTCAACACTCATGTTATGAGGAGTATCACAAAGTTAGATCAATTTCTACCACCAGTTAGTTGTTTTTATTTTTTGTACTTTGGTTTGTTCGCTTATTTATATTTGAAGTTGAACTTTGAGGATCGCTGGGACAACTGGGAGCACTTGTCTCCTTCTTGTTTCGCAGATGGAACCCCGATTCCAATCTTGGACCTTCGGCGAATTCCTTGGTGTGATCGATCCCGATTTTACTCTGTTAAAGTCGGGGGTCATGCTCTGCAGTACGTATTTCTGGTACATGTAGAAACTGGACGCTTTCTGCATGTGTCTAAGGCGTATCCCGGCGGAACTTTTGAACCAAACATTGTTCACAAAGAATTGGATGATTCTTTGATCTTTGGAGAAAAAATTATGGCTGACTTGTTATTCAAGAATGATGCCCTGTTTATTGTATCTGAAAAGGAAGATACGCCTTACTCTCGGTCGTTTGATTCAATTCGTTCAAAGATAGAGCGTAAAATTGGTCAGGTAAAAGAATGGGCGATAGCTAATGTACGATTTCGTTCCAGTGACTTTCGTATGCACGCCAAGATCATTAATATTTTGTGTAGATTAATAAACTACCTCGATTAAACGTTACATCACTTTATTCTGTCTCAATTTCAAGGAATTCCGCAGGCGCCTGATTGCTTGTTAAGATTTTTTGACGAATGTACCAAATATTCTGTCTCTAAAAGCCGATTAGACGCGATCCCCCTGAGCATGCCGCTTCCTATTTGTGCATCCGACGGTAGAGTCTGAGATCCCAAGAAAGTTGCCAATCCCTGTGCTGCTAGTGATAGTAAAATCAAGGACCCTACACCTCGTGAACTTGATGTCCTAAGTGTTGAAGTAGTTTAAATGATTTTACTGATGCAAGTGATACGCCTGATGATGAGAACCATATATGGATAGTAGAGGATAATGTTGATTTTGAACAAGTAGTACACCGTATCCGTTATTCCCAAAGCCCATTGAAACTATAGGAGGAATTAAAAAGGCGTCAAGAAGATATATATAAATCGCAAAGATATTATAGTTCTTTCTGGGTAGCTACCCTTCCTCGTCAATTGTACAAAATGAGAGACCTTGGACAAATTCTTCGCCATCTTGGTATATTTTGAACTGGAATTGTTCGTTGCTATCATTACCATTCATATTCATAGAAGTAATGAAACAGTACCTTCCTTTCGCGTTAGGGAGAATCAATAGTATGTTGCTTTCCCCAAATGTCATAGTCCACTACATTAAAGAAATGCAAATTTGCATCTGTTTTGTGCAACATTGTGATCAATAATCACTTTCCTCTCCAAGAATCATAATTTGGGAGAATAGAAAGACTACAAATGCAGTTTTCGGTTTCACGTTTCCTTCGAAATAAACTAGACCCACTAAACATAGAAAATGAATACCACCTGGCACCTACGTCCAAAAAAACTTCTCCTTTTGGGTGAAATGATAGGAACAAAGGAAACCGAAGAGTTTGTATCCGTTTCCGGAATTTACATCGTCATTTTGACCTTGAAGAACAATAGTCTTTTGAGAACAAGCTAATGCTGTTGACTTTTGCTAAGAGATTAGGCTATGATACTCACAAGAAAGGTGCAAAATGTAAAAGCCTGATACCCCTACAAAGAATGGGATGTTTCCATCCCAAGTATGCAAACAGTTTCACGCTATCTATATAGACACCACGTTCCAATAGTTCTTAGAAGTTCCAGAGCCAGCGCTCAGTTGGATGTTCCTTCAAGTTCAAAAACTGTTTCCAGATTGCAAAGTAGTGGAAGAATACCTTCAGCGAGAGCAATAGAGCTGGATGTGTTTGTAGCAGGAGAGAACAACCGGAATTCGAGAATCAAGGCTGTTCTGTTGCCCAAACGAGGTTGAAACATCCGCCATATCGCCAAAGATGCGATTAGGAAGTCAGAGGGAAAAACCAGAATGAGTATTCTTTGTCCTAATTGTTGAAAGTAGTAAACACGTTTCTGAACAATTTCACGGCCTACACCCGCAAAGCGTGGTGCTGTGGTGCTCAAATATTCCTTTGCAGCTTTACAGTTGGACCTCTTTCTTCCTATAATCATGTACATTTATATTGGCGTTATCAAGCATCTGATTTACCCTCGAAGCTCAACATAAAACCGACGTTCTTCACAGTACAAGTCTTCCAACATGGAGAAGAAACGTTAAAGAGATGAATATTATCATGGACTAACAAAGGAAGCGAAAAAGAAAAGCTTGCTCCAATCCCATCATTTCAAAAGGGAAACAAGAACACAGGCTAAAAAGGAAACGGAGCTTCCTTCTTAAGCTTTAGTGCAAGAAATACAAAAAAGCTTTGTTTGTTCCTTAACAAGGTCATGAAATGCTCAACTGGAAATAATGAAAGAGTGCAAGTAAAACGCAAAGGAAACCAAGGCAATTTGATCAAACCGAAGTCGGCCAAAGGAAAAAGGCAAAAAGCTTACAGCACTCAGGGTTCACAAGTTGTCACCAACCTCATTACTAACTGAGCTCTCAGGACTTTATCTTCCCAGATCTGACGAGATGGGGATTGTTGCCCTGGATGTGGCCGTAAACATCAAAAATTGCTGTGTTGCCTTTTTTATGTTTACTATTGCCATCGTTGTCAAAATTGCTATTTTCACTGTAATTTCTAAAGGTAGCGTATCTTCTCTTTTCTATGTTCTGTATCCAACTGCTGATCATCTCATGATCCAGTTCTTACTGCTTTGAAATGAAGGTATGATGTTTGAGTTATATTAAACTAAATCTAACTTGTGTGGGAGGTGATAACTGTAAATTATAAAGTTCCTTAGCTGACCTCTTTGCGTGTCATCTTGTTCGTTTTTTCTACTATCAGTTTAGCCATATTCCATGTTCTTCCTCCATAGTCAAAAACATAAGAGCCCTGGGCTGTAATTTCGGTTGATCCTTTGTGCACCTGCGAGCTTCTTACATGTCTTCCCCGCGATCGATAAGTCAACAACCAATGACAATCTTGAATAACATCCGCAAGTAAAACAGCGTCATCATTAGAGCGACACTGTAACAACGCCCAAAACGGAAACACGAGCAGAGAATAGCAATTACTTTCGGAGGGATCCGTAAATGAGCACATGTTCCAATGCCACGCGCCATTTGGAGCCTATAGCCACGCTAGCTGCAATAACATGCTACATAAACAAATGTTAGACACTCCATAAATGACTTACTATTTACTACTCATATCTCTCAACTGCGCCACCTAATAATGATCATGAACCTTTTTCTGTCCAAGTACTTAATATCACGGCTTATTTTTTTGTTGGAATAGTGCTTCTGCTGTTTGTTGTAATACGAACATGCTTGCTTTTTGTTCCTCGTTCCTTTTCCTTTCCTAGGTATAAGCTAAAAATTACTCTATTGACACCTGTAACTGCCATAGCTTTTGAGTTCGTACAGAAATGGAAAGGGTGTTTGCGGTTACTAGCCATTTCAGGTTATTGTTAGGAGTACCATTATTAGCCTATATGCTCAGTAATACTGGATTAGACATACAAGTACAGCGAGACAAGTAACAAGTGTATTATTTCCTCCTCCTTGGCAATTTCTCGATATAAGTTTCTTCCAACTCAACGATCCTTTCAATTTGAACCAAAAAGAGTTCGATGTAATATTCTTTTACCGTATCTTTTCGCTCGTGAAGCATCTCATCCTCTAAATCGCAATTTCATCTTCGTAACGACACATCTTCGCGGTTTACACAGTCTTGTTGGTCCATGTTCAACTCTTCCTTCTGAAAATTCCCTTTAGGGGATAGAAATTCAAGTTCAATTGGTTTTGCAGCAATCAATTCTTCTTTTCACTAGACCCCGATGGGATAGATGAATCACTTTGGCATTTGAAGTAGAACTAATGGACATGAAACTGAATAATGTGTATGGGCTGTACCCGTTTCTAGTATTGTCTTAAGGTATATAGATTCTAGAGAAAACTGTATTAGTGTATCAGCTATTTGATAATCCACCAAATTCTTCTTAAAGAATTGTGCAGAATATCTGAATAATAAACAAAAGTATCAGTATCTTACCAATGCAGCTTGTAATCAGCTACCAAACTTTGTGTCTAATCCTGCTTTTGTTGATCTTCTCCACAAAAACCTTCGCTTGATTAATTTTTGGTTGAAAAACTGTATCTTGCCTAAGGTTACCACAATGTACCCTAAGAAACTAGTAGGTTCTGGTTGGACCAATCTGCTATTGGTTTCTCTGGCACAAACGATTATCGATTTTTAAAAGATTGTTGTCTACACCTCCTCGACAAATTATGATGAAGACAAGGAACTCAAAGCAACAAACGCTTCGATGATTTCTCTGATCCGTTCCAAGTCCAGATGTCAGGAACTCGAAGAAAGTTCTCCTCAATATATTCTTGATGTTTAGGGGAAAGATAACAAAGTATATGTGTTAATAAATGCAGGAGGGCTAAGGGCAGGGCTCAGCAATCTCCAAGTTGCAGAAACTTTGTTAAAGAAAGGTAAAAGCGTTGTGTTTTA
>JANSYO010000374.1 GCA_024742395.1 Cytophagales bacterium
ATCAACGCTAAGCACGATCCTCTTTGCGACCACGGCAAACTGTATGCACAAAAGCTACGAAAAGATGGCGTACCTGCTACAAGAAGTGTATATCGGAAATCTTTGCACGGATTCTTTGGCTCTGGAATCGGAGAGAGTACGGAGGCATTGGTGGAAGCCTCTAGCGCTCTCCGTAATGCATTTTCTTTACCGAATGCGGATATCTTTGACGAAGAATCATTTGTTAATGTCCCTGTGGAAGTCATATCCTTAGCAGAAGACGTAATTGACGAAGAAAACGCTACAAACGCTCTGTCATTGTAATAGATGCATCTGTACATATCCTCACGCACTAAAATACAAGTAAATATCACACCATTGAAAAATGCCCCTTCAACTACATTAATTCCAGCATTAGAAACTTCTGTGAACTTCGCATGTTAAGAAATTTTCTTTCCTCTTTTGGAAGCACGCATTTGCCAAGTGGAAATAGTTCGTGTAAAGGGTGTAGGAAATAATTCACGTAGTGCAAAATAATAAAAACAAAAAGAATACCCAAGGCATTTTCAGATTGCGTGGAGATGAGTTCCTCCTCGCTTATCTCTTCCGCGGAAACGGCTGTGTCTGATGCTATTGAAAGACTGAGGAGGTACCCGACAATATATAATGCATTCTTTCAACATCACGTGGTTCCGGTCTTGCATCTCAATCCACGTCTCTTACAGAAACTGGTACGCACATTAAAGGCATCCTTGTTAAGGTGTAGAAACTAAAGGGAATGTTTTCTGTAGAAAAAATCCTCCTCATTCGCGCTATGCCAGCAGATGGTTTTGTCCGATCAAAGCTCTCCCGATTTCACTCCTTTTCGTTCAACTATGGGACACAACGAACCTTTTATCATGTGGATTATTCAATCCCTTTCATTATTGAAAGCAAAGATCTGTGGAGACCCTGTAAGAAACTTTTCCTTCAAAACTTTTTCGTATTCGTGGCTGACCTATTGCCGCTCTTTAGAATTCATCCACAGAACGTATAGGATATCGAGAAAAATTGGCAGAACTTTCACAGCTGTTAAACAATGCGAATGCGCCGTTTGATGATCAT
>JANSYO010000243.1 GCA_024742395.1 Cytophagales bacterium
CACTCCCCATGCCCAAAAAAATGATGAGGTGGCCAAGTCGTTTATTGTGGACCTATTCAGCAAGCGAACAAGTCTTCCCGGTCTTTTTAATAGCAGCTAGCATAGAATCTGTTGATGCTGTGCCTTCGACTTCAACTCGGTTATCAGCATGAGTTGCAGTTACTTGTTCAACACCTAATTAAATCAGAAACACAACAAACAAACGAATTCGATCCATTACCATCCACTTTCTTGAGCATAGCTGTTACTGCTTTCTCACAACCTCCACACATCATATCAACATTAAACACAGTCTACATCCTATTAGCTCACAACAAACACCCACAACAACACGTCTGTACCTTTCCCATTGCAAAGTAAAAAAACTAATCAAAAACGAAAATAATTAAATTCACCATGATAATTATAATATAAATATTATCACCTCGGCTTTGAAATTTATTTTACTTGATACTGGGATGTTTCGCGCCTGTTTCTCCGCTCGTTATGTGGTGCGTGCTGCGCCAAGGTTTGGAAATAGTTTCAAGAAGCAAGTTCAGAGGCCAATGTTTGGGAAGAGATGTGCCGCAAACATTGTTCGTGGAGAAACAGCGCCAATGTCTGTTCTATCCTCTGCGATTGCGGATTTACAAGCTGCGAAAATCTATCGAAACGAACCGTTCGCGAACTTACAGATTAGAAAGCTGGCGTTTTCTACTTGGTTTCGTCGAAATTTTACAACTTTGGCTCATTTGACTTGCCTCTCTGTTGGTGCGTGGGTTCTTTTAGATACTACACAGGCTGCTTCCGTATTATTACTTGGTATTAGTGCTCTAAACCTACACAGTAAGAGATACAACAACTGAGAAAAGCAATTTTCTAATTTTTCTAATAGAATGGCTTACATTGGCTGTTGGAAAAGCTGTCGGATATCAGTTAAGTGCAGATGTTACAGTAGGGAAAGTCATTCCGAAATGGACAGTACGCTAGCCGAGTTTGCGCAGTTTATTGTTTCTTATATATTACGTGTAGAAAGGAACGATTCGTATTGCAGATATGAAGATAAAGAGAGAATATGAATATGCCAGAAAGATAAATGGCGCAGCAATGGACATGAACATTTCAGAAGTAGATGTTACTTTATCTTTGTCCCATGCTGTTGCTGGGGAAGGGATTTTATCTGAAATATCAATATCGGGACTCACTGGTATGCTTGACAGGCGTACAACTATTTGGACGGAAGCTATGGAAGCAGCACACCAGAAACGGGAAGCCACCGAAAATGACTTTCACTTGAACTATGTCAAAATCAAAGATTTAGCACTAACAATACACCAGAAATGCCCAGACAGACCATTAGATCTGACTATATTCTCCTTAAAGCTCCGTAGACTAAGACAACATTGGCTCTTGTTGGATTTATTCGATGCTGATGCTGGGCATGGGAAGTTTGATGATTGTTTGTTCTCCATTGAGAATGTGGAAGTTGATTATAAAAACCAAATCAGAACAGTAAGTGATATTGGCAGTATTAGTATCTAAAGGAAGGTTAACAAAGCACAGAATCATTTTAAAATCGATGGGTTGGACTTCGATTTGGTTTCTTCTTCC
>JANSYO010000145.1 GCA_024742395.1 Cytophagales bacterium
ACTGATTTCAGAAATGGTAATGGGGACATATATGTTCAGAAGCTGAATAGTTATGGTGAGCCTCAACTTGTGCAAGGTGGCTTGAGGGTGGGAAATGTGGTTCAAGGAATCAATTACCAATTGTCTGCCAAATGTATTCTACCCTTAAGTAATGGAGGTTTAGCTATAGTGTGGCATAAAAAAGGAAATAGGTCATCATCCGATTCATGGTCATTGAATTTTAACGTCGTGGATAAAAATGGAAATTTAGCAAACTTAGAAGGCGTAGAGCTTAAAAGTGAAATTCGAAGCTCCGGACCTCCCAATGCCTCTTTGTTAATTCATGAAACTACCTCAGAATATGAAGTTTATTATAATTCAATAGTTTCCAGCGGTTCTGATACTTTTAATCGTTTGCAAATCAGCAAATCAGATTTATCCAATAGAAAGGATACTTATTTAACCAAAGCCAATGCTGAAGGTTCTAAGTTTATATGGTCTGATGAACTGAATCGATTAATTATTCTACATAAGATTAAAGGAGCGAATGAAGAATTTTCAGGAACCTTCTATGAGTTTGATGGTGATGATATAGTTGCTTCCTCTTTATTCAATAGTTTTTCAATGGATCCTTTTGCCGGAAATAGTGAAGCAAGCGAATGGTATGCTCAAGACAGTGCAATCTTTTTTGGGAGAACATTGGTAGGAGGTGGTAAGAAACGAGTGATTGCTCATAAACTTAATAACTCATTTCAAAATCAATGGCAAGATGCCGGAGTGATCTTGGGCTCTGATACCGGTTACGATATTCATATCGGAGCCAACAGTACTGAAGGTGCAATTTTGGCCTGGAACGAGCCTTCAGGCAGCAATACGAAAATGATGGCTGCAGGAATTAACGCTTCAGGTGAGCTTCTGTGGCAGAAGCCTGTATTTACTACACAGCCGGGCAAAAATTATTTCACCCCGCATAAATTCGCATCTGATGGTCAGGGAGGAGCTTATATCCTTTGGTTTACCTCTAAATCCGTTGGTTTTAATTTATCAATTCAGCATTTAGATGCAAATGGAAATAAACTTTTCGGGGAGTATGGACTTGACATTGATGGCTTTAAGTGGTGGGGCGATTACCGATTGATTCCTCACACTAGTGGTGGTGTTGTCGCTTTATATACAGGTAGTAAGAATGATGATATTAATGCCAGTACATATGATTTGTACACGACCTATATCGGTCCCGATGGTACTTTCGGAATTGATAAAAAACTCTCGGTCAATCTGGAAAAGAATGTTTTTTGTAATAAAGAAGAAGTAATTACTGATCTGCCATCAGGAGATTACACGGCAAAATTGGATTATGGTGATGCCTCCTTTTCTTTGCAGGTAGAAAATGGAAAATTTTTACTTCCTGCTGAGGTTTCTCAAGGGAAAATGAATCTTCAGTTTTTTGATAAAAATGGATTGGCCTCTGAGGTTTTACAGATTGAAGTTGTAGAATTGTCAAAGCCTAATATCAGTGCTAATGCAGAAGGTAAATGTCCTGAAACAGATGATGTTATCGTATTAGATGCCTCATGCAATTTTGGTTCTCTATTATGGGACGACAGTTCTGATATTTCTCAAAGACTGGTGTCTCCTGGCGTAACAACAACTTACTCAGCTACTTGTGAAAAAGAGGGCTGTGCTATTAGTGAGGTAAGTCAAAAACAGATTACAGTGCATGAAGTAAATGCTACAGCCTCGGGTAATGGAGAAGTAAATGAAGGAAGTACTATCAATCTAACTGCTACAGGCGGAGATAACTACTCTTGGTCTGGGCCCAATGGTTTCAGCTCCAATATGCAGAATCCTGAAATACCGAATGCTACTTTGAATATGTCAGGGACTTACACGGTTCAAGTGACCAATAGCTTTGGCTGTTCATCTTTTGCTGAAACACAAATTAGTGTTAAGAGCGTTTTAAGTGCCGAACGTGATTCAGACTTTCAGATTTATCCAAACCCTACAAAAGACTATGTGATGGTAAGCCTGGCCCGAACTTATTTAAAAGTAGAAGCAATTTCAGTGAATGGTCAGGTAACAGATTTACCTATTTCAGCCAATAGGATAGACCTTCGTGGTTTGCAAGAAGGGATTTATGTTCTTAAACTAACTGATAAAGAACGTGTTGCTAGATTTTATAAGATAATGAAGCAATAGTTATTTAACGATTTCATCTAGAAACTTTTCTGTTTCTTCCTGTACTGTATCAACATCTTTGGAAAGAACCCAGGAGGCCAAAACATGATTTTCAGCATTGGGGAAAGCTACTTTCGTTTTCTTTGATGAGCCTAGGGCATCAAACATTGTTAGCAGTGCAGGTACCGAAACTACTTTATCCTGATGTTCTTCATCCTTATAATAGTAACCCATAAATACCGGGCAATTGATCTTTTCAAAAGTATCGGATACCATTGCATGTGTAATGAAGTTTTGTAAAGCCACTAAGCCTTCCAATCTGTAATGCATGCTCCAGTATAATGGCTGATTTTCATTAGCAGGTGTTATGTCATTGAAGGGCTTTCCCTGAACAAGTGTTCCCAATTTCAGGCCCCATGGGTCATCAAGGAGTTCGGCAGACGGATCATATATCTTAACACAAGGCGAGTATAAAACTATTGCATCCAGATCTTTATGTTTGGATGCCAAATACAACGTTAGTGCACCTCCCGCTGAGGTACCCACGATTATAACTTTTTTCCCTATTTTTCTCCCTATAGCAAGAGCCTCTTCGGCTGTTTCTATGTATTTATCCGCGGTAAGGTTTGCCATGGTCTCATCTCCGCGATCTATCCCGTGTTCGGCCATTCGTGCTTTGTAGAGGTTGGCATGATACTTTCTAGCCAAATTCTCATGAACAGGGTTGCCTTCCATTCTTGAGGCAGAAAATCCATGAATATAGACAATGGCGTAATCAGTAACTTCAGGAATGCTATCTGCCCACACAAATTGAGCTTCATTGTCTTTTTTCAAACCATCTATCTGAGATTCTTTATTCTGAACAAAACTTTGAAGCTCTGTGAGGTTAGAAGGCAATTCAAAGTCATATACCTTATCGAAATTTGGTTTTTCTGGATGAGGGCCTAAATAATAGGTAAGTCCTAGGATAAAAACCAGGATGCCGGTTCCGAATAGAAAGGGTCTTTTTTTCATAAAAATGAGGTTAGAAACTCTAAATTATAACATTAATCTAGTTTTTCTATTTCTTTAAGAATTGCCTCTGCTTCTGCATAAAGGGCATCACTCTTTTGCCGATCTATTTTTGATTGTTGAAACGCCATTTCCAATGTTTTTTTGTGTTGATTTTCCAGTTTCTGCTTTTTATTTTTAAATAGTCCGAACATGTTTTTGCTTGTTTAAAGGAATTTAAAGAAAATGATTTCTAGATTTACGTTATGTCTAAGGTTTTGTATTGAAGTTTTAGACATACTTGTATTCTAGGAACCTAAAGGATAAAAGGTAAGTTCATTAGTTATTCTTTTCTTTTATGCGTCATTACTCAATTTCTGAGGTAGAATCACTGACCGGCCTTAGTGCTCATGTACTAAGGGTATGGGAAAGAAGGTATGCCTTTCTTAAGGCGAAACGTACCGAAACAAACATAAGGTATTATACAGACAGTCAATTGGCCAAATTGCTAAACGTGAGTATTTTACTGGATCGAGGTATGAAGATATCTCAAATAGCCAAACTCACAGATAAAGAAATAGGAGCCACTGTTTTAGACAATCAAACCAATGCTGATTTAAGTCAAAATGACACTATAAAACTTCTAACATCAGCTACACTTAAGTTAGATGAATTTGCGATCAGTACATTACTTGAAAAGGCCATAAACAGTAAAGGGATATTAAAAACGGTACTCGAACTTATTTATCCTTTTTTACATCATATAGGGCTTTTATGGACTTCCGGTAATGCAATGCCTGCTCAAGAGCATTTTGTCAGTGCTTTAATCATTCAAAAACTTCACGCTGCCATTGATAAATTGCCTCAGGTTTCGTCGAATGAAGATGCATTTGTTCTTTTGCTACTTGAAGAAGAGGAACATGAATTAGGCTTGCTTCTTTCGTGGTTCCTGCTCAGAAAAAATGGAATCAAAGTCTATTATCTTGGCCAAAAAGTGCCTATGGAAAATCTGGAGACTGTTCTAAAAATCTCTGGAGCTAAAAATGTTTTTACCTTCTTTGTTCTGGAGCCCAAAGGACACGTACTAAAGAGTCTGGTAAGGTGTAAAAAGAAATTTGATGTAAAAATCTTCTATGCAGGAAGAAAAGCTGCAGGCTTGAATGAGGTATCTACACATCTGGAGTTGCCTTCAGACCTCATCAAAATGATTGAAAATCAAAAGAAGTAGTTTTTGTAATTTCATGTTTTTTTATAACGTGGAACATTCCCAAAAAAATCGTGGAACATTTGTTTTGTTTACGCTTAAATAAGGCGAAATTTGTGTCTAATTGAAGAAATGGGAAATATCTATGTTATAGCCAATGGTGATGGTAAGTCAGGCAAAAGCACAACTGCACTTAACCTGGCGATCTGCTTTGCTACACTTACTCAAAAAACTTTGCTGATTGACTTGAGTAGAAACAGTTGGGTGAGCCAATTGTGTGATCCAAAGAATCTGGGGCAGGTAAAATTGAATACTTTTTTAAGTTTTCAGAAAACTGGGCAGGTGGATTTACTGACTTTAAAATCCTACGATAAAATTGTAGTAGATTGCCCATCGCATTTAAATACAGATGTGTTTAATGCCTTAAAAACGGTGGCTAAGGTGATTATTCCAGTAGAGTGTGAGTATTATGGATTAAATACGCTTCCAGATTTGCTAAGGCAAATTGATAGAGCAGGAATAGAGATTGCAGGTTTTTTACCGGTCATGCACAAGAGAGGGACTGAAGTAAGTGAGACTATTCTGAATAAATTGACAGAGAATTTTGACCAGATGGTTTTTTTGCCAAGTATTCAACGCAATTATTATTTAGCCCATCAGAAAGATTTGAACTCTTTTGTGTTAAGTGAACTGAGCAATAAAGCTGCAGTTACCTATTTAAGTTTGGCTAATACCTTATTATAAGATTTGATATGATGAAACAAAGAAGAGGTTTAGGGAAAGGATTAAGTACTTTGCTACCAGACTCTGACGAGAAAAAAGAAGAGAAAATAGTTACAGATGAAGTTTCGTCCAGTTTACCTATTGATAAAATAGAGGTTAACCCATATCAGCCCAGAACACATTTTGATGAAGCGGCTCTTCAGGAGTTGTCTGATTCCATTCGGGTACAAGGAATCATTCAACCTATCACGGTGAGGAAACTTGATAACGGTAATTACCAATTAATTTCCGGGGAGAGGCGTCTGCAGGCTTCTAAACTTGCTAATCTTAAGACCATTCCTGCTTATATCAGAACTGCAGATAAGCAGCAAATGCTCGAAATGGCTTTGATCGAGAATATCCAAAGGGAGAATTTGAATGCCATTGAGACTGCTCAGAGTTATCTCAGGTTAATGACGGAATGCGATCTGAAACAGGAGGAACTTGGCGATAGGGTGGGAAAAAACAGGTCAACTGTTAATAACTATCTGCGTCTTTTGAAGCTACCTACAATAGTACAGACGGGGCTGAAAGAAAACCAAATTAGCATGGGTCATGCCAGAGCACTTCTAGGTCTGGAGGCTGACAATGAGGCTCTTTTAAAGCTTTTTAAAAAAACCGTAGCCGAGCAACTTTCAGTAAGAAAGGTTGAGGAACTCGTCAGAAGTTTTCATCAAAGTGAGACTCCGGCACCAAAAAAGACCTCGGTTGTCAGAAAAGAGATGTTTGAATTACAAGAAAAATTGGGCAATTGGTTTGGTACAAAAGTTATTGTAAAAACAGATCAAACGAACAAAGGAGAAATCAAGATTCCTTTCAAGAGCAAAGAGGAGTTAGAGGCATTGTTAAAAAGACTTAAGAAGTAGAATTATACAATTGCGATTTCGTTTTCAGAAGTCAAATGAAGTTTTTAACCACAATAGTATTTATTGTTTTTTTCAGTTTAACAGCATTTTCGCAAACTGCTGAAGATTCTGTTATGGTTGAGAACCTGGCTGAAACGGCGAAGGAACTAATAAGCCCCAAAGACACCTCTCGCAAATTCTTCAATACATTAGGGCAAGTTTTTGGCGTGAAGCCATATGAACAGAACGAAAAGCCCAAAGTGGCTTTCGTTAGATCTTTATTTTTTCCAGGTTGGGGCCAAATAACCAATCGCGATTTCTGGAAGGTGGGTTTAGTTTATGGAGCAGCAGGTGCCGGATACTACTTCGGAATACGTTCAAATAATATTCAATATCAGAAATATCTTAGCCATTATGAGAAAGCAACATTAGTTAGTAGAGGACTGGCTTTCAAAAGCAATACAGACCTAAGCAGTGCTAACGCTTTTACAACTTCCAGTTTGTTTTTTGTTTCAAATGATGCAGACAATGCCACATTTTATCTTGTAGACACAGATGGGCTGAGGTATTTGCTCAATAAAAACACTGGTGAAATAGACGGTGTGGTAACAGATTATTTTGTAGGTCAGGAGGTAAGTGTAACAGATGACCAGATAATTGGTTCATTTAGTGCTACTACCTTTCAGTCTGCCAAGAATCAGTACAGGCGATGGCGAGATGCT
>JANSYO010000318.1 GCA_024742395.1 Cytophagales bacterium
ATTACTCCTCATGACTAACATAGTTAAAACTTAAGCTTTCAGATTGGACTACCATCCTATTACAGCTGATAGTTGTTCACAAAAATGAAGGGCCTGGTAGCAGGCACTTAGTGAGGGAATCGCGGGCCTGACATTTTTGATCTGTGGCTAATGAATATAAACCTGTGAATTGGTGCAGGTCTATGCTGGTTGTATTTGCAGTGGAGTGATTACTCCACTGTTTTTAAACCAAACGAAAGATGTATGCTCTGTTTGGCGGAGTAAACACGGCCGGTCAGGCGTTGCCATCTAGACTGATGCTGGTTATAAGGCAAAGTCGGGACACACGTCCCGATTTTCTTTAGGTTCTACGATAAAGTGTTACTGTTTCGACTCAAAGATAGAATATCAAACGAAATACACCCTATTGGATCATTTAATGGTAAACTCACTAGGTTTATTCAAAGGTTGAAAGCCAAATTAGATTTTTATTTCAATTATCTGAGGAGGAGTTAGAGATTGATTGGATGAAAAAGTTCAGTGAGACTCTGATGAGATCATAAATCAGTTAGATTAAAGTAGATTTGTTTTCCCGTTGACATTTGAAAGTACTGCAATTGCAATACCCTTCATGGAGTAACATTGAACTATTCTTATTTCATGTGCAATTTCAAAATATCATAAATCTTACCGAAGATTTCGTAACTACCCAGTGTATCTATCCTGCGATATTTACGTTTGCCTAACTTTAGATACCAAGAAAGTTGTGAAACAAGGCTTAGTCATATTCTTCAGTGCGCTCATTCTCTCCTCTTCAGGAGGGCTGGTGTTGGCTAAGCATTTTTGTAGAGGCGAGTTAGTAGAAACGGCTGTTTTCGAAGATTTGCATGCTTGCTGTGGCGAAGAGACAGAAATGCCATCGGGATGCTGTGACTTTGAACATGAAATACTGAAGCACGATGACAATACTCAAATTTCGTTCGAAAGCCTAGATCCACCTGAACAAATCCTACTCCATACTATTGAGTACCCTTCATTTGTTCAGACAATTATACAATCAACTTTTGTAGACAACACTTATCTCCTTCGTTCGCTGACTGTTCCTGACAGGCTCGCCAGGAATCAGTCTTTCCTTCTTTAAGTAGTTATACGAATTCATTTTGAATGCCTTTCCAATGGCTGACATAGTACTTGTCCGCCCGTGAGGCAA
>JANSYO010000228.1 GCA_024742395.1 Cytophagales bacterium
AATAGAGAAACAATAAGTGCTAGTTCCTCAAGGTCTGAGTCCAGGTCTAGAACAAGTTCGGAGTACCGAACGAAAAGCCAAAGTATTTCTGATTCTCCTTCCTCTTCTTTGTCACACTCAAGAACTAGAAGTATATCAGATTCTTTTAGTACTAGTATTACTAGGACTCGTTCAGTAACAGGCTCACAATCAACCACCTGCAGTTTTTCAATTTCACTTTCGGGACCATTTTCCAGTTCTTATTCTATTAGTATCAGTGTGTCTTCTTCCAATTCGGATAGTATATCTTTGTCTCGCCCTGTTCCTTTATCTCCGTATCCTTCTAATTCAAAGTCACCAACATCCTCAATGTCAGCAAGCGATGAAGTTTCGTTATCGCGGAGTACTGCAGCTTCGGATTCCTCATCAACGACACATTCGTTTTTGCTTTCAGCACCAACAATTTCTGTATCTAACAATATGATGCCAACCCAAAGTCTACAAAGTTCTAAATCCAGCTCACGTGGCGAAAGCGCAGCGCCAGAAACATCAACTCTTTCCGTGAGCTCAACACTGCCTTTCTCTGCTACACCCAGCGCTTCTAGTGTTCCATTACAATTACTTGCTCCTGTTGGTAAAACAATAACCTCTACGGCATCAAATTCGCCAAAGCAGAGTAAGTCGCAACGTTTGGTTCCTACTCTACTAGTGGATGCTCCAGTCTCCGCGCCTGAAGAACTTGCTCCGTTTTTAATAGATTGTAAAGATTGCACTTTTGAAACTCAGACAGGCTCTATTGATTCAGATGATGCAGAAAACACACAGTTGGAATTATCAATTGCTGATCAGTTCGTAGGCATTGTTGTGTTACCGACTGGTCTCCTCCCTGAAGATACCAATCAAGCTAACTTTACAATAACTATTATTGCTAATGTACAGCGCAACAACAAGATAGGCAGCATAATAGTTGACATCGTTCTTACTGATTCAACTGGTCGCTTGATTACAGAGCTTGATGAAGACGTAACTATCTGCTTACCTAAAGAAGAAGGTAAAAAAGTAAGTATAATCTTAATTGAGCCCAGCAAGAGCTAAGAAATTGAAAATCAGGAAAATACTTGTCTTTCCTACCTCAATACACAAGAAGGAGATTGGATTTGCGAAGATCCATGTTTAAATGAAAAGGCGATACCTATTGTGGTGTTACAGGTTCGTACAAACTGCTCAGTAAAAGGTTTTCTCAATCGCAAACTCCAGATCATTTCACTTCCTTTGCTTTGTTGTTGGATGGTTCTGGTTTTAGTGATCCGTGCGACTCCAACGAAAACTATATCTTCCTATGGCTGTCTGTAGCAGCCGTGGCAGTTGCACTGGTGTCTGTCGTCCTCGCCATTGCTTTAATAGAACTCAAATACAGAAGAGATATTCTCAAAGAAGACGCTACGTTCCGCAAATTGGAACAAACAGTAGCCACAGTCCGATAGGTGATGCATGACAGTAACTCTGGTTCGATAAAACTAAGACCTTTATAATAACCACATTATAATGGCACGGCAGCTCGCTGCTGCTAAAATATTTCTTGTTTCTCTGTGTTCTTTGTGACTCTTCGTAATTTGAATATGTAAGATGCGTTAAACCCCTATTTCGGATAGTAATGAGACTTAAGGGGAGTTTTACGAGGGTGTGTACATACGCCAAGTGCTCCAATGGTAACATGCAGTATGATTATGAGGCATGTGGATGTCCAGACCCACCAAGAATATGTAGCGTCATCTGATATCCTGTAAAAGTAATTAGAATGGCACAGTAAAAGGAGAGACATGTACATTTCAGCAATTAAAACTATTTCTGCTATCACAGCCGCCACGCATAAAATAAATACAATTGC
>JANSYO010000426.1 GCA_024742395.1 Cytophagales bacterium
AAATCTGAACTTAATACAAAATCTCTATAACTATCCACTTCACCTCTCAATCCAACCACTGTATTACCAGATATGTTAAAAGATTTTATTCTCACTCCGTTAATAACATCTTCTCTCCTGGCGGAATCATATTTTGTCGCTACAGTAACCTGATGACCCACCTGAACCAATTTTTCTGATATCCGCTTTACTACTTCAGACATACCATGCCTATGAGGCAAGTAACTTTCCACTGTATGAAGTATTTTCATTCTAATCAAATAGGTTGAAGAAAAGTCATACCGGGTAACCCCAGTTGCGTATCCATTCTTCTAAAATCTAACTCTGATTCCTTTAAAAATTTTTCAATTGCCTGACACGGACCTGTGTTGTAACCAGAATCGATGGATTGATAAAATGTATCGTGTAATAAAACATTAGCATCAGGAACATTTTTGTAAATCACTTCGAGCTCATTTAGCACCGTTTCATAACTATGATCTCCATCTACAAAAAAGAGTGAAGACTTATTTTTCAAGTCGGAATCAATATAAAGTTCTATCCCCTTAACCAAAGCGTCTTCTTGATACAACTTGACATTGGGAAGACCTCTGACTAATGCCCCCCTTTTTTCTCGAGGATGTTCTATATGATCTTCATCATCAGGCAGATCAAAAGAATAAACAGTACCATCAATATTAAACGCAGTAATTGTTTCGTAAAAAACTCTAGCCGATTTACCTATATGAGTTCCCCATTCTAAGATATGAGTTGGCTTTATAAGTACCGTTGCGCTTACCATCATCATTAGTTCATCTAACGGATAAGGATGTACTCCTACCTTTGGTATTATTTTTTTATAAACAAAATCCGACACCTCCCATTTGTCAACCTCCAATTGACTGGAATTAATATTCCTGACCGGATCAACATATTTTCTGCTTTTCGATAACTGAGATAAAATACTTTTAACCTTCATAACCTCCGCGTTACCTTTGAGATAAGCTTTTTTACATGAAAGCTTATCGTTCTTTTTTCTC
>JANSYO010000026.1 GCA_024742395.1 Cytophagales bacterium
AACGCCGTTGTTCTGCTAAGTCTCCGACTTAGCAGGGATGTATTACAGTCTCCAGACCGTTATATGAAAACGACACATTTATGCCATTTTGTTTTTTAGTTCATAACCTCAATTTTCTATATTTATCGAAACAAAGAACACATGACTAATGGATATCATATTGGCGATCAGGCAGCTCCACATTTCTTAACTTTTACAATAGTAGACTGGGTGGATATCTTCACTCGTAAAAAATACAGGGATTTGTTTCTGGAAAGCCTTAAGTTTTGTCAAAAGAACAAAGGATTAGAACTGTATGCGTTCGTAATTATGTCTAATCATGTTCATTTAATAATTCAATCAAAATTTGGCAAGCTATCTGATTTAGTTAGGGATTTAAAAAAGTATACCGCAAGAAATATCATTGATGATCTTTTGTCAGAGAATAGCGGAGAGTCACGGTCTGAATGGATGTTAAAACGCTTTGAATTCGCTGCAAGAAGTAACAGAAGAAATAGTGATTTTCAATTATGGAAATATGGAAACACCAATGGAAATATATTCTGAACCATTTTTGTGGCAGAAAATCAATTACATCCACATGAATCCTGTAAGAGCAGGCTGGGTAAAAAGAGCTTCTGAATACATGTATTCGAGTGCGTCTAATTTTGTAGGTAATACCGGAATTCTTGACTTTGAATTGCCTTCAATTCCTATCATAGATTCGGTTAGCTCTAAATCTATCATTCAAGATATTGAAAACTGGTAAGCATTAAATTCTACCGGTATAAAGGAGAAGATATATCAGGTCAGGAGACCTGAATTCACTACCACGAAGTCAGAGACTTCGTGGAACGCCGTTGTTCTGCTAAGTCTCAGACTTAGCAGTGGTGTTTTGCGGTCTCCCGACCGAAAAAAGACAACGAAAATCAAATTAGAATGAACCTTCGAGTTTTTTTTAGAGGCAAAGGGTATGTTGACTAAGTAGTGTGACAGGTCAGGAGACCTTATTTCACTGCATAGAAGTCGGAGACTTCGAAGAACGTAGTTATAACAGTTCCCTGACCGAATAATGTTTACTGAAGGTAAAATAAATTGACCGTTTAAGCCAGACTTTTTTATCGCTGACCTCGACTTCGAAGAATCAACAGAAACAGAAATAATACATCCTTAGCCTCTTCTTTTAGCAGGTCTGAAATTACGGATGCTATAGGTGAAATTGAGCATGTAATAACGACTCAGAACTAAGGACTTATTGTCTGCCACGTAGGCAGCCGTAATTTCTCTTGAAATACTATTGTTTTGACCCAAAATATCAAAGGCCGAGAGGCTAATCTCTGCCTGATCTTTTTTGAGGAACTTATAGGCGGCTTTTGCTGAGAGCAGGGTGAAGTTTTGTTCAAAGCCTTCAATACCGGCTAAATAAGTGTTGGTTCCTTTTAAATTAAATAATAATCCGCTTTTGCTGAGTAAGTTAAGAGATAAGCCCAGATTTTGAGTATAGTAATTGCTGTTTAAGTCTTGTTGAAGGGTATTGTCAATAATATTGTATCCGCCATTATAAGAAACAGTAAAGTCGATTTGCTCTGAGATATTACTACCTAAAACCGCTCCCATAGTCAGGCCTGTATTTTTGGCAATGTTTTCTACATTGTTCACAAGCCCGGGTGTAATGGAATGGTTTACACCTACATTAAGATTTAGGTTTGATTTCAATGCCGAAAGTGGAAAGCCATAAGTGACAAAAGAACGGTATGACTGGCTGTTACCATAATTCTGAGGTAGGCTTAGAGAAGCTCCTCTTAGTAATGGAATTCCGTTATAAACCGTGTCTTTGATGGCAATGGTACTGATCGTTGAAATATTATCGAAAGTATAATTCCCCACTAAGTAGGCATAAAATGTACTACCTTTTTCAATATTAGCACTGTTATAGCGTAGCGTTAAACTGTGATTATTCTCCTGATCCAGATTTGGATTCCCTGCTGAAAGTTGAAGCGGATTACTGTTGTCCACCACATTTTGTAACTGCGTGATACTCGGAGCATTGGTTGATGTTCTGTAATAAATTCGGAAGTTCTTTTCCTTACTTATAGAATATCTTAGCATGGCAAAAGGTAAAAGATTATTGAATCGCCTGGTTGTCGTCAAATTCTGGGGAAACAATTGCTCGCCATCCAGAGTAGCCACCTGATAGTTCAGGTTAGCGAAAAACATAAAATCGCGTCCTTTTGCGTACCGGTAACCTGCACTCATTGTCTGGGTGTTGTACTGATTAAGAAAACTGTTGCTTAAATTTTCGTTGAGGTTACTAAAAGTACCAGTCTCTGTGTTAAAGTCATAGGTTGACTGATCAGATTCATTGTCTGCCCAGTCTGTCTTATATGAAAACCTTAAACTACTTTTCTCTGTCAGTGGATGAGAGTAATCTGCCCTAACATCAAAAGAATTATTGAGCACAATTTTACTAGCTTCCTGATTGAGGTTCAGGTCATTTATATTCAACTGGTCTTCAGATAATAGAGAGGATTGGTAGTCCTGGTTTGATTTATTGTTTCCTACACCTACAGAAAAAGTCTGACCTCTCTTCTCAAATCTATGACGATAAAGCAGGTTAAACTTCAGATTGTATGCATCGTTTCCTGAGCTTGAGGTGGTTATAGTATGATTTAGAATATCGTTAACAATATCAGTTCTACCATCTATATAATTGCTGATTTCTGCATTTTGAAAGCTAATGGCCGGAGTAAAAATCAGTGAGTTAACTTTATTAATGTCATACTGCATCCGCAGGTTAATTCTATGATTGAGGTTTTGCTTGCTGCCTGCGTTGTATTCACGGTATTCCTGACTAACATTTTCTCCAAGAAAAGTCGTCTGATTCAAAGTATCTACGGAGTTATTATCTGTTTGGTTATAAAAATAACTCATATTTAATTTCACTTTATCGCCCCAGTCATCTGTCAGATTTATACCAAATGCATTGGTTTGAGTGATACCGCTTTGGCCATTCACAAGAAAATCATTTGAGTTTGCCCCCACAGAGCCACCGCCACGTCTGCCGCCTCTTCCCCCTCTGCCAGAGCTGCTGCTGCCCAATACCCCAAGCAAATCATCAGAGGAGAAATTGGTTTGATTGATATTATTGGAAAGGCCGATTAGTGATATTCTTAAATCTTCATTGAAATAGTTGACATTTCCGCCCAAACTGTATCGGTCATTGGTGCCGTAACCGGCGTACACCTTTCCAAACTGCCCATTACTTTTTCCACTTTTAGTGACAATGTTGATAGTTTTCTCTGTGTTTCCATCATCTGTACCAGAGAATTGAGATTGGTCGCTTAACCGATCAAAAACTTCAATTTTGTCAATAATTTCTGCAGGAAGGTTTTTGAGAGCCGCGTTGGCATCATTACCAAAAAACTCCCGGCCATCCACGGTCACACGTTTTACATCTTCGCCTTGTGCCTGCAGTTTACCATCCTGATACTGAACACCTGGCATCTTTTTGACCAGGTCTTCAGCAGAAGCATCAGGGTTAACTTTATACGCGTCTGCATTAAACTGTAAAGTATCTCCTTTCAATTCTACTCTTACTTGCTTGGCTTTCACTTCTACCTCTCCCAATAGCTTAGAATCTTCTTCCAGAATGATCTGTGAAAACACCTTATCATTGGCCAGTAGTGGTACCCTTTCAGTTTTAGCTACAAAGCCTACAGAAGTGATTTTTAAAAGGTAAAATCCTTTAGGTATATTCTTAAGTTCAAAATCACCGTTCTCATTACTGAACGTCGCTTTTTGAAAAGTAGAATCCCTTTGCGAGCTCAAAATCACTGTAGCAGATACAATGCTCTCATTGTTTGAGTCTGTTAGCTTCCCTGATACGGAGAATGAGTTTTGAGAAAAAGCCTGGGAAATAAAAAATGTAAGAAATACAGTGGTAAAAAGTCTATTCATGGTCAATTATTAAGACCCTAAGACGCCTGAAAAATTCAAAGGTTTAGGCAGGAGAAGAAATTAATTAAAAAAAATCTAGAGTACCAGTAAACGAACCTTGCTAAAACATGCCTGAATATTAATTTACAAATAATTTGGCCAAACGAATTCAACGAATAAACTACCTTTAAGAAATTGTCAAATTAAAGATTCATATACCCTATAATTAAACATGTCTTTTCATTTACTGAAGCAAAACATTGAAAACCATATTCAGATTAATCAGGACGATCTGGACACGTTTTGCAGTCACTTTGAAGTCAAAGAACTAAAGAAGAAAGAGTATTTATTAAGACAAGGCAGCGTTTGTCGGTACGAAGGTTTCGTGGTGGAAGGTTGTTTTCGGGTTTTCACTACCGATGAAAAAGGAAATGAGAACACCTTATATTTCGCAGCCAGTGACTGGTGGCTCATGGATATTGACAGTTTCATGAATCAGACCCCCTCAGATTTAAATATCCAAGCTCTAGAAGACAGTAAAGTCCTGTTAATTAACAGAACAAATAAGCTTTCGTTGTATGATTCAATTCCTGTGATAGAAAAACTCTTCCGGGTGATGTCACAGAAGGCTTTGGTGGCTTGGCAACGGCGTCTGGTGCGAAACCATTCACAAACCGCTAAAGAACGTTATCTGCACTTTACTGCCACCTACCCGTATATTGCTTCAAAACTGACCGACAAACAAATAGCGAACTACCTTGGAATCACTCACGAGTTTTTAAGTAAAATCAAAAAACAGACTTAGTAGTTATTCATACTACTACCGTTAAATCAATAGTTTACTTTACAGCGAATTAAATTATAAGATAAGCTTATTTTTGAAATAGGGAGAGATGATCAAAAGCCTTTCTATTGAGGAAACTAGAACGATTTATACGTAATTGTTGGCTATTTTTCATCTGAACTAATGTTGTGTCAAAATCTAACAATTGAAACTCAATTCAGGAATTAGAACAATAAAATTAATATTCTTTGGTTCACTGATTCTAAAGGTCAGCTACAGGAAATTGGAAAAAATAACGCTGAATATGATAGAAGGGAATCTTCAGAAGAAAAGGAATAAAGAAGTACGTTTTTCAAACAGGTAAACAATTGAAATTTGACAAGTATTTTCCAACCGACCAGCTAAAACCCTACGTAAAATATTATGTAGTGTCAGAGAATGAATTGGAAAGTACATATAAGGTTTTCCCTACTCCCGGACTTGTTATTGGCTTTCAATACAAAGGTCAACTGGCCTGCATAAAAGACCAGAAAGAGACGCATCTTTCTAGTGCCGGAATAACAGGCGTAATAGATACGTATAGAGTCTTTAAAAATTCGGCAAACATTGGAACCCTATTGGTTTTCTTTACTGAAATTGGCTTTACTCAGTTCGTTTCGCCTCCAGCCCATGAACTCTTTAATCTAAGTTTATCTCTTAAGGACATTTTTAATAAAAACACCATAGAGGAAGTAGAAGAAAGACTAAGCACTTCTGACTCAGACATACTTCGTATAAATATCATAGAACAGTTTTTAATCTGTCACCTTAAAGACATACAAACCGACAAATTGATTGTGGAGGCCCTTAGACTCATTTACCTATCCGGTGGATCCATACGAATCAGTGAGTTGATCCAAAAACTATGTATTAGTCAAAGTCCGTTTGAAAAGAGATTTAGAAAAGTGGTTGGTACTACCGCCAAGAAGTTTGCTTCAATTGTTCGTTTCAATTCTGTACTCGCCAACTTAAGCGAAAATAAAACGCTGACAGAAACCTGTTATGAAAACTATTTCTTTGACCAGGCTCATTTTATCAAAGACTTTAAGCAGTACACAGGCGAAACCCCCGAAAACTTTAAACGCTTCTTATAAAGAAACGATTTTTTACAATTACCAATGATCAGAGAGGTGGACCTTTGCCAATACTAAAAGGACAAAAACCTTGAATTAAGCAGGACTGGTATGATACTCAGATTGTCAATTAAAGTCTAAATGCAGAGGTAAGAACAATTATTATTTAACCCAATAAACACAAAACAAATGTTTACAATAGATCAAATAAGAACAGCTCATAGTAAAGTAAAATCTGGTGCCGACTTCCCCTCTTACATCAAAGAAATTAAAAGCTTAGGTGTAACTCATTATGAAGCCTATGTTTCTGATGGCCATATTGACTATCATGGAGCAAACAATTATACTGTAGTAGTTCCTGCAAAGTTTGACAACTTATTAGTTGCCGACACGCCACAAAGAGAAGAATTTAAGAGAGAGTTAATCGCTCATCAAGAAGGCAAAACCAACTTTTTAACTTTCATTAAAATGTGTGCATCCTGTGGCATTGAAAAGTGGACCATCTTTATGGATAAAATGACTTGTGTCTATTATGATAAAGCAGGAAATGAACTATTGGTTGAGCCAATTCCACAATAAAAACCGCCTGCCCGGTAATGAAAGGGCTGTCGGAGTATTAACAATTTCAAGATCTCCAATAAATTGGCTTTCAGGTCTGGAAACCTTAACTCGAATCTCTGAACACGCCCCTCTAATTCTCCCAATACTACCGTTTAATCAATAGTTTAAACTCTGACTATTACAATTAACAGGATTTTCTAACTTTGGTAAAAAAGGATTCACACTAGCTTTTGATGGAAGGGCAATAAAGAGATTTATGACACCTTAGGGCTTTTGTTTGTTTATACTAATGTTAGCACCAATATGAAAAACAATACTGAATGAGTCTTAAACAACTTAATGATAAATCTAAAGAATTTGACCTGCCCAAAGATAACATCGATAAAAGGGAGAATGACAGGCAGTCATTCGTTTCAAAATTTCCAATTGATACCATCAAAGACTTAAGCATTGACGAATATGTCCAAGGTACAGATGAAAATAGTTTTTGTTATTGGTTAGAATTCAAAAATATACTTTTTGGAATAGGTGGTGGAAACGCTTCAAAATTTGGTATTTACAAAGCTAAAGACGGAAAATATTACACAAGCTATGGCAAAAACAAAAGGGAACTAACTGGACAAGAGCTTAAAGATTCTTTCAATCAAATTAAAGCTGGTATTATTCAGGCTCTTAAGTACACCAAGAATGATCAGATTGATAAAATCAAAACTATTAATCTGCCATTATGGAATATGGTTTTACAAAAAATTCTATCCATTTATTATCCTGACAAATTCATTACAATAGGCTCACCTGATGTATTAATTGAGTGTGCGAGAGATATTAGGATAAAAGGAGTAGAATTAAAACCTGAAAACTCTATTGAAATCAATTATGAGTGCAAGAAGGCTCTTACTTCATTGCCTGAATATAGCGACTGGACTTATGAAAAAATTGGATCGTTTATCTGGCAAACATACCTAGATGACTCGAAACGCGACTATTACATCTTAGGTTCTAAATACGGAGAGCATGCTGACCAAGATGTCTTTCCAGAAATGCTAGAAAAACAAGTCATTGTCACTGGCTTTGCTTCACAATTAAATCTTGAAGAATATTATCTTAAAAATCATTCTGAAATAACTGAATATCTATCCGAACAAGGAGAAGACCGCAAATCATATAATGCTTTAAAGTATTTCTTGACATTGAAGGTTGGCGACAGAGTTGCCATAAAAGCGGACGGCTCACCAAAGGGTAAAAAAGGTTTCTTATCAATTGTTGGGATTGCCGAAATAATCGAAAAAGATGGTGAAATATACAGACACGATCCCAATGGGCTTGGACATCTTATTAATGTTAAATTTATAAAAGCTCCCGTTTACAAAGAATTTGATTTAGGAGGGTACGGTAGAACTATCCATAAACTATCTAAGCCTGACCACATTGATCTAATATTTAAAAGTGAATACTCTCCAGTACCGATTGAGGATTTGTATAATATTCCTAAAGAAGTCAGGGTGATTTATGCATATCTCAAAAACTCTCTAAGTCACCGAAAAATCCAATCTGAAGTATTAGGAGAGGATGCTCCTGCTCGTGGAGGTGGATTTTTAGCTATGCAGATTCTCCATGAATATGAAATAGAAGGTGATAAAAAAGGAGTTCTGAACAAGACGCCATTTCATATTGAATATGAAAAAGCAGAGGGGAAATATCTTGAAGCTCTTAATCTCCTTAAAAAATACTACCCTGAGTTTGTTGAAGGCACTGAAAAGAATAATAAAATGAGATTTCCATTAAACACCATTTTATACGGACCTCCTGGCACTGGTAAAACATACAATACAGTTCTAAGGGCAGCAGAAATTATTGAAAATCGAAAGATTGACTCTTATGATGAAGCACTTGAGATTTTCAAAGCCAATCTTCACGAACAAATTGAATTCATCACTTTTCATCAGAACTTTAGCTATGAAGACTTTATTCAAGGTTTAAGGCCAGATACAGAAAACGATAAAGAATTAACATTTGAAAGGAAAGATGGCGTTTTTAAAGTCATAGCAGACAAAGCCTTAAAAAACATTTCAGCTTCTGAACAACCTCCTGTCGCTAAAAAAACATTCGAAGAAACTTTTAATGAATTTGTTTACCCACTAGTTGAAGGTGAAGTAGAAGAGATTGAAGTAAAAATGAAGAAAGTTTCTTACTTCATTACCGCAATCACTAACAAATCAATTGAATTCAGAAAAACCAGTGGTGGAACTGAACATACATTAAGCATTTCAACCCTAAGAAAAATGTATGATGCTGAATCCGTTTTGGATATACAAGGTCTCTCCTCTTACTACTCTCCATTACTAGATGAACTCCTTAGGATTGGTAAAGACTCCACTGGTAAAAAGGAAATTATTCAAAGAAAAAACTATGTCATCATTATTGACGAAATAAACCGTGCCAATATTTCTAGAGTTTTCGGTGAACTTATCACATTGATTGAACCAGACAAACGCTCACATGGTAAAATCCCAATGGAAGCAAAGTTACCTTCTGGTGACACTTTTATAGTTCCGTCAAACTTATATATCATTGGAACTATGAACACCGCTGATAAATCTATTGCACTGCTTGACATTGCTTTAAGAAGAAGATTCGAGTTTGAACCAATGTATCCAAAATACTCAGAGGATGGTATAAATGTAAATGATGAAGATATTTTAAAATCTATTAACGAATCTATTATTTCAGATAAAGGACATGATTTCCAGATTGGTCACTCATATTTTATGGACTCCAAAGAAGATCCATATGATTTCAAAAGAAGAATGAATGTAAAAGTAATTCCTCTTTTATTAGAATATTTCATGAATGACGCAAAAACAGTTGCACAAATAGTTTCCAAAGCTTTATCAAATGCCCAATATAATATTGATGAAAAGTCTTGGCCTTTAAGAATTACTGAGAATAATGATTAACCTTTTTGAATATCAAAACAAAGTAGATATTCAAGCTTCATTTGATGGCTTGGAAGGATTTCTTGATGAAATCTGGAATAGTCGAGAAAAGAATTCCTTTTATTCTGAAAATGGAAACGACAAAATTGAATCTCAAAGATTTCTTCAATTCATTCACAAAACGAATCGTTTAAAATCGAACAAATACGTTGGTGTAATCCATTATGCAGGCAAGAAGATTAATCTATTACCGAAAATATTTTATAACGAAGAAAAGGAGTATTCAGAAAATGAAGTAAATCAGATTCAGAACCATATACTTTGGTGGTTAAGCTATTGTCGTAAAATAAAATTCCCCAACTATCAAGCCTCTCTGAGTAGTGCAAAAAGTGACTTTTTTGAAATCTTAATTTACCTATTCTCAAAATATACTCGTGAGCTTCTTAATTCTTCAATTTATCAGCAATATGAAGAAGTAAATCGTGAAATATCTTATATAAAAGGTCGTCTAAACACAAATGAATACATCCACCAAAATCTTAGTACAGGTAAATGGCACAAACTAAATTGTACATATGATGCATTAATTTTTGATAATAAATTCAACCGCATTATAAAGCATGTAACTACTCTACTTTTCAATGTTTCCGCAAATCAGGATAACAAAAAGAATCTACGAGAAATACTTTTCATATTAGATGAAGTGTCTGATGAAAGGGCAACTGCTGAGCAATGTTCTAAAATTTCATTCAACCCAATGTTTGGAGAATTTGAAACCGTCCGTGACTATTGTCAATTGTTTCTAACTAACTGCATTTCTTTTGATTATAAGAACGACTTGAAGCTATTCGCATTCTTACTTCCAATGGAGTATGTTTTTGAAGACTTTATTTTTGGGTTTATCGATGAGGAACTTGAAACAGTTATGGCTAAGTCTCAAAGAAGTGATACATACTTGGATGAGGAAAAAACCTTCAATTTAAAACCAGATTTATGGCTTAATACTGATCATAAATCCCTTATTGCGGATACTAAATATAAGATTGTATATTCAGATGATAAAGACCCCAAAAAAGGGATTTCTCAGAACGACCTTTATCAAATGCTCGCTTATGCTGTCAGATTTGATGTAGATGAAATCATATTGTTCTACCCAAACACTTTAAAGCAAGATCAAGAAGAACAAACTGAATTAACTATAAAAGATGAATTGGCCGCAGGTAAAGAAATTTCAATTAAGGCATTTCAACTCCCTATTATAAATCGGGATTTAATTGAATCAGAATTAAAGACTAAAACTGATTTAGCTGAATTATTTGAATCGACAACGGAAAGATTAAAAAATAAATTAGAAAAAATTTTGGTACCAACAATTGCTAAGAAAACATTGGGAGGATAAGGCTTTTCAAAAGGTTAGTACACCTAGTAAACTTTAGATTCAGTGGTCAGGTAAACGCTTCGAAAACCCTACGTTTCTTATCCTGAACGTTTTATCTCCAAAATATCAATACCACACATCTAAATAACCATAGCACCCAGATAAAAACCGTCTTCATTCTATTCAAATAAGCCACCCGAGTTTCTTTCAATAACTCAGATGGCTTATTTTCTGTTTGATTAACTTCAGTGTATGTTTGTTGCACAAATCAACAATGGACTATTCAATTTTTTTTAATCTGTAATTTCAATAATTATTCTTTGGTATCGGGTAAGTCTGGGTGAGCCATGATCTGTCACTGCGAGTATAATGTGCATAGTGCCGGTGCCCGGAGGTGCTACTCTGGATGTGGGTACGGTAAACCAGGCTTCTTTCTGGTCAAAATTATTGATCTCCAGTGGTTGACCACTACGGGCACTCGATACCGGGAAGGTGCCGGCCTCCTGATAGAAAAACCAATGATAGGATAAGGCATCACCGTCAGGGTCGCTGCAGTTTAGGGCCTTCAGGTCTATTCTATCTCCCTTTTTGGCCTGAATATTTAATTCATTGTCAATTTTCACTACAGGCGGGTGGTTCACCTGATCCGGATTTTTGATGCTCCAGTCCATTCGGGCTGCAAAATCATTTTGAAAGGCTTCTCTCCATCTCCAGATGGTCTCGTGATTTCCCTGATGCCATTTGCCATCTGTGCCCATTACCTCGTCTTCAGCGTCTGTCCAGATAGGTCTGGTTTCGGTACTTAAATGCCATTGGCGTTTTCTGGGAGTATAGAGCTCATAGCGTCCACCCCAGCCACCCCAGTCAGGGTGTTCCGGGCTGTTCAGACCATTATTGATTAAAGGTAAAAAAGAAGGAGTGTCGCCTTCCATAAGGAATTCCCAATGTGGATATACCTTACCCAGCGGTCCTTTTTTACGGATATTGCTTTCCAGCCATTCATTGCTTACCACGTTAAAGTTGGCTCCGTCGCAGCGGGCATGAAAAATATCGCCGCTGATGCCGCTCCATGTAGCATGGTGGTAGCCGCCACCGGCATTAAAGCCCGGGCTCACAATATAAAAGAGCTCAGGAAACTCCTTTCTTAGCCATGGGCCGCTATCATCCTGATCAGAGATGGTGTAAACCCTTAGTTTAGAAACAAACTTCTTTAGTTCTGCAGAGCTTCTGGTGTCTCTGACTTTCCATAAGGCCTGAGCCAGCACATTAGGACCGCCCCATGCGGTTACCCACAGTGGTCTGCTGTCGTTTTTGTCAACGGCTTTGATCAGGGCTTCTGAGGCAGGAGAATCATGCCCTTTGCCCACAGCATTCATGCCATACAGAGGCAAACCTTCAGTGATAATCGAGTTGAGGTAGTCATAAGTAGGAAAACCCGCCTCGTGTTTTGCCAGCTGATCTCTCACCTTGCCATAGGCATCTACAATTTCCTGAATTTTCCAGGTAGCTACCTTTTTTTGCTGATGAATGGATGTGGTAGCTGCCAGTCCTTCAATGTCATAATTATTGGCATACACTAAAAACCGAACCATGGACATGGCGTCATCCGGCTCATTTTCAATGTCTGTAAGTACGAAGATTCTGGGTTTGCTGTTTTGGGCGGTGGCTACCGCCGAAATCAGCACAAATACCAGTAGAGTGAAGAAATTCTTTATATTCATGATGTGTCAATAAGGTGTTTAAAGTCACTTCGAGTGAAGAAGCAAAACCCAATCATTGCCGTCTTTGGCTTGCCCGGGCGGGTCAAAAGTGCGTATTCTTTTGTTTTTAAATGTACCAATTGGCGTAGTTTGCCCATTTCTGGGATTAAACCAACTGGCCAGCACTTTTTTTCCGTCAATCAGACCCATTCTGATGTCCATGTCTCTTCCCGTAAAGGTATAAACCATGGCATAGTTTTGACCTTTGGTATCCGCCAGATAATCATATTTGATCCCCTGGTTTTTTGCAATAAGCTCTTGTGCCGGCACCCGCTCAAAATAAGTATTGGACAGCATTAAATCTTTCAAATAGTGCATTTGTGCTGCTCCCGGAGCGTCTAAAGCTTCCTGCCAGATCATTTTGGCCCCATAAGAGGCTTCATCGCCTTCATTATAAAACTGCATGACAGAATTGTGCCCATAGGTATGACCAAAAGCTCCGCCAAAAACAGCCCAATAGGCATATCGTCTTACATCATGCTGGTTCCAGAGTGGTTGGCTGGTGTCATGCAAGCCATGCGGTATGTTTTCATAGGATGGTTCCCCGTCAATAGAAGGTTTTGCAGGTTTAAGGCTGAGGTCAATTTCCAGATACTTGTAATTGTCCTGTGAGAAAGCGGTGCTGTCGTCCTGATCGTATCTTCTATGACCAGACTGAAACATATTAAAATCAAGCCAATCTGCCTGATGAAACCAGGTAGAAGAATCATGTCTGCCAAAAGGGTGAAAAGTCATCAGTTTAGATGGGTCAGGCTTTTTTAAAGCGGTACCCAATGTTTCCCAAAAGGCTGTCTGGTCGCTGCCTTTGATGTCACCACCATTTAGCCAAATGACATTTTTGTGATCTTTCACTCTTTCTGCCAGCCAGGTACCATAGACTTCCGCTTTTTTTACCGGTATTTTTCCGCCTTTCACATTGGAGCCCCAAATAGGCACTAAGGCTACAAATTGTCCTTTTTGACGGGCGAGGTCAATAATGTAGTCCAAGTGATCCCAGTAATCATAGGCCTCCGGATCTTCAAAAGAATTGCCTTTAGTAAGTAAGGGAACTCCCGGATCATTGTTTACAAAAGCTACATCGCCATAAGCATTTACAGGTTCATTAATATCATGAATGACCATGATCTGAATAACATTGAAGCCTTTTTTTCTACGGCCTTCCAGGTATTTTTCGGCATCTTCTCTGTTGAGTTTTTTGAGTAGAAGCCAGGCGGTATCACCTAACCAAAAAAACGGTTTTTGCTTTTCAGTGACCAGAAAGCGATGATTGTCGGAGACCTTAAGATCAAAATTCACTTCCTGAGCCTGCAAGCTTAAGGCGGCTAAAGTCAGGAATAAAGACAGGTATTTAAACATGGCGAACGCGTTAAATAAGTTTTAATTGATTTTGACGGCCTCTTTTGACACGTTTTCACCAATACTGGTGTATTTAGAAAAATCAAGAGCTTCAGAAGAGTTTAGCTTGATTGATTCACTGGCAGAACCGTTAATCCTTACTGCACCCGCTGCTTTTGTTCCAAAGTCAATGTCGGTTAAGGTCAAATCTTTGGTATTTAGCACATCAAAAACAATGTCGCTTTGAATGTTTAGTTTGACATTATTGATCTTCACTCCCTTGGCATCAATAATAGAGAACCCCTGATCCGCTATGGCTTTCAGGTTTGAGATTTCTACATTCTCCAGGTTCATTTCGGGTAGCCCTTGCAGGAAAACGGCCTGCTTGGCCCCATTTACAGTGATGTCCTTAATGACGATATTCTTAAACTGTGGCGTTTCTTCAGTAACAGGAATAAGCTCAGAAGTAGCCTGAGCACCACCTTCAGCTAAGGTTTCAGAAATAGATTTGCCACCGTAATACAGATTAAATGAGATGGCATTGGTTGGGATATCTGTCATTCTTACGTCTCTGATGAAAATGTTTTCTACAACACCACCACGGCCGCGGGTACTTTTAAAACGAAGGCCTACATCTGTACCCATAAATGTGCAATTAGAGACATGCATGTTTTTAACACCGCCAGACATCTCACTGCCTACGGTTACACCACCATGTCCATGGTACACAATGTTGTTTCTGATGATCAGGTTTTCGCAAGGCACACCTCTCTCTCTGCCGTCTTTATCTTTACCTGATTTAATACAAATGGCATCATCGCCTACATCAAAACTTGAATTTTCTACCAGTACATTTTTGCAGGATTCCACGTCAATTCCATCACCATTCTGAGAATACCAAGGATTTCGTACAGTCACGTTTCTGACAATCAGGTCTTCTACCATTAAAGGATGTAAACACCAGGCCGGAGAATTTTGGAACACCGGGCCGTCAAACATTACTCTTTTACTATTTTGAATACTCACCATCACGGGCCTTAGGAAATCACGGATGGCTTGAAACTCTTCTTTGGTGTGTAAGTCAAACCGAACATTTTGGTCTGCGTTGTTTGAGCCTACTTTGAATTGTTCTGAAGGGAACCACATGTCTTGTTTGTCGTTAAGCACGCCACCTGAAGCTACCAGTTTTTTCCAGGCAGATTCAGTCAGTTTACTCTTCTTTACGGCTCTCCAGGCTTCGCCGGAACCATCCCATACACCAGGGCCGGTAAAGGCTACATTTTCAATATTTTTTCCATAAATAGGTGAGAGGCATCTCCAGGTATTTAAACCTTCAAAGCTCGTTTCGATAATTGGGTACAAGTCTTTGTTGGTAGAAAAGCGAATCAAAGCACCGGTTTCGGCATGGAGTTCAAGATTACTTTTCAAAATAATAGGCCCTGTTAGCCAAATACCTGCAGGTATGATGACCTTTCCGCCACCTTTTTCTGTAATAGCCGAGATGGCATCGGCAAAGGCTTGACTATTGTCGGTTTCGCCATCGCCTACAGCTCCAAAATCTATTATATTCACTGAATTTGAAGGAATTTCAGGCTCCTTAACGATAGCCATGTCAAATTCAATATGATCATAAGAGCCCGAGGTGGAACTGGCTTTTTGCTTTGTACAGCTGCTTAGAAACATGCTGAAAGCGGACAGAAGGATGAATAAAAATCTTTTTGTCATTATGTAATTGAAAGATTAGGTGTTCTGTTTAATTATTTGATTGGTACTAAGTTATCTTGCTAAAGGTAGCCAAACAGCCATATCAGCTTCTTCTCTGTTGGCCCAGGCATAATAAGGTATGAGCTTTACCGGTGTTTGACTGTTTTTTGCATTCAGAGGTTGATAGAGTTGGTCGCCCCACTGGTTTTGCGAAGATAGGGCCATCCCTGTCAGGCAGACGATCTCGCTGTTTGCAATTGTCATTTTTTCAGGCTTTAAAGTGATATCAGCAGGAATAATAACCTCTGAAAGACTTTGTCCTTTCTTAAGGTCATTTGCCTCCAAACAATACACCAATGGACCGCGACGAACGGCTACCTGATTTCTGGTATGTTCTACCAATGGATTGGCCTCAATCAGCTGAACCGGCATATCCATAACGATGGTTATTTGGTCGCCTTTTTTCCATTTTTGAGAAAGACTTAAGTAAGAAGAAGGAGTAGTACTATTTTTAATCTCTTGACCGTTGACATAAACGGTGGCATTATTGCACCAGTCCGGCACTCTGAAATGCAGCTGTTTTTCGTTGGCAGGAGCAGCAGAAATACTGATGTTGACTTCGCCATTCCAAGGGTAATTTGTCTTTTGAGTCAATTGAATCTCCTCTTCGCCTAACTTCGTTTTGGCTTCGCTGCTTCCATACATGTTAAACCAAAGTCCTTCTGAATTTTTACTGTATAAGTAACTCCCTATCTCAGCAATGGTTCTGATGGCATTTGGCGGGCAGCAATTCGATTTGGAGATGTAATCTTGCCGTACGTTTGGCCATCTCAGATTGAAAGGCAAGCCTTGAGAATTACTTAGTGGATTGGTATAGAAATAGCCTTTCCCATTCAGGTTGACACCAGATAAAACACTGTTATACAGGGTAGTTTCCAGCAGATTAGCATACTTAGCCTCTGCGGTGGTCTGAAACATTCTGTAGTTCCATAAGGCACTGCCAATATTCGCACAGGTTTCGTTATGAGCCCCTGCATTAGGTAGTTCGTATTCTCTTCCAAAAGCCTGGTGTACCTGTTGAATTTCGCTGGGTTTGTATGATGTACCATTTGGAGAGACGCCGTCATATAAAGCTCCGGCTCCGCCGGTGATGTATAATTTGGTGCCGGTCATGTTTTCCCAGATTTTGTCCAGGGCCTCTTTTAAGGATGGATCACCGGTTTCTGCGTAAACATCTGCAGCTCCTGCATAGAGGTAGGTGGCTCTCACTGCATGTCCTTCAGCCTTGGTCTGCTCCCTGAACGGAATTCTGTCCTGATTGTGATCAGTGCCGTCTTTTAGCATGCTTCTGATGTCTATCAATTGTTTCGAAAGCTCCAGATATCGTGGGTCTTTGGTGGTGCGGTACATTTCTACTACACCCATGTAATGCGAAGGGCAAATGGCATTTCCGGCCAATTTCTCCGGATATTTCTGGCAGTAATCGTAGAGGTAATCAGTCGCATTTTTAGCGAGATCCAGTAATTCTGTTTTGCCGGTTGCTTTAAAGTGGGCACAAGCGGCCGTCATTAAATGCCCCATATTATACGTCTCAAAATCTAAACGCTCCCGAAACTCCTGAGCTTTTTCTGGGTTATTTTTCAGGTCAATCATTACAGGCGTGTGGATGTAACCATCTGCTCTTTGAGAGGCTTTAAACAGCGGAATCACCTCATCAATCATACGGTTAAACCTCTCGTCTTTAGTTACAGCATAAGCCATGCTGGCGGCTTCTACCATTTTATAGAAATCTCCGTCATGAAACGGAGCCCCTTTGTGTTTTCCTGCTTTTAAGCCTGCAGCAATTTCAAAATTTCTAAGTGCTCCACTTCTTTCTGCATCACTGTAAATGCTCCACATTTCAGGAATCATAGTTTCAGTGCAGGTTTGCAGTCTTTCTGCCCAGAAACCCTCGTTAAGCTTTACTTCGTTAATTCCCAGAGCCTGAAGTTTAACATAGGGGCTTTCTGAAGTGTTAACCAAGCTTTTATTTGAACTCAAATTCGGGTTAAAATCAGCATCGGCCCGGGGAAGTTGTGTAGTATCTTTTTGTTTCGTTTCCTTGCAGGAAAGAAAAACAGCGAAAAGTAAGAGTAGGGGAAAGGCTTTTATCATTTCAATACTTCTTAAATGTTTCAATAGGTGGTTTCCGACTATTTTATCCAGGCCCATCTTTCAGCCCAATCCATAAGATAGTCTTTTCTGAATTTGGATATTGTTCTGGCTCCTTGCTGGTCTTTTAAGAAGAGTTTCGGATTTGAAACATCTCCATACCATTGATTCCCCAAAAGGTAATCGTCTTTGTATGGTTTGCCTGGCCAGGGATTGGTACTTACATATTGTCCTTTCAGACCGTCTAATTCTTTAATGTCACTATGGGTTTCATAAGAGCCCGTTTCCGGCTTTTTGGAAGAATAACGCACAGCATAAATACCCTCACCTAAATAGTAGCCAGCCCATTTCTGTTTCTGAATTTCTAGTACAAAGCATGAAGAATCCTGAGGGATGGCCAATTCGGGACCTTTGAAACGCCATTCTAAAATCGCATAGGCACTTACGGTGTCTTTGGTGCTGGTGTTTCCGTTAAAAATATAGCGGGCACTCCTGTTTATTTTTTCGAATTTCCCTCCCCAGCTGTCGGTGGTAGGGTCGTTGGCATCGCCATTCATTAAATAGGCCAGAGAAGGGGTGTCGCCCATTTTGATATGCCCCTCGTAGTGATTGATAAAATTATCTGCCATAGCTCCATGCCCGTTTATGAAATTATTATAATAAGCGGCACCACTCATGTTTTCCGGAGCATTTTCATCTTCCATAAACCAGCCTCTATACGTGGCATTTGCTTCAATCATGTATAAATCAGGATGGTTTTCGGCTATGTAAGCATAGGCATTAGAACTCCATTTTTTGTTTGGGCCACCAATCCAGTAAACTCTAATGTTCTTTGTGATTTCAGGTGCATCGTGTAGTGCCTGTGCCAGGTCCTCTATTCCACCCCAAACCAACACCCATAAAGGCTGATCAGATTCTTTTTTGGCACATTGAATGAGCCAATCTGAGCCTTCCGAAGCAGTGGTAAAGCCTTTAAACGGGGCTTCTAATTTAGAGCCTTGTTTGCAAATGCTGCGAAGAAACTGCGGGTCAGGCAAAGCAGGTGCTTGTTTTATTAATTGAGGTAAATCCTTTTCATAAAGGTCAATGATCATTTCAATGTCTTTTGTGGTACCCTCACCGAAGGGAGAAGAAATCAGACCTTCCAGCTCGAAAAGGTCGGCATACATCAAAGCATGAATCATTGACTGGTAATCATCCGGGTCTGTACCGCCAATGTCTGTACTTATTAGTACTCTGGGCTTTGATTTTTCATTGCTTGAGTCAGTGCATTGAAAAAATGCCACTGAGGTCAAAAGAAGACCGAGGCAAAGCATCAATCTTTTTGCTGCTACAAAGTCTGTAGGCTTGATTGTTTTCATTTTAGAGCTGAATTATTAAGAAATATTCAAACGAATATTCAATAGTACAAATATATTAAAAAGAAAGTAAACGAAATAAATAAAAATAAAACGAAAGTAAATTTATGTTTTATTGTAAATATCCGTCTATTTTTGCCTTGAAAAGATTTAATTCTATCTCGGTTAAGTCTAAGAAATGAGTATGAAAAATGGAGAGATTTGATCTTTTTTTCTTCAATAAGGAGCTGGATTTGTGATTTTGAATTGGTTCTTTTCTGGCCTAAAGTTCTTGTATAATGATGGTTAATAATGTTTTAAGGATAGAATTTATACACTTAATGAGTACTCTGACGAAAGTAAATTATTATATCACTTTCATTTGTTTCCTTTTTTGTGCGGAGGTAGCTGTATCACAGAAGGCCTTACCAGCCGATAGAACCCGCGTAATAGTCACTACAGACGGCGAAATAGACGATGAATGTTCCTTAGTCCGGTTCTTATTGTATGCCAATGAGTGGGATATTGAGGGAATAGTAACCTCCAGTTCGCAATACCACTGGCAGGGCCACAAATGGGCAGGAGATGATTGGGCTATGCCATATTTAGAAGCCTATGAGACAGTTTATCCTAATTTACTAAAACATGATATCCGTTACCCCTCTCCGGCATACTTGAAGCAGAGAACTCTTCTGGGTAATGTAGAGTCTGAAGGTGAAATGGAGAAAATTACACCCGGGGCCGAGCTGATTACCAAAGTCTTACTTGATGAAACAGACGACAGACCCATATGGCTTCAGGCCTGGGGCGGTACTAATACGATTGCACGAGCTTTAAAAACAATTGAAGAGAAGCACCCGGAGAAAATGGGATATGTAGCCAATAAAATCAGGCTCTATTTGATATGGGAGCAGGATGAAACCTATCAACAGTATATAAAGCCGCAATGGGGAAAGTATAATATTCTAACCATCAATTCTGACCAGTTTATCGCTTATTTCTACAACTGGAAGCAGTTTCTTCCCAAAGAACAACAGGAATTTTTAGTGGGCAGCTGGATGAAGCCTAACATTCTGGAGGGGCATGGTGAATTATGCTCTCTTTATAAGGCCCATGACAATGGTGATTTCAGATCTGAGGGGGATTCGCCAGCCTTTTTACATACCATCCCTACGGGTTTAAGAAGTTTAGAATCGCCTGATTACGGTGGATGGGGAGGAAGATACATTAATATCCGAAGCAATACCTGGACAGATAAGGTAGATGAACCGGGATATACCTATCCCGAAGGCAGATGGTGGACCAAGAACGCCTGGGGAAGAAACAGAATGAAATTGGAGATTCCTGACGATACCTTATTGACTAATTATATGAAACCAATGTGGCAATGGATAGAACCGATACAAAATGATTTTGCTTCCAGAGCAGATTGGTGTGTGAAGTCATGTGAAGAGGCTAATCACCCGCCCGTAGTGGTTTTAAAAAACAAACTGAACAAGATGCTCAGACCGGGTAAGAAAATCAAATTGAGTGCTAAAGGTACTTTTGATCCGGATAAGGATGAACTGACCTATAAGTGGTGGGTGTATGAAGATGCCGGAACCTATCATGGGAATATTTTCATTCAAAACGCAGAGGAGCAATTTGCCTCCTTTAGTGTGCCTGCCGACGCAAAAAGCGGCGAAACGATTCATATTATCTGTGAAGTGACAGATAAAGGCACGCCCAGCTTAACAAGATATCAAAGAATAATAATTAGAATAAAATGAAAAACTATCTGTTCATTCTCTTCTCAGCCCTGATAACAACTATCGCCTTCGGCCAAACTCGAGCTCCATGGAGTACTCATGGTAAACTTCAGGTTTCTTCAAATCAACATTATATTGAGCATAAGGATGGAACGCCTTTTCTTTGGATAGCTGATACCGGCTGGGGTATGTTTCAGCAGCTTAGCCGTGAGGAAGTAGATCTTTATTTAGATGACAGACAAAGTAAAGGCTTTACTGTTATTCAATCTGTAGTGTTTTGGTACCCACATGGTGGCGGAATAGAAAGCGGGCCTCACAATGCGGCGAATGCTTATGGACACAGACCCTTTGCAGGTGGAGACGACGCACCGGATACAGCCAGGCCATTAACCGTAGCAGGAGGTAGTCCTGTGGCTCCAAACGACTATTGGGATCACGTGGACTATATAGTTCAGGCGATCAAAAAGAGGAATATGTATTTAGCCCTGCTACCTTGCTGGGGTAGAGCCTATGTCACAGAGCAATTCAAAGATTCTCATCAGGAATTTAATGTGTCAGAAGCAAAAACTTATGGTTCGTTTCTGGGAAAACGCTATAAAGACGAGCCACATATTCTTTGGGTAATAGGGGGAGACGCCAAGGCACAAGTCCGATCTTACGATACACACCATAATTTTCAGGAGTTTGATACCAGAGCCATTTTCAGAGCTATGGCCGAGGGTATAGGGAATGGGGTAACGGGCCAAAACCTTGCATGGAACAAACCTAGTTCGGCCTGGAAAGAGGTTTTTATGACTTATCACCCGGATGGGGATGCCACTTTTAACTCATCTAATTGGTTTCAGCAAGACGAGTGGCTCACAGCCAATGGTGTGGAGGTTTGGAAGGTCGTAGATGAGGTTTACCCGATGATGATTAACGATTATCAGAGGAATGATCCGGCTAAACCCAGCCTTTTTTTAGAAGGCTCTTATGAGTTTGGTTCTTATAATCATGAGTGCGGCTGGGTGACGCCAGTAAGAGCAAGAAGACAATTTTACCATACCTTTTTTGGTGGAGGAGCGGGCCATACTTATGGAGCAGGGCCTATCTGGTCAATGAGAGGAAATGAAGGCGATTATAACTGTGGCTATACCTGGCAACAAGCACTGAATTTTCCGGGAGCACAGCAACTGGCACAGGTAGGTAAAGAGTTTTTAAGGACACATCAATGGACTGAATGGGTGCCAAACGGTGCTGTTATTAGCAGAATAGGTGAAGGAGAGAGTTTGAAAACGGCTGTGACTACGCAATCCGGCGATATGGCCTTGGTTTATTTCTCAAACAATTCTGCTACAGAGGTTCATAATGTTCTTACCCAAGAAACCTCTGCTTACTGGTTTTATCCAAGAAATGGAGAGAAGAAGTCTGCAGGTGATTTCAAGGTAGCAGAGTCAAGGGATATGTTGCCTCCCGGAGGCTGGGAAGATGCTATTCTGGTGCTTAAAGTCAAAAGCAACTAAGTCTTTGTTCTTATGAAAATTCTAGTCGTAGAAGATGAGCCAGAAATGCAAAAACTGCTATCGCAGTTTTTGCAGGAAGAGAATTATGTGGTAGAGGAAGCCCATGACTTTCTTTCGGGTATGGATAAAATAGCGGCTTATGATTATGACTGCATTTTATTGGATATCACACTTCCCGATGGCAGTGGACTGGATGTTTTAAGAGAGCTGAAAAGACTAGGGAAAGCAGATAGTGTAATCATCATTTCTGCCAAAAACTCTATTGAAGATAAGGTGCAGGGGCTGGATTTGGGAGCAGACGATTATTTGACAAAACCCTTTCATATTACTGAGTTGAACGCACGTATCAAATCAGTTATTAGAAGAAAGAAGGCTGATGGGAAAAGCTATCTGATCATGGAAAATGTGAAGATAAATATTGAAGAAAGACTGGCTTTGGTAGATGAAATCCCTATGGAGCTGAATCGTAAAGAGTTTGATATTCTGGTTTTCTTTGGCATGAATAAATCACGAATTGTCAGTAAATCGGCAATAGCCGAAAACATATGGGGAGATTACATTGATCAGTCTAATGACTTTGATTTCATCTATTCTCAAATAAAGAATTTGCGGAAAAAACTTCGTGAGCATAAGGCAAAGTTTGATATCAGTGCTGTGTATGGTATGGGCTACAAACTTAGCCTGAAATGAAACTGATAAACCATACTCTTTGGATACTTTCTGTGATCTTATTTACCACAGTGGGGCTCTGGGCGTTTTGGTTTTATTTGCAGCTGCTTGGTCAGGTAAAGACCACTACAGACGAAGGCCTTACCAATCATAAGATGGCTATCATTGACAAACTAAAAGATGAGGCAGAAATATATAATCAGGACAGCTTTCAGGATAAAAGTTACAGCATCAGAAAAGTAAGTGAAAGTTATGCATTACAGATACTGGATACCTACAAAGACACGCTGATTTTCTCAAGTTTAAAAGGCAGTACTTACGAGGCTCGCTTACTTACTACGGCTTTTGTATCTCCAAGTGGTCATTTTTATGAAATGAAGGTAATTTCGCATGAAATAGACAAAGAAAATCTGATCACAAAAATAGTCAGTTCATTGGCCTATTTATTTCTATTTCTGACCATCAGTATCTTTCTGGTCAATAGGTTTGTATTAAAAAACACCTGGAAGCCATTTTATGAAATACTTAATTATCTCAATGATTTTAGGCTGGATAAGAGCAATGAAAGAGCCTTAGTGAGAACCAAAATTCGTGAGTTCTCTTTACTGAATGCTTCTGTTCATAACCTTCTCAATAAGAATGTTGAGATATTTAAGAGTCAAAAAGAGTTTATTGAGAACGCTTCTCATGAATTTCAGACGCCATTGGCCATTGGTATAAATAAGCTGGAGTTACTGGCTGAAGATCCGGGTTTAACCGCCGGGCGTAGGGAGAAGATTGGTCAGATCATTCAGTCTTTCCAAAGGCTCTCCGGTTTGAATAAATCTCTACTGCTTCTTTCCAAAATTGAGAATAAACAATTCATGGAAACGGAGTTGGTGAATTTTGATACAATAATCAATAGCTGTATTGAAGATTTTGCGGATTTTTCAGAGTTTAAAGGAATCAAAATCTCTTACAGAAAAGAGGGCGATTGGTCCTATTCGATGAATAAGAGTCTGGCAGAAATTATGGTGTTTAACTTATTGAAAAATGCCATTGTACACAATCACCCGCAGGGAGAAGTACTGGTCAGTTTGTCAAGTTCCTTTTTTAGCATTGAAAATACTAGTAATTCGCCTGAGATAGCTGAAGGTAAGCTATTTAAACGTTTTGAGAAAGGCTCAGAAAGTAGTCAGTCTACCGGTTTAGGTCTCTCGATAATCAAGGCCATTGCTGATGTGTCGGGCCTAAAAATCCTGTATTCTTATGAAGGAAGACATGCTTTTAAGATTGCCGAACTGGGCTAAAATTCGGAAAATATTTCTCCATTAATGCCATGAATTAATTGATTCCAGATTCTTTCCAGAATCCTTCCCAATTGTTTCCTAATTCACTCTATTCCTTTGTCTCAAATTTAAGATCAAACATGCGTAGGATAATTGGTTTAATGTTTTTGACACTGGCTGCCCTGGCCTCAACTGGCCAAAGCCTACAACAGAGCAAAGTGCCTGCAGTGGTCTTGAATGCATTTCAGTTAAAATACCCCAATGCAGAAGAGATCAGATGGAAAAAAGATAAATCCAATTACAAGATTGACTTTAAAATAAACAGCAAGTCTCATGGTTTGAAAATGGATTATAAGGGCAGCATAACAGAGCATTCGCAGGATTTGTATTTGAGTGAAATCCCCAAAGAAGCCATGGCCATTGTAAGAGAGAAAGCACCGCTATTTGATTTGCAGGATGCAGACTTATACGAAAAAAATGGAGCCATTACTTATGTCATCAAAGTGAAAATTGATGGAAAGTACAGTTATTTCTGGCTGAATGAGAAACCGGAATTAGTAAAGTACAGAAGAGAACTTCAAGACAGTGAAATACCCACCGCAATAATGAAAATGATCAAGACAGAATATGGCAGTCTTGATATAAAACGGGCAAAGTATGTAGAGGATAAGGGATACATCAATTACATCATCGGTGGAGATATCAATGGAAAGGATAATGCCTTCTGGTTTGATATCCAATCAAACTTTTTACGGCATAAGCAAGATCTGAGGGACAGTGAGATCCCGGAGTCAATACTCCAGGAAGTTAAGACTAATTATGCGGCCTATATCATCAAAGATGCAGACAAGATACAGACTAAGAATGACTTGACTTACCTACTCAAACTGCAAAATTCAAAAGAGCAGGTTTACGTGACTTTTGACAAATCAGGGAAAAAACTAGACGAGAAATAGGATGAAATACTTAAGTAACTTTTGCCTGATTTTAGTTTGTAGCTTATGGTCTTTTTTGAGCTTTGCTCAAATGGGCTCGCCTGATGAGTTAGTTCAAGCAGAACGGCCAGACTCACTAAGTGCCAAATTGAAAATATATCTTGATTGTGCCGATTGCAGTTCAACTTATTTTAGACGTAATCTGGTTTACGCAGATTTCGTCAGAGATAATAAACTGGCTGATATTCACATCTTTGTGACCAGTCAAAGGACGGGTAGTAATTCCACTGAGTACAGGCTCAATTTTATAGGTCAAAAGGATTTTGCAGACCTGCAATACAAGCTAAAAACGGTATCGCCGCAAGATGAAACAGACCTGCTTAAATGGGGGAGGTTGCTAAAAATAGTGGATGCGGGTTTATTACCATATTTAAGCAGAACTTCAGGTTTTGAAGGAGTTAGGATAGAGCATGAAATGGTAGACTTACCACAAGTGCAATTGAACGACCCTTGGAATTTCTGGGTTTTCAGAACCGATTTCGGAACAAACTTTAGTGGCGAAAAAAGTAAAAAGGAATACTCTATTAATGTGTCTTTGCGGGCTGATCGCATCACCGACATCTATAAGTTCAAGTCTGAGCTGTCTTACGATTTAGATAAAAACATTTTCAACAATAACGGTGAGATAGTCAGCAGCGAAAAAGAAGAAGCAGAAGCCAATGCCAGATTAATTTACTCAATGAGTTCCAGATGGTCTGTGGGTGTTTTTGGCAAGTTGTATTCTTCTACCTATTTGAATTTAAACAGAGCGTTTAACATTGGTCCTGCCATAGAATACAATATTTTTCCTTGGGATAGGTCTGATAGAAAGGTTTTTACGGTTTCTTACATTATCAGGCCTAATTATTACAGTTATAATCAACAAACGCTTTTTGGGCAGATGGAAGAATGGCGAACCATGGAATCGCTAAAGGTTTCTTTATTGCTAAGGCAGCCATGGGGAGCCATTGAAAACACCATTGAAGGTTCGCATTTTTTTCATGATTTATCAAAAAACAGACTTTCATTGGAGTCGGATACTTCAGTTAGAGTATTGAAAGGCCTGTTTCTTTTTGTACAGGTAGAAACAGATCTGATTCATGATCAGCTGTATTTGCCAGCCGGCAATATCACCAAAGAAGATGTTTTGCTTCAGCAAAATAAACTTGCAACCAATTTCGAGATGTCTGGCAAACTGGGCGTACGATACACCTTTGGATCAACCTTTAATAACATTGTGAATCAGCGATTATAACGCAAAAAGTAATAACCCTTTGACGAAAAGTAAACAATGAAGAAATACATATTAACATTATCCTTTTTAATTCTTTTCATCGTTTCGGCCATAGCTCAACAATTGGCTTTTCCTACGGCCGAAGGTTTTGGGGCTTATTCTAAAGGAGGGCGTGGCGGAAAAGTACTTTATGTTACAAATCTCAACGATGAGGGTAAGGGCAGCTTACGCTGGGCAGTAGAACAAGAGGGCCCAAGAACTGTCGTTTTTGCTACTTCAGGAACCATTGAGCTCAAAAGACGACTAGATATTCAAAACCCTTTTATCACTATTGCCGGGCAAACCGCTCCTGGTGATGGAATATGTTTAAAGGGTGAATCAGTAAAAATATTGACACATGATGTCATCTTGAGATACCTGCGGGTGCGTTTAGGCGATGGAAAGTTTGGGGAAGGGGGTACTAATCAGGGCAAAGATGGTATTGACATTTCTGTGGGTGAGAATATCATTGTAGATCATTGTTCGGCAAGTTGGAGTTTAGATGAGGTCCTTTCAGCTTCTACGCGTCACGCAACTCTAAGCAATGTGACCGTGCAGTGGTGTTTTATTACGGAGGGCTTAAATGTTGATAATCATGGGTTTGGCTCGTTGATTCGAGGTACTGGCGGTACCAAATACAGTTTTTTGCATAACCTCTATGCTCATAATCACGGCAGAAATCCCAGACCTGGTAATTATGACTCTAATCCACACGATAAGGATCCGGAGGGATTGCTACTGGATTTTAGAAACAATGTTATGTATAACTGGGGAGGCTCGCATGCGGGTTATAATGCAGATGCTGTGAGTGTAACCCGTTTAAATTATATCGGCAACTATTTAATTCCGGGTGCAAATTCCAAGGACAACGGTATTGCTTATTCTACTGGTTCGTCATACAACAAAGCATATTTTTCAGGAAATTACTATAATGATAAAATGCCTGAAAATCAGTGGTCTCTGGTGAAGTTTAAAGAGAGCTGGACTGATCAAAATATAAAAGGTTACAAGCAAAATAAAGCTTTTGAAGCTGGCAATGTTCAAACAGATAATGCCAAAATGGCTTATCAGCGGGTGCTTGAATGGGGCGGGGCTTCTTTGCCTAAACGCGATGCCGTGGATATAAGAATAGTCAATGATGTCAGGAATAGAAGCGGAAAAATTATAGCAAGTCAAAAAGATGTGGGTGGCTGGCCTGAACTAAAAAGTATTGATGCTCCTAAAGATAAAGATGAAGATGGAATTCCCGATGAATGGGAAATCAGAAACGGGCTAAATCCCAACAACGCCAGTGATGGCATTACGATAGGAGCTAACGGCTACACAAATTTGGAAAAATACTTAAATGATTTAGCGAAGTAATTTGGTAAGTCTATAGATCAGCCAGCTGTTCCTACAGTAAAGTAAGGTTAGCTGGTAGAAACAAGACGTGTACAGTAATAGAAAACATTAAAATGAATACAAGTATGATAGATAGTATCGGCGATAAAATGATTTTAAATACCGACATTGAAATGCCCGGATTAGGCTTGGGTGTTTACCAGGCTAAAGATGGTCCTGAGGTAGAAAGTGCGGTAAGATATGCCCTGGAGGTAGGGTATAGGAGTATTGATACAGCCTCTGTTTATGGTAATGAAATAGGTGTTGGAAAAGCGATCAGGGAGTCTGGAATTCCAAGAGAGGAAATTTTTCTGACAACAAAAGTCTGGAACGAAGATCAGCGTCAAAAAAGAACTTTAGCGGCTTTTGAAGAGAGTTTAGAGCGTCTTGAGCTTGAGTACGTCGACCTTTATTTGGTGCACTGGCCGGTGAAAGGTTGCTATAAGGAAACCTGGAAGGAAATGGAAAAGATATTAGCCAGTGGCGGTGCAAAAGCTATTGGCGTAAGTAATTTTTTAGTCAATCATTTAGAGGACCTCCTGGCCGATTGTCAGGTAGTTCCGGCGGTCAATCAAATAGAGTTTCATCCTTATCTGCTTCAACCAAAGTTGCTTGCCTTTTGTAAAAACAACCGAATTCAAATGGAAGCATGGAGTCCATTGATGCAGGGTAATATAGTTTCGGTACCTCTTCTGAATGAATTAGCACTTAAATACGGAAAAACGTCTGCTCAAATTGCTTTACGCTGGAATCTTCAGCATGGCGTAGTGACAATTCCTAAATCAGTAACGCCTGGCAGAATCAAGGAGAACTCAGAAATCTTTGATTTCGAACTTTCAGACGCAGACATGCTGGCTATTGACGCCCTTGATCAGGGGAAGCGATTTGGCCCTGATCCTGCGAATTTCAACTTTTAATTAAAGAATTAGATAAATATCAAATTAATGAAAAAAATACTTTTGTGTTTGCTGGTATGTCTATTGACCATTACCACGGTTTGGTCTCAGCAGTTGGCTTTTCCTACAGCAGAGGGCTATGGTAAGTTTACCAAAGGTGGCCGTGGAGGTAAAGTTTTCGAAGTGACTAATCTTAACGATAGTGGCCCGGGTAGCTTAAGGGAGGCTATTGAGGCCAACGGACCCAGAACGGTAGTGTTTAGAGTTTCTGGTACCATTGCTCTTAAAAGTGATTTGAGAATCAAAAATCCTTACATAACTATTGCAGGGCAAACTGCCCCGGGTGATGGTATTGCCTTACGAGCTTATCCTTTGTTGATAGATGCTGATGAAGTGATTATCAGATATATAAGAGTGCGACTGGGAGATGAGTCTGGCGATGATACTGATGCATTAACCAGTCGCTTCACAAAGAATTTAATTCTTGATCATGTTTCTGCCAGCTGGAGTGTTGATGAAACCATGTCAGTTTATCATGGTGAAAATGTGACCGTACAATGGTGCATTATTTCTGAAAGCTTGTACATGTCTAACCATAAAAAAGGCAGCGATCATGGTTATGGAGGTATCTGGGGGTCAAACTACAGTACTTATCATCACAATCTAATAGCCAGTCATTCCAGCAGAAACCCGCGTTTTGCTTCTGGTTGTCAGAATGTAGATTATAGAAACAATGTAGTTTATAATTGGGGATATAAAAGTACTTATGGTGGCGAAACGGTACAGCTAAAAGATGAAGAGAAATTCGGTTTTTCTAATATCAATATGGTGGCCAATTATTATAAGCCGGGCCCGGCAACTGTCGTAGGCGAGGTTTCCTATCAGTTGGCTGATCCATGGTCCAGGAACGGTGAGGCTGATTATGGGAAATGGTTTATAGCAGAAAACATAATGGAGGGAAGTCCCGAAGTTACAGCTGATAACTGGAAAGGAGTTAGTCCTTCATTGACACGTATTGCGGGTGTACAAGAAGCTATGACGGGTAATTATGAAGCTATTCAGGGTTTAAAACTTAGTGAACCATGGCCTGCAATGGCCATAAATCAGCAGTCAGCCAAAGAAGCATTTCAGTCTGTACTGGCAAGTGCAGGTGCTATTCTGCCTAAAAGAGATGCCGTGGATTCAAGAATAACAGATGAAGTGCTTAAAGGCTATGCAACATATGAGGGGCCAACCTACAAAACGAAACATAAAGTAGCTGATACTTCTAAAAAGACCGGAATTATTGATTCTCAAACAGATGTAGGTGGCTGGCCTGAGCTGAAAAGTGCTCCAGCACCATTAGACACAGATCACGACGGAATTCCAGATGCTTGGGAAGATCAAAACAAATTGAATAAAAAAGATCCTAAAGATGGCAATCAGCTAAGCTCTGATGGGTACACCATGCTTGAGAAATATTTGAACAGCATTAAATAATCATCAAATGAAAAAATTACATTTTTTATTTATTCTGGGTTTTCTGCTAATAGCAGGAAAATCACCAGCCCAAATTGCTAAGTCACTAAAAGGAACCGCTGAAGAGCGGGTTTTATTAAAAGACTTCCCCTTTTTGGCAAAGCTGTTAACTACGGCATCACCTTGGGAAATGAAACCCGAACAACTAGCAAAATCAGTTTTTGCTCGCATGCCTAAACTAGCACAAGGAAATGAAGCCTACCCACTTTTGTTTAATGATCAGCGAGAAGAAAATGGATGGTTAGGTGAGCCGGTTTTTGACCAATATGCTTATGAAACAGAACTGTACACCTTTGACCGTGAATACCCAGTGATAAAGCTACACATTGGTCGTCCGCTTATTTTTGGGGTACAACACGGCCGTGTAGAAGCTCTTGCAAAGGCAAAAGGTCTCGTTGCTCAGTTTCCTTATCTTGACCCAGCCGTAATTCCGGTTTTTTTGCAAAAAATAGATAAGACGGTTGACTTATTGACCCCCTATGGAGCGAAAAAGTTGCCCAATGATCTTTATCTCGCATCTCACTATTTGCTTCCGAATGGAATCAAAATGACCGTAACCAATTTGTCAGGTTCAACCAACGGTTCGCCTTATGTAGAGATTGAATTGAGACCAAGCGAGCCAGTTAAGAAATTTCATGGTAGTCAAACACTGGCTTTTCCAGAAGCAGAAGGTGCAGGCAGATACGCCCAAGGAGGGCGTGGCGGAAAGGTATTCGTAGTAACTTCATTGGAAGACTATCTGCCAAAAGGTCGCCCAGGTAGACCAGAAGGTACCTACGGACAAGCAAGCGAGTATGCCACCACCCTAGGTGAAGGTATGTGGATTCCTTATGTAGATGCATTAGGAAATGAACATCCGGGAGAGGGGCGTCCATTGTTGCCAGCATACCCTACCTTGCCAGCCCAGGAAGTAATACACGGCACCTTACGGGAAGCAGTAGAAGCGGAAGGTCCTCGATACATAGTATTTGCAGTGTCTGGAACAATTAACCTTTTGTCGCCTCTTGAAATCACAAATCCTTATATCACTATAGCAGGTCAAACGGCTCCTGGTGAGGGAATTCAAATCAGAAACTTTGGTATTGAAGTAGAAACACACGATGTCATTTTGAGGTACTTGCGTATACGTGTAGGAGATATCAAAGGACCTGGTGATTTGAAAAGAACCCTTGGAGAGCAAACACACGCTTTAGATTTAAACGCAATGAATATCATAGCAGACCATTGTGACATTGCTTATGCTTGTGATCAGGTTTTTAATACCTACGGTCAGTTTAAGCGTGAAGCTACAACCATACAGTGGTCGTATATTTATGGTGGACTTACAGCATCTACCCACGAGAAAGGAAATCACTCTATGATTTCTGTAGGTGTGGGCTGGGGTTGGGTGTCATCTCATCATAATTTACTGGCCCATGGCCGAGTGCGTAATCCACGTATTGATATGCTTACCTATGACTTTAGAAACAATGTGGTTTATAATTTTGTGGGGGCTGGCTATGGTTCGGATAATGATTATTTGCGACTAAATTACGTGGGAAATACCTTAAAAAATGGACCAGATTCAGGTAATAAAAAAATGTATGCCTGGAGTGAAACCACTAAGTGGGCTCAATGGTACGGAACGGGAAATAAGCTTCCAGCTAATTTTGAAGGAGATTTTGGTAAGTCGGATGTCACTATAGTTCACTCGCCCATTGACTATTATCCAGTAAAAACCGAATCTGCTGAAAAAGCCTACCAAGAGGTAGTAGAAAATGGCGGAGCTACTAAACCTATAAAGGATGTTATCACGTCGTATGTGTCGCAAACGGTTAAAGAGGGTACAGGGTTTATTCCAGGAACTCCTGCTGATTGGCCAAATGGCGGCTTTGCAACATATCCTGAAGTGAAAGCTCAAGATGATATTAATAATAATGGTATTCCTGACCAATGGGAAACTAAACATGGTCTTGACTTGAAAAAAACGAAAGCCAATGGTCATGATTTAAATGCTAATTATGAAAACATTGAAGTGTATATGAATTCGTTGTAGGCTGCTTCATCGAAAAAAACAATAAAATGAGAAAAATGAAAAGTTTTATTTTAACCGCAATAATCTCACTTACGCTGTTTTCTCTGAATAGTAGAGCGAGTGTTGGAATTAATGAGGGTTCAGAAAAAGTTATTCCAAAACCACGTGTGGTAATCATGTCTGATTTTCCACCTCTAGACGTCATACCGGTTAAAGCTCCTTATGGGCCAGCTGAGAAACGAAGTGACCCGGATGATATTCAGTCGATGGTTCGTTTTTTACTTTATACTAACGAGCTAGAAGTTGAGGGCTTAATTGCCTCAGCAGGTACTAGAGCCAACATAGCAAGGAAGCAAAATATTATAGATATTTTGAATGTTTATGATCAAATAGATGAGAACCTGAGAAAGCACGATACAAGGTACCCCACGGCCGACCATTTGCGTGCCATTACCTGGCAAGGTAGAGATAAGACGTATGGAAAAGGTGCGGTAGAATTACTAGGAGAAGGAATGGATACAGAAGCTTCGGATGCAATCATTCGAATTGTAGACAAGCCAGATGAACGCCCGGTTTTTGTTTGTGCATGGGGAGGCACCTACGAAGTTGCACAAGCTATTTGGAAAGTAAAAAATACGCGATCAGCTAGTGAATTAAAACGCTTTCTGAGCAAGTTGCGAATTTACTCAATTGCAAGACAGGATAGTACAGTTCAATGGCTGCTTGATAATTTTCCTGAACTATTCATCATCGTTGCAGACAATACATTTAGGGGTATGATGTCTTATGCTCCCGGTTCAGACCCAACACTTACTGACATAGACTGGGTTTACAAAAACATACATCGCGGCCATGGAATGTTAGGCCTAATGTACCCCGAAGATACTACTATGGATCCTGATAAAAAGGGTGTTAGAGAAGGGGATACACCTTCATTCTTATATCTTGTAAGTGCGGTTCGGGGTTTAAACGACCCCAATAAACCTGATCAAGAGAGTTGGGGTGGTCAATTTGTACAAACAGACCCTAGCAAAAATCATTGGTTTGATGGTCCTGGTCCTGTAAGTGTTTATAAGTGGCGGGCCGAAGTTCAAGCAGACTTTGCTCGTCTGGCAGACTGGATGCTTCCTTAAAATCTTTACATAAGGTTAAATAGAATTTGAAAACGGCATTGATATATATATGAAGACGAAAAATCGAATATTTCAGATAAATAAGGTATTTATCATTGTTGTGGCTTTGGCCACATTTATGGGAACAATTGCCTTTGCCCAAGAAAAACCAAGACTATTTGTCCTTACTGACATTGGCGGTGACCCAGACGACCAAATGTCAATGGTGAGGTTATTGACCTATTCAAACCAAATCGATATTGAGGGTTTGGTGGCTACCGAAGTTAAAAAAGCGGTGAATCCAGATAGAATTCATCAGATTATAGATGCCTACGGAGAAGTTAGAGATAATCTGGAATTACATGAGCCAGGTTTCCCCCAATCCGAATATTTGAAGAAAGTTATTTCAAAAGGTATTCCAGTAGGCGGCATGGCTGGAGTGGGCGAGGGAAAAGACTCTGAAGGGTCGGAGCTGTTAATAAAGACAGCAGACAAAAATGATAATAGACCGCTATGGGTCAATGTTTGGGGTGGACCAAGTGTACTAGCTCAGGCTCTTTATAAGGTTCGTGCTACCCGTTCAAAAGTCGAACTAGCAAAGTTTGTGGCTAAACTTCGTGTATATGCCATTTCAGACCAAGACGATAGCGGTCCATGGATTCGTGCTGAGTTTCCAGAGCTTTTTTATATAGTAACTCCTGGTGCCAATGCTGGTGGTGGTTTTCATCATGGTACTTGGATAGGTATAGGTGGTGATAAATTTCATGGTCGCTTCGGTGGAGCAGATTTTGAGTTGGTTACTAATGAGTGGCTAGAGCGTAATATCCGTAAAAAAGGCCCACTCGGTAAGATGTATCCGCATTGGGAATTCATGATGGAGGGCGATACCCCAGCCTTTTTATATTTGGTAAATAATGGACTAAATAGCCCAAATAACCCAAACTGGGGAGGATGGGGCGGTCGATATGAATACTATTTGCCCAAAACTGAAAAGTGGTTTTATCAACCTGAAACGCACCCCATCTGGACAAATGCAGACGATGAAGTATTAGGAAAAGATGGTCAATGGCACGAAACCAACCAAGCTACGATTTGGAGATGGAGAGAAGCCTATCAAAATGACTTTGCTGCAAGAATGGATTGGACGATTTTACCTTACAATAAAGCAAATCATCCACCAGTAGTGAAATTGGAAACGCCGACATACATCAAGGCGAAAAAAGGTGACCGAGTAGATTTGAGTGCAGTGGGTACTACTGACCCCGATGGAGATTTGCTTTCGTATGAATGGTTTTGCTATGAAGAAGCCGGCACAAGAGGCATGTCAAATGCACGGACAGGTATTAAACACGATATCATAGGTTTTGATAAAGAAAAAGCCTGGCTATTTGTCAAAGATAGTCGTGTAATGCCTCCGGGCACAGGTACAATGCATATTATTCTTGCAGTAAAAGATAATGGTACGCCACGACTCACTCGCTATCAAAGAGTAATTATTGATGTAGTTGAATAAGTATATGCTGTATGGACACGTAACCATCCAGACTTAAAATTGAAAACATAGGCTTGTAAATAATGAACCGTTTTTTAAAAATGAATCTGATTAAAAAATTAAAGATCAAATTAATATCCTCAAGAACACTATTGAGTATTGTACTGATACTTGCGAATTCACTGGTATTTGCCCAGCAAGAATTTTCAAGAGTTCCTGTGTATGAAGTGAATTACGAATACCCAAATATTGACAGTATTAAGTCTGTTTTGCATCGTGTTCGCGGTTATTATGAATCTTCCAGTCCGCAAACCATCATTAATGAAAAAACGGGGAAAAGAATCACTGACTTTTCTAAGTTCAATGTCAATGCGGTGCCTTCGGTAGGGTTTTCGAGTGAATACTCCTACACTAATGGCGTGGTACTTTCTGCCTTTGAATATCTTGACGATGTCACAGGAGATAAGTCATTCTTTGCGAACAATGTGCAGTTCTTCAATTATGTAGTAGATAATCTTCCATATTTCGAGAAAAACAAAAGTCAAATTCACAAAGAAAAGATTGGTGGCTGGGGAAGGATCTTAAACTTTCACGCCCTGGATGATTGCGGTTCCATTGGTGCATCGCTTATCAAGACCTATCTCAAGACTAAAGAAGAAAAGTACTTGCCATTAATATACAGAACGGCAGATTTTATTACCAATGAACATTACAGATTGCCAGATGGTACTATCACGCGTAACAGACCTCAGTATGAGTCTATTTGGGCCGATGATTTGTACATGAGCGTACCGTTTTTAGCGAATATGGGTAAGCTTACGGGTGATAAAAAATATTACGATGATGCGGTAAAGCAAGTTCTTCAATTCTCAGAAAGACTTTATATACCTGAAAAAGAGCTTTTTGATCATGGCTGGAGTGTAACCTCAGGAGAATATGATCCGCGTTTCTACTGGGGAAGAGCCAATGGATGGGCACTTATGACCATGGTAGAACTGCTCAGTATTTTACCGGAAGATTATGAAGGTCGCGATAAAGTAATGCATCTATATCGCTCTACTATCAGAGGCATAGCGAATCTTCAGGATGGGACAGGTTTTTGGCATAATATGTTGAATAAAAACGATACTTTTCTTGAGACTTCATGCACAGCTATGTTCACTTTTGCTATAGCTAAAGGTATTAACGAAGGTTGGATAAGTCATGTGTATGGGCCTATTGCTCTTACAGGATGGAACGCCACAAAATCCAGAGTTTTACCTGATGGTGGGGTAGATGGTACATGTGAAGCTACCACTTTTGCTCATGATAATGTATATTATGCAAACCGTGGTGCCAGTATTCATGCCACTCATGGCTACGGACCTGTTTTGTACGCCGGAGCAGAAATGATTCGTTTGCTTCAAAACGATACGATAGAAATCCAAAAGGCGAAGGATAATTCAATTAATAGTACCTTTCACTTTATTAAAAAGAGCGAATGGCCAAAGAAATAGAGCCAACAAGTAAATTTAAAAATGCAAGAACCTTAATAGCCCCTTGGCTTTCTCAAGCTGTTCAAAGCAGTATATACATGGACTATGGGGCAATCCAATGATCAAACGAAATCATCGGTGGTATTGTCTACAGAAGTTCTTTTTGAATAAGCTGTGAATATATTCAATTGAAAGGCCGGATTATGCAGTTCGAGGCCTGTTTGGTGATTTTCCAAAACGTTTCGTCATTGTAGTAGAAAATAGATGCAAAGGCAGGATATCTGTTCAGATCTTGTCTTTGTCAACTTTGTACTGGCTATAAAATATTCAAAAGGCCATGGAATGTTTAGCCGCATTAATCCGGAAGGAGGACCCTTATACTTGATAATAGGAGTAAAAGAAGATGATACCACCTTCACTATAATTGGGTAATTGTGGCAGCAAGAATATGCGACTCCCATAAGCCAAATCTGGAAATTTGTGGTGTTTAGTTGATTCACCTGCTGTTAATAAAAATCCTAGGTATATCTGACAATGTCCCCAAAGTGGTTATATGAAGAGTGCCTAAAAAGGAAGGTTACTATAGAAGATGGAATAGCATAATTTCAGAGATTAAGTGAGTTGTATTTTGTTGCTTATCGAATTCAAGTGACGAGCAGTCAGCATGGGCAAAAGTGATGAACTTTTAGTAAAATAGTCAACCTCTTTTCTAAGAAATAAATACATGAATTCTCGATCAAATTAATTCCTTTCATAGAGAAACAAACCCGTCATTTCTTTCGAATAATTCAATCAGAACTTTGGTGCATTTTTCAGCCTATTCAATGTTAATTTTCACAATAATTCGAAAGGCTCTTTTTTCAAAAATGGATTAGATGACGCAGAAATGAATAAATACAAAAAAATAAAAACCCTTTCGGGAACGTTCCCAAAACCATATATACTATAAAAGAAAATAAAAGAAAGTATATTTCTTTTTTATATTTTGGATTTTAATACTAATGAATATAATTTTATCAATGTCAGAAAATTAACCCTTCAAAAAAGCGATTTCCAGAGGGGTTTTAAATGAGATAGATTTTTGATTATTCAACTTTTTTTAACCTAATTTTATGAAGAAATATTTACGAATTTATTCCCACGGAATAAGTAAATTATCTAAACCAAAGTGGTTTGTTTTTATTCTGTTGATTTCTTTTCTCTTAGCAAGAGGTTCCTATGCTCAGTCGAGTATTAAAGGAAAAATTTCGATGCCCAATGGGGAGGCTTTGCCCGGAGCTTCTGTAATTGTGGAAGGTACTGCCAATGGTACTACTTCAGACGAAAATGGCAATTATAGTTTATCCGTACCCAATAATGCCTCCAGTTTAGTTTTTAGTTTTATTGGATACCAGAAACAGACCATTCCTATTAATGGAAGATCTGTTATTAACGTAAGTCTAATTGAAGACGATTCTCAACTTGAGGAAGTTGTGGTAGTGGGTTACGGTACACAGAAAAAGAGTGACTTAACGGGTTCTGTTGCCTCTGTGACAGCAGAGGAGCTCACCGCCTCTCCTGTAACTTCCATGGAGCAAGGTCTTCAAGGAAGAGTGGCTGGTGTAAATATTACCAATAATTCTGGTGCACCTGGCGGAGGGATTAGTGTTAAGATTAGAGGTACTACTTCTATTTTGAATGGAAATGAACCGTTATACGTAATTGATGGATTTCCAATCACTGGGCAATCACAATTTAACACCAATGCGGGCCGTGGATATGACAGTAGCACCGGTTCTGATTATACTGTTAATCAGAACCCTTTATCGTCAATAAACCCCTCTGATATTGAATCAATTGAGGTACTGAAGGATGCTTCTGCTGCGGCAATTTATGGTGTTAGAGGAGCCAACGGTGTAATTTTGATTACCACTAAAAGAGGGAAGGCTGGGAAAGCGTCTATTTCGTATAATGGTTACACCGGTATGCAATCGCTCTCTGACAAAATAGAAATGCTTAATGCGTCAGAATATCAGGAAATATATAACGAAGCGGCTGCAAATAGCCCCACTCCAGACCCAGTTGTTTTTACGGATGCACCTGCAAATGATATAGATTGGCAAGACATGATTTTCAGGAAAGCATTAATTCAAAACCATCAATTAAGTTTAAGTGGTGGCTCCGAAAAGACCAGGTAAAATATTTCCGGAAATTATTTTAATCAAAATGGTATTATTGTTGGCTCAGACTTCTCAAGGTATTCTCTCCGGGCCAATACTGACATCAATGCCACCAGTAAATTCAAAGTGGGTTCGTCTATTAATATTTCTAGATCCATTAATAATGCAGCAGAAACAGAAGGGGAAGCTACAAATAGTATAACAGCAACGGCTCTTCAGATGTCTCCTATTTTGCCAGTCTTCCTGCCTGATGGCACCTATTCATGTAATAGATTTTTGCCTGCGGCTGTTCCGGATGCACAAGGATCACGAAACCCAATGGCTTTTATAAATGAATTCTCTGATCAAAGTGTAAATACAAGAGTGTTGACTTCTTTGTTTGGCGAGTACGATATTACTGAGAATTTGAAACTGAAAGTCAGCGTTGGGGCTGATTTAGAAAACAGAGACAGACATGTATATAGAACTTCCAAGTTTGATAATATAAACCCGCTGAATTCGGCAGATGTAAGTTCTGTGGATAGAACATCTCTTTTGAATGAAAATACACTGAATTATAATAAAAAATTCGGAAAGTATGGACTTCAGGTGCTAGCCGGTTATACGGTTCAAAAAGAAACCGAAGAATACAGATCTATCGGAGGCAGAGGCTTTGCCACTGACATTACCGGCCCCTATGATCTGGGAGCGGGCTCTGTTGTACCTTCAGTAAACTCACTTTATGCTGATTTCAGGATTCTCTCAACTCTTGGAAGGGTAAATTATAATTTTGATGACAGGTATTTATTGACAGTAACTGGTCGAAGAGATGGCTCTTCAAAATTTGCAGCTGGTAATAAATATGCCTTTTTCCCATCTGTAGGTGCCGCCTGGAGAATTTCTAACGAAAGCTTTTTACAAGGCTCTTCTATTCTCTCGAATTTAAAATTACGAGCAGGGTGGGGGCAAGTAGGTAATCAGGAATTACCAACATACAGGTCATTGGCATTGTTGCAGTCAGACCCGTATAACTTTGGAAACGGGACCATTGTCAATGGTTTCTCTCCCTTACGTGTAGCTGTGCCAGATTTAACCTGGGAAATAACAAGCCAAACGAACATTGGAATAGATGCATCTATTTTGCAGGGACGATTCAATGCAACGTTTGATTACTACATTAAGAAAACCAAAGACCTGCTACTGGAAGTAAGTCTGCCAGAAACTTCAGGGATTCTTGATCCGTCGGTTCAAAATCTGGGTGAAATGGAGAATATTGGATGGGAGCTTGCGATGGACGGAACAATGATAAGAGCGAGGGATTTAAGATGGAAACTGGGCTTTAATATCTCTCAAAACAGGAACACTATCACTTCATTAGGTAAACCATCAGAAGTGGGTAGTGGTGATCAGTCTTACCTCATTGCTCAGCCAACTTTTGCAGGCTCTACACCTAGATCCTATGTAACAGTAGGGGAGTCTGTAGGTGTTTTCTATGGCTATAAAACTGATGGGCTTTATCGTAGTCAGGCTGAAGCTGATAATGGTCAGCAACTTCAGCCCGGAGTATTACCGGGAATGATAAGATACGTGGATGTAAACGGCGATGGTGTGCTGAATAGTGCGGATCGTACGATCATCGGTAATCCTCATCCAGATTTTATTTTTGGTATTAACTCCAGTCTTGATTACAAAAACTTTCAGTTAAGGTTATTTGCTCAGGGTCAGGAAGGTGGCCAGATTTATAACTCCATGAGAAGGTTTAATTCAACAGTAACGAGAGGCCAAAATGTTATAGCCGAAAGGGCAGATTACTGGACTCCGCAAAATACAGATGCCGTGTGGCCTACGCCTATACAAACCCCACCAAATGTAGGAGGTACAGGAAACATGGGTGAGTCTGACTTCTTCCTTGAAGATGCTAGTTATTTAAGAATGAGAGAAATTACATTGACCTATAATTTTCCTCAAGACTTCTTGGGTAAGTTAGGGGGTTCTATCTACGTAACAGGCCAAAACTTATTTACGCTGACCGGTTATAGCGGTTATAATCCTGATACAAACGGCCGTTCTAATGTCAGAGGCTCTTTTGGCTGGGATATTAGTACATATCCTTTAGCAAAAACCACCTTGATTGGAGTAAAACTAGACTTCTAATTTTAAACTTATTAACGAAATGAAAAATATAAAATATATCCTGTTTTTATCCATAGCCATTATTACCGCTGGCTGTGCAGGTTTTCTTGACGAAGTTCCAAAAAATTCTATCTCTCCTGTAAATTTCTATAAAACAGGGCAAGATGCCATTTCGGCTGTAAACGGGGCTTATGCAGCCCTAAGAGTAAATGATTATTATTCCAGGTATTGGATGACCTCCAGTAGTTTGGCTTCTGACGGTACCTATTCAAGACTGGGAACCACCAGTGACAGGGGGGTGATAATTCATCTTAGTGATGCCGGGATGGTTGTGAGTAACAGATACAATATAGCTATATGGAGTGCAGTATGGCAAGCTGTAAACAGAGCAAATGCTGTTTTAGATAATGTACCGAATATAGAAATGGATGAAACCCTAAAAGCAAGAATTTTAGGTGAAGCTAAATTTTTAAGAGCTCTGACTTATTTTAATATGGTGAGAAGATGGGGAGGAGTACCTTTGATTTTGAATGAAACTAATACTTCAGATATAAGTGCGTTGCAGGTGTCTAGAAATAGTGCTGATGAGGTCTACAGTCAAATAGTAAAAGATTTAACAGAAGCGGTAAGCGTTTTGCCGAATATTAGCTCATATGGAAATGAAGATATTGGAAGGGCGTCAAAAGAAGCGGCACAAGGTTTATTGGCTAAAGTTCAGCTCTATTTAAAGGACTGGAACAATGCAAAAACGAATGCCTTGGCTGTGATTAACTCTCCTTCAAATCTTGACTTGATGCCTGATCCGAAAGATAACTGGTGGACTGGTAACGGAAATGTTGACAATAATGTCGAAAGTATTTTTGAAGTTCAATACAACGGGGTTAGTCCTCAAGGTCATCAGCTTGGAAATAACTTTGAACCTAACGCCTCTGGTTATGGCCCGGGTCAATGGGGAACAATTATAGGCTCATTATGGTGGTATAATCAATTTGAAGATAAGGACAAAAGGAAAGAAGCTACATGGCTAACAGAATATCCGGCTCCTAGTGGTGATTCATTAATACAATGGCATGAATTTCGATTCCCGGTTCCACATGTAAATAAGTACAGAGACCCTCAAAACAAAGTTTCTGACGGAATGGCCTACAATATAAAGGTGCTTCGCTTTGCTGATGTTTTACTGACTGCTGCTGAGGCAATTAATGAAAGTGAGGGGCCGGGAGGAGCCTATGAATATGTGAATAGGGTAAGACGAAGAGCCGGTCTTGATGATTTAGCCAGTCTTTCAAAAGAGCAGCTCAGAGATTCTATTTACCTGGAGTTTAGGAAAGAGCTTTGTTTTGAAGGCCAAGATTATGAAGAACTAGTAAGGCAGGGTAATTTACTAAAGAATAAAGCGGCTTATTCTGTTTATACTATTCCGCCTATGTATGATGATAACGGAAACGTCTTTACTCCGCCTGCATCTCTGATAGCAACAATAAAATCAAGGCAGCCGGTATTAGATAATTATGAATTGAACGAGTGGAATACCGTATTTCCATTGCCTCAAACCGCTCTGGATAGAAATCCAAAATTAACTCAAAATCAGGGGTACCCTTAAATAGTTTATAGATTAAGAATAAAAAGCAGGGGATGTTTGTATAATCAGACATCCTCTCTTTTTTACAATAATAATTGGCTTAGTTATTTGTAATTTCAGATGTTTTTTCGGTTAAAAATTAATTGATAAAAGAATAAAAAATTGATTTTTATTGACTTTTCGATTTCACCAATTCTCCAATTTTAATAATGCAACTTCAGCAAAGTAAGCCACTTGTCTTTCTGTTATTTTTTATTGCGTCATGTAATACTGTTCAAAACACAGAAAATAAAATGGAAAGCAAACAAGAAAGTGAGATTTCAATTTCTGGTGAGGCTTTATCAAAACAATATTGTACGGGTTGCCACATGTATCCAGAACCCGGTTTGCTGGATAAAAACACTTGGCAATTTGGCGTTTTGCCACAGATGGCATACAGGTTTGGGATTTATAATGAGCAGGCCAGAAGTAGCCTCATTGAGAAAGGGCAAGGAGGCCAGTTCGTTGAGCAGGGTCATATTTTCCCTTCAGAGCAAATATTGACCGACCAGGAATGGGAGTTGATACAAAATTTCTATCATGAGAATGCCCCCGATAAACTAACTATACCGGCAAAAGAAATTAATATGAACATTGAGGGTCTTGAAGTTAGAATTCCTGATTTTCATGTAGCTCCTGCAATGATTACGGCCATAGCATTTAATAAAGAAACCAATGAGGTTTATGTTGCAGATACCAAACCTGAGTATAGTGCAATAAATATTTTGGACAGAAAATTAAATTCAAAAAGTACCTTGGCTCTTCCCTCGCCAATTTCTCATTTAAGTTATAAGGCCGATACTATTATTGCAACATTGATGGGGAGTTTTATGCCTTCAGATGCTCCAAGTGGAAGTCTCATCAAGATTTTCAAACGGCCGGGAGAGAGCGAATATAAGGGCTTTGTGTCGATGATAAAGGGACTTCAGCGGCCGGTTCAAGCTACTCTAACCGATATAAATAATGACAAGCTTGAGGATGTAATTATTTGCGAATTTGGCAATCATACAGGAAAGCTAAGCTTGTTTGTGAAGCAGAAAAATGGTCAATACGACAAAAGGGTTTTATCTAAGGACCCCGGGGCTGTTGCTGTCCAAATTATTGACTTAAATAAGAATGGTTTAAAAGATATTATCGTATTGATATCTCAAGGCAGAGAGAGAATTGAGGCTCATTATAATTTAGGTGATAAAGGTTTTGAAAGTAGGATTTTGCTGGATTTTCCAGCTTCATATGGCTCTGCTTCTTTTTCAATGCTCGATTGGAATAATGATGGTTTTGAAGATATCATTTACGTGAATGGAGATAATGCTGATTATTCCAGGTCTTTAAAGCCATACCATGGGTTAAGGATTTATTTAAACGATGGCAAGAATAATTTCAAAGAGGCTTTTTTTCAGCATCAGGATGGAGCCTATAAGGCCATTGCTAAAGACTTTGATAAGGATGGCGATATAGACATTTCACTAATTTCTTACTTTCCGAACCTTAAAGATTCGCCAGAAGAAGGATATATTTTTATGGAAAATGTCGGAAAAAGTGAAAAGATTAAATTCAGGCTGCGAAGCTTTGAACAAGCAGCTCAAGGGCGATGGCTCGTAATGGAGTCGGTAGATTTAGGTAATAGGAGAGGTCAGGGATTATTGTTGGGCTCATTCACGGGTATGGCCATAAACGAGGATGAGAGTGGAGAAATAGCACAGGATTTTGCTAAGAAATCACCCTCATTGATGCTATTGAATTTTGATTGATTTTTTAAACAAGTAATGGATTTAACAATCTTATAAGAAAAATGAAAATAAATGCGGATTTGCTGAATACTACAAAAATATTCTCACTCATAGCACTGGTTTGCATCGGAACTCTCGGCTTTTCGCAAAACCATAAGGTGCAGAAAAGTAGGGTGATTGTCACCTCAGACGGTGAAATCGACGATGAATGTTCTATGGTCAGGTTCCTCCTTTATGCCAATGAAATGGACATTGAAGGAATTATTACTTCGAGCTCTCAATACCACTGGCATGGCCATAAATGGGCAGGAGATGACTGGCTAGATCCTTACCTGGCGGCCTATGAAGAAGTTTATCCAAATCTGATTAAGCATGATACGGGGTATCCTACACCTGAATATCTTAAGTCTGTCAATTTTCTGGGGAATGTTGAAACAGAAGGAGAGATGGAATTAGTTACTCCGGGTTCACTACACATTGTCAAAGTTCTTCTAGATGAAACGGATCACAGTCCTATTTGGATACAAGCCTGGGGAGGAACCAATACCATTGCCAGAGCCTTAAAAACAATAGAAGAAGAGCATCCTGAAAAAATGGAATATGTGGCTAATAAGATTCGCTTTTTCTTTATTTGGGAGCAAGACGCTACTTATCAAGAGTACATTCGTCCACATTGGGGCAAGTACAATATCTTGACAATAATCTCAGATCAATTTGAGGCTTTGGCCTATCGATGGAAAACCATTCAGCCTGCCGAAATGCTGCCTTACTTTGAGGCTAAATGGATGAATGAAAACATTCTTCATGATCATGGAGCCTTATGTTCGCTTTATAAAGCACACGGTACAAGCGATAAGGGATTCGAAGAAGGCGATTTCAGGTCAGAAGGCGATTCTCCCGCGTTTATTCATAATATTCAAACGGGTTTAAGAAACATGGAGTCGCCAGATTGGGGAGGATGGGCCGGCAGATATGTGAAAGTTAGGGAAAACACCTGGCTTGACCCCGTTCATGTGGAAGGGTATGAATACCCGGAAGGTCGCTGGTATGGTAGCACAGGATGGGGAAGAAACGCAACCCGTGAAGGGGCTACAGTAAATAACAATTCTGCTTATAAAGAATATTTTAAGCCGACATGGCAATGGTCTGATGCTCTTCAAAATGATTTTGCGGCCCGGGCAGATTGGTGTGTTAAAGATTATGCCGATGCCAACCATCCTCCGGTGGTTAGAGTGAAGGGAGCTGTAAACCAAAAAGTAAAGGCAGGGCAAAAAGTGAAACTTAATGCTTCAAAAAGCAAAGATCCTGATGGTGATATTCTGAATTTTTCCTGGTGGCAATATGGAGAAGTAGATTCATATGAAGGGTCGGTAAGTTTTGGTGAAAAGAGTAGTGCAAAAACTTTTCTTCAGGTACCTGCTGATGCCCTACCTGGCCAAACGATCCACGTAATCTGCGAAATCAAAGATAATGGAGAGCCTCAATTGGCACGTTATCAACGTCTTGTGTTTGAGATTGAGTAGGCTTAGTTTCAAGTTGGCTTAATCCGATTTTCGTTTATTAACGTTTTTGAAATTGAGGGCCCTAATTCAATAGTTTTAATTTTCATTTCAATTCCAAGAATCATCTAATCAAGAAAGGGTTAGATGATTTTTTTATGGTCTATTACTCTACTTATAATAAGGTGTTTGTATGAAAGTCGCAATCTCCTTTGTAGTAAAGGAGCCGAGTAGTGCCTATTCGGGAAACACCTTCGTTTTTATGGTAATTTTTTTGAATAATTTCGAATATCGAGAAATATTAATAAATATAAAAAAAATGCAATAAAAATGGCCTCTTAGATACCATAATCGCAAATGTACCTTATTTTATACTGTTGTTTCTGATCAATAAAAATTAATAAAAGAAAATAAAAGAAAATAAAAATCATATTTTGGTGTATATATTTAATAATACTGGTATAAATTTGTACTAATCATTGAGCTTATCGATTGCTTTTTATCTAAACGAAGAAAAGGGAAAGAAGTCGAAGGCGTTTTATTCATTTTAAACTTAATCTGATTTTTGTATGTCGAAAGCTGTACTGCTCTGTTCTTTCAAAGGAATTCAGAGATTTGGCTATGCAATGATGGGGATAATGATGTTTTCATTATCAACTCTTGCACAGGTCAGGGTGACTGGAAAAGTTACGTCTAATAACGATGAGGCTCTTCCGGGAGCTTCTGTTATAGTGGAGGGGAGTTCAAATGGAACCACCTCAGATGCGTCAGGAAATTTTTCAATTTCTGCTCCGTCAAAAGACGCGGTGTTGGTGTTTAGTTTTATTGGTCATGAAACGCAGTCCGTCGCTATTAATGGCAGGTCAGTCGTGAATGTGACTCTTATGGAGAGCTCTGAGGAGCTTTCTGATGTAGTAGTAATTGGTTATGGTACTGTTCGTAAGAGAGATCTTACCGGTGCAGTAACTTCTGTAAAGAGCGAGGATATTAAGCAGGTTCCTGCCCAAAATCCTTTGGAGTCTATTCAGGGAAAAGTAGCTGGGGTTGACATTACCAGAAGTAATGGTTCGGCTACTTCAGGTATTAATATTACCATTCGTGGTAATCGTTCTATCGGTGCGGGGAACAGCCCCTTGTTTATTGTAGATGGGGTGCAGTCAAGCAACATTGACAATATCAATCCGAATGACATTGAGTCAATGGAGTTTCTGAAGGATGCTTCCTCTACAGCTATTTATGGATGGCAAGGAGCAAACGGTATTGTGATTATTACCACCAAGAAAGGCTCTACCGGAGCACCTAAAGTGACCTTCAATACCTATTATGGTGTCTCTGATGTTTCCAGGTATCCTTCTGTGAATGATGGTCCTGCTTATGTCGCCATGAAGAGGGAAGCAAATCGTGCCACTGGCAAATGGAACTCGCCGGCAGATGATGCTCTTATTTTTAATACTCAGGAGTTAGAGGCTATTCAGAATAATGAGTGGATAGACTATCAAAGTTTACTTTTTAAAAGAGGAACACAGCAAGATTATAACTTGGGGATCAATGCCGGAAGTGACAAAACCAAGGTGTTTTTCTCTTTTGACTACTTCAAAGAAAGCGGTATCCTGAAATTTGATGAAGCTAAAAGGTACTCTCTAAGAGCCAATATTGATCAAACGATCAATAAAATGGTGAAAGTGGGTCTGCAAAGCCAAATCACTAACAGAGATGAAAGCTACAGACGTGATCCTCTAAACATGGCCAATAAGATTATTCCTTTAGGTACTGTCTATGATAAAGAGGGTAATTTTATTACGTTCCCGTTGAATGGGTCTTCTATTAGCCCGTTAGCTGATGAGCAGCCTGATGCATTCTCTAATACGGGTAAATTAACCAACGTGATCTCCAATGTTTACGTAGAGTTTAAGCCTGTGAAAGGACTAACGTTCAGGTCTAATTTAGGTGCCAATATTGGCAATAGCCGTATCGGCCTTTTTGAAGCATCAAATACTATTAGCAGAAATGGCGGTAACAGCTTTGCTCAGTATAGAGCCAGCAATAGCCGATTCATCAATTGGGATAATGTATTGACATATCAAAAAGACATAAAAGACCACTCGATAAACGTAACAGCTTTGAGTAGTTACGTAGAAGACCTCTCTGATAATGTGCTGGCACAAGGAGAGTCTCAGCTTTTGCCTGCACAGTTGTACTATGGTTTAGGAAATGCACCTAATAACATTTCAATCAACAGTAACTACTCAAAATGGAATGTTCTGTCTTTTGCCGGTCGTTTAAATTATGGTTACAAAGGAAAGTATTTGGTGACATTGACAAACAGGGCTGATGGAGCATCCAGACTTTCTCAGGGAAATAAATGGGCGTTCTTCCCTTCAGCTGCTGTGGCATGGCATATTGTAGATGAGGGCTTTATGGAGAGCCAGAATATCTTTAGTGACTTGAAGTTGCGTCTTAGTTATGGAGTGGCCGGTAACTCCGGTATAGCTCCATATGGTACACAAAGTACTTTAACAAGAGTGCCTATGGCCTTCGGTGAAAGCAGTTTCCAAGGCTTTACTTTCTCTCCTTTGCTGGGAAATGCTGAGGCAGGCTGGGAACTTTCCAAGACCAAAAACCTTGGGGTGGATATGAGTTTCTGGAATAACAGAGTAAGTACTACTGTGGATATTTATGATACGAGAACTTCAGATTTGCTTCTGCCTCGTGGTTTGCCTCCTACTACAGGGGTTCAGACTGTATATCAAAACATTGGAAAGACAAGAAACCATGGCGTAGAAGTTAGTGTAAGCTCAACTAATATTAACACCAAAGACCTTAATTGGGTGTCTACTTTGACTTTTACTACTAACAAGGAAGAAATAGTTTCTTTAGTAACAGATGGTATAGATGACATCGGTAACGGATGGTTTATTGGACAGCCTATTTCAGTTTTCTACGATTATGAGAAATTAGGAATATGGCAAACCAATGAAGCTGATCAGGCTGCCGCTTTCGGACAAATGCCAGGGGATATTAAAGTAAAGGATCAAAACGGCGATGGCCAGATTGATGCTGTCAATGACAGAATAGTTTTAGCTGGTAATAACAGGCCTGCATGGTTTGGTGGTATTAACAATAAAGTAAGATACAAGGGTTTTGACCTAAGCCTTTACTTCTTTGCCAGATGGGGCCAGACGATCAGCCCAAGTTTCTTAGGTCGTTATGACCGTCAGTCCAACTTAAGTAACAGTACAGCTATCATTGATTATTGGACACCTGAGAATCCTACCAATGAGTATCCTCGTCCAAACGCAGGAACATCAGGTTCTTCTACGCTGTATTGGAGTACTATTGGTTATGTAGATGGATCGTATTTGAGATTAAGAAATGCTACGCTTGGCTACACTTTAGCCGGCTTAAAGAAAGGGCCGTTTGATAATTTAAGAGTCTATGTTACGGGGTCTAACCTTCTTACTTGGACGAAAAGTCCAAAACTAAAAGAGTATGATCCTGAGAGAGGTGGCGGAGAAAGTGCACCTATGCTGAAGAATGTAGTGATGGGTCTGAATATTGGTTTTTAATCTTTAGAGTTTTTTGAAATGAAAAAAATATCAATTTTAATCTTACTGATGTCTTTAGGCTTTACGTCATGCGAGGACCTATTGACAGAATATAACCCAAGTGGATTGACGGCGGAGGCTGCCTATTCTACACCAGAAGGTTTTGAGTCGCTCGTGAATGCTGCTTATGGCTATCAACGATGGTGGTACGGCAAAGAAGAAGGATATAACATTACCGAAATGGGTACTGATATCTGGATGAGTGCGGCAGGTGATGTGTATCCTGATTTGACTCAGTATATAAATCTTCAAGGTACCAATGGGCCACTTGCCTCTGAGTGGAGTGCACTTTATGCGGGTGTTAACTTATGTAATGCTGGAATAAACCGAATTGCAAATGCAGGTTACACAGCCGGTGTTCAGAAGCAAAGAGAAGCCGAGTTACGTTTTCTTAGAGCTTTTTATTATTACCATATAGTAGAAACATGGGGTGGAGTTCACTTTACTTTAGAAGAGACTAAAGGTATTGCTACCACGGCAAACAAGACGCCTGTAGATGAATTTTACAGGCAGATTATCGAAGACTTAAAGTTTGCTACCACTAACCTGGCGGATACAACACCAGATTATGGTAGGGTAACAAGACCTGCGGCAATGTCTTTTCTGGCAAGAATTTATTTGACCAGAGGAATGAATCAAGAAGCTAGTGCAATGGCAAAAGCAGTGATTAATGGTGGTTTTGGGTATAAACTGATGCCTAAATACGCAGACCTTTGGGACATGGCAAAAAACAAAAACAGCGAAGTGGTATATGCTGTAAACTACGCTGAGAATTTAACGCTGAATGATTTAAGGAACAGCGTGACTAACCCGATTGGTCATGGCCGTGGAAGTAATAATGGTCACCTGCACTTTTTAATGAAGTATGACAACCTTCCGGGTTTAACCAGGGCTATAGAGTACGGAAGGCCGTTTAACAGGTATATGCCTACTCGCTTTCTTTTAGACTTGTATGGCAGTGCAGATGCCCGCTATGAAGGTTCATTCATGGAACTTTGGACTGCAAACTCCAGTCAAAGGCCTGCCGGGATGAACATTGGTGATACCGCTGTGGTGGCTACAAGAACTACATTCACTAAACCGGCCGGAGCTCTGTATCAGGTATATAACAGAAATGACATTTATAACCCGGATGGTACAGTAAGAGACAACCTTCGTTACCCAACGCTTATTAAGCACATGGATAATACAAGAGCTAGTTTTAACGAAGCTCAAAGTGCCCGTGATGTATATGTTATACGTTTTGCCGAGCTGTATCTTATTGAGGCAGAGGCTCAGATGAAGTTGGGTAATTTAGAAGAGGCGGCTAAAAATATAAACATAATAAGAGCCAGAGCTGCCAAACCTGGCCAGGAAGAGGCAATGAAGATCACCGCTGATCAGGTGACTCTTGATTTCATCCTGGATGAACGTGCAAGGGAGTTTGCCGGAGAGCAAATGAGGTGGTTTGATTTGAAAAGGACAGGTAAGCTGGTAGAAAGGGTGAAAAAGTATAACCCGAATGTTACCAGTGTGCAGGCTTTTCATACTGTAAGGCCAATTCCAAGAACTCAGTTGGATGCCGTAACAAATCGTGATGAGTTTACTCAAAACAATGGGTATCAATAATGTCTTGTTTCATAATAAAGGATCGTAGAATAAATAATATAAGGTAGAATTCAGATAGTCCGTACAGTTTTGTGCGGACTATTTTTTTTCATTTTCTTTTTTGAGCGGAGTACTGTAGGCGAAAAGCCAAAGTATCAGTTCTTTGTTACCGTAGTTTAGGCTAATAATTTGATTGTCTGATTGGTTTTAAGTGATAAAATGGTAATTTTCCAACGAAAGTATAAGTGAAAATGGGGAGATGAAATCTTCAAGTATTTTCTTTTATTTTCTATAATTTTCGTTTTTTATTATAAATTTGTACTAAATGAAAGGAGAAGCTAAATGCAGAATCCTTTTTAATTTTCAATTATGTTACCAAATCAGCGAAGAGAAAAGATACTGGACCTACTCAAAGAAGATGGATCTGCCAAGGTGGTAGATCTGGCAAAGCTCTTTAAAGTAACTGAGGTTACGATAAGGCAAGACCTTGAAAAGCTTGAAGCAGAAGATTTAATTGTGAAGGAGCATGGTGGTGCCTATATAAAAAATGTGGAAGATCAGGTCAAAAGTTTTTCTTTGGTTCATCAGGAAAATCTGGATAAAAAAGCGGCTATTGGAGAGAAATGCCTGGAGTTTATTGAAAGTGGTGATACCATTATTCTGGATTCTGGCAGTACTACCACAGAAATAGCCAAAAAAATCAAAAGCTCTGGCCTGAAGAATTTAACAGTGATAACCAATGCATTGAATATTGCACTAATGCTAGGTACGGCAACGGACATTGAAGTAATTATGACCGGTGGTGAGTTTAAGCCTCCCACACTTTCTTTGACGGGTCAAAAGGCCGCAGATTTTTTTAAGGGTTTGAATGTTCAAAAGCTCTTTTTAGCTACGGCAGGGATCTCTCTCAAGTCCGGATTGACTTATCCAAGTATCTCAGATATAGTAGTTAAGAAAGCTATGATTGATGCAGCGGAAGTAGCCTATCTGGTAGCAGATAGTACCAAGATAGGTAAAAGTGCTTTGGCCAGCCTGGGGGCCTTAGGATTGATTGATTACATCATAACAGATGCGGGTATTAAAGAGAAACATTTATCTGTTTTTAAAGAAAACGAAGTGGAAATTATACTGGCAAAATAAAAAGATAGAGAGTACAACATTTTAAAATTCGATTGAATGACTTTAGGGGTAATTATAGGTAACAGAGACTTTTTTCCAGATAGTTTGGTAGAAAAGGCCAGAACTGAAATTATTGAAGTATTTGGCAAACTAGGTCTGAAACCGGTTTTGTTAGATGCTAATGAAACAAAATTAGGGGGAGTTGAGACGTTTCAGGAGGCCATGAAATGTGCCGAATTATTCAAAGCACATAGAGAAGAGATTTCTGGTGTTTTGGTTCTTTTACCAAATTTTGGTGACGAGAAAGGAGTAGCAGATACGCTAAAACTGGCGGGCTTAAATGTTCCGGTTTTAGTGCAGGCTTATCCTGATGAGTTAAGCAAAATGAATGTGGTAAATCGCCGTGATTCCTGGTGCGGAAAAATTTCGGTTTGTAATAACCTCTATCAATATGGTATAAAATACTCTCTGACCACTCAGCACGTTTGTTTACCTTCTTCAGAAGTTTTTCAAAAAGATCTAAATGATTTTGTGGCAGTTTGCCGTGTTACTAAGGGCCTGAAGAGCGTGAGAATTGGAGCTATTGGTGCTCGCCCGGGTGCTTTTAATACAGTTCGATATTCCGAAAAAATTCTTCAAAGAAATGGAGTAACTGTTACCACCTTTGACCTGTCAGAAATTTTAGGAAGGGCCAATAAGCTTACTGGAGAAGACGCTAAAGTGAAACAGCATATTGAGAGTATCAATGCTTACGCTCCTATAGGAAAAACACCCAATGAGGCCATGATTCAAATTGCCAAGCTAGATGTGGTTTTGAAAGAAATTATGGAAGAATATGCCTTGGATGCCACGGCTATTCAATGCTGGACCTCACTTCAACAAAACTACGGTTGTAATGTTTGTACCAGCATGAGTATCATGTCTGAAAACATGCTTCCTTCCGCCTGTGAGGTAGATGTAACCGGTACTTTAAGTATGTATGCCATGCAGCTGGCCTCTGGTTCACCCAGTGCCTTGGTAGACTGGAACAATAACTACGCTGATGATCCTGAAAAGTGTGTACTGTTTCACTGTGGAAACTGGGCTAAATCATTCCTTCCAGATATTGAAATCAGTAATGCTCCCATACTCGGAACATCGGTAGGGGTAGAGAATACTTACGGGGCTCTGGATGGCCGTACACCTGCCATGCCTTTAACGTATGGCAGAATTAGCACAGATGACCCAAATGGGGTTATTAAGGCTTATATCGGCGAAGGTGAATTGACGAATGATCCATTAAGTACATTCGGAAACAGGGCTGTAGCCCAAATCAAAGATTTGGAAGGTCTGATGAAATATGTGTGCAAAAATGGTTTTGAGCACCATGTGGTTATGAATGCTTCAAAGACCGCAGATATCCTGGAAGAAGCTCTTAGTAATTATATGGGTTGGGAAGTTTATAAGCACTAAGAATTAATTGAGCGATTCGTCGAAGTCACAGTTTTTCAAAGATTAAAGTGTCGTCGAATGAACCGGAAAGATTGAATTAGAAAATTATATCTGTGTAAATGAGCGTCTTAAGATAAGCCTATACAGCGTCCAAAAACACGAATTGAAAGTAATGACAACAACTGAGTTAATACAAAAATCAAGGGAATACAGAGCG
>JANSYO010000438.1 GCA_024742395.1 Cytophagales bacterium
CGATTTCGTAAGTGCTTTTTTGTTACATCACAACTATTTGGTTCATTGGCTGAAAATCAGTAAATCCAACTACTCGTTGCTCAGTGCAAATCAATCTACTAACCCTACTCTTAAGGCAAAATTTATGATCTCTCTTTTGCGGTTCAATCTCAGCTTAAGACGTAAATTATTATAGATAGTATCTACCGACCGTGGGACTAACATAAGCTGCTCTGCAATTTCTCGTAGGGACAACCCTTGAACTATGAATTTGATGACTTCTTTTTCCTTAATTGTCAAATGCTGAATGAGAGGAAAAAGCCGCTCACTTGCTTGAGTATTTTCACCAGTATTGGTAAGGCTTCCGGAAGGTCTTTCTGAAAAAATTGGATAAACTTCTAGAAAAAATTCCTTGAAGTAATCAAAACTCAAAAGCTCGACTCCTTTGGTATTTAAAATTTTGTCTACTTCCTTATTGAATTCTTCTTCAAGTACCTGGCCGGCCATTTTTAGTTCTGATTCGACCGACTTTCTCAGTACTGAGAATTCATCATTAATCCTTCCTTGAACGTACAAAAATGTGCTTAAAAGTGTATCAAAAGCCTCTTTTAGGGTCATTCCTTCCTGTATGGTGAGCAAGATGTGGCCTTTCTCCAAGAGGCCATAAATAAGGAAACAAGGCAAATCATTTTTAGCGACACCACGAGGGATCATCCGTTGAAGCTCTTCCGTGGTGTATGGTCGATAGCGGGTATAATCCTCATATGAATATTCATCCAGTGCCAGTGAGGATAAGTCTACACGATTTTTCCAGTAGTCAGCAATCTCTTTACCTGCTTTATGAATATACTTTTCAGACTTTGTATTAAGTTTTTCTAATGATTTTATGTCCAGATTTTCACCTGCAGCCTCAACACAATGTAGAAACGCCTCTCTAAATGGGCCGTTCACGTCTCTTTCTCCATCTGCTGCACCAACCAAAACGGCTTTCATGTTCCGTGAACCGTCTCTTAGATCCTCTA
>JANSYO010000214.1 GCA_024742395.1 Cytophagales bacterium
AACAGTGACTTTTCAGCGTCGAAGCTACGTGTTTTGAAAGATGAATTAAAGGAGCATAATACTTTTGAGAGTGTAACTTGTTCAGGGCATGTACCAAGTACCGGATTCAACTGGAGAGGCGGGGTGAGAAAATTGGGCAAAGCCCAGGATCAACAATCGGATGTCACGGTGATTTTTGTTGATAATGAATTTAATTCAACCTATGACTTTGACTTTATGTCCGGTAGTCCATTCGCTGCCACTATGTCTTCGCATAAAGATGGTGTCATCATCAATGAGGAAGCTGTAAACATGTTGGAATTGGGATCACCGGAAAAAGCACTTGAAGAAAAATTGATCATCAGTGCAATTAACGATACAGTGAAGATTATCGGTGTGATAGAAAACTTTCACTGGAGTTCCCTAAAACAGCCTAATTCACCTTATCTGTTTGCGATTAATCCTTATATATGTTCTTATGTATCTTCAAGGGTAACCAAGGGGGGAATTCAAGAATCCGTTGACCACCTTGAAGAAACCTATCTTTCTCTTTTTCCAGGCGAACCTTTTGATTACTTCTTTCTAAATAAAGAATTTGAAAAGCAGTATAAATCTGAAGTGCAATTTGGAGACTTGTTAACCTCTTTTTCATTGCTATCAGTCATTATTACCTGTTTGGGGTTATTTGCATTGGTCACTTTTTCTACGGCTCAGCGCCGCAAGGAAATCAGTGTGAGAAAAGTCCATGGCGCCAGTCTTTCAGGGTTGATGTTTCTGTTAGTCAGGGAATATGTGATACTGTTGATCATAGCAAGTGCGATCTCTCTTCCTGTCGTTTTTTATTTTGGCCAATCATGGATGGAAAATTTTGCCTTTCGCAAAGGGTTTGATCTAGGTGTTTTTGTGTTTCCTGTCCTCACCCTTGCCGCAATATCGTTTGTGACAATTTTGAGGCAAATACTCTCATTGGCAAGGATAAATCCTACAGAAGCTTTGAGAAACGATTGATGGCTATCCCTAAAATGAAGATTAAAAGCTAATCTGTACCCCAAATATTGAAGACTGAATGATAACCTGATAAAAAGGAATCTGGATTTCATTTATAAACATTTATTTCGCAGTGTCCTAAATGAGTCAACTACCAAACCAAACTAAAAACAAACAATCAATGGAGGATCAGCAGCGTCTGGCTCATCAGAAATCTTATCAGCAAAACAGCATAGAAAAGGTAAGTTTCAGTAGCAGTGATTTACCCTATTTTCAGAAGGTAACAAAAGGCAATGCAGCTGCTGAATTCACCATTTTGATCACCCTGTATAGTGCCTTGTCTCAAAGGTACTTTAGGCAAGAAGAGCCACTATTTTCCCAAAACTTGATAGACAAGGAGTTGGGAGTGCATCTTTCTTTAGGATCAATTGAGGGGGTCACATTGAAGCAATACTTGCAAAGGGTAACGCAAGAGGTGCAGGATGCCTACAATAACCTTTCAAATAGTGCTAGCTCCAACGAGGAATCTTTAGATAATACGGAATTACTTGCTTTTTCCTTTAATCATGATAGTGCCGGGATTGATGCAAATCGTCTACACCTTCAAACCACTATTGACGGGCGTGAATTACGCTGTTCATTGTATTACGAAAATGCTCATTTGGAGGGTGAAGTGGCCAGCCATTTTCTAAGGAATTATGAAAAATGGCTAGTGAACCTCGAAGAATATCTGGCACTGGAAATAGCAAATATTCCAATCTTAACAGATGAAGAACTTACCGAACAACTTAAAGCATTAGAATACTTTAAAACGGATTATCCTAAAGATAAAACCATCGTAAGTCTGTTCCTTGAGCAGGTCATTGCTACCCCTAACAACGTCGCATTAAAATACGGCGACAAGGAATATACTTATTTACAGATGTCCGCATGTTTGATCACGTTTTTTGAGCCTTGTGACCCCACTGGCAATTGCCATGCGACTGAAGACATGCATGGCCGAGATTTCTTGACCGTGACGCAGCTGGCAGAGGGCGACCGCAGCTCTGTGGACGTAT
>JANSYO010000258.1 GCA_024742395.1 Cytophagales bacterium
CAAGTAAACAGCACAAGTAAACAGCACAAGTAAACAGCACAAGTAAACAGCACAAGTAAACAGCACAAGTAAACAGCACAAGTAAACAGCACAAGTAAACAGCACAAGTAAACAGCACAAGTAAACAGCATCAAATGAAAAGTACTCTAAACCGTCCTTCAAAAGAGGAACAGATTATCGCTATGGATTCATACGAAATTCTTGAATCTGCAATTGATGGGTTGAAAGAGAAAAACCCAGAGATTGAAATAGAAGAGACTAAAGAAAAAATAAAGATTCCATTAAGCGCATTGAAATTATTGGCAGATATATTAAAAGCAATGAGCAAGGGAAACCCAATTTCAATTATGCCCTTGGCATCTGAATTGACAACACAGGCTGCGGCAGAATATTTAGGTTACTCAAGACCACATTTGGTAAAATTATTGGAGTCGGAGCAAATTCCTTATACCAAAATAGGCAAACATAGAAGAATTAGGTTTGATGACATTGTGGATTACAAGAAAAAAATAAGGAATGAACGTAAAAATCTCCTGATTGAAATGATACAAGATGATGAAGAATTAGGCCTTTATGATACATAGTGTAAAATTTACTTGTGTAATTGACACATGCGCAATTCACCCATTGTTTGTCAGAGACTACTTATTTTGGCTAGCATATTATGAGTTATTCACCCCTAAATGGAGTTCTCATATTTTTGATGAATGGAAGAGACTTTTACAAGAAAAAGGTCTTAATGAAGAGGAAATTGCAAAAAGGATTGGTAGAGCAAATGCTGCTTTTCCAGATGCAATGGTAACTAATTACGAGAAAATTATTGATGGTTTGACTCTTCCAGACCCAGATGACAGACATGTCATGGCTGCAGCAATAAAAACCAATGCAAATGTCATTGTAACAAACAATCTAAAAGATTTCCCAGAGGAATACCTAAAGGATTTTGGATTATTAGCTAAAACCGCAGATGACTTTATTACTGATATAATAGATTTAAATCATGAGATAGCAATAAAGGCATTTAGAAGTATGGTCCTTGCTAGAAAGAATCCAGCAATCAATGACCTTGAAATGCTAGATTGTTTTAGGAATAATGATTTGAAGAACACAGCAAATTTTTTACATGCTTTACTATAGCCATAATTTTAAAATACAACAAAAAAACCTTGAAAATCAAATGATTAACAAGGTTAAAAGTACTCGAGGCGGGACTTGAACCCGCACGGGCAAAATGCCCACAGGATTTTAAGTCCGGCGTGTCTACCAATTCCACCACTCGAGCAGGACTTGTATCTAAAAAAAAACTCCACCCGTGGTGATTGAGCGGAGTCGAAGTTGAGCGAAAAACGGGATTCGAACCCGCGACCTCCACCTTGGCAAGGTGATGCTCTACCAACTGAGCTATTTTCGCATTTTAAAGAACGCTGCACTTTTCCAAGCGCGGATGCAAATTTAATA
>JANSYO010000238.1 GCA_024742395.1 Cytophagales bacterium
CTGATAAGCCGGTTGTTTCAACAGATGTGGGAGGTATTGGCGATGTTGTGAAGGCTGGTGAAAGCGCCTTGCTGAGCCCAAGTAATGATGCTGAAGCGTTTGGACAAAACCTGTTGAAAATAGTAGAAGATGATAAACTGAGAAATACTATGGGCTCAAATGCCTACGACTATATCAACAATAAATACAACTATACCAGGTTAGTAAAAGATATGGCCCAGCTTTACGATGAATTATTAGCATCCAGACTCTAATGGCTAAAAGGCTTGATTATCTATTATTTCTGTATTTTTGGGCGAATTAATGAATACTGGCTGAATGTCTAAGCTCAAATATTTGGTGTTATTGGTTGTGGCGGTGCAGCTTAGTTCCTGTAAGTTGTTCTTTCCTAATTATTTGTTTCGGGACAACGGGAATCTGGTATATTTTGAACTGTCCGATTCTTTACAGAACGAGGCACAAACTATTATGCCTGGAGATGTCATAACCTTTTTTCTTACTACCCGCGAGGGCTACCAACTGGTAGATGCCGCAGCTACAGGCGGAGGTATGATGAACCAGCAAATGGGGTTCAGGCCTAGTTATATTGTTAGACCTGAAGGTACTGTAGAGTTTCCAATTGTAGGTGATGTTTCCGTATTGGGAATGACTCGTCTGGAATTGGAGAATTTACTGGAGGAAAAGTATTCTGGTGTCTACAATGACCCATTTATTTTGCTGGAAGTAACTAATAGGAGGGCTTTTGTATTTACCGGTTTGGGAGGGGGAAGAGTAATAAGCCTACCTACTGAAAATACCACCTTGATAGAAGTAATAGCCCTGGTTGGAGGTATACCCCAAGGAGCTAAGTCCCATAAAATTCGTGTCATTAGAGGCGATATGGATGCCCCAAGTATTAAGAAGGTTGATTTCTCTACTATTGATGGCCTGAAAGATGCTGATTTTATTATTCAGCCCAATGATTTGATAGTAATAGAACCAATCACGCGTGTGGCGCCGGCTGTTTTGCGCGAGTTGACACCGGTATTAACCCTGATAACCACTGTACTTACCTTTTACCTGCTTATCAGGAGATAGATATGAAGAATGATACGTCCATATTAGCGTCGTTACAGAACCTACTGGGTGAGGACTTCAACTTAAGCTTGCTGGTATCTATTATTAAAAAAAGCTTGGTGTGGTTTTTTATTCTCATTGGTTTGGCTGTTGCTTTTGTGGTGCTGTATCTGCGTTACACCCTGCCAGTATATGAAGCTCAGGCTACCTTAATGCTTAAAACGGAAAAGAAAAGTGAAATACTGGGAATAAAAGATGTACTATCCTACCAAAGTGATGAGATACGTAGGGAGATAGAGATCATGAAGTCTAAGTTTCTCATTGGCAGGGCTTTGGATAACCTGCCTTTGAAGGTGAGTTATTTTAGGGAGGGCCGCACTAAGCTGGTGTCTTCAGAACTTTATGATAATAGCCCATTTTGGGTAGATGTGAAGACTGTGAGCAACCCCAGGCTTTACGGGGTGGATATTTACCTCAACATCATTGATTCTCGTACATTTAATATCCGGTACATCTCTGGTAATACTCAGGTTGATGAGGTATTTAAGTTTGGACAGTATTTTGAGAGTGGTAATGGTGCACTAGAGCTTAAGATA
>JANSYO010000149.1 GCA_024742395.1 Cytophagales bacterium
ATCAGTAAGATTGTGCGCAGCGCCGCTTCGTCAATGAGGTCGGCACCGTAACCCAGAGGCGCGATACCGGTGGCGAGCAGTGCCAGCCACCCCAGAATTTTGAGTAAAGTATCCATTGGAGTGTTACGCTGAGGTTTGGGTGCGAGCGGACCGTTTGGTGAGAACCGCATAGATCACGCCGCAGGCGATCCAGCAAGGAAGGGGCAGGAAGTGCGCCGGGACGTCCCGCGCAAACAGAAGCCACAAGGCGATCACGATGGGCACGAGCCAAGCGAGCAGCACGTCGAGATTGAATGCGCGCTTCCACCGCACCGCCGGACTGGTGGGCAGTCCCCATTTGTCGGCGAAGAAATACTCCACCACGATCACGGCCCCGATGGGGGCGAGGATGGTCCCGTAGAGCCCGACAAACCCGATCAGTTTCATGGCAAACGCCGGGAAAATCCCGGCAGCGGTAGCCAAGAGGCCGGCCATAATCGTGGCAGTAGTGGTTTTAATCTTCGGAAATAACGTTTGAAAAGCCAGACCTGCCCGGTAAATGGTAGGGTTTGCGGTTGTCCATCCGGCGAGTATTACCACTACTACGCCAAAGAAACCAAGGGCGTTGTAAGCCAGCGGACCTGGAGCCACAGTTGGAGCCTCACCATTGGCTAGCATTTGCTGTGCCTCTCCTGTTTGAAGATAAACTGAATATAAAAGAGCGGCGGCTATCCAGGCAATATAATGCCCTACATACATACCTGCGGCTGTGGTCCATCCAGACTTGGCACTTTTCGCATATCTGAAGACCGAGAGGTCTGACATCCCTACGTGCATGGCTGCATTGGCGAACCAGCTCCATATAGCGACATGCCAGAAAGTATATTTTATTTGTCCAGGGAAAGGCTCACGACCTTCACCCCAAATATTCCAAAACTCTGTAAAACTGGAAACACCTAACTGATTTAAAGCAACAATTCCCCCTAAAAGGAAACCCAATATGATTAATGGCGACATCCAGTTAGCTGCTTTTGAAACCATCTGATAACCCTTTGCCGCTATCCATGTAGTTATGGCACCTAGTACAACTACTATTATTATCCAGGTAGGTCCATTGGGCATGGTATCCGTTAGTTTGGGCATTTCCATATTAAAGGGAATACCCACTGCCGTAGCTGAAACGGTAAGCATTGAGCCAGCCAGAAAACAAAAAAGAACTCCATTGGCTACATTATAAAACTTGACCAGATTCTTCCCACAGATTTTCTCTAGCTGAAAGTATAGCGTTAATCTGTTCTTCACTGCAATCTCAGCCGTAAGGAATCGCCAGCTAAGAACAGCCATGAGGTTTCCTACAAGCAGGCCGGCCAAAAGATCAAAGGCACTTACCCCTGTAGTTAAGAATAGTGGTCCAATAACAAATTCGGTTCCGGCTGCATGCTCACCGGCATACATACCCAAAAAACTCTTCCAGCCTTTCCAGGCTTTTTGTGGTACTGGCTGGCGTTCGTATTCCTCTACGGAATTTTGTTCTTCGTTCATAGGTTAAGGTATTAGGGTTTTTCGAAGCTAATTTAAAACAATGAATTTTCTCGACTATCCTTTTCTGTTTTTATGACGAAATCACAATCGCTTAAATATATCTTTGTGCATGCGTAAAGTAATTTTTCTGCTCTCATTCTCTTTCAATTTTTTGATTGGCTGCAATCAGGAAGAGGCCAATCTTAACAATGTCTTTTTTGACGTAACTTCTTTCACCGAAAAGCAAATAGAAATGCTTGAGAAGTCGAATCCCCAGGTGAGTAAAAAGACCCGCATTAATGAAGAGAAAGAGGACTTCACCTCTTCAGACATTGACTGGTCAAAGGAATTGGAATTACTAAAACAAACTGACATCAATAAGGCAGCTTTTCAGCTCAGTTATATTGAAGAAAAAACACCCTCCTCTATTCTTTACCGATTAAAGGAAGGAGAGAAACTGCCGGTTACTTCCTTAGAGATTTATAAAGACTCAATGGGTAAAGTAGAGAAAATCACTTCTCATATCAGCACAGATAATTACTTGTATAAATCAGAGAAAGATATTCATCTGACTTTCAAGAATGAACAATTGCAGACCTATGGCATCTCAGGCTGGCAAGAACTTTTCATTGGTAGCAAAAAGGAATTTGAGATAGAAGGTACAGTCCTTTAAACGAAAAAGGAGCCTCCCTTGCAGAAAGCTCCTCTCAATTCATTATTAATTCTTTATCAGTTATTGAAATAAAGGATATGCCTTCATCCACTCATTAATTTCTGAACGAACAGAACTAATGATAGCATCATTGTCATGATTGGTCAAGACTTTATCAACTAATTCTACTACTCTAACAAAATCAGCTTCTTTTAGTCCTCTGGTAGTCATAGCGGCCGTACCTACCCGCATACCACTGGTTACCATAGCTTTAGCTTCATCAAATGGCACCATATTCTTGTTTACTGTGATGTCTGCTTTGATCAGCGTATTCTCTGCCAATTTACCGGTAATGCCTTTTGGCCTTAAATCTATTAATGCTAAATGATTATCAGTACCACCAGAAATTACTTTATAACCTTTCTTTACAAACTCATCAGCCATCACCTTGGCATTTTTCTGAACTTGTACTACATAATCTTTATATTGATCTGTCAAAGCTTCGCCGAAGGCTACTGCCTTACCGGCAATGGCATGCTCCAATGGCCCACCCTGTGTACCCGGAAACACCCCTGAATCTAACAGAGAAGACATCGTTCTTACACTTCCTTTCATGGTGGTGATACCAAAAGGATTTTCGAAGTCATTACGCATCATAATTACACCACCACGTGTACCTCTAAGGGTTTTGTGAGTAGTAGTAGTTACAATATGACAGTGATCAAACGGATCAGCTAAAAGTCCTTTAGCTATCAAACCAGATGGATGAGAAATGTCTGCAAGCAAGATTGCTCCTACTTTATCAGCAATGTGTCTGAGTCTGGCATAATCCCAATCTCTGGAATAAGCCGATGCACCACAAATAATGAGTTTAGGTTTTTCGGCCAGAGCTTTTTGTTCTACTTTATCCCAGTCAATTAAGCCCGTTTCTTTTTCTACTCCATAAAAATGTGGCTCAAAATACTTTCCTGAAATGTTCACTTTAGAACCATGAGACAAGTGACCTCCATGAGATAAATCAAATCCTAAAATCTTATCCCCCGGATTTAAACAAGCCAGAAAAACAGCTGTATTGGCTTGTGCACCTGAATGCGGCTGCACGTTTGCCCAGGTTAAACCAAAAAGCTCTTTCAGTCTGTCTATCGCTAACTGCTCTATTTCATCTACTACTTCACAGCCTCCGTAATAACGTTTTCCAGGCAGACCCTCGGCATATTTATTAGTCAGAACACTTCCCGTAGCCTCCATTACCTGATCTGAAACAAAGTTCTCAGAAGCTATTAGCTCAATACCATGAAGCTGTCTTTGGTGTTCTTTTTTGATAAGGTCAAAAACCTGATTATCACGTGTTATAGATGACATGAACGCTTAAGTTTTGGTGTTTTTTAAATGTGACGCAAAAATAATGGGTAGAGCCAATTAAGCTCTATAAAATCTGAATTTATTCCGCCTCTTCTGATTCTTCAGGAGCTTCTATTTCTTCTTCTAATGCAGCTTCTGATTCAGTTTCAACAGATGCTGCCGCTCTCATCTCCTGCTCTACTTCAGCCAAAGGCCTGAAATTTCCGTTTTCTACTCTTTTTTCATCCATCTGCTCGTAAGGAATTACTTCTAAAATTTTAGTAGCTCCAATGTCTGAAATAATGTAATCTTCACCCATTCCTAAACGCTGAACCAAAGCTTCGTATGCTTCTTTAAGATCGTTGGCATTGATAAGCATCGTTACCGCCGTTTTCTTTTCCTGCTTCGTTTTTTCATCGAAAATGATGTATTGAACTCTACATTTAAACCAAATATCGGCATCGTTATCTTGCACAAAAACCTCGGCCAATTTCATCTTAGTGATGGCATATAGCTCAAAGTTAGGTCTGCCACCTGCCAGATAATCGTAGGCTCTGGCCTCAGCATCAGTATAGGATACAGCATCAAAAAGATAGGCCTCGGTAATGTTCTTAACCTTATCATCTTCAATTACTTGTTGGAATTTTATTTTGACCTGGAACCAGGATGTGTACATAAGTATAGATTTTTAGTAAAAAGAGGCTGCAAAAGTAGGATTTCAAAGTCAATTATTAGAAGAAAAGTCTCAAAGTTTCAAGAAAGGATACATCATATCTACCAATTGAAAAAATACATCTATGCCCCCATTTAAATGTCTCATAGTAAAGCTTAACTCGGTTTTTTATTTACTTTTGCGGCTGAATTTCTTAAGAAAATAATGTCTAGACAAAAAGCATTTTTTACGGCGGGTCCGGCTGAGCTTTATCCTAAGTTTGAAGAGTTTGCAAAGGAGTTTATTGACCTGCAGCTAGGCTCAATATCACACAGAAGCCAGCAGTTTAAAAATATTTATCAGCATACTGATGAGCAATTGCGTGAGCTTTTAAACATCCCAGCAGAAAATGCTATCATGTTTGCAGGTACGGCCTCCGAAATTTGGGAGAGAATCATTCTCAATTGTACAGAAATGGAGACTTTCCATTTAGTTAATGGCTCTTTTTCGAAGAAATTTCGTCAATACTCACAGGAACTGGAACGTCATGCACATGTTTTTGAAAAACCGATGGGCGAAGGCTTTAGCTATTCTGAAATCAATGTGCCTGAGTTTGCAGAACTCCTATGCACTACTCAAAACGAAACCAGTACTGGTGTACAAACCCGTGAGGGCGATATACATAAATTAAAAAGAGGGAATCAGTCAAAACTGGTAGCTGTTGACATGGTCTCCTCTGCCCCTATTCCTGAATTGGACTTCTCCTTAATTGATACTGCCTTTTTCTCTGTGCAAAAATCATTTGGGCTGCCGGCAGGTCTTGGTGTTTGGATAGCCAATGAGGCTTGCCTTGAAAGAGCCAATGAATTAAGTACAAGAAGAAGTATAGGTGCACATGGCAGACTACCCGAGCTTTGGAAACAAAGTAAAGAATACCAAACGCCTGCCACCCCAAATGTCATGGGTATCTACCTTTTAGGCAAAGTGGCTGAAGATATGAATAAAAGGGGCATATCAGAACTACGAAAAGAAACAGATCAAAAAGCAAGAAAACTTTATAACTATTTTGATCAAAAGGAAGGCTACTCTATTGCCGTAGAAAAGCCTGAACACAGATCGAGAACTGTTGTAGTTATAGACACTGAAAAGCCTTCTTCAGAGATTATCAATGCTTTGAAAGAGAAAAATCTGATTGTTGGTGCCGGTTACGGGCCAAAGAAGTCTAGCCAAATCAGGATATCGAATTTCATTGCCAATACACCTGAAATGATGGAAAGGCTCATTGAAGCCTTTGATGAGATAGGGTAAGATTTAATAAGAAAACCCTCAGAGTCTCAGCGAATTGAAGGTTTCAGATAATTCTTTTTATAAATTAGAATTTATTCAGGCTTATAAATAAATATTTTTTATCTTTGCAGCCCGTTTCAATTGATAGTATAGTATTTTAAGATATATAGCAATGCAAAAAGACATTCATCCAAATTATAGAGAAGTAGTTTTCTGGGATCTATCTTCAGATGACAAATTCATCAGCCGTTCATGTGTTGAAACCAAGGAGACAATCACTTGGGAAGATGGCAAAGAGTACCCTGTATGTAAAGTGGAGGTTAGCTCAAAGTCTCATCCATTCTACACAGGTAAAAACGTATTGATGGATACTACAGGACGTGTAGATAAGTTCAAGAAGCGTTACGGTATTAAGTAATCGCTACTTATTGACTAGTCCTAAATAAGCGATACAGGTTTTTAAGATAAAACTAAATTATAGAAACCTGCTGAGCATTCTCAGCAGGTTTCTTCTTTTTATATGTTCTTATTCTGACATCTTCTTGTCTGTGCATCATTTCAGGAGTTTTCATATAACAAGAATAATGAGGTCTTTTTTGGTTATAAGTTTTGATTGAGCACTTGACGAGCTCTCTCATTATTTTGATATCTGTTGTTTTTAATTGCCCGATAAACTCTTG
>JANSYO010000071.1 GCA_024742395.1 Cytophagales bacterium
CAGAATGGATTCATTGAAAGATTTAACAGATTCTTCAGGGAGGATATTCTAGATGCCTATTGGTTTGAAGACCTTGAGCAGTTAAGAATTCTGTCAGAAAAGTGGAGAATGGATTATAATCATAACCACCCACATAAATCCATTGGGGGAAAGGCCCCAAACCAATTCAAAAATCGCTTTCCTCAGGAGCTAGCTCCTGAGGAAAAAGGAGATATGAATCTTTATTTGTTAATTTAAACACTGTCTGATAAATGGGAAGGCTACATTATTGGAGAGACGTCAAATTGATTTTCACTTACCTCCCATTCTTTTTTTTAAACTGTCGTGATACTTTAAAAAAACAAAATCCCTTATCTTTTCAATAAATAGCTCCTTAGTAAATCTTAGAGCATTATTTCTAATAAAATCTGAATCAAAACTTAAAGCCTCTGTTTTTTTTACAGCTAAAATTAGACTATTAACATTTTGTTCGTGAAAAAAAACAGCTGTAGCCTTTCTTGGATCATCTTTGTAAGGAATCATTGTCTCTAAAACCCCACCTTTCCCATATGCAATAACAGGTCTACCCGAAGCATTTGCCTCTAAAGGTGTAATACCATAATCTTCGTGTTGAGGAAAAATAAAAGCTTTACATTCGGAATACAATTTAGAGAGTTCATCGCTATCAAGTCCCTCTTTAAATTCAATATTTCCGTTTGCCATACTCACCAATTCTTGCTTTTTGGAACCCCTGCCTACAATTATTAATCTCAACCCTAATTTATTAAATGCCTTTATTGCTAAATCAACCCTCTTATAAAATTCAAGTCTTGATACTAAAAGATAATAATCACCAATCTTATTTGAAATGTGATAGTTATCAAAGTTTACAGGTGGCGGAATAATTTGAATAGGATTTTTGGGTTGATATGCGTGGGCAAGTCTACCTCTCGTTTCTTCAGTCATTGCAAGAAAGAAATCCACTCTTCTTCCAGCATTTCTATCTACCGACCTTAAAAATCGAACGACTCTATTAAAAATAAACCTTGCAATTCCTTTAGATTTATTATATTCTGAATACGACTCTGGATTCCATGCAAGCCTAAACGGGGTATAACAATAGGTAATCATTAGTGCATTCTTTGGAACTTTTATATACTTACCACTGTAAGTTGTTGATACAAGGACTACATCGAAATCATCATCAATCTTAAAAGACTTCATCGCCATTAATCCAAAAGGTAGAAATAGCCATTTCATCATTTTCTCTGTTTTGGCTATTCTTTGATACCAAGATGTGATAATATTAGCTGTTTTAAACTCAGGATAAGTCAACTCTGGGTTATACACAGATGTATAAATAGGTGCTTCAGGAAAAGCCTGATGAAAACTCAAGGCTACTTGTTCTCCTCCTCCCCTACGCATTAGGTCGTCATGTACAATTGCTATTTTCAATTTAAAAGGAATTTAGTAGTAAATGTTTTACAAAGTGTTCTTTCTCTCCTCATTAATTAAACCTTCCAAAATCAGTTCAAAATCCCCATCGTAATCCCAATTTAATGTTTGTTTAGCCTTTAAATTACTTCCATAAATATCTTCAATATCTGTAGGCCTATACAATCTTGGATCAATTACAATTTTATCAAAGCTGATATCTAAATAAGCGAAAACCTTTTCAATTATACTTCGAAGCGTCCTTGATTTGCCTGAGCAAATAAGATAATCCGAAGCCAACTCATGTTGCATCATCAAGTACATTGCTTCTACATATTTAGGAGCGTATCCAAAGTCTCTTTTAATATCAATATTACCAACTTTTAATTCTTTTTGTCTTCCCATTTTTATATTAATGGCTTGTTTGATAATTTTTTTCAAAAAGAAATTATCACTCCTAAGATATGACTCATGGTTAAAAAGAATTCCACAACAAATGAACAATCCATATGATTCTCGATAATTTACACATAGCCAATGTGCTGCGGCTTTGGAAATAGCATAAGGACTAAGAGGGTGTAAGACACTCTCTTCAGTAATTGGCAGCTGATTTACCATACCATACATTTCGCTACTTGAAGCTTGATAAAATTTTATCGTTTTATCAACGAGTTTAATTGCTTCAAGTTGGTTCAATACTGAAATAATATTATATTGAACAGTGCCTATTGGTTGATTAAAAGAGTTTGAGACAGAACTTTGAGCAGATAAATTATAAACCTCAATTGGATTATATTTTTTTAGTATTTTTATTATTTGGGAAATGTCTGTAAGATCACATTCTTCAAGTAAAATTTTATCCCTTACTTTTAAATATTCTAGACCAAATGAATTAATACTATTATAGCTACGAGTCAGACCAATAACTGTATATCCTTTGTTCAATAGTAATAAACTCAAATAAGCTCCATCCTGTCCTGTTACACCTGTTATTATCGCGGTTTTCATTTAAGCGTATTTAACATTTCTAAAAACAATTTGGACGACTCGGACCAATCAAATAGTTCCGATCTTCTTTTTCCTTTTTTAATAATTTCACTCTTTGAATGATCCTCATTTAACATTTTTAAGAGTAAGCTACTTAGCTCCTTTACATTTTTTGGATCAAAGTATTCCACAGCATCTCCGCATATTTCTGGCATACTAGCAGCATTTGATGATGCAACTACACAACCACAAGCCATTGCCTCAATAGGAGGAAATCCAAATCCTTCGTAAATCGATGGGAAAATAAAAATCGCTGCTCCACTATATAAAAATTTAAGAGAGTTCTCATCAACATACCCAGTAAATTGAATTCTTTCAACTAGATTTTGTTCAGAAATTAGACGAACAACCTCATTATCGCCAGTTATGAAACCTTCCTTCTTTCCAACAATTAATATTTTATAATCCTCAAGTTGTGTCTTTATTTTAGAAAAGGCCAGAATTAACGCTGATAAATTCTTATGTGGTTTTACATTTCCAACAAACAAGATATATTTTCGAGGTAATTCAATATTATTCCTAAAAAAATCTATTAAATCCGTTTTACTCGGAATATTAAAAACTCCCTTATCAATCCCAAGGTATATAACTGAAACTTTATTCGGTTTTACGCCGGTAAACTTTACAAGTTCCTCTTTAGAAAACTTAGAAATTGTAATTATTCTATCAGAAAGAATCACTGATAAGTTTAAAACAAATCTAGAATAAACCCTTTTTATAAGACCAAATTGAAAGGTGTTTGCTAAAGCAATATGTGCAACATCAGGAAGAGTAACAAGTCTTTTCCTGGCCCTAATTGGTAAAATTGGAATATTATAATGCGGAGACCAAAAAATGTCACATTTAGGTATTTTAATTGGTAGCCAAAACTGTTCGCCAATTGAATAAATTCTTGATTTTACAGCCACAATTTTAATGTTAGAAGAATTCCCATATCGAAAAAACAATTTGTCTGAATCACCTAACAAAGTAATATTAACTGAAGGAACACTTTTTAAGAACGTTATATAGTTTTGAATGTAAACTCCGATTCCGGAATTATCAATCATTCTTGCATCAACACAAAGATGTAACATCTTAAAACTTTATATTCTTAGAATTTAAAACAAATAACATAAAACCCAAAATGTTTAAGGGGAACATATACAAGAACGGAAGAAAAAGACTAGAAATAACAAAAATAAGAAAAAGCGAATTTTGTATAGAATATGACCCTTTAAAATAAATTTTGATAAAATAATATAATACAATTACAATTACTATATAAGAAACGGGAGAGTAATTAATCATAAAACTTATAAACCAGGTTTCATGGAAAATTAAGGGTTGTGTTAGGGGTAAAACGCTAAACTTTACAAGGCCTGTAGAATGGGACTCTAACGAACCTTTTTTTAATTCATAAATAGCCTCTATAAAATCTAAATTTAAATAACCAACCAAGGCAATAACTAATAGAAGTATAATACCAAAAAGGAGTACATTATTATTTCTGATCATATAAAAGAACAGAATTACCATTAACAACACATAGCCTGTGAAGGAAATAGCGAATACTACATTAATGATTAACAAAGCACTCTCTAACCAAAGTTTTTTATGACAAGAGTAAAATAAAAGAAAACATGAAAAGATAGAAAAAGCATTTGGATCGTCCCAAAAACCACCAAATCTAATCAAAAGGCTACCTTCATAACCATGAAAAGGCAAAACATCAAAAATAAAATAGTTTAGTAAAACTAATAAATTGGATATTACCAAAACCCAAATAGCAAAAACGATATACTTATCAATTTTCGTTGTAATAAATTTTAAATCATTATTACTAATATAAAACAAGGGGAAAAACATCAATGCGAAAATCACATATTCGAGTTCATCATAATTCAAAATCTGATAGTTTACCCTATTTAATGAAGTATGAATTACTTGCCTATAATAAAATCCAGAAATTAAATTTATAATTAAAACATAAAAAATAGTAAAATAGACTACGAAAAACTTAAGGTTCAGATTGGTCCTTTTAAAGGATAGAAATAAATAAACAAGTCCCAAAAGACATAAAACAAATACATATTTACCTACCTGCCAGAATAAAGGCGTAGCTACATATTCCTTTGATGTATTTATAAAGTCTGAACTACCATACTTAAATATATACCGATGAAAATTATAAAAGAGAATTACTATAAATATCAACTTAAAGCATATTGATCCAATCGCTTGAAGTGTTATTCTTGCTTTAAAGTTGATTTCTGAAGTCTGCAAAACCTGAATTTATTTGTCTCTCTTTACAAGTTTTCTAGTGATTGTTTCTTCGCTAGTTTCTAGTCGTACTAAATATATACCAAAAGGTAAGTCTGAAGTTGAAAAACCCTTCTTATACAGACCAGATTCTAATAAAACAGATGGCATTAATTCCAAAACTTTAAAACCAGTGGAATTATACAAATTAATTCGTACGTTCGATGATTTAAAAACTTCAAATTCTGCAACAAAGTTATCATAGGTAGGATTGGGACTTAATAAAAGATTATTTATTGAATTAGGGAATTCATCAATTTTAGCTCTAAAGTTTGCCCCTTTGGCAACTTTAAAACCCTGTAACAACCTTACTCCTTTTGCTGAAAAATAATTACCCGTTGCTCCACTATCAAGAACACTTCTAGATTCAATGTACTCAATAGTTTTATGATCACTTACTTCATTTAAAGTTAATACTTCTGATACATGTATTTGACCAAAAACTCCCGACGAAAGCAATAACATTCCGAATATATAATATAATCTAGTCATGATTAATAAGTATTTATTTCACGGAATTTAGTAAGATGTCTCTAATCTCTTTGTTCTCCTTTTTTAGCTCTATAATATAGAGGGTTAATTCTTCTATTTTCCCAAGTAAACTTGATGTAATCTCTGAGACATTTATACCGTCTCGAACAACTGTTTCCGCAGAGGGAATACCCGGAAGGTGATGGTTTTCTTTAACAAATTTTTCAACAGCCTCAAGAGGCATTAAAGTATAAGAATCATCAAACACCTTATCCTGCCATTGTTCTGTATTTTTTAATGCAATATTTAGCCCTTCAGTTAAAATACCGCCTTCCACAAAAAGTTTGTACCCAAACGGCTTTCTAAAGTTTCCTTCTCCTATGACCACACCGTTGTTCTCAGAACTTACAAGAAAATTATCTTTCAAAAACCAAGAACTATTTGAGGATGATTCTCTGGTACTACTAGGTGTGGTTACATTCACTAAAATAACATCACCATTAGCATCTACGCTCAGTGCCTTCCCATTGCTAGCACCAATCATGCTAGCCTTTATATTAGTAAATCTTAAACCTGATACACCATCAGTTCCTGATGTAATTTCAAGCTTATTTTGCGGATTTTTATTTCCAACACCTACATTGACTGAATTGCCAAGAATAATACAATTACTACAAGCTAAATCCGCATTTGAACCTATAGCGGTTGCATTATTAAAAGGGCCAGAACTTGTCGGTCCAGCGTTGTAACCAAGATATGTATTGAATTGACCGTTATTATTAAATTTCCCTGCCTCAAAGCCCACACCCACATTATTTGATCCAGTATTGCCTTGACCCGAATTCGCTCCTAAAAATACATTGAATCCTCCAACAGTGTTAGAATATCCTGAATTAGTTCCCATGAAGAAATTCCCAGATCCACTAGTATTACTGAATCCAGCATTTGTTCCCATTATAAAATTTGAAGAACCAGTGGTATTATTTAGTCCAGCCTGAACACCCATGAAAGTATTAAAATCACCATTGTTTAAATATCCCGCTTTATAACCTACAATTGTATTTGCTCTACCTGTGGTGCCAGAGAATCCCACCTGATAACCCATCATGGTATTTTGGTCACCAGTTAAGTTTTGTCTTCCAGAATATGTTCCCAAATATGTATTTTGTCCGCCTGTTGTGTTTGCAAAAGCCGCTTCATATCCAATAAAAACATTTTCGTCAACAAGGTTTTCAACTCCTGCTAACCCTCCAATCATAGTGTTCCTACTAGAATTGACATTCTTTTGACCAGCAGCCCTTCCATAATATGCATTATTACTTCCTCCTGTATTTTCCCGACCCGCATAAGAGCCACCAAATGTGTTGCCCTGACCAGTAGTAGTGAACACACCAGTTTCTGTACCTAATGTCACATTTAAAAACCCTGTGGTATTTGATTGGCCAGCATATGTACCAATAGCCGTATTTCCCCAGCCACTTATATTATCTAAGCCAGCAAAAGCTCCAAAAAAAGCGTTTTCATATCCTACTGTATTTTTCTGACCAGCAGATTTTCCAAAAAAAGAATTTGTACATCCCGGAGATGTAGGACCAGCTGTTCCTCCAACACCTTGATTACTCAACCCCGCCAACGCACCAAAAAAACTATTATGATCTCCTTTATTTGATGCTCCTGCAGAACGACCGAAAAAAGAATTTTCTTGACCATTAGTATTACTACTTCCAGAAAATGCTCCATAAAATGAATTGCTATTTCCTGAAGTGTTGGCAGAACCAGAAGAAACTCCAATAAAACTGTTACTTGACCCATTTGACATTGACACTCCTGAACTTTTACCCAAAATAACATTTCCATCTCCTGTAAGAATACCATTTCCTGCTTGTACTCCTATTATGACATTATTTGTACCTGGACTTGCAGCGGCGGGCCCTGTAGCTACATAATTCGTCTGGGCATAAGTGTTAAAACAAATTCCAATTAAAAAAAATAATAATAGTTGTTTCATGGCAAAAAAATATTTAAAAGTAAATCTTACTCAAATTGAAAGTTATATCTTTCTAGCAACAAATTCTATATTTGTTGCGAAATTACCTAGTGGTGTATTATTAGATAAAAACTGATCCAGTTTTTCAACTAACCGAAAAAATGGGTAGTTGATTGTATTCTTAGGAAAAAGAGCTCTTTGCCAAACATCTAACACCTCAAAATGAGCTAATTTTGATAGTTCAGATATAGTTGCTTTAGAATAGAACCTATCGTGATAATAATTTCCTCTTAAATGAGCTAATTTTTGAGTCCACGATAATGGCTGGGGTAAGTGAAAACAAAAAAACAAACCATTTGACCTCAACACTCTACTTATTTCTTTTATTGAGTTTTTATCATCTGGCACGTGTTCCAAAACGCCAAAACTTAAAACAACATCAAAACTTTCATCATCATAGGGCAATATATAAGGGTGTTCAAGTGGATCCACATTTAATCCCAACTTGTCTAGTATTGGAGTTGCTTGGCCAAATGAGCTATCCTCAGCTTCCGAATCTTTAATATCACAACTAGATAAGTTAAAATTCTTTTTACTCATTAAATACGAAATATGTCCTTTACCAGACCCCCAATCTAAAACCTTTATTTCTTCTGAATTTTTATCAAAATGTAATTTGGTATACTCACAAACTAGATCTATAAGATATAAATAAACATTATGTATTGGCGGATTTAATAAGAATTGATTTGATGGCGAGTCCTTTACTAAATCAATTAATTCATGATCTAAATTTCGGAATTTTGTAAAAACCTTTTTTCTTAAACCTGAAATATCTGTTTTTGTGTTTACTAACATTTTTACTATTCTAACTAGATAATGAAAGATTATTTTTTTTTATTTTTTGAACAGTCAAAACTAACATAATTACTATAAATAATTCGGTCAAATAGACACTTAATATAGTTCCTTTTAACACGAGAATGCTTGCCAGAATGAAGTTGAACAAAATACTAATTAAAGCTGCCAAGAAAAAAGTCCGCCTATAGTCTGAATTAAAACCATTCGAAAGAACAACAATCGTATAATAAGAAGATGAAACAACAAATAGTGGAATAAAGCTCATCACTTTTAAAAAGAACGCAGTATCAATATCCTTGTAACCAAGAATATAAAAGGATATTTCGTCCGAAAAACAAAATATTAAAAATGTAGAAATTATGATTAACAGCGAAAACAACAACCAAACTGGCCTTAAAAAACCAAGGAGTTTTGAATAAGATTGAGATGCCAATATACATGTGTTGGGATATATTGCCTGAATAAATACTCCAATAACCTGTCGAACTATATTAATTACCTTTTCTAGAATACTATAAATTCCAACAATTTCGACAGGTGCAAATAGTCCTAATATAAGAGCATTTGAGTAATTATATATACTAATATAAAGATTAGATAAAAAGATATCCTTTCCTTTTATAAAGGTATCAATTACCTCGCTATAAGAAACTTTTGTAAATGAAATACCATGTTTGGTAAAAACAAAAATTAGTAATACCAGACTTGCCAAACTAGTCCCTAACCCTAAATAAAAGTTAACAAAAACATAATCCGCCTCATTTCTTACAAAAACCAAAATCAACAAAACTGATAGCGATTTGAAGATTACGTTGACAATTGACATTTCTCTTAATTTTTCTATCCCCTGAAAGAAAAAGTTTACTGATAAAGATTGTCCTACAACAAGTGTCATGCTTAACAAAAATATAGTAACCTCCTTATCCAGAAAAAATAAAATCCCACTGCCAATTAATACAAGTATAATAGAGATTATCAAGAGCACTAATTTCACAACTAACGCACTACATACTATTTGACTTAATTCGCTAATACAACTTCTATTTAAAGAAACATCTTTTGTCCCAACTAAGTTGAACCCATAATCAACAGCAACGTTTAAATATTGAACAATATATAAAGCTATGCTAATTAAGCCGAACTTTTCAAGTCCTACAACTCGAACTACATAAGGTGTAATAATTATTGGAATTAGAAAATTTAGGGCATAATTAAGTCCTAAATAAAAACCATTTGAGAATACTTTCTTAAACGCCGAATTATATACTCCTTTCATTAATTGAACTCCGAAGAGAAAAACCTATTCCTAAAATAGAAAGAAGGACACAATTCTGTGTCCTTCTTCATTGTAATAGTCTTTTTTATGTTCTATTTCTGCTTTAGTTTAATGTTTTGAGCTTTTAATGATTGGATTTCCTTGTTCATCTCTATCAAATAAAGCGTTAACTCTTCAATTTTCTCCATAAACATTCTACTAGTTTCACCAACATCTAAACCACTTTCAACAATACCCTCTGCTGATGGCACATTTGGCAAGTGTTTATTGTTATTTATGAAGCCTTCAAGCTCAACAAGATCCATTAACTTATAATCTTTCTCGAAAACATAATCCGCCCAATCTCCAGTAGATGCTAACGCAACTTTCACCTTTTCAGTTAGAATTCCTCCTTGAACTAATAATTTGTAATTTGCGTTTGGCCCTGCTCCTACACCTTGAGTTCTTTGAGCAGGTGAAATATCGCCAATAGTTACATATTTAGCAGCAAAGTCACCATAAATTAAAGGCATATCAGAGCTCCCAGTATTAATATATAGCTTACCATTACCTGTTTCATTAGCTCCGGCATCTGCACCAATAAAAACATTTCCATTTCCTGTAGCGTTTAATCCAGAACCCGCACCAATAGCAATATTGTTACCCAAACTAGAACCAGGGGCACCTTTCAATGCATTATTACCAATTGCAATGTTACCTGATCCCCCTACGTTATTTCCCAAAGCATCCGCTCCAATCCCAACATTAGCTCCACCAGTAGTGTTATTTGCCAATGAGTTAGTTCCAATACCAATGTTATTTCCACCAGTAGTGTTTCCTACTAAAGCTTGAGTTCCTAAAGCCAAATTGAACGCTCCTGTAGTATTTGATGTCAATGCTTTAAAACCAAATGAAGCATTAGCAACTCCTGAGTTACCACCATCCATATTACCAGCCCTATATCCGTAATGTGCTTGAAGAGTACCGTCATCCGGCGATAAATATCCAGACGTATTACTATTTGTTCTAAAACGAAGCCCTTGATTGTCTAGAGTCCCAATAAAGTGAGAAGCTGGTGTAGTCCCACCATTTCCAACAATCGTCCAATCTCCGTCCGTTCCGGCAATAGAGTTCGCACTACCTGCACTACTCATAGACTCCCATACGTCTCCATTAAAAAAGTAAAAACCCTTATTCTCGTCAGTTTGAAATACCATTAACCCAGTAGCTGGATTTTTTATCGCATCTCTTTCTTTTAAAGAAAGCCTAGGCATTAAAACACCCTTTTCATTTGAACTTATACTGCTGAATTGTCTGGACTTGTAGTGCCAATCCCAATATTCTGAGCTTGAGCAACAAAGCTTGCTGTTACCAAAACAGCGGAACCTAAAAGAAGATAAATCTTTTTCATGCCTAATTATATTTAATTTTCTATAAAATTTCTTATCCAAAGAAAAACAATTAACAAGTGGGTAACAAATCCCTTAATCTTTTTTTATTAAATGGCTAAGGTAAAACCTAGCTATAAATGAACTTTTGATTTAACAAAAGATTTAAAATTAAATAAAGCTAAAATAATTATAGACACACCAGAAAAAAAGACAAATCCACCAATAGACATTATAAGCCGATGAGGACCACTCTTTTTATAGGGTACAATTGGCATACCCAACGTTTTAAATACTGGAGTTTTTTCTTGAACTTTCATTTTTGCAGTTTCATACTGCTGAATCAGTTGATTATAAAAATTAAAAGTTACCTTATAACTAGATTCAATACGCTCTCTTTCAACATCGGCTGACTTAAATCTTATGGCAGATTCAGGAATTTGATCAGCATAACTTGCTCTGCTTCTCTGATTTTTATAGTAAACTATTTTTGCACTTTCTATTTGCGTCTCAAGAAACTCCAAATCTTTTTTTGCTTTATCAGTCCTATATTGAATGACAAAATCCGTCAAATAATCCATACTAAGTTTTGCTACATATGCAGAAATCACTGGGTCAGGAAGTTCAACTGAAATAGTTACTATCCCTGTTTTCTTATCCATTTCGGCATTAATTTTTTTCTGAAGCTTTTCAATTATCTCGCCCTTTAGTTCTGAGATATAAATAATATCGTCAGGCAAAGAATCTGATATTTCTATTTTGTCGGTTATAAAATAATCTAATATACTTTTTTTAGATATCGATTCTTCCAAATCATAATTTGATTTAATGAAATCCTCGAAAACAATAGAGTCTCCACTAAAGGTTTTCACCCGTTGTTCCAAAAGAAATATAAAGAATGAATTATTATTAATTATATTGGGGTATAAATCTGGACGAATAGCTTCGTTAGACCCCATAGACGACAAATCAACTCCAGCTAAGTCGGCTAAACCTGCAAATTGGCCAATTCCTCCAGTCAAAGAGTTAGTTTCAATTTCTGGCATTACACTTACTGAAGACTGATACTCATTTGGCTGCCTAAGACTAAATATGAAAATACCAATTGCTCCTAGAATGCCAGAAAAGAACACTATTAGGCTGTTTTTTTTAAAAAAAATCCAAAGACTTGTAAAGTCTAGATTGTACTCCATTTCCTCCATGTAATTAAATCAACCTAATAAGTGTTAGTAAAACGGCACTCAACGAAATAATTCCAGCACTTACAGAAATTCTTTCCGCACCTGTCCATCTGGTTTTTCTTCTGGTAGGTACAATAACTTCCATTCCTCTTTCTACATCAGGATAATTTTTTATACCCATAAACGATCTTGTGCGATCGGTTAAACCATTAGAGTATCTGACATAAATTTTTCTAACAAATGCTGAATCTGTAAAGCCACCTGCCTGAGCAATATAATCATCAAAGTTCAAATTAGGCTGAAAAGCTATTGTTGTAGGATTTAAAACCTGTCCACTTAGTTTTACAACTTCAGGAATTTTGGGTAAATGCAGACTATCTCCTTCTTGTAAAACAAGATTTCCAAAATTCCCTGCTTCATTTATCGCTTTTTGGAGGTTCATTGCCAGCAATTTCCCATCTCTGTAAAACCGACCACCTTGTAAATATGCTTCTTCTCGTAAGCCCCCAGATCTTAGTATTAAATCAAGTATTCTTTCCTCACGTTTTTTTATGGTATATACTCCCGGATAATTTACTTCTCCAGTAATTGTAACTAGCTTTTGTTCCTCATAATTTGGAAGTTCCCGAATAAAGACCTTATCAAATGGACTCAAAATATTATTAAAACCACCACTTAAATTCTTGTTTGTAGTATAAGTTAAAACCTCAACAGTATTATCCGATTTTTCATCATTAAACAACCTTCTTGCAATTTCAATTCTTTTCAGGGTTGCTCCTTCGGAAAACCCTCCAGCCAATATAATCAAATCTTCAACGGTCATATCCTCATAGTAAGGGAAGACACCAGACATATTTACTGCTCCCGCAATTTCTACAAATCTTTCTTCTCTAAGTTCGCTATAAGACTTAACTACTATTTTATCGTTTCTTTTGAGAGATATGTTTTCATCCTTTCTATCAATGATATTTCTTAAGTTTAATGGGATAATCGATTCTTCCTTTTTGTCATTCTCTCGAAATAACAATATTCTATCTAAAAAAGCTTCCTCCGTAGGACCATCAGCAATATTTATTAAATCTAGAATAGTAGACAAATCAGAACTTAACGCGTATTGTCCAGGTCTAAAAACAGACCCAATAACCTCTACTCTATTCTCAAAACGAGGGAGTATAGAGTTAACAACTATTTCATCGCCATTTTTTAAAGTAAACAAGTCTGGATTATTGCCATCAACAGAAAGAAGGGTTTTCTCTTTATTTGTACTTCTTGTAATGGTAATTAAGTCAGTATAAGCCTTATCCGTAAAACCACTAGCATAAATCAATAAATCCTTAAGAGTTTCTTCCTTTCGTAATTCAAAAATTGCAGGTCTCTTTACTTCACCTAATAACTCTACTTTTTTTTCAGCAATTGGAATAAAGATAAAATCTTGATCTTTCAAATGTATATTACCCTTAGTAATTCCTTTTGTTAGGAAACTATAAAGATCAATTTCAGCTATTTCACGGTTATCCCTAATTAACTTAATATAACGAAAAGAACCATTTTCTGAAGGTCCTCCACAAGAATATAATGCATTGTAAACCTTTGAAAGTGAAGAAAGTGAATAAGTCCCAGGATTTTCCACTTCCCCAGCTATTGTGACCTGAATACTTCGGACATTCCCTAATGTTACTTCTGCAGTTAGGCTACCATTTCTCAACCCTCCAAAAAGGAATTTAAGCTTATCTATAATAATTCTCTTAGCCTCTTCAATTGTATATCCATTAACGTAGATAGGAGATAAGCTTTCTATTTTAATTGTTCCTTCAGGAGAAACTGTAAGATCATAGTGTTGATATGCATATCCACTTATATCTACCTTTAATTCGTCATCTGCTCCCAAAATATAATCCTTTGGTGTGGGTAACCTGAGGCTAGGTTCAAAGTTTAATTCTTTGTTTTTAAACAAATTATATCCAAAAACTTTCAAATTGTTTTTTCCTACCTCCAATTCCCTTTGAGAAGGACTTTTCTTTGACAATGAACCTAATTGTTTGCGAGGTATATTATTAGAAGACTTTATTGAATCTACCTTAGGCCCATTTCTATATTCATCAATTTTACTATTAATTAATTCTATCTCTGAAGATGAGTAACCTTGTAGTCGAGCAGCTGCCTCAATCTCAGCTTCCGTCAATCCTCTATTTTCTACCTCTTTTAGAAACTGTTCAATTTGTGCATCAGTAATATTATTGACATCTATTGGAAGCTGCTGTCCAAGTATGCTTAAAGAAAAGAGAGTAAGAATAAAAAGCAGAAGATAATTTGCCCTGCGAATCATTATAAAATGGGTTTCAGTGATAATTTCCTGCAATTTTAAAGAAAAAAAAGGGTCTAACAACCTTTGGTTCATACTTTGTTATTAATCGGTATAATTGTCATTAAAGAGATCCATCAATCATCAGCTTTGGCCAAGCAGATTTAATGTCAAAAATAACTCTATTTGATCTTGTATTAAGTTCTTTGTATTTTTCCATAAAACTATGATGTGGGACAGCGAGAATTATCAAATCGTACAGGTTCATATCTGCTTTCTTTAAAAGAGATATTTTAAAAGTCCTTTCAACCTCCTGATCATTCGCCTCCATGTCTATGACATCTACCTTAAGTCCATAATCAATAAGTTCATCGTAAATATCAACAACTTTGCTATTCCGAATATCAGGGCAGTTCTCTTTAAAGGTAATACCCATAATTAAAGCTTTAGCCCCCTTTACATTCATTCCCTTTTGGATCATAAGTTTCACTGCCTTATTGGCAACAAAACCACCCATATTATCATTTATTCTCCTCCCCGCTCCAATCAATGCCGGATAGTATCCCAAACTTTGGGCTTTTTGGATCATATGATAAGGATCAACACTAATGCAATGACCACCAACTAAACCTGGAGAAAATTTCAAAAAATTCCATTTTGAAGATGCTGCCTCCAATACTTCAGAAGTGTTAATTTTCATCCTGTCAAAAATTAAGGCTAGTTCATTTACAAATGAAATGTTCACATCTCTTTGACAGTTTTCAATGAGCTTTGCAGCTTCTGCCACTATTATCGAATTCGCCTTATGAGTACCTGCCGTAATAATGCTCCCATAAAGGTTGTCTACAAATTCTGCAATTTCTGGTGTTGAGCCTGAAGTAATTTTTTTTATAGCAGAAAGGGGTCTTGTTTTATCTCCGGGGTTAATCCTTTCTGGCGAATAACCACAGTAGAAATCATTATTGTACTCTAATCCACTTTGCTTTTCCAGAATAGGGACACAATCTTCTTCTGTGCAACCGGGAGCAACAGTACTTTCATAAATAACAATATCATTTTTTTTCAACAAGCTACCAACTTGACTTGAGGCATCAAAAAGTTGTTGATAATCCGATTTTTTTGAATTATCAATTGGGGTTGGAACTGTGATAATGAATATATTTCTTTCCTTCTCATTCAAATCGGATTCGGTAAGGGCATTAAGAAATTTTGTGCCACGCAATTCTTTTAACTCTGCTGAACTTATCTCACCTGTCCTATCATAAAATTCACACAATTCTGCAATTCTTTTTCTATCTATATCAATTCCCGTAGTCTTATATACTTTACTAAAGGCAACTGCTAGTGGCAACCCAACATAACCCAAGCCGATAATGTAAATGTGGACATCATTAAACTCTGGCCTCATATTCTTCATTTTTATCAATCCACTAAATAATTTCCAACAATTGTTATCTTGAACAAAAAACTTATTAAAATAAAGCAAATAGCCCAATTTAGATAGATAAAATAGTAATCTGTCCTTTCTCTGTTTTTCCGGTTCTCCATTTTTATCTTTTCTAACTGATCAATTTCAGAAAATATTGAAATCAAGGATTCTCCGCTATTTGCTTCAAAAAAAGATCCGCCACTTTCCAAGGCTACATTTTGCAAAGTCTTCAAATCAAGTTCTCTGGCCGATCGTGATCCTAATGCGATAGAATAAATTCGTATATTGAATGACTTAGCTAATTCAGTAGCTGTCTCCGGCCCTAAAGTACCGGCGGTATTGTCACCATCGCTTAATAGTATTATCACCTTTCCCTCACCAGGTGAATCCCTTAATCTGTTTATTGCAGTTGCTATAGCATTTCCGATTGCAGTTCCGGAGGCCTTAATTAGTGAAGCCGAAACATTATTTAAATAATCTGTTAAAAGCGGATAATCTGATGTCAGTGGGCATAAGGTAAAGGCTTCGCCGGAAAATATAACTAGACCCATTTTATCATTTTTTCTGCTTGAAATGAATTGCTTCGCAACTCCTTTTGCTGACTCCAGTCTATTGGGCAATATATCAGTTGTTAGCATGGACTCAGAAATATCCAAGGCCAATACTATATTTAAACCTTCTGAAAACTCTTCATCTAAAGACAATTCTCTTTGTGGCCTTGCCAGAGCTAAGATCGCCATTGAAATTGCCGATAGAAAGAAAAAGGAGGGTAAAAAACGAAGCCATGCATACCAAACAGAACCTGTTTTCTCATCCAATGTCAATTGGAGCTTTTGCTTTTTACCTTCTCCAAAAAACCATTGAATTAAAATTAATAAGGGTATAAGAAGCAAACCGAAGAGAAAATATGAATTAGCCCACTTAAACGATTTTAAAGTTTCGGGTAAGAACCATTCATATGTTAGCCACTCAGGAAACATAAACATTAAGCGTTTTCTACAGCCTTTCTAACGCTTCCGTATTTTAATAATAGTTCTTTAGCCTTCTCATAAGTTACCTCTGTTAACTCCTGCATAACCATCTTGGTCCCTCTATCTACCAGTTTATCGTTAGATAGTTGCATATCCACCATTTTATTACCCTTGACTTTTCCAAGTCGGATCATTACTGACGTTGAAATCATATTTAAAACGAGTTTTTGTGCTGTTCCAGATTTCATTCTTGTACTGCCAGTAACATATTCTGGACCTACTACCACCTCTATGGGAAACGTTGCATTGGCTGCAACCTGACTTCCAGTATTACAAACAATACAGCCTGTTAACAATCCAGCATTGTTTGCTGCCTTCAAACCACCTATTACATATGGGGTACCTCCACTAGCCGCTATACCAATTAATGTATCATTTGGCTTCGGATCAAAGGGTAACAAATCTTTCCAGGCCTGTTCACTATCATCTTCAGCAAACTCAACTGCTTTCCTGATTGCGGTATCCCCACCTGCCATTATTCCTACAACCATTCCATGTGGCACACCATACGTTGGAGGGCATTCAGAGGCATCTACAATACCCAACCTTCCACTGGTTCCCGCTCCAATATAAAAGAGTCTGCCACCCTTTTCCATTCTTGGTACAATCTGCTCTACCAATGCTTCTATAGAGGGAATAACTTTCTCCACTGAGTAAGCTACAGATTGATCTTCTTTATTTATTCCTTCTAATATCTCTTTAACCGTCTTTTTATCTAAATCCTGGTGGTTTGAAGGAGACTCCGTGGTTAATTTATTTTGAGCCATAGTTTATTTAGACAGAGCTGAATAATGTTTGTAAAACAATGGAATTGCTTCAATTCCTTTGTAAAAATTAAACAAACCGTAATTTTCATTTGGTGAATGAAGAGCATCAGAATCTAAGCCAAACCCAAAGAGTATAGACTTTAAACCTAATACTTCCTCAAAAAGAGCAACGATAGGTATACTTCCACCACCTCTTGTAGGTACTGGTGTTTGACCAAAGGCCTCCTCCATAGCATTAAATGCGGCTTTGTAACCAATAGAATCTGTTGGAGTAACATACGGCTGACCTCCGTGATGTCTTGAAACCTTGACCTTAACTGATGGGGGAGCAATAGCTTTAAAGTGAGCATCAAATAAATCCGAAATTTCTTTCCAATCCTGATCCGGGACCAACCTCATTGAAATTTTAGCATTGGCTTTTGAAGGCAATACGGTTTTTGAACCTTCACCTATATATCCGCTCCACATACCATTGACATCTAAAGTAGGTCTTATTGCTGCTCTTTCACGAGTCGTATAACCGCTTTCTCCTGTAACCTCCGCTATATCCAGGTCCCTTTTATATTCTTCTTCATCAAATGGAGCAGACTCTAAAGCTTCTCGTTCTTCTACACTTAGGTCAATAACTTTATCATAAAAGCCTTTGACTGTGACCTTTCCATTTTCATCATGAAGTGACGCAATCATTTTTGCCAATACATTAGCAGGGTTTGCAACAGCACCTCCATAAACACCTGAATGCAGATCTCTATTTGGTCCGGTTACCTCAACCTCCATATAAGAAAGACCTCGCAATCCGGTTTCTACTGAAGGGATGTCGTTAGCAATTATCGAGGTATCAGAGATAAGAATAATGTCTGCTTTGAGCCTTTCCTTATTCTCCTTGATAAAAGTTTCAAGATTTTCAGAGCCAACTTCTTCTTCGCCTTCAAACATCACCTTAACATTACAGGTAAGGGCATTTTGAGCAATCATCATTTCAATGGCCTTAACATGCATATAAATCTGACCTTTATCATCGCATGCTCCTCGGGCAAAAATAGCTCCGTCAGGATGAATTTTGGTTTTCTTTATTACCGGATCAAAGGGTGGGCTATCCCACAATTCGTAAGGATCTGCTGGCTGTACATCGTAATGCCCGTAAACAAGAATGGTTGGTAATGACTCATCGACAATTTTCTCGGCATAAACCACCGGATGACCAGCTGTTTCACATATTTCGGCCTTGTCCATACCGGCATCAGCCAGTTTACTCATTACCCAGGAGGCAGCTTTTTGCATATCTGCATCAAACTTAGGGTCTGCACTAACGGAAGGTATTTTGAGAAATTCGACTAGTTCGTCAAGAAAGCGTTGTTTGTTGTCTTCGATGTAAGTGTTCATCAATATTTAGTTATTGAAAACAAATTTACACCTTTTTAAAACTAAACTCCCTATGCCAAAGGACTGTCTTTTTACTTAGGGGGGTACTTATTCTCTACGCCTTTTATCAGTCTTTGTATGTTTTGTCTATGCGTATAAGTCAAAACAAGAAAAAGAACGAAACACATGATTTGGAAAAATCGCAAATCGGGTAAAGCAATTAAGCTATATATGAGAAAGGAGAAAGATGCTGTTAATGAGGCCAATGATACATACTTTGAAATGTAAACCATCAAAATAAAAACCAAGAGACAAATTAATGCCGCAAAAGGCTGAAGGGCTAGAATTATTCCGAAAGAAGTGGCAATTCCTTTACCTCCACGAAAGCCGGCAAATATTGGTAGTAAATGACCAATGACCGCAGCAAAGCCAAATATAATTAATGTCTCAGGGTCGTTAGAAAAAAACATCCTTGGAAGCTGAACTGCCAAAACACCTTTGACAACATCAATTATTAAAACCGCAAAACCTGCCTTTTTACCCAGAACTCTCAGTGAATTAGTGGCTCCCGCATTGCCAGATCCATGGTTCCTAATATCAACTCCATGAACAATTCTACTGTAAATAACCGCTGTGGGAATAGAACCAAGTAGATAAGCAAGGATTAAAAAAGGTAAAAAATGCAGCATAAAAATCTTTCAAAAATCATATTCTGCTACAAAACTAAGCAAATTGCACCATTTAAAGAGTTAAAAAATACAATTTGAAGACAAAACCCTAATTAGTAACTACTTAAGAATACTATTTCGCAAAGACTAATTTACCTATTTTAATTTAACCCCTCTTTTTCTCTTTGCAAGATCATGAGCTGTATCGTAGTAAGAACGTAGATTAGTCCAATCAAAGATGTCTGAAAAGTTCTCTACCCGGTTTCTTTGCATGATTCTGTCTCTTCGGTTCATAGTTACAAACTTGAATAGTAAGTCGGCTAACTGATCAGCGGCTTCATCAAAGTTCTTTTCTTTTCTATTTACCATGTAAACCCCTACGTTCTCATAATCTTTCATAATTTGTTGCATGAAATCTCCAAAACCTGATAGATCTGAAGTAACTGTAGGAATTCCTCTGATCACGCACTCTAAAGGTGTATATCCCCAAGGCTCGTAATAGCTTGGAAAAACTCCCAAATGACAGCCCCTTACAAACTGATCATACTCTAAGCCGAATAAAGGATTGGTAGGCGATATAAAATCAGGATGATAAACAAACTTTACCCGATCCTTAGCATGGTTCTTTAAATTAGACTGATCAAAGAAACGTGTAATATCGTCTGGCCCTTCCAGTAGATGCGTCACTGTATGCGGTAATGTTTTGGTCTTCCAGGTTTGGATAGTTCTACGAAGTCTAAGCCTCCAATAATCATCAACAAACGTGTTTAGATCTGGCATTGTAGGGTCTTCATTTGCAGCTGATGCGTAAAATAGTTCATCGCCAAGCTGCTTCTCTATGGCATCACAGGTCTCTCTAATCTCCTCCATGACTGCCCTAGATTGCAGTACCTCAGGATTAATGGATTTTATTGGATTTCGGGTAATAATGAACATTACCACATTGGTGTCTACATTGTTTTTTACCAATTTAAAATTCAATCTTTTTAATGCTTCCAGAGTTAAATCATAGCCTTTGTTTTTGTATTCATATCTTCCGGAAGTAAAAAAGTAAAGGGTGTTGTCCAGATCCCAACTGTAGCTTTGAAAGAAATGACCCATCACAAACTGATTGATCTTATTTTTATATTTCACATGAAGATTCTGAAATTCATGTGTTGCCGCGAAACGGGTAATATTTAAGCCATTAGGAAGAATCAAATCACATTTCCTTTCAAAAAACACTTCACATTCCTTCGCTGTGACATCACTCACTGTAGTTAGAACATGGCAATTTTGAGCTGCTGAGTGCTCAATACCCGCCTGGGCCTCTATTCCATAATTTCTCGCCTCGTCACGCCAATTATAAGAAGGAAGGTGCTCATAAAAACTATCTACATTACCGGCTATATACCTGCCCAGCATGGTGGCATGTGTTGTAAAAACAGTGGCTATAGGTGCATTATTCTTGGTAAGATTTATAAGCGGGATAGCAGACATCCACTCATGAAAATGGGCTGTTACTGAAAGTTTTGAACCAAATTTATCAAGAAAGAGATTCAAGTATTCCTCAATCATCGAACTGAAAGCAATCACGCTATTCACCAAGGGTTCAGCATTAATTGTACTAATTTGATGGTGTTCCCAAAGCTCGAACTTAAGAGAATCTAATCTTTCAAAGGCTTTGTTAAAGTCTAATAGAATAATTTTTGGGCGGCCAGTCACTAACCAGTGTCCATAA
>JANSYO010000366.1 GCA_024742395.1 Cytophagales bacterium
GGATTTATGTGGGTGGTTATGATTATAATCCATTCTCCACTTTTCTGACAGAATTCTTAACTGCTCAAGGTCTTCAAACCAATAGGCATCTAGAATATCCTCCCTGAAGAATCTGTTAAATCTTTCAATGAATCCATTCTGCATAGGTTTCCCAGGTTGAATGAATTGAATACATACTCCTTTTGTTTTACACCACTTTTGGAATTTATGAGAGGTAAATTCTGGACCATTATCAACTCTAATTTTTTCAGGCAAACCAAGCTCTTCCTCCAATTGGCTCAATACTCTGATTACTCTCTGAGCAGGAAATCCTACTCCACATTCAATTGCTAAAGCTTCTCTGTTACAATCGTCAATCACATTAAAGATTCGCACCCTACGTCCATCCGAGAGTGAATCACTCATGAAGTCCATGCTCCATGTCTTATTTAATTCTACAGGCCTTTTTAAAGGCTCCTTGATACGTCCTGGGAGTCTTCGCTTCCGTTTGCGACGAAGGCCTAATTTCATCTCCCTGTAGACCCTTAAAACACGTTTTCTGTTCCACTTTAAGCCCTGATGACGAATTCTTCCATAGTATTCATCAAAACCTCTGGTTGGTAACTTTTCAGCAAGTTCATTCAGTTTTTCAATAACTAGTGTATCATCTTTCTTCGATTCGTAATACCACATGGAACGATGCAGATTGATGACTTTACAACCCCTCTTGATACTGACTTTAAATGATGCCTGCAGATAAGATACAACTTCTCTTTTTCGCTCAGGGCCTACCACTTTTTTGATAAAACATCTTTTAGCATGACGTTATCAAGACTTAACTCAGCATACATCTGCTTGAGCTTCCGATTCTCTTCCTCCAGCTCCTTTAATCGCTTTAACTGGCTTGATTCCATTCCAGAATATTTCTTTCGCCAATTATAAAATGTAGCCTTATTAATGCCCAGTTCCCTACTGATTTCTTCTGCTGATCGGCCATTCTCATTCTCCTTGATGGCCTTTATAATTTGACTTTCTGTAAACTTAGTTCTCTTCATAACAGTTTAAATTTAGTTAGTTTTTCTATTTTAAACTGTCCGATTTTTAGGGAAGGCTACA
>JANSYO010000025.1 GCA_024742395.1 Cytophagales bacterium
AAACTGTTACCTATGGTACTACCAGACTTAAGTTCTATTTTCTTAGCAAATGCACTGTTTTCTCCACTGGCAACACTCTCTGAAAAAGGCATGCTTATACCAAGTGAGTTTATGTGTTCTTTAAACTGCTCGGCAGTTTTTAGTTGGGCTATTCGTGTATATTTTGGTTTACTTTTAGTGCTCATGCGTTTTTATATTCTTTTAGACAGTTAAAGAAAGCATACTCTGGAGCTCCCTGACTCATTCTTAAAATCTGAATAGCTAATTCCCGCATGTGATAATCTCCCCACATACTGCTTTCATGGCAAGCTATTTTCTGACCTTTAGGAACATTATCCCATCCGTTTGGTTGGTGATAGATGCTGTGCAATAAAATGCCCTGATGCTCAGATTCTTCAGATAAGTATGGACTTGAAAGTAGGGTAGAAGCACTGGTTAAACCGGCCGCTACATATTTTGACTCTCCTAATATATTTCCTAACCTTATTAAACCTTGTGCTGCAATAGCTGCGGCAGTGCTATCTATCGGCTCAAATTCATTGTAAGGGTCTGAAGGGCTTTGGGTATAGTCGCCTAGCTTGTATAATTGGGGTGCTCCTGTATCCCAATAGGGAATGCCATCTGAGGCCGTATTTTCAATAAAGAAATCACAGGTGGCTTTTGCTCCTTTTTCCAGGATGGCCAGTAGTTCCTTTTTATCGATTATATCCTCAAATTCACTGTCAGGGATTTTCTGAATTAGCTCTATTTCTTCAGTAAAACCACAGATGGCCCAAGCCAGCCCCCGAGTCCAGGTGGTAAAGCCACTAAATCCTTGTTGAGCATTCGGTGCTCTGAAATTCCCGTCATTCGTATTGAAAATACACTCATGTGCGGTTCTGCCCCATTCATCATAAGAGTCTCTTCCTTCCCCGTAATAAACATTGTATTTAGCTGTGGCCAGCATATGATTAACGGCTCTTTCTAAAAGGTTTATGCTTAGATCATTTTCACCTTTCAAACTGTGCCCTAAAAGGTGCGAAAGCATTAGAATTCTTGTAGACCTAATAGTATCCACAAAAAGGGAGTGAGGGCCATTAAACGAATAAATATATCCCCCATCTTTAATATTGGTCCACCTGCTGGCTTGTACCGCACCACTGCTTTTTAAAGCTAATTCGTAGAAGTTCTTTTCCCACTGATTAATTGGGATAAGACCTTCTTCCATAAATCGAAGTAAGTTTCCGTAAGTACTTATGTTATTGAAGCCATGATCGTGCACACCTATATGTGTTAAATGGGGAGCCATTTTGTTCAAGGTGTTCTCGCGGCCAATACTCAGAAATTGTTCATCACCGGTAGCTTCAAACTGCAATAAACTAGAGCCATATTGGAAGCCCTCTGTCCATTCTGTCCATCCACGGGAGGTATATTTTCCGTTTACTGTAAATACAGGTGCTCCTTTTGAACTATCATACTCTTTTTCAATGGCTAAAATCTTTCTTCCAGAGCGTTGCCAAAAATCATCAAGTTTTGACTTTAAATCAGTCGCTTTAAGGTTTGGGTTGATTTTCATTTAGTATCGTATACACTTTAACACCCCAGAATGAAAACGGAAAAGGTTATCGGATTAAACCGATCAGGCATATAACAAGAAGTAGCTTTATCGCTAAGTAAAGCCCTTGGCATTTGCCAATTTATTTTCTTCATAGGGTTGGTTGGTTGAATTCGCTACTATTTAGAAAAATCAAGCGAGAATACCATCCCAGACTGTATCTTTTTGAGAAAAAAAACTCAAGAAATAGCCCTCAAATTAGTTTCTGGTAGCAATCACCTCAATTTCGATGAATTTATGCGGATTTACTAAAGTGGCCACTCCCACCGTTGCCCTAACCGGTTTATTTGGGTTGTCTTCGTTTCCAAAATATCTAACATAAACTTTGTTCCACCCGGCAAAATCATATTCACCAGTTTTGGTGTCAGGAGAAATATAGACTTTCATTGAGAAAATTGAGCCCATGGATACGCCATTCTCTTTTAAAATAGCTTTTATTTTCTCCAAAATACTTACTGCCTGAGTCTCCGTGTTACCATACTTCTCATAATCGCCATCTTTTAAATCCGGATTAACAGCAGAGGCAGTAAATCCACTGGTGAAAAATAAAGGAGTTCCCTCTGGTATTGAGGCGGTACTGGAAATGATCGATGAGGGTGAACCGCTCATTATAGCTTTTTGAGCCTTTAAAGTATAAGTTCCTAAGATAAGTAAGGTGAATAATATGCTGTAAAATTTAACTTTAGCAATAAATCTTTTCATTAATGACATATATTATAAATTAAACTACTTTAATAGCTCAAATGTACCTTATAAAAGTTGGTTTTGATATAATGAGGGGCTTAATTTGATGTATCGATCATTCAAAAAATCATTCATCAATGGAGAGAAGGGCATTTTTTCTAAAAGCTGGCTTAGCTGGATTACTTGTAGGAACAGAAGGGATAGTTTCGTGTACTCAGCCAAGGCTATATGGAGACAAAAATTTCTACATCAATAAAGGGGTCACCATGATTCCGAAATTGAAACTCTCTTCAGACAGGATAATTAAAGAAACCGTTGGGCTTAGGCCATTCAGAGAATCAGGACCAAGAGTTGAAAAAATAGAACTTGGTAGTAAAACCATCGTCCATAATTATGGTCATGGTGGCAGTGGCTGGTCTTTATCCTGGGGTACGGGGAATCAAGCCCGAGAGCTGGTAAAAACTACGCCTTACAAAGAAGTTGCACTTTTGGGTTGTGGTACTGTTGGCATTGCCACGGCTACTTTGCTTCAGGAAAGTGGATACAAGGTGACCATTTACACGAAGGATGTACCTCCTAATGTGACTTCAAATCTTGCTACAGGAACCTGGTCACCTTCATCAAGGGTCTGCCTACCAGAAAAAGGTGAAGCATATAAAGACAAATGGGAAGATGCCTGCCGATATTCTTTTAAAAGGATGCAGATGAGTCTGGGGCTCAATGATATTATAGAGTGGGGAGATGAATATAGAGTAATGAAGAATGAACCAGGTCCTAGAAATAATCCTGGTTCAGAGGTCTTTCATTTGGAAGATTTGGCTCCAGACTGGAAAAGGCTTCACGATAAAGATCATCCTTTCAAAGCTGATTACGTGGTTAGGAAAAGTAATATGATTTTCAATATCCCAAGCTACCTGAATTTCCACTTGAATAATTTTTTACTCAGAGGTGGTAAAGTCAAAATTCAACCAATTACCTCATTGGATGACATTGATGCCTTGCCGGAGAAATTAGTAGTCAATTGTATGGGACTTGGTGCAAAAGAAATCTTTAATGATGAGGAAATGTATCCTATATCCGGTCAGCTGGCTTGTCTGGTGCCTCAAACTGAGGTTAATTATAAGTTGGCTACTAACGGGGCTTATTTTATTACGAGAAAAGACGGCATCTATTTAGGAGGAACCGGAAAAGTCAATAGTTGGGATACCACCCCGGATAGATCAGAAACAGAGAAATGGGTAAGTATTCTTTCTGATTTGATGAAAGAGATGAAGGGATAATAAAAAAGGCGGTCCATGGACCGCCTTTTTTAGCATTCTAATATGTCTTATCGCGACATATACATGTTTCTTTCCTTGTAAACCTTAAGGAAGTATTCGTCCTTAAGGTCGTCAATGAAATAGATACCTTCTCCGGTAGATTTCATCTCCGGTCCTAATTCCTTGTTTACATTAGGGAATTTGTGGAAAGAGAATACAGGGATTTTAATGGCATATCCTTTCTTTACCGGATTAAAGTCAAAGTCTTTTACTTTTTTCTCTCCCAGCATTACTTTGGTCGCGTAGTTTACGTACGGTTCCTGATAAGCTTTGCAAATAAACGGAACGGTTCTGGAAGCTCTAGGGTTTGCCTCAATGATATAAACCACCTCGTCTTTGATTGCAAATTGTATGTTAATCAGTCCTTTAGTGTCCAGAGCAATGGCAATTCGCTTGGTGTATTCCTCTATTTGAGCCATTACTTTATCGCTAAGATCAAAAGCTGGCAGAACAGCATAAGAATCACCTGAGTGAATACCAGCCGGTTCGATATGCTCCATTATACCAATGATATAAGCCTCCTCTCCGTCACAAATCGCATCTGCTTCGGCTTCTACCGCTCCTTCAAGGAAGTGATCTAAGAGAATATTATTATCTGGAATTTCATTCAGGATTTTCACCACATGTTGTTCCAATTCTTGTTCATTGATCACAATTTTCATACTCTGACCACCTAAAACATAGGATGGACGAACCAGAAGTGGGAAACCAAGTTCTTTAGATACTTCAACAGCTCTATCCGCTGTCCTTACCGTTGTGAATTTAGGATAAGGTATATCTAACTCTACCAATTTCTCAGAGAAACGGCCTCTGTCTTCTGCGAGGTCAAGTGCCTCCCAGGAAGTACCTATGATCTTAATTCCATACTTTGTCAGTTTTTCAGCCATTTTTAGGGCTGTTTGTCCACCTAACTGTACAATTACACCCTCTGGCTTTTCATGCTGTATGATGTCATACACATGTTCCCAGAAAACCGGTTCAAAATATAACTTGTCAGAAATATCCGGATCTGTAGAAACCGTTTCAGGATTACAGTTAATCATGATGGTTTCATAGCCACATTCTTTGGCTGCTAAAACACCATGAACACATGAGTAGTCAAACTCAATTCCTTGTCCAATTCTGTTTGGACCTGATCCAATTACGAGTATTTTCTTTTTGTCAGAGACAATTGATTCATTGTCAGGATTTTCATGCTTTACACCGAAAGTACTGTAGTAATAAGGTGTTTCAGCCACGAACTCTGCCGCACAAGTGTCTACGCACTTATAAGCTCTTTTAATTCCCAGTTCATGTCTTTTTTCGGCAACTTCACTTTCCAATCTTCTTACAAGATGAGCAATTTGCCGATCAGCATATCCCTTAGATTTTGCTTCAAGCATAAGATCAAAAGGAATGTCTTCCAGCTTATACTTTTCTATCTGCTTCTCTACCTGAATCAGTTCTTCAATCTGATGAAGGAACCATTTGTCAATTTTTGTAAGCTTTTGAATGGTATTGAATGACAGACCTGCCTTGAAAGCATCATAAATATGGAAGAGTCTGTCCCAAGATGGATGCTCCAGACTGTATTTTAAGGCATCCTGATCTCTCAGTTCTCTGCCATCTGCTCCTAGTCCATTTCTTCCTATTTCAAGAGATTGACAAGCCTTTTGAAGGGCTTCCTGGAAATTTCTTCCAATTCCCATGGCCTCTCCAACAGCCTTCATTTGAAGTCCTAATTTTGGGTCAGCTCCTTTGAACTTGGCGAAGTTCCATCTAGGTACTTTTACAATTACATAATCTATTGCTGGCTCAAAAAACGCTGAGGTACTTCCTGTAATAGGATTAATTAACTCATCAAGATTGTACCCAATGGCCATTTTGGCAGCAATCTTGGCGATTGGATATCCGGTGGCCTTAGAGGCCAAAGCTGAGGATCTACTTACCCTTGGGTTAATTTCAATTCCAATCAACGTATCGGTTTCCGGATCAAGTGCAAACTGCACATTACATCCTCCGGCAAACTGACCAATAGCGTTCATCATTTTAATGGCCATGTCTCTCATGTTCTGATAAACTGTATCAGGCAAGGTCATGGCGGGGGCCACCGTAATAGAATCACCGGTATGTACACCCATGGCATCAAAATTCTCAATGGTACATATTATAACTATGTTACCAATATTATCTCTTAAAAGCTCGAGTTCATATTCTTTCCATCCTAAGATAGATTGTTCTATCAGAACTTCATGAGTAGGTGAGGCGTGCAAGCCAGCGTTTAAGGCAGTGTCAAACTCCTCAGGAGAGTTAACAAAACCACCACCGTAACCTCCCATGGTAAATGAAGGTCTGATAACCAATGGAAAGCCTATTTCCTGTGCAATTTCTTTACCTTCTAAGAAAGACTTAGCGGTACGGCCCTGACAAACATTTACGCCAATTTCATTCATTTTCAATCTGAATTTCTCACGATCTTCAGTTGTTTCAATGGCGTTAATATCCACACCAATCATCTTGGTGTTGTACTTCTCAAAGATGCCGGCTTCGTCGCACTCAATAGCAAGGTTCAACGCGGTTTGCCCTCCCATTGTAGGTAAAACGGCATCGATAGGCTTACCCATGTCAACATGCTTTTGAAGAATTTCCTGAATATACTTCTTTTCGAGAGGCTTCAGGTAAACGTAGTCTGCATTTAAAGGATCAGTCATGATCGTAGCCGGATTAGAATTAATCAGTGCTACTTCAATTCCTTCTTCTCTTAATGATCTTGCTGCTTGGGATCCGGAGTAGTCAAACTCACATGCTTGCCCGATAATAATTGGTCCTGAGCCTATAATAAGGACGGACTTTAGATTGGTGTTTTTCGGCATTTCTTAGTGAAGGGGTTTCGATTCATTCATCGAAGATCAAAGGTAATACACAATGATTAAACTAAACAGAATTGCGAAGCATTTTAAGGAAAACTAATTGAATTAATAATTATTTGGCCCGGGAATTGTATTTAACAAAGAGTATTCTTTCTTTTGTCACATCTTTAATCACGTATATGCTTTCTTATAAAAAACTCTTCACCTTCGTCGCTTTAATTTTACTTTCAAAGGTTTCTTTTGGCCAAGGAGAAATAGCTATTTTACCTGTTTACAATCCATCTCATTTGCAATTGAAAATATCTTCGGGAGGTCGTAGCCTTTCAGGAGCAAACTTTATTACCTCTGCTGATAAAAATTTGGAGATTGAAGCTTTTTCTGATACTGAAGATCAGTTGGTTATAAAAGATGTTCAGGTAGATTTAGTTAGAGGCGGAAGAAAAGTAGCTTCAAAGAAAATGTCGAATAAGGCTGATTTGACAGATCTGATCGCCGTAGCCAAAAAAGATGATGTCTTCAGGTTTGAAGTAGAAGAAGTTTTTATAAAAAATGAAGAAGGCAAGCTAGAGCTGTATTCTATAGGAAAAGTAAGTTTTATTTATGAATATCAACACCCTACTAAACTGGCATTGAATTAGAACTTTTCAGGGTCCAGAGGTTCTACCAGAATTGTTTCTTCTTTATCTACCATTACCTGACCATCCGGCGATCCTTTTATTTTTCTGACAAACTTTTTTGGTGTAAAGGCCACCGGCACTAAACCGTCTGTTCTTCTTTTTGAAAACCAGGCGGCCAGAGCTGCAGCTTTTTCTAACACAGTCTTAGGGATTTTGTGTCCCGACTTCTCTTTAATAATTACATGTGATCCTGAAACATCCTTTGCATGAAGCCAAGTATCGTTTTTCAGGGCATATTTAAGTGTCAATAAATCATTGTTTTTGGCATTTTTACCAATAAGAATTTGAAAGCCATCTGCCTCAAAAGATTTAAATAAATCTTCAGGTTTAGGTCTTTTAGGTACTTTTGTTTGAATTTCTTCCTTTTTGAAATATCCACGTAATTCCCTTAGAGAATCGGAGGATTCAATTTCTTCTATTTGAGCTTTTAGCTTTTCTAACTCAGTTTCTTTTCTAAGAATATTGGCTTCCAATATGTCCAGTTCTATTTTCTCCTTTTTAGCCTTACGGTAATAAGCCTCTGCATTCTTCTGAGCACTCAGCTTAGTTTTTAGTTTTATTTCTATGGGCTCTCCTGATTCAAAACTGTTTAGAACCACCTTCTCAGCTTTTGGAGGAATGGCATGCAAATTGGCCATCAGCAAGTGACCAATGTTCTGATTGCCCGGCCCGTTTAATATACTTTCTAACCTTTGATTCGTTTTTTGAAGATAATTTTCGGCCTGTTTCACTTGTTTACTTAACTTCCTCAAAGCCCCGTTTTTTTCTGAGTCTAGCTGCGATGTTTTGTTTGATTCTACAAAAAAAGCATTGCAGGCTTTCATGGGTTCGTCAAAAGTTTTTAGTACCTCTCCTGTTTTCAAAAGAGATAAATGCAATTTGCCTTTAAACCTGATAATGTGAAACTTTCCTTCTGCAAGTTCAGCGTTAATTTTATTGCATAAAGTCCAGTTAGATCTTAAATCACTTCCTGCATGAGTTTCATAATATGACTTGGGGATTTTGCCCCAGGTAGGGAAAACCTTCAAAGGATTTCCTTCATTCTGTAAGAAGTTATCCTCGTTTTGAAGAATGGGACGATGAAGTTCAGAGAATAGCATTTTTACGTCATCAGGAAGTTTACTGTTAAAAATTGATTGTACTTTCTCTTTTTTGAAACCGAGAACGTTTGACCTGTTTCCATAAAGTTTAAGAACCAGTCTTTTCTCCTCATTGAAAACGATCGCAATTGCACGCTCATTATTAAAAATGAACACATCAAGCACTTCATTATCAATATATTCTTCAAAAAGGTCAACAGAGTTTTGTCGGGCCCGATGAAATATTTCAGTAAAGTATAAGCCGGAAAAAGTAGAAGCCACAGAGCATCTGATAAAGAAATCTCCGGTTTCATTGCCAAATCCCAAAATGAGTTCATCTTTCTCCTGACTAAAGCATTCTAAGAGCTTTTTGCCCTTTAAATTGTCTTTTAAAGGGTTCTCTAGTCTTTTGAAAAAATGATAATTGCAGTGCAAAGGAAAATATTTATGACTTTGTTAAAAGAAGAATACCTTCTTTCATAGCAAACTTAGATACTTTTATCTTACTGATGTTAAAGGTTTGTAAGATGTATTTAATCAAACAGACGGCAACAACGATCATATCTACCCTCAGTTCTACCATACCTGGAATAGCCAGTCTTTCTTCTCTATTTTTAGTCAATAGTTTTTCATACGCCTTATAGAAGGCCTCTATCGGGTAGTCATTGCCTGTTAGATCCACGGGCACCCCCTCGCCGGTTTCTTCGTAATAATACATGCTGTTTAGCGTGTCAAAACTCCCGGAAGAGCCTACAATTGTGGTAGGGGAATATTGATGGCAGGCGTTTGCCAATGGTAAAAGTTTTTCTCTTACGTAATCGGTCAATTTTTCAATGGAGTTATGCGAGATAGGATCAGATTTGTAAAACATATCCATGAGTCGCTGTCCGCCTATTTCAAAACTTTGTTTCCAAAGAATACCGCCATGATTACATATAATGAATTCAACGCTCCCTCCTCCAATATCTATGATCAGGCTAGGTTCGGAGATAGTTACGGCTTGTTTAACTCCATCATATATTAGCTCTGCTTCTCTTTCTCCAGATATAACCTGAACCTCTATATCTACTTCTTTCTTTATCACATCAAGTACCTCTTGTTTGTTAGAAGCACTTCTTAAAGCTGAGGTACCAAAGGCAAAAATCTGATTAGTTTCAATACCAAATTTTGTAATTTCTTCTTTGAACTCTTTAAGTACTTTAAGGGCTCTTTCAATGCCTTCAGGGGTAATAATTCCTTTTTGAATCCCTCCCATACCAATTTTGGCTGCATTGGAAATTTTCAACAAGACCTCGTCTTTATCGTTGACAATTAAAAGGTGAAAGGTATTGGTGCCTAAGTCTATTATTGCTCTCATTCTATTTCTTGTCCTATTAAGAATTCATCATTTTTTCAACATCCACTATCTCTATTGGAATGTCCTCGCAAAGGTCAATATTCCCTTTTTCAGTAATGAGGATGTCATTCTCCAATCTAATTCCAAGTCCTTCTTCCTGAATATAAATCCCCGGTTCGCAGGTTAGTACCATTCCGGGTTTAAAGGGCTCATGTCTGCTACCCACGTCATGAACATCAAGACCCAAATGATGTGAAACACTGTGTGGAAAATACTTTCTAAAAGCCGCCGGGTCTTCTTCTGAATTGACTTTCAATAGCCCTAATTTAGTTAGCTCTTCCGTCATTTTTTGAGCAGTCTCTCTTCTAAGCCCTTCTAATGTATTTCCTTTTACCATTCTTTTTTTGGCAAAGTGAAACACATTCAGTACAGCTTGATAAACCTCTTTTTGCCTGTTATTAAATGTACCATTTACCGGTAAACATCTTGTGATATCGGCATTGTAGTTTGCGTATTCGGCTCCAAAATCCATAATAATCAGGTCGCCGTCTGTGCAGACTTCATTATTGGTAATATAGTGCAGAACACAGGCATTCTTACCCGAAGCCATAATGGGTGGAAATGCGTGCCCACGTGATCTATTGATTAGGAATTCGTGTGTTAAATGAGCCTCTAGCTCGTACTCTGCAATTTCAGGCTTCATTTTATCTGCCAGCCTTTCAAAACCTTTTTTAGTGATTTTTAAGGCCTCCTTTATTTGAGTAATTTCCTCCGGTTCCTTAATCATCCTCAACGAGGAAAGTATTGGGGCAAGCCTTTGTATAGTAAACAGTGAGAATTCCTTTTTTATCTGTTCATTAAAATGATCACTTTTCGAAATGAAATTCTTATTGCGGCCGTCGTGTTCATTGTTGTTTAGATAAAGAAAGGAGGCCTCAGCTACATTCCTTTTTAAAAAGGTATCGAATTGATCTGTCCAAAAAACAGTTTCAATTCCACTTATCTCTCTAGCTTCATCTTTGGTTAGTTTTTCACCTTCCCAAGTTTTCAGATGTTCATTTGTTTCTCTGATAAAAAGTACCTCTCTGTTTTGCTTTTGAACATGATCGGGGTAAATAAATAAGATGGTGTCTTCCTGATCTATTCCGCATAGATAGAATAAATCTGAGTTTTGTTTAAAACCCATAACTCCATCTGCATTTGTTGGCAAAACTTCATTAGAACAGAGCAGTGCCAGCCCTCCGGGTGCCATTTTTTCACTTAATTTTTTTCTGTTCTTTATAAATAGAGTGTTGGGTATGGCTTTATATCTCATATTTTATTCAAAAGACCTTTCGGGTAATCGTGGCTGTTTGAAATGACAATTTCTTTAAATCAGTTACTCTTGTATCCTAACTACCATTAGGCCGGCATGTTTACTGATTCTTCTTATGTATTCTTCTATTGTTTCATCTGCAATAACCACTTTTTTTAATTCGGAGGAGGCATGCATAAAATGCAATTTACCGTCTTTCCAATAGGCTATTCCTTCATGATTTACATCTAATCCTTTAATGTTAGAAGTAAAGGCGATAATATCACCTGATTTTATTTGATTTTGAACCTTCGGAAGGTTTTCCACTTTAATTTCAAAGAAATCAAAATCCTGTAAATCAGATTCCATTTCTTTAATTTGCCCCAAAATAGCATTGTTGGTTTTAAATGCCGGGTAATATTGTCTATGCGTACTCATGAAGTTAATACTTACCGTCTTTAGCGTCCCCAAAGTAGGTGTCAGATCCTCTACCAATCCCAGATCTTCTGCATTTTTTGTCCAGTCAAAGAAATAATGAATTCGAGAGGCGTACCCCTTAATTTCTCCATTTCTGTAACGCACTCTTTGCATCATTTCTCTGAAGTCTGCCAGTGTTGAATTTTCGTATTCAGAAATCAATGTCAAAGCCAGTAAGGTTTCTACATAGGTGTAGCAGTCAAAGCCATCGAGTCGGCAAATTAACTTTTCTTGAGGCGACTCCAATGTTGAGGCCAGATAGGGCTTATCCAGAAATTTTTTACCAATTTCTACCATTTTTTCGCTTCTTGTTTGAGCTTTCAGGTTTGAAGTCAAAGATTTAATCAGCTCGTCATTTCCTTCTTGAGAAAAGGAATGGGAAAAGGCAAAAAGAAGTAAAAGAACAGTGATTAGGCACGTTTGGAGACGATTCATATGATTTATTGTTTTGGAAGCGTTTGTTGCTTTGCAAAGATAACGCAATTCAGGACGGACTTTTGTTAACCAAAACTGAATAATTCGGAGATCTATTTACCGCAATAAAAGAATTCACGTGCTATTTTGCCCTTACTTTTTTACTTTTGTGCCTCGTTTCAGGAAGCCTTTGGTTTTTTGATGGAAAAAAGGAAATCTAAATGAACTTTAAATAGTTCAAATTGCTGCCATATAGAATGGAGAAAACAATGACACTGGAAGTCCTTTCCAGTATAAAAGGAGCGAAATCTTCAGAGGCTGTTGATCAGCTTTTTGAGGTGATAAAGACAGCTCAGGTATCAGGTGCTTTGTCTCTGACAGAGGGGGTGAATATTGTCTCACTTGACGATTTAAGACCTGACGAAGTTATAGAAAGCTCTGAGACTGAAAAAAATATCATTCGTAATAATTTCCCTAGCCAAAAGAATGGCTATCTGGTAGTTTCAAAAGTAATAGAGGAATAATATGGTATCAGAAATACATCAGATACATAATGCCTTAGTGAGCCAGAAGTACAGTTGTACTGACTTGGTGAAGTCTAAAATTGAGGAAATCAAGAAAAGTACTAATAATACAGCCAACTTTATTTTAGAAGAGTATGCTCTGGAGAAGGCGGCAGCTGTAGATGCAAAAATTAAGAATGGGGAGGAGATTGGACTTTTAGAAGGTGTACCTTTTGGCTTAAAGGATGTCTATCTTCTTCAAGGTCAGCCGGCTTCTGCCAGTTCTGACTTTCTAAAAGAATATGTTTCTCCATATACAGCTACAGCAATACAGAAGCTATTAAATGCCGGAGCCATACCTATTGTCAAAGAAAATTGTGATGCATTTGGGCATGGTAGTAGTACTGAAAATACAGTATTTGGTGCGGCTAAAAATGCCATTGATGAAACCAAAGTAGCCGGTGGAAGTAGTGGTGGAAGTGCAGTGAATGTAGCTAAAAAGTATACTACTTTTTCTTTAGGTGGAGATACCGGTGGTTCTATTAGACAGCCGGCCGGATACAATAAGGTTTACGGTCTGAAACCCACTTATGGAAGAATTTCAAGGTACGGGATTATGGCTTATGCTTCATCAACGGATGTAGTAGGGCCAATCGCCAGTACCTTAGAGGATATAAGGATTGTCTTAAATTGTATCAGTGGTAAAGATTATCATGATCAAACCACCTACCCGTCTACTGAAGTTTCAGAAAATGCTATGTCAGATATTGATGGGGTAAGAAAACTCAAAGTAGGTTACTATAAAAGTTTTATTGATAGCGAAGCTCTTGACAAAGGTATTAAAGCTGATTTTATCAAGCTGATTGACACGTTAAGAGCTAATGGTGTTGAGGTAAATGAGTTAGATTTCTTTGAAACCAATACGCTGGTATCGACGTACTACACTCTTGCAATGGCAGAAACGGCCTCAAACCTGGCAAGACTTGACGGTACAAATTATGGTAACAGAAAATCTGCTGGAAATTTAAAAGAGATTTATGCTGTAACCAGATCAGATAATTTTACTGAAGAAACCAAGAGGAGAATTGTTGGTGGAAATCAAGTGCTTTCTCAAGGTCATTCAGAAGAAATTTATTTAAAGGCAAGAGGGGTAAGAAACGAAATTTCTAAGAGATTCTCTGAGGAGTTTGAATCAGTTGATATTGTACTTTCACCCGTTTCTTTGACACCGGTTCCTAGCGTTGGAGAAACCATGAATGATCCATTAGCAATGTACCTTTCAGATGCTTACACAGTAGGTTTCAGTTTAGGAGGATTGCCCACATTAACCGCACCGGTTGGTACCGAAACGGGTATTCAGATTACTGCTGATAAAGATGGAGAAGCCAAAGTGCTTCAGTTTGCTCATTTGCTTAATGAATTAGTTTAATATGGATTTAGAGTTATTAACAAAGGAAGTAGAAGATGCCGGCCTGGAGCTGGTGATTGGACTTGAAACCCATATTCGTTTAAATACAAAATCTAAGCTTTTTTGTACTTGCCCGAATGCTGAAGCAGAAGAGCCTAACACCAATATATGCTCTGTTTGTACGGGACAAATGGGTGTCTTACCGGCTATAAATAAAGAAGCTATACGAAAAGCAATATATTTTGGTAAGGCGGTGAAGTCTACCTTCTCAAATGAAGTTATCTGCTGGGATAGAAAGCATTATGAATACCCGGATAATCCAAAGAATTTTCAGCTTACACAATTTCAAAGACCCATAATTCCTGATGGTGTAGTTCATTGTTACAGAGACAATGGTTCAACATTTTCAGTGGAGATAGAACAGGTTCACATTGAAGAAGATGCTGCCAAGTTAATGCATGAAAGAAAGCAAACTTTGGTAGACTTTAATAAAGGAGGCGTACCCTTGATTGAGGTGGTAACCAAGCCCGTGATTAAGAATATTAAGGATGCTGCCACCTACGCTCAGTACCTGCAGCGAATAGTTCAAAATCTTGGAATTTCAGAGGCCAACCTTGAAAAAGGGGAGTTTAAATCGGATGTTTCGGTTTCCTTACGTAAAGCCGGTAGCTCAGATCTAAACCCAAGAACGGAAATTAAAAACCTGAACTCATTCAAGTTCATGGTAGAAGCTCTGGTAGAGGAAATTGGAAAGCAGCTCTCATATTTTCAAGAGCACAAAGAATTCAGACCTGATCAAACGACAGTACTTTTTGATGAGGCATTGAAACAAACCAAAACCATGCGGAAGAAGGAATTTGCCGCTGATTACAGGTATGCTTTGGAGCCGGATATTCCATTCGTTGACATCAGACATGAAATTGAAACTATACAGGTAGACGAGCGATTATTACCTTTTGCTATCGAAAGTACGCTTATTGAAGGTGGTGTTAGACCTCAGGATGCTAAGTTTTTTACTTCTGACTCTGTTAGGTCCAATCTGTTTACTGCGGTTAACGAAGAAATTGGTGATACGGCTTTTGTGGCGAAGACTCTTCTGAACAATATAAAAACAGAAGAATACGAAAAAATTGAAGATGCAGCCGTGATTGCTGGTATATTCAAGGAGCTTAAGGAAGAGAGAGTCACAGTTATTTTACTCCAGAATGCTATTCAGGAATATTTGATGGATAGTTCTTTTGACTATATGGCCTATTTCAAAGCCAATAGTATATCAGAAGACTTAATTGAGGAAAGTATTGAAAAGGTCCTTTCGGAGAATGCTGTTATTGCCGAGGAAATCAAAGTTGGTAACCAAGGCAAAGCCGGGATACTAGTGGGCAAAGTGCTTCAACTAATAGGTAAAGGTGCTTCCGGAAAAGTAATCCGTGAAAAAATACTGGCAGCCTTAAATCCTGAGAATTTAACTAAAGAAGAGGCTTTAGAAAAGAAGAAATCAGAAGCCCAACGAATTAAGCAGGAAGAAGAGGAAGAGTCCAGGTTTACAGAGATTGTAGTAAAAGACCTATACAGAACACATAAGAATAGTCAGATTTCAGATGAAAATCTTGGAGAGAGTATAACAGTGGCAGGCTGGGTAGCCAGTGTTAGAGATCACGGAGATCTGGTATTCATTGACCTAAGAGATAACAGTTACGAAGTACTTCAAATAAGACTGGACAGAACGAATTTTGAGAACCTTGATGACTTGTCTCATTTGAAGCCGGAGTCTGTAATTATGTGTACCGGTCAAATTATCAAAAGGTCAGAAGATGATTTTAACCCGGGGATTAGCACAGGCCAACTGGAAATGGATGCAAAATCAGTAGAGGTGCTCAATGCCGCTAAAACTCTGCCTTTTGAAATCAAAAGAGCTGCAAAAACAGGGGAGAATGTTCGTTTCAAATATAAATTCTTAGATCACAGATCTGCTGAGAACAGAAAAGCCATTATAAACAGGCATAAAGTCATTAAGCTGATAAGGGATGTGCTTGATTCAGAGGAATTTATTGAAGTTGAGACACCTGTTCTAACAGCGGGTACAGATGAAGGAGCCCGAGAGTTCATTGTACCTAGCAGGAAATTTCCGGGTCAGTTTTATACGCTTCCACAAGCTCCTCAGCAATTCAAGCAAATGCTGATGGTAGGTGGTTTTGAGAAATATTTTCAAATAGCCCGTTGTTTTCGAGATGAAGACAGCCGTGGTGACCGCCAGCCCGAATTTACTCAGCTCGATATTGAGATGGCGTTCGTGAGTATGCAAGACATCATTGATGTGAATACCCGCCTTTTCAATGAAGTGGTGAAAAAGATTTATGGAAACAAATGGAAGCTCTTTCCTTTCAAAGTAATTTCCTATTACGAGTCGATGGAGAAATATGGATGTGATAGGCCAGATCTTCGTTTTGGACTTGAAATGCAGGATATTACCGAAATTGTGAAGGATACTGAATTTCAGGTGTTTGCCAAGCCCATTGAGGAAGGAGGAATTGTTAAGTGTATTAAAGTTGGAGGGGATTTACAGAAAAAAAGGCTTTCTAAAGGACAGATTGAACGCTTGACAGCTATAGCTCAAGAACATGGTTTGGGTGGTTTAGCTTACATTATTGTGAATGAGAATGAGCTTCAGTCACCAATTATTAAATTCCTGGGAGAAGATATATGTGCTCGAATTATTGAAGAGGCTAAGGCGGTAGTCGGGGATATTGTTTTCTTCTCTGCAGCTGAGTATTCCGTAGCTAATAAAGCATTGGATGCGGTGCGTCAAGAGTTAGGCCAAATGCTGAAATTAATTAATCCGAAAGAACTGCATCCTGCATGGGTAGTTGATTTTCCATTCTTTGAAAAAACGGATGAAGGGCGTTGGACCTTTACACACAATCCGTTCTCGATGCCTAAAATCGAGGACCTTGAGAAACATATGAAAGGTGAAGATGTTGGAAGCATTATTGCCCAGCAGTATGACATGGTTTTAAATGGTTATGAGATTGGTGGCGGTTCTGTAAGAGCTCATAAGGCGGAGATTCTTGAGGCAACCTATAAAAATATGGGTTACAATAAGGAAGAAATGAAGAAAAGTGTAGGTCATATGTATGAAGCTTTCCAGTATGGTGCTCCTCCTCATGGTGGAATCGCCTGGGGAATAGATAGGCTTATGATGATCTTAGAAAAGAAAAATAGTATTAGAGAAGTCATGGCTTTCCCAAAAACCGGTTCTGGGGAAGACCTGATGTTCAATAGCCCTTCTGTATTGTCTGAGAAGAAGATTATGGAAGCGAATATTAAATCTTTGGGAAAGAAGTAATAGCTGAAAATTTGGATTTTGAGTATCTGAATTGAGTAAAAATGTTCAAGAAGTGTGAAATGAACACAAAAAGTTACAGAGATTTCCAAAATCTTTCTATTTTTACGGAGCTAAAGATATTATTTGGTTTTTAGTTTGTTGATGAAGTGTAATTGCGACACGCAGTCTCATATTGGGACTGTGTGTTTTTTTTTGGACTAATCTTCAATAGTTTTGAGCTTCATTTAACAAACTGCCCCTATGCCATTCATCCAAAATGACGCCGTTGTCTTAGGACTGCTTTTGGTTTTACTCTATCTGATTTTCTACTCAAACAAGTATGGAGGGACCTTCTGGCAGAAGTTTTACAAGTTCTTTCCTCCTATATTACTCTGTTATTTTATTCCCGGGGCTTTAAATTCTACTGGGATTATTTCAGGCGAATCATCCCAGATATATCCGGTAGTTAGTCGTTATCTATTGCCACCTTGTTTACTACTATTTACGCTAAGTCTTGACATCAAAATGCTGAAAAAGCTCGGTTTAAAGGCAGTTTTGGTCTTTTTGGCGGGTACGGCGGGCGTTGTCTTGGGTGGACCTGTAGCAGTTTTAGTAGTTAAAAGTATCAGTCCTGAAACATTTGATGCTGAAACATGGAAAGGTCTGGCCACGATTGCCGGCAGCTGGATAGGAGGTGGAGCCAATCAGACGGCATTGAAAGAGGTTTTTGACCCGAATGCCAAACTTTTCTCTCAATCAGTGGCGGTAGATATACTGGTGGCAGAAAGCTGGCTGGCGGTGTTGCTTCTGGGTGTTGCGAATAAAGATCGTATGAACAAGTTCTTTGGTGGAGGTTCAGATATTATCAATGAAATAAAAGACAAACTAGCCAGTGAGGCGAAGGAGAAATCAAGAATTCCTTCCTATGAAGATTATCTTAAGATTCTGGCTGTTGGCTTTGGTGGTACAGCTCTTGCCTATGTTTTTTCAGATTTGATTGCCCCATTTATTGAAACGAATTACCCTACACTCTCTAAATTCAGTCTTACTTCCGGCTTCTTTTGGGTGGTTGTCTTTGTAACATTGTTTGGAATCCTTCTTTCACAAACCAAAGTCAGAGAAATTGAACATGTGGGAGCAAGCAAAATTGCCACTGTCTTTTTATATATTCTTATAGCTTCTATTGGCATGCAAATGAACCTTGTTGCTGTCAGTGAGAATCCATGGCTTTTTGTCGTTGGGTTCATCTGGATACTAATTCATGCTCTTTTCGTGATCATAGCAGGAAAGCTTTTAAAAGTGCCTTATTTCTTTGTTGCTGTCGGTTCTCAGGCCAATGTAGGCGGAGCTGCTTCTGCCTCCGTTGTAGCAGCGGCATACCATCCGGCTCTCATTTCGGTTGGCGTAATTCTCTCTGTACTTGGTTATGCCATAGGTACTTATGCTGGTTACATTACGGCATTATTAATTCGCTTAGCCTCAGGTTATTAATGGCTTAATTTTTGCTATATTCATAGACAGGTAATGTTTATGAAGCGTCAAATTCGTAATACCTTGGTATTTCTGGTCATTTTTATGACCCAGAATTCCTATGCCCAGACAGATACTACGGGCATATTGAATAAATTTCATTACGGCTTTGAGTTAGGAGGTTATTTCAGCCTGAATAACAAAATTCCATTTTGGCAGCGAAGCAATCAGTTTGGTGCAGTTCCGCAAAGTGGCAATTCCCTTTATTTCCGTCAAATGATTGAATCAAAAAAAGATTCGTCTCAAAAGTTTTTCAAGACCGATTATTGCTTTGATTTAGTCACTATTGTAGGTGAAAAATCCAGGATTATATTGCCCGAAGCCTTCATCCGGTTCAATTTAAAAGACTTTGCGATTTCCGGTGGTCGTTTTAAGCAAGTTCATGGGTTGGTAGATTCGACTTTGAGTAGTGGTTCTATTACCTGGTCTGGTAATTCACTAAGTCCTCCTGAGATTACCCTATCTATTCCTGAGTACAAAAGACTTTTTGTAAACTGGTTGGCTTTCAAAGGTCATTATACGCACGGCTGGTTTGGTGATCAAAAATCTGTCAAAGAATACTATTTACACAGGAAAGCATTGTATGCCAGGCTGGGGAATCCTACAAAGCGACTGAGGTTATACGGAGGGATTTTACATCATGTGCAGTGGGGAGGAATTCCAAAGTATGAAACAGATCAGGCTTTTAAAGATAGATTTACAGATGGTAGATTTCCAGTTGATTGGTTTACTTATGGTCAGGTGGTACTACCGTTTAAATCTTTAGGTGAAACCACAGACGACTACGGTGAATTTGAGCTAAATAACAGATTTGGAAACCATTTGGGTCAGATAGACCTGGGTGGTGACATAAATCTAGAGGACATGAATTTGCTCCTTTACAAGCAGACTATATTTGAAAGTGGTCAAACATTCTCTGGTTTAACCAATACGGATGACGGTTTGTATGGTATTTCTTTAAAATCAACCAAACCCAAGACCGTTTTTAAAAAATTGGTAATGGAATATTTGAGAACTACAAACCAAAGTAGTTACAGATCAGGACTGGCCAGATTATTAAACTTGCCAGACAGGCATTATGGTGAAGAGAATTATTACTTTAACCATATGCAGTACATAGACGGCTGGGCATACGAAAGCAGAACTATCGGCACTCCATTTTTAGTACCTCAGGAGGAAATCCGAGTAGAAAAACAAAGTTACCCAGACGCTATTTTTTATAATAACAACAGAATTATAGCTGCTTATGCAGGTTTACACCTAAAGTTAAACAGCATCGATTTTATTTCCAGGTTCTCCTACAGCAGAAATTACGGAGCTCTTTTTACACCCATAGAGCCTGTAGATCAGATGTCTATGTCTTTTCAGACGCTGATACCAACCAAGAATCAGAATGCTTTTTTTAAGGTCAATATAGGGATTGACCAAGGTGACCTGATCAATGATAATTATGGGGTCAATATTGCCTATCAAAGATTTTGGTAAGGCTTCTTCTTTTCTCCTCTTTTGTGGTATTTTTGCAGTTCTTTAAAATTTAAAATCCTCCTGAGTGAAGAACATTCGAAATTTCTGCATTATTGCTCACATTGATCACGGTAAAAGTACCTTGGCCGACAGGCTCCTTGAATTTACCGGGACAGTTACACAGCGTGAGATGCAGGCTCAGCTATTAGATGATATGGATTTGGAGCGTGAGCGTGGTATTACCATTAAAAGCCATGCCATTCAAATGGATTATCTGCATAATGGCGAAAAATATACTTTAAACCTTATTGATACTCCTGGCCATGTAGACTTTAGCTATGAGGTTTCGAGGTCCATTGCTGCATGCGAAGGTGCACTGTTAATTGTGGATGCGGCACAGGGTATTGAAGCACAGACCATTAGTAATTTATTTCTGGCTCTGGAACACAATCTGGAGATTATTCCGGTAATCAATAAAATTGATTTGCCTGGGGCCATGATTGAAGAAGTAAAAGATCAGGTGGTAGATCTCATAGGAATCGATCCGGATGATATCGTATTGGCTTCTGCCAAAGAAGGTATCGGAATTGACGATATTCTTGATGCTATAATCAATAGAGTGCCTGCACCAAAAGGCGATCCTGAGGCTCCGTTACAAGGACTAATTTTCGATTCTGTATTTAACTCCTACAGAGGTATTGAAGTTATTTTCCGAGTGAAAAACGGTTCTATTCGCAAAGGCGATAAAGTTAAGTTTATGGCCACCGGGAAAGAATATGAGGCTGATGAAATAGGGAGCCTTAAACTCAAGAAACAGCCTAAAGACGTAATCCACTGCGGAGACGTAGGATACCTGATCTCAGGAATAAAAGTAGCAAAAGAAGTTAAGGTAGGGGATACTATCACACATATTGCCAGGCCATCAGAAATGATGATTAAAGGTTTCGAAGAAGTGAAACCCATGGTTTTTGCCGGTATTTATCCTGTAGAAACTACAGATTACGAAGAATTAAGAGAGTGTATGGAGAAGCTTCAGCTAAATGACGCTTCATTGGTTTGGGAACCGGAAACATCAGCCGCCTTAGGTTTTGGTTTCAGATGTGGGTTCTTAGGTATGCTCCACATGGAGATTATTCAGGAGAGGCTTGAGCGTGAATTTGATATGACGGTTATTACGACTGTTCCGTCTGTTAAATTCTTTGTAACTACTTCAAGAGGAGATAAAGTACCGGTTTCTGCTCCTTCAGAAATGCCTGATCCCAATCTGATCAGAAAGTTGGAAGAGCCTTTCATTAATGCTCAAATCATTACTGCCGCTGATTATGTAGGGCCAATCATTACCTTGTGTATGGACAAGCGTGGTATTATTAAAAATCAGGTTTATTTGACCTCTAACAGAGTTGAATTAACTTTTGAAATGCCATTAGCTGAGGTAGTATTTGACTTTTTTGATAAATTAAAGTCTATCTCCAGAGGTTATGCCTCATTGGACTACAGTTTGTCGGGTTATCAGGAATCTCATTTAGTCAAACTTGATATTCTTCTGAACGGAGATCCGGTAGATGCTTTATCGGCAATTGTTCATAGAGACAAGGCCTATGACTGGGGTAAGAAGCTTTGTGAGAAACTTAAAGAGCTTTTGCCACGTCAGCAATTTGAGATTGCAATTCAGGCGGCTATTGGTGCTAAGATTATTGCCCGTGAGTCTGTAAGAGCTATGAGAAAGGACGTTACTGCCAAATGTTACGGTGGTGATATCTCCAGAAAACGAAAATTACTGGAGAAACAGAAAAAAGGAAAGAAACGTATGCGTCAGATAGGCTCTGTGGAGGTTCCACAGGAAGCATTTATGGCTGTTTTAAAAATAAATTAATGTTTTTTGGCAGGCAGGCTGTCTGTTTTAAGCTGATGTCTTATTTTTGGACATCTAAACTAGAAAATCCTAAAAGATAATTATGGCAGAGGTAATCAGAATGCCCAAGATGAGCGATACCATGGAAGAAGGGGTAATCGCGACATGGAATGTGAAAGTAGGTGATAAAATTAGTTCAGGAGACATCCTGGCAGAAGTAGAAACAGATAAGGCTACCATGGATATGGAGTCCTATTATGAAGGAACTCTGCTTTACATAGGTGTCAAAGAAGGCGAAGCCGTTCCTGTGAACGCTATTATGGCAGTAGTAGGTGAAGAAGGTGAAGACTATCAGGCTTTGTTAGGCGGTGGTGATAGTGCCCCTGCAAAAGCAGCAGAACCGGTCAAAGAAGAAAAAGCAGCTGAGCCAGCTCCGGCAGCTGAGAAAATAGATACTTCAGGTATCAAGGCAGAATTGGTAAAAATGCCTCTTCTGAGCGATACCATGACTGAAGGAGTAATTCATTCGTGGCTTAAAAAGGTGGGTGACACCATTAAGTCTGGTGATTTGATTGCCGAAATTGAAACAGATAAGGCAACAATGGAGCTGGAAGCTTACGATGAAGGGACTCTATTATATATTGGAGTAAAAGAAGGTGAGGCGGTTCCTGTAAACTCTGTAATAGCAGTTATAGGAGAGAAGGGGGCTGATTACGAAACATTAATTAAGGCAGAGAATGCCAAAGGTGCTGCACCGGCAAAAGAAGAGCCAAAAGCAGAAGCTCCTGTTGCTGCTCCGGCTCCTGCAAAAGAAGAATCTGCCAAAGCAGCTGCTCCGGTAACTACAACAGCTCCATCTTCTAATTCTAACGGTAGAGTGTTGGCTTCACCATTGGCGAAAAAACTAGCTGAAGAGAAAGGAATTGATATTTCAACAGTTTCGGGTTCTGGCGAAGGCGGCAGAATAGTGAAATCTGATATTGACAATTATGTTGCACCGGCTGCTCCTGCCGCTGCTGCGGGTGTGGCTGCTCCATCAGTTTACGGTCAGGAGAGCTACGAGGAAGTGAAACTTACTCAAATGAGAAAAGCTATAGCAAGAAGCTTAGCAGAATCTCAGTCTACAGCTGTTGATTTCCAATTAACAATGGAAATCAATATGGATAACTCAATAAAAGCAAGAGTGGCGATGAATGAGACTTCTCCGGTAAAGATTTCATTCAATGATATGGTAGTGAAAGCTTGTGCGGTGGCTCTTAAGAAGCATCCAAATGTGAATTCTTCCTGGAGAGAAGATCACATCAGAAGAAATGAGCATGTGCACGTGGGTATGGCTGTGGCTATTCCTGAAGGTTTAGTTGTGCCCGTTATTCGATTTGCGGATACTTTGCCTCTATCGGCTTTAGCGGCAACCACAAAAGAACTTGGTGGCAAAGCTAAAGGTGGTAAACTTCAACCGGCAGAGTGGGAAGGAAATACATTTACGGTGAGTAATTTGGGTATGTTTGGTATTGAAGCTTTCACTTCAATCATCAATAACCCTAAAAACGAGTCTTGTATTCTTTCAGTAGGTGGAATTAAAGAAACTGTAGCTGTTAAGAATGGAGAGTTTTATGCTACAAATATCATGAAAGTAACTTTGACATGTGATCACCGAGTAGTAGATGGTGCAACTGGAGCCGCGTTCCTTGTAACGCTTAAAGAGCTTCTGGAAGAACCTTACAGAATGTTGGTTTAAATAATCGATAAATAGAACTACAGTAAAAGTCTTCTGGAAACGGAAGACTTTTACTTTTTAAAGACTACTGAGAATTTTACATCTTGTTGTAAATTTTCCCCTTCGGGTACGATGTCAGATTTAAGATTAAACAGGAGGTCAGCTGTTACTTCGTATTTCCCTGCTGTTTTCTTCTTGATCTTTAAACTGCCCTCAATAGAGAGCAATCCTCCATCTTGATAACAATAGCAGCTGTAGCGGTATATTGGATTCAAAGCAAGAACTTGATCGTCTTTGAGTTCAATATTGGTTTGGCTGGGGTCAATCTGAAACACAAAAAACTCACTGTATTCGTCATCAGCAATCATTTCGTTATCCTCAGCAGTATATTGATATTCAAAAACGATTTTATTTCCGCTCTGAATTTGATAGAAACCGGCAATCCCCGAGTTTGAAGAACTACCTTTTATAATGGCATTTTCATGAAGCCGGGCCTCAACTTTTTCTGGGTGAACGCTCGTTTCATAAATGTCCTGCTTAGAGCAACTGATAAAGACTAGAAGTATTAGTGCGAAGGTATATTTCATCTTTGAAGTGTATTTATAGAGGACAAAAAATACAGATGTCCTTTTGATTAGAATGCACTTCAGCCCTAAAAAGTTGGCAGCAAAAATGTTTTAACCAGTTTTTAATTATGGCTTGGTTTGTTCAGCATTTGTTATAAAATACGTGTACTCAAAACTGTATTTCCCACTTTTGACCTGATATACAGGTCCGTTTTCATTGCCTACATATTCTAAATCTCTGTTTTCAGAAGCATAAACTCCGTTTTCTTTAATTAAAGTAGGTTGAGCCATTGGAGAATATATGGTTGCGTAACTTCCTACAGGCACTTCTATTTCATATTTAATAATGACCTTTTGGCCTTGGGTAGTTTTTTTAGATTTTGCGTTGTAGTTAGTGCTCGAGTTAGAATCAACTTTTTTTGATAATTCTATTTTGGCTTTACCAAAAGAAGTATTCGTTTCATATTTGATAAAGTCGGTTTCAAGAGAATAAGAAGGTTTAATAATAATATGTTCATACCCAGGGGCCGATTCATCGAAGTTAAAGCCTGCTAAGTGTCTGTAAAACCAGACGAGTCCGCCACCAAACATGGGATGATTGTAGCTTCCTTCTTCTCCCCAATGCTCACGGGAGGTAGTGCTACCCAATTCTAGCCATCTTCCAAAACTGGGTTCGGTTGTTTTGTTCATGGCATCATAGGCCAATGCATTCATTCCATTATCAGCCAACACCTCAAAAAAGAAACGTGTACCGAAGATCCCCGTATTCAAATGTCCTTTATTTCTTTCAACTTCCTTCATCAGGGTAGATTTTACCTCATTATAAAATTCAGAAGGAACGCCCATTTTCAAAGCAAAGACATTTGATCCATAATCCTCGTAAGACTTTTTTTGATTATTGTAAAACACTTGATGAAAAGCTTTTTTAATTCTTGCGGCCAATTCTGCATAGGCTTCTGCATCTTTTTCAAAGCCTAATATTTTAGCAGTTTTAGCTGTAATATCGGCACAATACCAATAATAGAAAGTATGAACCAGAGCGTCATCTGGCAGGCACTCTGAGCAGACTCCTGCCCAGTCGCCGAGGTTCCACCATTTAAGAGGTTTACCATCATTACCATTTCTTTGACTGTGCATTGTACCTGTTTCAGTTTCCCAGGTTTTCATGTATTTGATATACCCTTTCATGGCATCGTAATTATCTGCCAGCATATCTTTGGCTCCGTATTGAAGGTAATATTCCCAAGGAATAATGTTAATAGCTGCTCCCCAGGCAACACCGCCACCGCAACCAGGCTGCCAGGGAGCTCCGTTAGGGACATAGCCGGTAGAAGGTATTTGAGCTTCACGCATATCAGCCACCCATTTCTGATAAAAGGCTCTGGCATCAAAATTATGCATAACGGTAGGGCAGGCCACCTGAGCGTCGCCGGTATATCCTGAACGTTCTCTGTGCGGACAGTCAGAAGCAATGCCTCCGTGAGAATTGTCTAACTGAGACCGCTTCCATATTTGATTGATCTGGTTGAAAAGCTCATTAGAGGTTTCGAATACGGCATTCTCTTTAATATCGGTATTGACGGCCTCTGCACTAATCTGATCAGAGCTTAGCTCACCAGGCCAGCCCGAAATTTCTACCCCGCTAAATACAAACCAATTGAATCGTGGGGCATAATTCTCAAGACCTTCGCCTTTAAAGTAGTAGGTGTTCTCACCAGAGTAAAGGTTACCATTAAAAGTGATATGGACCTTTTGACCGGCTGGCCCTTGTACATTTTTGAGTCTTACCCAGCCAGATATTTCCTCAGGAAAATCTACTTTGAAACGGCCTTCACCTAACTTGGTTATCTTTGAAGGTCTATATTGTTTTGTAACTTTATCTGTTTCTGCCGTATGTGCCACTAAGTCTCCATATGGGGCCTTTCTTAATGCTGCATTTTGCCATTGACTGGCATCATATTCCGGATTGCACCAGCCCACTATTTCTTTTCTGGCATCGTAAATTTCTCCATCATAGACGAGATCAACCAATATTCCTGACTTGGCAGATTTCCAGCTTTTATCAGTTTTTATTATTTCTTTGGATCCATCCTCATAATGGATTTGCACCTGTGCAATAAATCGTGGTGAACCATAAGAAGCCGTCCAAAACTTAGGATCATTATAAAACCCATTGCCGAGAATTGCTCCGATGGCATTATTGCCATTCTGAAGAAAATCTGTAATATCATACGCTAAATACATTACTTTGTACTTGGCAAATTCATCCGGCACCGCGATGTAGGCCTTGGTTAAATCGGGCCTTTTTCCATAATTGGTTTGATTTGGTACCAAAACATCATCAGAGACTTTCTTTCCATTGGCGTAAAACTCAAAATAACCAAGGCCAGTAGTGAAGACTACGGCCCTTTTTACTTTTTTATTAAGCTCAAAGGTTTTCCTAAGATAGGGAGCAGGAGGTGGTAAAATCTCTGTTCTTTGGTTCGGTCCGCCAGGTGGTTTTGGTATAGCCTCTTCTCCCTGCCAAGGAGCACCTATCCACTCCGCCTTCCAATCAGACTGGTTCAGTCCCATTTGCCACTGTGCCGGTTTTGACCATTCGGAGACTTTGTCATCCTTATCCCAGACTCTCACACGCCACCTATATTTTTGACCCGGTAATAAATGCTTGCCTTGATAGACAATTCGTTGATTGGCTGATGAATTTATTTTTTTGCTATCCCAAGTCAATGGAGAAGACCAGTTTTCATCAATTGAAGAAACCTGAACCTGATAGGCAGTCTGAGTTTGTGCACGTTCATGGTCAATGGCCGTATTAATCCAGCCCAATCTGGGCTTCTCTAGATCAATCAAAGGAACACCCTTTAGATACTCTGTTCTTAAATCTTCCGGAGGACTTAATTGAGCAAAACTGCCGGTGCTAAGAAAGAATAGGAGTAATACTTTACAAATTTTCATATCAGGCTTTTTGAAGCAAGGTCAATAATTTTCTATCTAGTTTCTCTCCGTACCAATCTTCATAATCTACATCTTCACGCCCTGAGTTTAAAACACCGAAAGAACCGCTAAACTCCCAAAGAGCGAAGCCAATTCCGTTTTCTGAAAGCAAACCTAATACATCTGTAAACCAGGCAAGAAAAACATCGTGAGGGGTTTTATTGTAGCAGCCACACTCGCCACAGTGAACTCCAATGCCTTTGTTTTTGAGTTCAATCCAAGGGGCATATAGTTCCTCCAGAATTTTTCTGCTCAAATATTGATCGCCTACTTGTCCAGGCCATTTTACGTCGGGTAAGTCTGAAGTGTCTTTAAAAACCCAGGGAGCTTTGTAATGTGAAACAATCCCAGGGGCATAGCCCCTACAACTTTGCCCTACTTTAAGATCTATTAGTTCCGGCGTAACTTTATTACCCACCTGATTCCCATCGGCAATGATTAAACGTTTGTCATTGACAACGTGGATTGCCTTTTTTGCTGCTGCTACTAATTTGTAATAAACTTCTCCCGGAAGCTCAGTTTTTGCTCCGAATTGATCATTCATATCGTCACGCCAGCTCGGCTCGTTCAAAAGATCGAAACTTAACTTTTTTGACGATTGATTCTTAAAGCGTTTGGCCCAGAAATTCCAATGAAAGCAAAAATCATCTTCTGCCTGTTGATCGGTCCAAATATTATAGGGTTCATGAAAACCGGCATTTATACAGTATCCGGGAGCTCTGTGAATATTTAAACTCACATGATGCCCATATTTTTGAGCCAGATAAACCAGATTTTCTACTTTTTCTACCGCGGCTTCGTCTATGTTTCTGACTTCGCTAATTTCTATATTTCTTGACCTGTCAAAAGAGATATAGCTTGGATAGGCCATGGGTATTCTAACAAAATCAAAACCCCAGTCTTGCATCCATTGAAAATATTTCTCAGGAGTTTGGGGGCGTGCATTGTTAGGGTCAGGGCTGAAGAAATCTAAAACATTAAATCCCTTCCATTTGGGCAGTGCGTTCTTTTTTTCTGAAGCAACTACCTGCTGAGCTCCTAATGCCAGAGCGGCACTCGCCAGTGTCGTTTTCTTAATAAATTCTCTTCTGCTGTCTTTCATATAATTTCAATAGGTGATTGAAATTACTTAATATTTCTCAGTCAAAAGCTCATTTTCGATAAAAGGGACCTTTGTTTAAACCTGTTTACGAAAAGGATTGATTTACGAAAGAAGATAGTATATCAAAACAGTGATTAATACGAGTGCAAGCCCCAGAAAGCGTGAATACTTCCATGGCTCACTGCTGTCTTTCGTTAACTCTACAACAACCTTATCTGTTGGAAATGCCTTTGAAACCAGTATCATGATGACAAAGTTTAGTACAAACTCAATTCCCCAGATATGGACGAAGTGAATACCGGTGTCAAAAATAAAAGAGGTAAGTATATAAAACAGAAATCCAAAGAAAAGGCCTGCTTTGGCTCCATTGGCGTTAACTATTTTAGTAAAGAAACCAGCCATTAAGATAGATGCGATGGGAATAAAGAATATTCCATTTAATTGCTGAAGCATCTGGTACAATCCTTCTGGTGCTTTAGCTACTAGTGGAGCAGCTATTATTGAAAACATGGCGAGAATTACGGCTATCCACTTTCCGGTTTTTACAAGTCTCTTTTCGTCTATGGTCGGATTGATATGCTTTTTATATAAATCAAAACAAAAAATAGTGGAAGCAGAATTCAGCACAGAGTTAAAAGTGCTTAAAACAGCCCCCAGGATAACCGCAGCAAAGAATCCTGTTAAGCTAGCCGGCAGCACCTTTTTTACAAGAACCGGGTATATCAAATCAGGATTATTATAATACTGATCCTGGTAATAATAATAGGCTATAAGTCCTGGTAGAACGATAACCAGCGGAATTAAGATTTTTAATATTCCGGTATATAATAAACCTTTTTGTGCCTCCGCAAGGTTTTTGGCTCCAAGTGCCCGTTGAATGATGGTTTGATTCATTCCCCAGAAATATAACTGGTTGATCATTAAACCCGTAAATAGAACGCCAAAGGGCAGTACTGAATTGGGTTTTCCAATGATGTCAAACTTCTCAGGTGCAAATTCATAAACTTTTTTCAGGCCGGAAAGCATATGGCCATCACCAATATTGTAAAGAGCCAGCACAGGAATAAGTAAGCCACCGATAAGCAAGCCAATGCCGTTTAAAGTATCTGAGTAAGCAACAGCCTTGAGTCCTCCAAATATGGCATAAGCTGAGCCAATTAATCCAATAATTATAACAGTATAAATTAGTCCTTCTGATTGGCTAAAACCAAAGTTTTCTGATAACTCAAAAATACTTTCAATGTTCAGAGCTCCTGAATAAAGCACAATAGGTAATAGAGTAACCACAAAAGAAAGCATCAAAAACAAGGCAACCAAAGTTCTTGTTAAACTATCAAATCGATTTTCGAGGTATTCTGGAATAGTAGTAAGCCCCATTCTTATGTATCTGGGTAAAAAATAGAGGGCAGCAATTACCAGGGCAATGGCTGAGGTAACCTCCCAGGCAATAACTATGATACCATTTTTATAGGCATTTCCATTCATACCAATCAAGTGTTCAGTAGAGATGTTGGTCAATAGCATGGAAGCAGCGATAACAGGGCCTGTTAAACTTTTGCCGGCAAGAAAATATCCTTTTTCACTTTTAAGGTTTTCATTTTTAAGCTGATACCAAACATAAAATATGACAAAAAGTGTAAAGCCAAAGAAGCCAAGTAAAGTTAAGGTCATTTCAAAGGATTGGATTGAGCTGACAAATTATGTTAAAAAATCAAGGAAGCAAAAGTTTTGTATTTAAGACATTTCCAATGAAATTTGACATAGTAAATACTTTAAGAAACAATGAGTCAGAATTTTTCAGGGAATGAGAGTAATCCTTTAAGCAGTATTGAAGATTGGGAAGATGATTTACTAGACAGATATCCCGAGCCAAAAACTGAAACAAAAACTAAGGATGAATACAGAAACTATGAGGACTCTGAACGTGTAGATGGTGTCAGAGAATTCTATAGGCTGAATCACACATATCAGACTTATGATTTTGTGTTGGAAAAGGAAAAAGAGTTTCTGAAGTTTGATAAAAAGGAAATGTCTCTTTGGGAAGCCGTTGATTTCTTAAACACGTTGGTAGATGATTCTGATCCTGATACTGACCTGGATCAGTTACAGCATCTTTTACAGACTTCTGAGGCTATACGTGCAGATGGTCACCCTGACTGGTTCGTCTTAACTGGCTTTCTTCATGATATGGGGAAGGTTCTTTGTTTGTTTGGAGAACCGCAGTGGGCCGTGGTAGGAGATACCTTCCCTGTAGGCTGCAAGCATTCAGATAAAATTGTATATCCTGAGTTTTTTCAGGCTAATCCTGACAGCACGAATCCTAAGTACAATACGAAGTATGGGGTGTATGAAGAGAATTGTGGACTGGAGAACGTGAAAATGAGTTGGGGACATGATGAATATTTATATCAAATCATGAAAAATTATTTGCCAGAACCTGCCTTGTACATGATCAGATATCATTCATTTTACCCACAGCATAGAGAGAATGCTTACGATCATCTGATGAGCAAGCATGATCATGAAATGTTTAAATGGGTAGATAAATTTAACCCGTATGATTTATACTCTAAAGTGCCAGTACCACCAGATGCTAAAGCACTAAGACCATATTACGAAGATTTGGTAGCCAAGTATTTGCCTGCCACTTTAAAATTCTAAGAAAAGAGGAGTCAAGTGACTCCTCTTTCTTATTTAAATATTGCCTTTCTTTAATTCTTCTGCCGCATAATTCGCAGCTCTGGCGGTTAATGCCATATAAGTAAGAGATGGGTTAACGCACGAAGAGGAAGCCATTGCCGCTCCATCTGTAACGAAAACATTCTCTGCTCCCCACACTTGATTCCAACCATTTAAAACAGAGGTTTTAGGGTCTCTTCCCATTCTGGCTGTACCCATTTCATGAATACCGACTCCCGGGCTTTTTTCCATATCGTTTTCTCCTTTAACATTTTTCAAACCAGCGGCTTCAAGCATAGCAACGGCTTCCTTAACCATTGTTTCTCGCATTTTCATTTCGTTTGGCCCCCAGGCGGCATCAAACTCAATATAGGGTAGGCCCCATTTGTCTTTATTCTTACTTAAGGTCATTCGGTTATTGGGGTCTGGCAGAGTTTCTCCAAAACCTCTGATTCCAAAAGTCCACGGACCGGGTTTTGTCATGGCTTCTTTTAAGTCCACCCCAAAACTAGCCTCCATGTTTCTGGTATCACCTTTTGCTCTGGAAGCCCCCCCCTGATAGCCAAATCCTCTCAGGAAGTCTCTTTTATCGGAGTGGAAGTTTGCAAATCTTGGGATATAAATTCCATTCGGTCTTCTACCATAATAATATTGATCTTCATAACCTTCTACTTCGCCACGAGCTGCTGTATTCAAATGGTGATCCATGATGTTTCTTCCTAATTGGTCGCTTTCGTTTCCAAGTCCATTAGGATGTTTAGAAGAGGTAGATTGCATCATCATCCAGGCGGTGTTAATTGCCGAAGCATTCAAAAAGATAATTTTTGCGTAGTATTCGTGCTCTTCTCCAGTTGATTCATCAATGGCCTTCACGCCAATGGCCTTGTCTGTTTCTTTATCAAAAATTACTCTGTAGACTACCTTATCGTTAACTATTGTCAGGTTTCCCGTTTTTTGAGCTGCAGGTAAGGTAGCACTTTGAGAACTAAAATATGCTCCATAGGGGCAGCCTCTTTTACACATGTTTCTGTATTGACAAGAGCCTCTTCCTAAGGCTGTTTGTTCTTCGGTAGGTTTGGTTAAATGTGCTGCACGACCAATAATCATTTTTCTTCCTGGAAACTTTGATTCAATGGCTGCTTTCACATCTTTCTCAACGCAATTCATTTCCATTGCAGGCTGAAAAACACCATCTGGGAGGACGTCCAAACCTTCAAGACTTCCGCTTATACCCGCAAATTTTTCTACATAATCATACCAAGGAGCCAAATCTGCGTAGCGAATGGGCCAGTCAACTCCATGGCTATCTTCCAGATTGGCTAGAAAATCCTTTTCATTCCATCTATAGCTTTGTTTTCCCCAGGTCAAAGAACGTCCGCCTGTCTGGTATCCTCTAACCCAATCAAAGCGTCTTTTTTCTTCGTAATGGTGCTCGCTGTCTTTGACGAAATTGGGTAGAACGTCTTCTGCATTTGCGAAACCTGCACGGCTTCCTGCCCAGTAAGCTTTTTTGTCTTCATTTGATAACCTACCTCTGTGAGGGAAATCCCATGGATTTTTGAGGGCGTTTTCGTAGTCTACTATGTGTTCTACTTTTCTACCTCTTTCTAAAACGAGCGTTTTAAGTCCCTTTTCAGTTAACTCTTTGGCTGCCCAGCCTCCAGATATCCCAGAGCCCACTACTATGGCATCAAATGTGTTTTGTTCTTTTACTTTTCCTTGAATATTCATTTTTTAACAGGGTTGAGAGTGTTTTTTAATTAGCTGTGTCTTTGGCCGGGTTGATGAAAAAAAAAGCCTCAACCTAAGTTGAGGCTTTTCGTTTCCTGTATTTATTAAAGGTTTCCCTTTTTCATTTCACTGACCGCAAAATCAGCCGCTCTGGCCGTTAATGCCATATATGTTAGTGAAGGGTTAACACAAGAAGCAGAAGTCATTGCAGCACCATCAGTAACGAATACATTAGGTGCTCCCCAAACTTGATTATGCTTGTTTAACACAGAGCTCTTCTCTTCGTGTCCCATGCGGGCTGTACCCATTTCATGGATACCAATACCAGGAGATTTTTCTTCATCTTTGTATCCGTTGACATTAGTGAAGCCGGCAGCTTCAAGCATGGCCACAGCTTCATCACGCATAGCCACTCTCATTTTCTGCTCATTCTCACCCCACCATGCATCAAACTCAATGACCGGTAAACCCCACTGATCTTTCTCGTCAGTGAGTGTCATTCTATTACTTTCATCCGGTAAAGTTTCTCCAAACCCACCGATTCCCATGTACCAGCCCCCCGGCATACTTAGTGATTCCTTAAATTCCACTCCCATGGTAGCATCTACAGGAATACCTCGGCTTCTTCCGGCTCTACCTTGGTAACCAAAACCTCTCAGGAAGTCTCTTTTGTCACTTCCCCAGTTAGTGAAACGTGGAATATAGATACCATTGGGTCTGTTACCATAATAGTATTGATCCTTAAAGCCTTCAATTTGCCCTGAAGCACCTGAGCTTAAGTGGTGATCCATAATGTTTCTTCCCAGCTGGTCAGAAGCATTACCAAGTCCATTTGGATGACGAGACGAGGTAGACTGCATCATGATCCATGCCGTGTTAAGAGCAGATGCGTTAAGGAAGATGATTTTTGCAAAATACTCTACTTCTTCCTTAGTGTTTTGGTCAATGGCTCTTACACCCGTAGCTTTTCCTAATTCATCATCATAAATTACCTGATAAACAATCTTATCATTGATTAAAGTAAGGTTTTCAGTCTTTTTAGCGGCCGGCAAGGTGGCTGATTGAGTACTAAAATATGCTCCGTAAGGACAGCCTCTGATACACTTATTTCTGAATTGACAGCTTCCTCTACCAAGAGCCGTTTGTTCTTCAGTAGGTTGCGTTAAGTGAGCTACTCTACCAATAGTAAGATGACGGCCGGGGAAGTTCTTCTCAAGTTCTGATTTAAAGTGTTTCTCTACACAGGTCATTTCCATTGGAGGTTGAAATTGCCCGTCAGGCAAAACGTCTAAACCTTCCTTTTGACCACTGATTCCAGCAAATTTTTCTACATAATCATACCAAGGAGCCAAATCACTGTATCTGATTGGCCAATCTATACCAACACCTTCTTCAAGGTTGGCAGTAAAATCTCTTTCGTTCCATCTGTAAGACTGACGACCCCACATTAATGAACGGCCACCAGTTTGGTATCCTCTGATCCAGTCGAATCTTCTTTTCTCCTTGTATGGGTGTTCAGTATCTTTTACAAATAGAAATCTGTTTTCTTCATTGGCCGCATAACCTGATCTTTTTACAGCCCAGTACTCTTCTGCAGCTTTTTTATCAACTCTTCCTCTGTGAGGAAAATCCCAGCTTTCTTTCATCATATCGCGGTAGCCACTTACATGCTCCACATGATTACCTCTTTCGAGCATAAGTACTCTTAAGCCTTTTTCAGTTAATTCTTTGGCTGCCCAGCCACCCGAAACTCCTGAGCCAACTACTATTGCATCAAAAGTGTTTTGTTCTTTTGCTTTTCCTTGAATATTCATTCTTTCTTCGTCGTTCTAAATAGGTTAGTAATCTTAACTTAAGGCATACGCTTTTTGACCTTCTTTTAAAGGAATACAGCCATCAAACCTGCCCGGAATTGGCACATAATCCAATTCTTGAGTAGCACCTATTTCAGAAGTGAAATATCCAAAAAGAGTAAGTTCTTTCATTAGGTTAAAGAATGGCGTAACAGGTTCGTCAGCTGCAGAGCCTTCTTTCTCTTTTCCTGTTTCTGTGTCTACCTCTTTGGCTTCTTTTTCTTTTTTCTCTGTGCTGGCAGCTTCTTCCATTGCTTTCACAATTTCAATTTGTTGCTCTTGAGATAGAGAAAGGAATTCGCCTCCCATTTCTTTGGCTTTAGCCGATACTTCATCTAAACCTTTAGCAAAATGAGCTCCCTGGGCGTCAGAATAACAATCTTTAATCATAGTTTCTATGAAAGGGCCTACTCCTGCCTCTTTAGCACCGGGTGTATCTGTAGCAGGAATAATGATGTCGGCTATTTGAGCAACGATATCTCTTTGGCTATCAGAAAGTACAAATGGCTTTGAGCCTGTTTCGGCTGGTGTACAGCCTTCTAAAAGAGCCATTAAAGTAGGGGCAGATACAGCTCCTCCCATTAGAATGGCAACTCTGTTTAACGCATCTCTTCTATTCAATGTATTATTATTAATAGGTTATAATTTAATTCTTGCGGGCTGTGAAATTACCGTAAAAACACCACTGTGCCAAGAACGAAGAGCCTTTTTTGGATATTTTACATGATTTAGATTTATTCTTTTTATGTCCTTGAGCATAAAATGAAACTCCGGGTAAGGACTATTAAGTCAAAATACTCATACGCCAAAAAAATGATGAGCACTTCAGAGGCATAAAAATTCGAAAATTATTTGTTTCTCTACTTCTTAAGTTCCGGTCTCACTACTAGTAAACTATTCAATTATCTCAGAAAAGTCAAAAAGGTTAAATTTTAAAAAGTCTACTTTTTGTGATGTCAATGTATGACTTATTGGGTAAAAGTGGCTCAAAAGTCTACACTTTGTAGCAGTTGTGTTATTTTTTTTATGATTTTATTGTTTGCTAATATTAGAAAAGTTCTACTTTTGTTTCATCACAAGAAATTAAAAAATCATATGAAAATAGCCGTAGTAGGAACTGGATATGTAGGACTGGTATCAGGAACATGTTTTTCTGAAACAGGTAACACTGTAACCTGTGTAGATATTGACCCTAAAAAAGTAGAAAGTCTTAGAAAAGGAAAACTAACGATTTATGAACCAGGCCTTGAAGTCTTGTTTGAAAGAAATACCAAAGCAGGTCGACTAAAATTTACTACAGATCTTCAGGAAGGAATTGAAGGAGCAGAGGTCATCTTTTTGGCTTTACCTACGCCTCCAGGTGAAGATGGCTCAGCCGATTTGAAGTATATTTTAGGGGTAGCAGATGATTTAGGAAAAATCATGAAAGACTATGCCGTGATAGTAGATAAGAGCACTGTTCCGGTAGGAACAGCCGAGAAAGTTACGGCTGCAATTGCAAAAAATGCCAAAGTTGATTTTGACGTAGTCTCGAATCCGGAATTTCTTCGAGAAGGCGTAGCAGTAGATGATTTTATGAAGCCAGACAGAGTGGTAGTAGGTACTGAATCTGAAAGAGCTAAGAAGATAATGGAGAAGCTATATGCTCCATTGGTAAGGCAGGGTAATCCGGTAATTTTTATGGATGAACGTTCAGCAGAAATGACAAAATATGCGGCCAACTCCTTTCTGGCAATGAAGATTACTTTTATGAACGAAATCGCCAATTTATGTGAAAGAGCAGGGGCAGATGTAGACAATGTAAGAAGAGGTATTGGGACTGACAGCAGAATTGGGAAGCGTTTCTTGTTTCCTGGTATTGGATATGGCGGAAGTTGTTTCCCTAAAGATGTTCAGGCCTTAGGTAAAACAGCCAACGAGTATAATTACGATTTCAAAATTTTGAACTCAGTAATGAAGGTCAACGATAAGCAGAAGACCAAAATGATGCCTTACGTAAAAGGCTATTTTGATGGAGATTTAAAAGGAAAAACTATTGCTATGTGGGGCTTAGCCTTTAAGCCACATACGGATGATATCAGAGAAGCTCCGGCATTATATAATATAAAATCATTAAGAAGAGCTGGTGCTAAAGTGGTGGTTTTTGATCCTGAAGCCATGGATAACGTACGTGGTGTGGTAGGAAGAAAAGTGAAGTATGCGAAAAGCATGTATGAAGCTTTAGAAGGTGCCGATGCTTTGATGATTATGACGGAATGGCCTGCTTTCAGAACACCGGATTTTGAATTTATTAAGTCTGCTTTAAAAAATAATGTGATCTTTGATGGAAGAAACCTTTATTCTCTTGACGAAATGCAAGAAAAGGGTTTTACTTACTACTCAATAGGTAGGAAGACCATAAAGGCATAATTCAATCTTAATAATTAGTAAAGAATGAAAAGGATTTTAATTACAGGTGGTGCAGGTTTTTTAGGATCACACCTTTGTGATAGATTTATTAAAGAAGGCTACCATGTAATTGCCATGGATAACCTTATTACAGGAGACTTAAGAAACATTGAACATTTGTTCAAACTAGAGAATTTTGAGTTTTACCATCACGATGTAAGTAAGTTTATTCATGTGCCGGGTGAACTGGATTATATACTTCATTTTGCTTCGCCTGCTTCGCCGATCGATTATTTGAAAATTCCAATACAAACCTTAAAGGTAGGTTCACTGGGCATTCATAATTGTCTTGGATTGGCCAGAGTGAAAAAGGCAAGGGTACTAATCGCTTCTACATCTGAGGTATATGGCGATCCGCAGGTGCATCCGCAGACCGAGGAATATTGGGGACATGTAAACCCGGTAGGGCCAAGAGGTGTATATGATGAAGCCAAGCGTTTTCAGGAAGCAATGACAATGGCTTACCATACTTATCATGGTGTAGAGACAAGGATTGTACGTATTTTTAATACTTACGGGCCTAGAATGCGACTAAACGATGGTAGAGTATTGCCTGCATTTATTGGTCAGGCTTTGCGTGGGGAGGATTTAACCATTTTTGGCGATGGTAGTCAGACAAGATCTTTTTGTTATGTTGATGATTTAGTTGAAGGTATTTACAGATTGCTTCATTCTGATCATGCTCAGCCGGTGAATATTGGGAACCCAAATGAGATCACTATTGGTGATTTTGCCGAAGAGATTATCAAGTTAACGGGAACAGATCAAAAGGTAATTTATAAAGATCTGCCTAAAGATGATCCGAAGCAAAGGCAGCCGGACATTACGAAAGCGAAAAATATTCTTGGTTGGGAGCCAAAAGTCGATAGATCAGAAGGTCTGAAACATACTTATGAATATTTTAAAGCTTTCTCAAAAGAGAGACTTTTTGATGAAGCGAAACACAGAGAATTTTAAGCTGGATTTAGCTTTAATAAAATAAAAAAATCCCCGGAAATTATTTTCGGGGATTTTCTATTCTCAAGCAAATACAATCTTTAGGAAACTATTGGCTGAAATATTATTTAAACTCCAAACTGAGTTAAATGATGATCAAGGTGTTTGTAAAACATGGTATTCCATTCTTCTTTAGAGAGCTTTCCAAATGAATGCGATTCCTTGCCATCGAAGTATTCTTCACCAAGCTGTTGAGTCCTCTCTATGTAGCCTATTAGTCGAGCCTTTTCTTTTTCAAAATCACGTTCATCGGTTATCAGAAATGCCGGTGCCGTTCTGCTGTTTCTAGGATAAGGCATAGGGCCAACAACCGCATTTTTTACAAAAGCTTTTAACATTAATTTCATGAAGAAATTAGGCTTAGGGTGCTTGTCTTCATAAAGCATCTCATAAGTTACACAGCAATGAGCCAACATTTGGGCAACATTCATTTTACCCCATTCAGGAGTAGTTTTAGGGCTTAGGCTGTTAATTCGAGAGATAACTTCATCAGATATCGTTTTCTGGAAAATGTTTTTCATGAGTAATTTTTCGTTGTTTTTAAATATAACGGAAGGAGTCGAATTTTCGGACAGGGTAGTTTGTGTTTTTAAAATCTACGTTACTCTTTTAATTGAGTTTTACAAATTCCAATAGTTAGTACCACAAACTTTTGGTGAAGCAAAATGTAAAAAATAGAAGGAAACATGTTCAATAAAAAAAATGTACAAAACCTCTTTTCTGCTTTGTCCATAAAAAAGGAATCTTTTAGTACTTTTAAATCTTGAAAAATTGATAAATCGATGGCCAATTTTAATATTGATGCAAAGCAAAATATGACCTATGACGCTATTGTCATTGGATCTGGAATCAGCGGAGGCTGGGCGGCGAAAGAGCTTTGTGAAAAAGGACTAAAAACTTTAGTTCTGGAAAGAGGAAGATTAGTTGAACATATTGTGGATTACCCTACAATGAATAACGATCCTTGGGATCTGGATCTGCGGGGTGCGGCGACTGCTGAAGATATGAAAGATCGTCAGGTAGTGGCTAGGTCCGGTTTTGTTGGTGAGAATAACAAGCATTTTTACGCTAAAGACAGTGATAATCCATATAAAGAAGAGAAACCATTTTTATGGATGCGTGCCAATCAGATGGGGGGCAGGTCTCTCCTATGGGGGAAACAGTGTTACAGATGGTCAGACCTTGATTTTGAGGCCAATGCCAAAGATGGTCATGGAGTAGACTGGCCTATTCGATACAAAGATATTGCACCATGGTATACTTATGTAGAGAAGTTTGCCGGGATCAGCGGAGAAGCCTTAGGATTACCGCAGTTACCGGATAGTCACTTTTTACCGCCTATGGAACTGAATTGCGTTGAAAAGGATGTCAAGACTAGAATTGAAAAGGAGTTTCCTGGCAGGAATATGATCATTGGGCGTGTGGCCCATTTGACGGTTCCTTTAAACGGTAGGGGACAGTGTCAGTCGAGAAACCGATGCGACAGAGGATGCCCATACGGTGCTTATTTCAGTAGCAATGCCGTTACGCTTCCGGCAGCTAATGCCACAGGGAATCTGACAATAAGACCATTTTCTATAGCAGATTCTATCATTTACGATGAAGAAAAAGGGAAGGCAGTTGGAGTTAGAGTGATAGATTCTGAAACAAAAGAGACGATTGAGTATTATGCCCGAATCATTTTTAGCAATGCCTCTACCATCAATACCACTCAGATTTTACTTAATTCTACCTCCAATAGGTTTGAAAATGGTTTGGGGAATGACAGCGGGCAGCTTGGTCATAATTTAATGGATCATACCTACAGGGTAGGAGCTATGGGTAAATTTGACGGCCATCATGACAAATACTATAAAGGCAGAAGGCCGAACGGAATATACATTCCTAGATATGTTAATATAGACGAGAAATCAAAGACAGATAAATTTGTAAGAGGTTTTGGATATCAAGGTGGGGCAGGAAGGGCCAATTGGGACGCAGGTGCTAATCAGGAGGCTTTCGGTGCCGAATTTAAGGATTCATTGATGACGCCGGGCGACTGGGAATTCTTTATTACAGGTTTTGCAGAATGTTTGCCTGACTATGACAACAAAGTAAGCCTGGATAAAGACAATTTAGATCAGTGGGGCAGACCTACCTTGGTTATTGATGCCGAGTTTAAGGAGAACGAATTGGCCATTAACAGGCAAATACAGATAGATGCCGTAGAAATGTTGGAGAAGGCGGGATTGAAAGAAATAGTTGGTTTTGATAACAAACATGGAATGGGCTATGGTATACATGAGATGGGAACTGCCAGAATGGGTCGAGATCCTAAGACATCTGTACTAAATGCCACAAATCAGGTGCATGCAGTCAAAAATGTTTTTGTAACAGATGGAGCATGTATGACTTCTTCGTCATGTGTAAACCCTTCCTTAACCTATATGGCTCTCACCGCCAGAGCGGCCAATCATGCAGTTTCAGAATTAAATAAGAAAAACCTTTAGTACGATGGAAAGAAGAGAAGCATTAAAAAAATCATTCTTGGTTGCCGGTTCTGCGGCATTGGCTCCTTCGCTTTTGTCGATTTTGCAATCTTGTAAAGAACAGTCAAGACTAAACTGGAAACCAGAGTTTTTAAGTATTAAGCAGGCCGAGTTAGTTTCATCTTTAGTGGATACAATCTTGCCTAAAACTACTACACCTGGGGCTTTAGATATGAAAGTAGACATGTTTATTGACCAGGTTTTTGGAAAGGTATATTCTGAAGAAGGTAAGAAGGCCATGGTCATAGAGATGGAGGCATTTGATGCTCGAAGTACGGAAAAATTTGGAGACCGATTTGCGGAACTATCCTCAGAGAATAAGACAGCTTTTCTAAAAGAGGAAGAAGCTAATTGTGGTAAATTCAATGGTAAAATATGGGGAACTGCTGCCGGAGAACAAGATCCCGTAGGCTTTTACCGTACTTTAAAGTCAATGGCACTTTGGGGATATTTCTCTTCTGAAGAAATTGGTTTAAATGTACTAAACTATGACCCCGTGCCTGGACCGTATCAGGGATGTATACCATTGGCGGATGTAGGAAATACCTGGAGTTTATAAACCAAATAGTTACCATGCCTATCATGTAAAAATGAAAGCCGCAATTCTCGAATAAAAGGTTTCAACGAAATTTTAGATTGGATAAAATTTAATTTTTTTCTAAAGCTGTAATTCCGCCTGTAGAGTTATATGGTTCATATTCTTTTTTGAAAGCTCTTTCTTACAAGGCAAATATCCTGATTCCTTATATGTAAAGTGTTCATTAGTATGTTTAAGCTTTTTTAATGAGTGATGGTAGTATCTTACTATATACATTCATTTTTTATTGATTCAATTGTCTGCTTGTCATTTATACTATTATTTAAGGCCTTGAAATTATTCTAATTTAAACTTTTCTTTCATGTCTTTAAGGTTACTTATTGCTTTCTTCCTGATTTGCTCATTTCATGGTTTTTCTCAAAACACTATTCATCCGGCTTCTACAGCATATGAATATCCAACAGACCCTAAAGTGGCGGCCAAGCTTGAGCAATGGAGAGATCAAAAGTTTGGTATGTTAATTCATTGGGGGCTTTATGCCGTACCAGGTATTATTGAATCCTGGACATTGTGTAGCGAAGACTGGATTACCCGGGATAGCACCAGCAGATACGATGATTACAAAAGATGGTATTGGGGCTTAAAGAAGGATTTTAATCCTGTGGGGTTTGACCCGGATCAATGGGCACATGCGGCCTATAAGGCAGGTATGAAGTATGTGGTTTTTACCACCAAACACCATGATGGCTTCAATATGTTTGATACACAATTTACCGACTTTAAGATTTCGGATGGTCCTTTCAAAAATCATCCGAAAGCAGATGTGGCCAAATATGTTTTTGAGGCATTCAGAAAAAAAGATATGATGATAGGAGCCTACTATTCTAAGCCAGACTGGCATTCACAGTATTTTTGGTGGGATTTATATGCTACCCCAAACCGAAATGTGAATTATGATATCAGGAAGCATCCATGGAGATGGCAGCAATTCATAAACTTTACGCACAATCAATTAAACGAGATTACTTCAAACTACGGGGATATCGATATTCTGTGGCTTGATGGTGGCTGGGTAAGACCCAGAAACACGGTCACAGAAGAAGTGATTAAATGGGGTGCTCCCATACCAGAATTTGATCAGCAGATTAATATGCCAGAGATAGCAGCTATGGCAAGAAAAAATCAAGAAGGGATATTGATAATAGATAGAACTGTACATGGGCCGTATGAGAATTATAGAACTCCAGAACAAGGCATACCCTCTGAAATGTCAGAAAATCCATGGGAAAGCTGTATAACACTAGGTGGTGCCTGGGGATATGTACCCAATGACAAGTTTAAGTCAGCTGAAAAGGTGGTTCATCTACTAGTAGAAATCGTGGCTAAAGGTGGTAATTTACTTCTGGGTGTGGGGCCAACGGCAAATGGTCTTTTTTTACCGGAGCAAGTTCAGAGATTAGAGGAAATTGGTAAATGGATGGAAGTGAATGGTGAGGGGATTTATAATACTCGTGCTATTGAAAATTTCATGGACGAACATGTATTTTTTACACAAGGCAAAGATGAAACACTCTATGCCATAGCTACATATACGGAAGAGGAGCCTCTTAATGAGTCCGTAAAATGGAGTGTCAATATCCCATCTCCAAAGTCCAAAATGACACTACTGGGTTATGATAAGCCTCTTAATTGGTCTCTGGAGAATGGTCAGGTAATGGTTAAGTTACCTAAGAAAGTTCTTGAAAAGTTTAACGGTCAACCTGCTTTGGTTTTTAAATATCAATAAACCCTAAGTAGAAAAGAACTTTAATCTTCAGCGTATTCAGGTGGGATTTGCGAAATGTTTCTCACCTGAATACGGCGATAATATAATTCGGCACCTTCGGCTTGTAAGGCAATTTTACCACGCTTTAATGGTTTATTATTTGCCATTTTTCTGGAATTATATAGTCTCATTACCACCTTCCCGTTCACTATGTGAATACTGCTATCGCCAAAACAAATTACTTCTACGGTATTCCACTCACCATGTGGCATTTCTTTATCTAATTCTGTGATGATCCTTCTTTCTGCCATGTTGTTTGCCCAATACTGAGACCTCAATTCTCCATCTTCATGGTAATACCATAAACCCGAGTTGCCTTTTTGAACTGCAGGTACATCCATTCTGACTTTGCCGGTAGGCCAATAATCACCTGTATCTCCTTCTTGAATTTGACACTCCTGACCTGGGATCCAGGTTTTATCAGAACTACCTTCTTTGCCAAAAGCATGGTATATTAATCCACCATCTCGTACTTCATTTAGGCGGGGCTCCCATTTCTTCTCACCCCATTTGTACTGAAGTTTGATATGGTAGTTTTCAAATTCTTCGTGATAAGTTATGGTACCGAAGACTTGTCCGCTTGCAGTAATGCAGGGTTCTCCATCTTGTATTCCCGCGGTAAAGACTCCCAAAGGATCATTATTTCTTCCAAGTGGTTGGGTGTATTTGCCGTCAGTTCCTTTAGGAATATTTAAATCCTTTATACTTTCATGTGGAATGCTCAGATACACAGACCAACCTGCAAGATTTTTACCGTTAAAAAGGTCTTTCCATTGAGCATCAGCATTATTTGAAATGATAAAACTGATGATTAAGATCAGAATCTTATGCTTTGTCATTTTCGTATGGTTAGGTTAAAATACTTAAAACTGGCTATTCAGCGGAATAAATAACCTCTCCGCCCAGTACAGTCATAACTACTTTTGTCAGCAAAATATCTTCTTCAGGAATTGTCATAATGTCTTTGTCAAGAATGGCGAAATCCGCAAGTTTACCTTTCTCTATAGTGCCTTTTATATCTTCTTCAAAAGAACCATATGCTCCTGAAAGTGTATAAGATTTTAATGCCTCATCTCGAGACATTTTCTGCTCTGCTTCATATCCACCTTCAGGCAAGCCTTTTAATGTTTTTCTGGTAATGGCTGCATAAAATCCAGCCAATGGATTTATTGGTTCCACCGGCACATCTGTGCCGTTAATTACTGTGGCTCCGGTTTTTAAGAGTTTTTGCCAGACATAAGCTCCTTCCTCTATCCTTTTTTCTCCCAGTCTGTCAATTGCCCATGGACGATCAGATGCCATATGGATGGTTTGCATACTCGCAATTACCCCGAGTTCCGCAAATCTCGGAATGTCTTCCAGATTCAAGTGCTGTGAATGTTCAATTCTAAAACGAGGATCTTTCTTTTGAGGATAGGCTTTGAAAGCCTTTTCATAAATATCCAGTACTTCTTTGTTTCCTCTGTCTCCTATAGCATGAGTACCTACTTGAAACCCATATTGAAGAGCGTCCATAGCTACTTGCTGCATTTGTTCTACCGGAGTAGTTTCCAGCCCTCTCCAGCCGGCCTTGTCGCTGTAGTCTTCCAATAGCCATGCTCCGCGGTTTCCTAGTGCACCGTCACTCACTAGTTTTATTGAACGAACGTTTAATAAATGATCAACTGAATCAATGACAGGTCCATTCTCAAACCAGTTGTTAAGTAATGTAGAATCATTTCTGAGCATTACGTGCATTCTAACTGTTAATTTACCCTTATTTTTATATTCGTTATAAAGGTCAATGGCTGATTGTCCTGTACCTGCATCATGGAAACCTGTAACTCCATTTTTCCTGCATTCCTGCAAGGCCAGGTCAATAATCTTATAGGCCATTTTTGGGTCATTATCTGAAGGCATTTTACTACCAACCAGTTGCATAGCACTTTCATTGAGTATACCTGTTGGATTGCCATTTTCATCTGACATAATCTCCCCTCCACTCAGGTTCTTTTTCATTTCATTTAAAGAACTTTTTGAAATACCAGCTAATTCCATCGCTTTTTCATTCACCAGTTCGCTATGGCCACTGGCGTGTCTTAAAACGACGGGGTTCTTTGGAGAGACAGCACTTAGCTCTTCATGAGTTGGAAATCCATACAGGAATCCTTCTTTGCTATCATTCCATTTATCCTGATGCCAGCCCCTTCCAATGATCCACTCTCCGGGTTTGGCTTTTTCAACGGCTTCTTCTACCATTGTTATAATCTCAGCATAGGTCTCTACCTGGGTTAAATCCAAAATGAGTTTAGAATACCCCATTCCCATAAAATGGCCATGTGAATCAATAAAGCCGGGAATCATTGTTTTGCCATTCAGATTAATGACCTGAGTTTTTGAACCTTTTAGCTTTGTGGCTTCTTCAGTGGTTCCTGCATACATAATTTTACCATCCTTAATGGCTACGGCCTCCACTTTCCCCTTATTCTCATTTACTGTATAAATATTACCACCCATGAAAATGGTGTCTGCCGTTTGACTCGTGCAATTGGTAGTAAAAATTGTAATAAGAAGGAAGAATAGACTTTTTAGTTGGCTTTTAATGCTGATCATATTTAAGGGGCTTTTTTGTTCCTTCAATTTACGGGCTTTTAGTTTCTATAGTAATTTATGAGGCATAAAACTGCATTAGATATAGTATTCGGAGCTTTGTTTTATCTCTTTCAATACAAAAGTGCTGTTTAATACGCCGATGTTTTCAATTTTGGAAAGTTTGGTTCTCACAAAATCGTGGTATTCTTCAAGGCTATTGACATGAATTTTCAAAACAAAGTCAACTTGTCCTGCCAGGTGATAACATTCCTGTACTTCAGGCAGTTTTTTTATTTCCTGCTCAAAATGCTCTATAAAGGTTTCGTTATGGTACCGCATTGAAACCTGACAAATTGATGTGACCGATTTATTGATGAGTCTTTTGTCTAGAATAGCTACATATTTTTTAATGAACCCAAGGCTTTCCAGTCTTCGGATTCGGTCATAAATCGGTGAGGTAGTCAGCTGAAGTGAGGCGGCAATTTCTTTGGCCGTTTTCTTTGCATCTTTTTGCAATGTCCTCAAAATCACTTTGTCTGTTTCGTCTAATTGATCCATTTAGCAGCAATTTTTATTTCTAACTTATCATTAAATAGTGCAATAAAGTAATAAATACTTTAAAAGGGTAAAAGTGCAGCTAAAATAATGGAGTTTGAGCTTAAAATGTCAATATATATCTTCATATATTATCTTTGTAAGTAATAATAAAGGTCGCAATGGCCCTCATCAACAAACATAAAATGAAGAAAACCAAAATTTTGCTAGTTGGAGCCAACGGCCAACTAGGCTCGGTACTTACAAAAGCCTTGCAGCAAAAAATTGGTGTTGCACAGGTCATAAGTTCTGATTTGCAGGATAAGAAACTGCATAGAGGGGCTTTTGAAATTTTGGATGCAACGAATTTTGACCAGCTACGCAAGGTAGTAGCTGGTCATCAAATCACACAGATTTATCATTTGGCAGCTATTTTATCTGCCAAAGGAGAAAGTGACCCTTTACGAACCTGGGATATTAACATGAAAGCACTTCTTAATGTATTAGAAGTGGCCAGAGTAGAGAAACTTGACCGGGTATTTTATCCCAGCTCTATTGCTGTTTTTGGATCTTCTGCAAATAAATCTTTCACTCCACAGCAGACATTTTTAAATCCGGAAACGGTTTATGGAATAAGTAAAGCTGCAGGGGAGAATTGGTGTCAGTATTATTATGAACGTTATGGGCTGGATGTTCGCTCCCTTAGGTATCCTGGGGTAGTTGGCTATCAGTCTTTGCCTGGCGGCGGAACGACAGATTATGCCATTGATATTTTTCATAAGGCACTTCATTCTGAGACATTTTACTGTTTTCTGAAACCAGATGCCAGACTGCCTATGATTTTTATGGAGGATGCTATTGAGGCCACATTAAAACTAATGAGTGTTCCTAAAGCACAGATAAAAACCAGAACTTCGTACAATTTGGCTGGTTTAAGCTTTACGCCGCATGAGCTTGCTACTGAAATCAAAAAACATATTCCTGATTTTAAGATTGTTTATGAGCCGGATTACAGACAAAAAATAGCGGAGTCGTGGCCACAGGAAATTGATGACAAAGAAGCCAGAAGAGATTGGGGCTGGCATCCTTCCTATAATTTAAGATCATTAACAGAGATTATGCTCTCAGAACTAAGTCAAAAATTAGAAACAGTTTAAGCATGTTTGAAAAATATAAGAATTTTTACCAGGAAGAAATAGATCAAATCAAAGAAGCAGGTCTATACAAAACAGAACGAATAATCAGCACACCGCAGGCTGCGAATATTACTACCGCAAATCAGGAAGTGTTAAATTTTTGTGCGAATAATTATTTAGGTTTATCATCAGATCCTGAGGTTATTAAAGCGGCTATTGAAGCCATCAATACTCATGGTTTTGGCATGTCATCTGTTCGCTTTATTTGTGGGACTCAGGATATACATAAAGAACTGGAACAAAAAACTGCCGCGTTTTTAGGAACAGAAGATTGTATCTTATACGCGGCGGCATTTGATGCTAACGGAGGCGTTTTTGAGCCCTTACTGGGGCCTGAAGATGCCATTATTTCAGATGAGTTAAATCATGCCTCTATTATTGATGGAGTTAGGCTGTGTAAAGCCGAACGCTACCGATATAAAAACAATGACATGCAGGATCTGGAGGCACAGCTGAAAGCCTCTGCTCATTGTAAAAAGGTTCTCATCGTTACCGATGGTGTTTTTTCAATGGATGGTTCCATTGCACAGCTGGATATTATATGCGATCTGGCAGATAAATATGGAGCCATGGTAATGGTAGATGAATGCCATGCAACAGGCTTTTTAGGTAAAACCGGCCGTGGGACAATTGAATTAAAAAATGTGATAGGAAGGGTAGACATTATTACAGGAACTTATGGTAAAGCTCTGGGTGGAGCTTCCGGAGGATTTACTGCGGCCAGAAAGGAAATCGTAGACATTTTGAGGCAGCGTTCTCGGCCTTATCTATTCTCAAATACGCTGGCTCCGGCTATTGTGGGAGCAAGTATTAAAGTTTTAGACATACTTAAATCATCTACAGCATTAAGAGATAAATTGGAAAGAAACGCTAAGTACTTCAGAACTGAAATGACCAAGGCGGGTTTTGACTTATTGCCGGGGGAACACCCTATTGTACCGGTAATGTTATACGATGCCAAACTGTCTCAGACCTTTGCCGCTAAGTTATTAGAAGAAGGAATTTATGTGATTGGCTTTTTCTTTCCTGTAGTACCTAAGGGCAAAGCCAGAATCAGAGTGCAGTTATCTGCGGGACATGAAACCGAGCACATAGATAAAGCTGTGGCTGCCTTTACAAAAATTGGGAAAGAACTTGGCGTGATTTAAGGAGTACTGATTGAAATTATAATTCTAATTCCAGAATTATAATGTCTCTGTCTCTATCTCTTCCGCGAAATATTTCTTCCGTGGAAGGGTCATAGGCTACACTTAAACCGGCATAGGTTAATCCTGCCCATGATCCTTTCGAAATCTCTCCAATGAGGTTTGTTCCTATGACAGGACATCCTACTGCTTGAGCGGCATTTTTTACGACTGCCACCAATTCGTCAGCGTGTTGGGGCCAATCCTTTTCCGGAGCAGCCCAGCCATAGGGCACTAAAAGCAGCTCGGGATTTTGTTCTTTCATTTTTGCCAAGACACTTTTATCAAAGGTATCGGCACAGATAAGTAAACCAATGTTCCCAAATTTAGTTTTGACGGTTTTTACAGCATTGCCTTTGCTGTAAGGCGGAGTCATTAACTCTGTTAACACATTTATTTTTCTATGTTTTAACAAAATTTCGCCCGTGTCATCAATGAGAACAGCTGCATCATAGATTTCATTTCCATCTTTTTCGATCAGACCAATGCAGATAAACATCTCATATTTTCTTGCGAGAAAACCTAGATACTTACTGTCTTTGCCAGGAATAGGAAGTGCCCGTTCATGGGCTTCAGGATTTACCCAGCCCAGTAATGAGGCTTCAGGGAAAACAATAATTTCGGCCTTTGCTTCTTTAGCTTCAATCAATGCATTTTCTATTCTGACAAAATTACCGGCTTTGTCTCCATCAAGACAGATGATTTGTGCCATGGCAATTTTGGTTTTTCTACTAGCAGGGTTTGTGCTTTGAGCGATTAGTACAACTGGTAATAAGCAGTTTAATAAGATTGTAAAATAGGTCGATTTTATATTCATAGCAGTATTCTAAATAGACAGTATCCGGATAATTTTCTATTTACCCGAAACTTAGGAACAATAAATTGGGGAAACAGAGCTTCGTTCGAATTAATAGGTTCTTCCGGAATTTAATTTTCTAAAGTTAAATATTTAATGAGAATTGAATGCCTCGTTATACTATTTAGTAGCTTACTTATCAGACCATATGCCGAGTTCATTGCCTGAAGGGTCAAGGAAATGGAATCTTCTTCCTCCCGGGAAAGAAAAAATATCTTTGCTAATGGTGGCCTTATTTTCAATCAGCGTTTGTTGGATTTCCTCTAAGTTTTCATGATATAAGATTACCAGAACCCCATTAAGAATCTGATCCTCTGTTTTTTCAAAGCCACCTTCTATACCAGCATCAGAAAAAGCGGTATAGTTATCACCATAATCTGTAAAGATCCAGCCAAAGATATTGGTATAGAAATCTTTAATAGCTCTTAAATCGTGAGCCTTGAATTCAATGTAGTTGATTTTATTATTCATGGTAGTATTGACGTTACAGATGACCTATTTCTATAAATAATTTGTTGTAAAAGAGAGACTTATTCAAAATGAATGTCTTCAATGGCAAGGTAATCCTTTTGAAATGGATGTTAATCTGATTGGATGACTTGCTAAAATTTAACGCTAAAACTATCAACTAATGAAGACCATATTAATAATAGCAGGTGTACTTATTGCCATTTTTATTATTGTACAACTTTATGCCATGAGTAGTAGAAAAAATATTGAGAGTTATCCTTATAGAGTTGTGAAAAGCTATTCCGGTTTTGAAATTCGAGAATACGAAGCCAGCTTGTTTACCTCCGTGAAATTAGGCACGAATGATTATAAAGTGGCTTCTGGCAAAGGCTTCTCCATTCTTGCCGGTTATATCTTTGGTGGGAACGAAAAAAACGAAAAGATTTCAATGACTTCTCCTGTAGCAATGTCTATTGAAGATTCGATGACTATGATGTTTATGGTGCCAAAAGACATTAAGAAAGAGAATTTACCAAAACCTGATCAGGCAGGTATTGAATTCAAAGAAGAGCCTGCTAAAACCGTGGCAGCTATCACTTTTGGTGGCTGGGCCAGCACAGAACGGATCAATGAGTACAAAAGAAAATTAATTGCTGCTTTGGAGGCTGAAGGAATTGCTTATACTAACCGTTTCTCGTTTTTGGGGTATAATCCGCCTTATGACCTAATTAATAGAAAGAACGAGGTAATTGTGGAGTTGGAGAAATAGCGTGGGTTTATAACTACCTTTGCTTTTCAAATTAAAATAATGTTTAGTGGAGAGTTTCAAAGAACTGGGTGTAGAAGAATCCTATATAAAGGCTTTAGAGGAATTAAAAATTAAGAAGCCATCTGAAATTCAGAAAAAGGTAATTCCTTATTTATTGACCAATAAAGGAGATTTAATTGGTCAGGCTCCCACCGGAACAGGGAAAACCATTGCATTTGGCTTACCGCTTTTGCATTTGGTATCAGAAAAGAAAAAGGGAATTCAGGGATTAATTCTTGCTCCTACGAGAGAGCTTTGCCAGCAGATTGCCAAGCAAATATTCAAAATGACTAAATACGGTCCTAAGATCTTTGCAGAGGCCATTTATGGAGGTGAGAAAATAGATATACAAATAGCCAATCTAAAAAGACCAACTCAAATAGTGGTAGCTACTCCGGGAAGGCTGCTCGATCTGATTGACAGGGGAGTGATAGACCTGAGTGGCGTTCAAACCTTAATACTTGATGAAGCCGATGAAATGTTAAGCATGGGCTTCAAAGATGAGTTAGAGAGAATCATGGCTACCATTCATGAAAGCTGTTCTAAATGGCTTTTTTCTGCCACGATTCCGGTAGCATTGCAAAGCCTGATTACCCGGTTTATGGATCCCGGGATGCATAGGATAGAAGTTAGTAAAAACCTTGAGATTAATACGAAAATAGAACATCAGTTTTTTATCTGTGAGCAAAGCCAGAAATTTGATTATCTCTTTGAATTTTTAAAATCTCAGGGGGCCGCTAAAGGGATCGTCTTTTGCCGTACCAGAGCCGATACGGAAGTTTTAGCCCGTAAATTAATAGGAAAGCATGTTTCTGCTGATGCTTTACATGGCGATTTAGGTCAACGTGACAGAGATAAAGTCATGAGAGCCTTTGTAAAAGGAAGAATAAAAGTATTGGTGGCCACAGATATTTCTGCCAGAGGGGTAGATGTAGATGATGTAGCCTTTGTTATTCATTATCAATTACCAGAACAAATTGAGGCCTACACACATCGAAGCGGAAGAACGGCCAGAGCCGGGAAAAGAGGCATATCCATCTGTTTTGTAGATAAATATGAATTGAAAACCATTCACGAAATAGAGAAAACACTCAAGATCGATTTTATTGAGATTTAAGGCTCAAAAAAAAAGGAAATCATTATCGCTTGTGCTGTTTGAATCAGCATGAGCGATAATCAAATACAAGCACCAGACTTCCTTCCCATTTAGTTCCCCCTATAACAAGCCTTCCAAAACCTCCCAAACGTTTTTTGCCAGTATTTTATGACCTTCTTCAGTAGGATGAATACCGTCGGCCTGGTTAAGGGAGGGTATACCACCAACACCATCAAGCAGAAACGGAATAAGTTTGACGTTATTCTTTTTGGCTAAATCAGTCCAGATATTTTTGAATTCAGCCGTATAATCTTGTCCCATGTTTGGAGGAATCTGCATACCTGCCAGAACGATTTTAGTGTCTGGATTTTTCTTCCAAACTAAGTCAATCATGGCTTGCAAATTACTTTTGGTTTCTGTTAACGGAATACCTCTTAATCCGTCATTTGCACCGAGTTCTAAGACAAAAACATCCACCTTTTGATTGAGTACCCAATCTAGTCGACTAAGACCTCCTGAGGTGGTTTCGCCGCTTAATCCGGCATTTACGACTTTATAATCTAATTCCAGCGAATCCAGAGTGTTTTGAATGATCGCCGGAAATGCACCGTCCATACCTACACCATAACCGGCTGTCAAACTATTTCCAAAAAACAAAATCGTTTTGGAATTATTCTCCTTTTCAGGAACGTTCTCTTGCTGTACTTCAGCGGTAGAAGCAGATTCAGTAGAATCAGAAGAGCCACAGGAGTAAAAACCTAGAGCCAAAAGACAGATAAAAAGCTGTTTCATACAGAAATTAAAAGATGACAAAGATATTAAAGGTAAGCCAGCTCTCTAAAATGTATAGCAGTGGCTCTAAAAATCTAACAGTATTAAATGATATTTCGTTTGAAGTAAATGCTGGAGCTACATTTTCTATTGTAGGACCCTCTGGTAGTGGCAAAACCACTTTACTTGGTCTTTGTGCCGGACTTGATAAAGCAGGGGCCGGTAGCATAGAATTATGTGGTACAGCTTTAGATAGCCTGAATGAAGATGAAAGAGCCCTATTAAGAAACAAAGAGGTAGGTTTTATTTTTCAGGATTTTCAGCTTCTACCTACGCTCACGGCTTTAGAGAATGTCTCTGTTCCTCTGGAGTTACAGGGAGCCAATGACTCAAAACACAAGGCATTACAGTTATTGCAAAAAGTAGGTTTGGAAGACAGGGTGCATCATTATCCGTCTCAGCTTTCAGGCGGAGAACAGCAACGGGTGGCTTTGGCCAGAGCTTTTTCTACTAGTCCATCTATTTTATTTGCTGATGAACCCACAGGGAATTTAGACGAAGAAACTGGGGAGAAGGTCATTCAGTTGCTCTTTGAACTCAATAAAGAGGCCGGTACTACCTTAATTATAGTCACACACGATTTAGAGTTGGCACAAAGAACCCAGCAGATTCTTCGGTTAAAGGGAGGGAAAATACTTTCAAACGAAACCACGAAAGCAGCTTAATGAATAAATCAAATTTGGATTTTAGCTGGCTTATAAAAATGGCTTGGCGAGATGCTAAGGCAAGCGGAAAGCGATTGATACTGTTCATGGCATCCATTGTTTTGGGTATTGCAGCAGTGGTATCAATTCAGTCTTTCAGTAAAAACCTGGAAGATAATATTGGCTTGCAGTCTAAGGCCCTAATGGGGGCTGACTACCTGATAGATACTCCGCAGATTCCTACTGAGACTGTACAGAATATTATTGATTCATTGGGGCCGGTGGCCAAGGAAGTCAGTTTTGCCTCTATGGCTGCATTCCCCTCTTCAGGTAATAATAAGCTGGTTCAGGTAAGGGGTATAGAGGGTGCGTATCCCATTTATGGGGAGTTCGAGACGATACCGGTGGAGGCTTCAAAGTCGTATCAACATGAAAAGGGGGCTTTAGTAGATGCTACTTTAATGCTTCAATTTGACCTGAAAAAAGGGGATAGTGTTAAAATTGGAAATACAGTATTTCCCATTTCGGGTTCATTAAAAGCTGCACCGGGCAGCAATGCATTTTCCGCCACATTGGCTCCGCCAATCATCTTGCCTTTTGATGAAATAGAAGGTACCGGACTATTGCAATTAGGAAGCAGGCTCAATTACAATTATTATTTTCAAGCCACTCCAGGTTTGGACATAGATGCTCTTGACCAAGCCATTGACCCGATTTTAGATGATGAAAATGCTGATTTTGATTCTCATCATTCGGTCAGTCAGCGTTTGGGAAGCCGTTACAATAATTTCGCTAAATTTTTAAATTTGGTGGCCTTCATTGCTCTTTTATTGGGATGTGTGGGTATTGCCAGTTCGGTACATATTTATATTAAAGAGAAGCTCAGAGCTGTGGCGGTCCTGAAATGTTTAGGGGCCAGCAGAAAGCAGAGTTTTCTAATCTATCTGATTCAGATTGCCGGTTTAGGACTTATGGGAGGTTTATTCGGGACCTTGCTGGGCTTAGGTTTACAAGCACTATTTCCATTAATAATTCAAGATCTGCTTCCGTTTACTGTTGAGATTACTCTTCAGTTAATGCCTGTACTAATGGGTATTTTTCTTGGTCTGTTCATGTCAGTTATGTTTGCCTTGCTTCCGCTGTTAAGTACTTGGTTTGTTTCCCCTTTGCAGGTGTTACGTGTAACAGAAGGGAACGACTCAGCGGGTAGAAAAACAAGCGTTTTGGTGATCTTGCTAATCATGGCTTTCATTTTTCTCTTCTCTTTATGGTTTCTGGAAAGTTGGCGGTATGCATTGGGATTTGTTTTCGCAATTTTGGTAACATTCAGTATTCTTGCTGCTATTTCTTATGCATTTATGTGGGCCGTTAAGAAGTACTTTCCTCACTCATGGGGTTTTACTGCCCGCCAAAGTTTACTGAATTTATTCAGACCTAATAACCAGACCATGGTACTTATCTTAGCCATAGGCATTGGAAGTTTCTTAATTAGTACATTATACTTTACCAAAGATATCTTGCTGAGCAAAGCAAGTCTTGAAGACAGTGCCAGCAATCCGAATATTATCCTTTTGGATATCCAAACAGATCAAAAAGCGAATGTGAGGCGTGTGATTGAGGAGAAAGACCTTCAGGTTCTGGATAACATTCCTATTATAACCATGCGGGTGCACAGCATCAATGATGTTCTGGCCAATGTAATTCGTCAGGATACGCTCAGTACCCGTGATAAATGGATAGTCAATCATGAATTTAGAACTACTTACAGAGATACACTCATTGCCTCCGAAACTCTATTGGAAGGAGAGTGGCCAGTCAAAAGGCAACCGGGGGATTTAATTCCTATTTCTATATCAGATAATCTGGCCGAAAACGGACAGGTTGGAGTAGGCGATACCATTGTATTTAATGTGCAGGGAGTGCTTATGGAGACGAGAGTGGCCGGTATCAGAACGGTAGATTGGCAAAGAATGCAGTTAAACTTCTCTGTACTTTTCCCCAAGGGAATTCTTGAAAATGCCCCTCAATTTACCGTGATGAGTACAAATGCTCCAGATGAAAGAATTTCGGCCGACTTGCAACAAGAATTGGTAAGGGAGTTTCCAAATGTCTCCATATTGGATTTGAGGCAGCTTCTAACCACCGTTCAGGGTATATTAGATAAAATCTCCTGGGTGATTAATTTTATGGCTTTCTTTAGTATAATAACTGGAATTATCGTTTTGATTGGATCAGTCAGGACAAGCAAATATCAGCGTATAAAGGAAAGCGTATTGCTACGGACATTAGGGGCTAAAAGTAGGCAAATACTAAAAATAACATTCCTGGAATATTTTTATTTAGGAATTTTAGGAACAGGAATCGGCATTTTGATTTCACTTCTTGCCAGTCAATTGTTAGCTGTTTTTGTATTCAACTCACCTTTCACGCCATCTTGGATACCTTTCTTGGTATTAATGCCAGGCTTGACAGTAATTGTTTTGCTGATCGGTTTGAGTAATAGCCGAGCTGTTTTGAAAAGCCCTCCACTTGAGGTTTTGAGGAAAGAGGCAGGATGATTGGTTAGTAATAAAGGAATTGAAAAATCTGCTTTTATACTTTTTTGGACCGTCTGTGCCTGGTCCATTTGATCCTATTTTAGCTTGATTGAGGTGGGTTCTTAAATATTGACTGAATCCATCGGACATTAATAGTATACCCCAAGGAGTTATTTCATAGGAAAATGGTTTTAGCTGCATAGATTTCCTATTACCGCTTTAGCTACCTTCAAATTCATTTTTTGGACTTTCCTGATAGATAAAATAGGTAATTGTGATTTTGATCACAGTTCTGTGCTTAAAGTCATCGTAATTTTACGATACTAAAAGATCAAAAAGATGAACAAAGTAATAAAAATTCTAGGAACAGGTTGTCCAAAATGCCAATCGATGACAAGTGTGGTGAAAGAGGTTATTTC
>JANSYO010000019.1 GCA_024742395.1 Cytophagales bacterium
GCTGCCTTTAATAATGAAAGGGCAAAGGAGCGTGACTATTACCTTAATCGTGCCATACGTGATTTAAAAGAGAACAAGAAAACTTTGGGAGATGTATATAAGCTATTTGGCTCAGAAGTTATTTCAGCAACTCTCATATCTAAGTTAAAATTAAATTTTGGTGCTACTTCAACAAAAACGCCCAATGGTAATTGTTGCTATGGCGAATATGAGTTAAGACGAGTGGATCTAAATCATTATAGAATAATTAAACACAAATAAACCAATGAAAACCGAATTAAAACCTTTAGACTTTGAAACGTGGCACAGCTGGAATATGCCCAGCTACATAAAAATTCAATCAGAAATACCCAATTATAGCATTGGGACGTACATAAAGAAAAAACGTAACACAAATTCTTGCTAAGTGATACAATGTATTTAGCTTTTCGTGACACAACAGGTGTCACGAAAAGCATTTACCGTAATTCTTAAAGTAGTGAATCGAAAGGTACTTTAACCTCAAAAAAGAGTATTCATGAAACTGAAACATAAAATACTATTGGATTTAGGGATATTAAATATTTAAAAGGGTTGTTGTCTATGTGCCTCCATACTGTTTTTTTACCATGAACTGCCTTATGAGAATTTATTATTATGAGCTTTCAAATTGATCGTTTTAAAGGCCTATACATTTATTTCAATTATCCCTACTACGTTCCATGAAGGAACGTAGTAGGACATTTATGAAAGTAGACGTTATTGTTTATAAGTCATAGTTATGGGTCTTTTAGACGTTTTTAGTCAAAATTGTAAAAATCTGCACGTTTTGGACATTCGTGTTTTTCAGAATATCTAAGATTGGAGAAAATTAAAAGCAATGGCCAGTAAACGAATACAACTAATAGAACTTGAAATTGAGGAACTGAAAGCCCTTGTATCAGAGGTTGTTTCTGAGAGTATAGCACATTTCTCAAAGGGAAACTCTAACCAAGAAGAAAAAATAAAACGAGGGTACTTAAACCAAAAAGAAGCTATGGAGTATTTGGGTGTTTCAAAGAATACTTTTTATCAGATCAAACATAATTTTTCTGAATATAATATTTCCCAAGGAAGGAAGGGGTATAGGGTGAAAGTTCTAGACGAGTATGTTTTGAATTCCATTAGGTGACTTTTACTATTCTTTAAAATTCTGTTTAATTATTTTTTTAAACTAAGCTAGCCATAGACTTTTAGTTTGAAAACAGCACCTGAATTTGCTCGAGCAAAACTTAGAAGGCCACTGGCATTATTGGCAATTAGTATTACCGATTGGATTACTTTAACATTGATAGAAAATATTACCATATTAGATGTTACAAAGAAATGCGTGAGGGAAGCATTGGCTGAATTGAAACTTAGCCCCGCCTATGCAAACCCAACTACATCAGGTTTTTATTGATTAAATTTTTGGTTTGAAATTTTATATATATCATTGGATATGTTAACGGAAATCCTTTTAATTTATCAATATTTAAAATATTTTACTATTTCTAATAATTGAGTTAGGTTTTTGCTGCCATATATCCCTAAATGATGTAGTCGGTGGATTAAGGTCCATTAAATTTAAAGAATGGAAGCTTATTAGGCTTTTCTCCAAAACGGCTATGAAGTTTTAAACAAAAAAAGTAATAACGAGAATATTCAATACTACTTGATAAGATTAAGTATAAAAAACTTGTACCAACATGGAAGGTTACAAAATATAGAAGCCTCATGATAAAATGTCTTCCTTATTAATCAAATTTGAATTCCACTAAGGACAAACGGACTGTGTTTTTGCTTCAAAAACTGTTCCGGCATCAGCTTCGAAACCCGGTTTTAAAAGCACATTGCTCCCGGATATATAATTTGACCGGCTATTTCCAGAGACTTTGTTAGAAGCTTCAATGACCTGAATAGCCTTTTGATCTTCAATTATATTAATTATGTCATTATTTGGTGAAGTCAATAGTTGATTCGAAGGTATAATTGTTAAATTTTCTGAGGAAATTTCTGATGTTACAATTGGAGATGTGGAAACAACTTTTATCTTATACAGACTGCCGGAATTTATATAGTTGGGGATAGAGCATAAAATACTATTTCCAGAACCACTACCTATTTGAATTGGTTTAGTAAAGTAACCACTTTCATCAGAGATATAAACAATAAAGTTATTCCCGGCTTCAAAACTGCCTGACGTATTGATTAATACGTTAAAGGGAGTGTTGGAACACAAGTTGATGTTATTTAAAGGGGAGAGTTCGACCGTCCTATTACCACCGACCACCCAAAAACTGATTACATCTGGCCCAAGAATTACACTCCCTTGATTATTAATTTGATTATATCCACGAGCAATTAAGGAATAAAAGTTGTTTTGCAAGAGGTCTCCAGTTGCTTGATTATTGAATTCATGGAGAGCATAAGGAGCTTGGTTATCTTCATAATACTGAAGGTTAGAAGTTCCCGTTAGCTGCAATCTAGAACTGGCTATCGGAATGTTTGGAACAGCCAATATAGTTACTTTTCGATCAGAGTTTTGAAATTCAGCATTTTGTGTCAATGGAGCAATGATTTCGGGATGAGGCCCTCCAAATGCGTAGTAATAGGTAAATGCGGGTAAGGCATCATCAATTGTTACCAATGTTGTTGCAGTAGCCGTACATGCCCCATTACTCACAGTTAGAGTATAGACTCCTCCATTTAATGAAGTGGCATTAACAATTGAAGGATTTTGAAAATTGCTACTAAATGAATTTGGTCCCGACCAATTATAAGTTGGCCCTCCTGTTCCTGTCAGTTGTATTGCCTGTCCCTCAATATAAGGGCCGTTGTTTGAAGCGGTAACATTTAATGGAATAGGGACAATATTTACCTCAGCAGTAGAACTTGCCTGACATGATCCATTATTAATAATAAAATTTGAATACAAACCAGGCTCCAAGTCATATAAATGTAATTGACTACCATTTACATTTATTGACCTCGACAAGGGAATTGAATTTCGAGTAAAGTTTAAATCGAAGGTTCCATTTGGCAATGAGGTAAAAAAAGTAATCGTTGCATCATTAACCCCACATGCTGAAGGCCTTTGATAGGCTGTTACACCCAATGTTTGCGGCGTGGGGTCAACTGTTACTTCCGTAGTTCCAGATGATGAGCACCCATTTATATCTGAAACGGTTACAGTATAAATTCCCGGTAAGTTCATATTGGCAGTCGCTGAAGTACCAAGGCCATTTGACCAAGAATAAGTATTGCCGCCTGATGCAGTTCGGGTTACAGAACTAACATGGCAGTCTAAATTTTCAGTCCCAGAAATCACAATAACCGGTAAAATATTGCACACCCCTTCCCCCTGAATACTGAAGGTGTATGGGCTTTCATCGCCGTCATTATTTAAAATACTTACAATGGCATTTTTTTGTCCTGGGGTTGCTGGATCAAAATTTATACTAAAAGATGTACTTTCTAATGGAGAAAGAGGTGATGAGGGTTGTATAACAACATTGAAAGAAGAAGCATCTTTACCACTAAGTACAACCTTAGGAGTACCGGAAAAAATAAGATCACTTGTCCCAAGATTCTCAATTATAAATGAATTGGAATTGTTCAAGTCATAGATGCCAACACTCCCAAAGTTTGTGGAATCTGTATATGAGGGTGTAGGATCGCCAGAAATAATATTAAACGAGTTGGCTTTTACATTAATTTCAGGCAGACCTGCTCTGGTAACTGTCAGAGTATACGATTTTATCGTGGTGCCATCATGTGCTGTTACAACTATAATTATGGTATTTGAGCCGATGTTAAGTGGTATGGGACTTGAAGGTAAGCCATTACTTACACTTATTTCATTTACTTTAATGGAGGCATTTAGCTCAGCCGAAACACATGTTACAGTCAGGCTATTTGTAGCATTATCTACAGATGCTTCATATGATAATATACTAGGATTAAATAATGGCGATAAGGTACCAAAAGACAAAGTCAAAGAACTTAAATCTGCATTTGCAGATCGTCCATTAATAAAAATCTCTTTGTTTGACCCTAGTGAATTTAAAGCACCGGGAACTGGTAAGTTCAAGATTGTATTATTTCCTGAGATGTCCTTTATTGAGCCATGGTTTAATTTCAATGCATTGGAGTCTTGATAATCCAAGTCTGGGTTATAATCATCTGTTTGTATCGTGTAATTAAAAGTCAAAGTTTGCGATCCATTACCACTACTGTAGTTAGTAGACTGGTCAACCAATCCCGTTTCAAGTATTAATTGTGGTATCCCTGTTACAAAAACCGGTTCCGAAAAAACAACCGATATAGGAATTATTTCGGACGCTATATAGGTTCCATTAGCTAAAGTAGAACTTACACTTGTGATTGTCGGAGCCACGGCATCAACAAGAACTGCCGTAGTACTACCCACACTGTTTAACGTCAGGTTAGCATTGTTGCTGGAAGCGTCTCTAAGGGTGCCACTATTGGCAGACAATGTACCGACTGAAATACCATCAATATCTAATTCTCCTGTTTGAACCGTGTATCTGAAAAGTAATGATGAGGTTCCCGAACCACTCGTATAGACAGCCTGACGAGTGGTTGCTCCAATGGTCAGTGATAGTTGAGGTGTGCCACCAATAGTGTTTACCGTGATGTTCTCACTGAAGTTAATCATAAAATCCAGGTTCTGACCGGAAATGTATGTGCCACTGGCAGGTACCGTCACACTTGTGATTGTCGGAGGTGTAGAGTTAACTCCTGTACCTTTTATATCAAAATTATACGGATTTTCTCCAGAGTCATTGTTACTTATGCTAAGTGAAGCTGTCCTTGATCCTGAGGCGGAGGGAGTAAATGTAATTTGAAATGTAGTCGAACTATTACCTGACAATACTGTTGCAGGAGAAATACTCACCTCAAAATCAGAAGCATTAATTCCGTTGAGAGAAACAGTAGGAGACCCATTTAAAACCAACTGACCAGAATTAAGGTTTTTTATTGTAAAAACTCTATCTTTAGGAACCCCTAAATTAACGGACCCAAAATCAGTTAAATCTAATAAGGAAGGCGAACTATCACCATCCGTTATACTAAGGTTATTTCCCTCAATGTCTATTTCTGGAGTGGGTGGTGATTGCCACAACTGCCCAAAAATCTCGTCCTCATTATCCCCAGGCCCATTCGGTGCTTGATCATCACCTTCCCAAACAATCAAAAAGTTATTTGCTGTTGAGTTAAATGCTTGTCTCGGCTTTTGAGCCGTATAGGTATTGTCTCCATTTAAGGTACCCATGTCGCTAACTCTACTTTGAGATTCCAAATATGAATAAGTGGACGCATCTAGTGTAGTAGCATAGATATCAAATGAATTACTCCCTGATTCTTCAGATTGGAAGGTAGCTAAAATTTGATCAAAAGAAGCATTATAATCCAGTGAGAAATACGAACCTGATTCTTCTCCATCTCCATCAATTCCTGCAAAGCTCAATTGAATTGGACTGCCAACTAATACTCCCAAGTTGCTAACTCGTTGACCAAAGATTTCGTCTTCATTGTCAGTAGAAAGTACGTGATCACTTTGGTAACCCACTAAATATTCATTTAGAGCTGAGTTATAAACAACTCTTGCGTTATCCGCATCTCTACTTGCTCCAACTGATGTAAATTGCTTTGGTGAATCAATGCTATGAACTAATGAGCCGTCGCTGTTAATCAATTGACCAAAAATATTATCATCTCCATCTGTGATTTTATCAGATTCATATACGACGAGATATTGATTATTAGTCGAGTTGAATGCTATGTGCGGTATTGAGGCGTCTTGATTGTCATCAATATTAGGGTCTGGTACATTTGAAAGTTTTGTTTGATTGCCAAGACCACTAACGATTGTTCCGTCGCTTAGAATTCTGGTTCCAAATACCTCAACTTCGTCTCCAAAAGTAAACCCTCCGGTATTTGTTGTTACAGTTGTTTGAGATTGCCAAACGACATAGTAATCACCATTATTTGTATTTACAGCTAATTCTGGGTTTGACACACTATAATAATCATCACCATCGGTACCATGTTTGGATAATCGGATTTGTCCAGTTCCTAGTCCTCCTACCAAAGTTCCATTTGGATTTATGAGCTGACCAAAGACTTCATATTCAGAAATATTGCTTGCATCCATATCACCCAGCCAAATCACAAAGAACTGATTAGAAACGGTGTTATATACGACTTTTGGGTTTGTACCATCAATATCAGTATTTCCGCCAGGACCTGTAGATGAAATTTGAAACTGGCTGCCAATCAATGAACCATCGGCTGCAATAAATTGGCCAAAAATCTCTTCTTCCAAATTGGTAATTTCAGACTCAAACACTAAAAGATATCGATTCAAGGTAGGGTCATAAGCTATTGATGGGTCTTCGTTATCTAAACTTGAAGCTACAGCATGCGTTGTTAAGCGAATATCATTAGTTCCAGTCTCACCACTAGAAACATCTCCTGTGCCCTTAATGTTGAAAGAATAAGCACCTTCATTGCTGTCATTTGAATTAACAGTTATTGTAGCCATTCTTTCTCCAACCACACTTGGGTCAAATCGAATAGTAAAATATGTGTTTGAAGTTGGAGCTATTGTCGAATTAGCATCTGTTTGTAACGTGAAATCACCAGCATTTATTCCTGTAATGATTATCCTTGGTGAGCCCGAAAGTGTTAGATTAGTTCCTCCCAAATTTCTCACAAAGAAGTAATGGTCTTTGTAATTGTTGTTTATCGGCACACTGCCAAAGTCTGTATTATCAACAGTTTCTGGTGTAAGGTCATTATTTAAAATTGATGTGCTGTTTCCTTGCACGTCTATTTCAGGTAAGCCAAGTGGGTCTGGATTAATAGTTGCAAGTGCTAGTCCGTACGGATCAGATGCGGCTGAACTTAATAATATTACATTTGAGCCATCTAAGTTTGAACTTCTTAGATTATCAAAAGTGGCATCACTGTCAGTCCAATATATTTTGTTGTTGGGAACATCCAGAGCTAATGCTCTTGGGGATAAAACATAAGTGCTATTTAATACAGTTGTTACGCCTCCAGAACCGTCACTATTTTTTCTGAAAATCGCATCCGCCGTATACGAAGCCCAGTAAATGTGCCCATTTGATTCATCAACTTCCATATCATAAATAGTACCTTGTGTAACCGGAGAACCACTAAAAGATACTACTTCTGTATGAATTGTAGAGACACTACTCCCATCTAAAGAAGATTTTTTAAGATAATATGTATTCGAAAAGTTAGTTGTGTTATAAAACCTTTCTGACCAGTATAAATTCGACCCTGTTAGAGCTAAACTTCTGATATATACATCAGTTGTTACGTCAATAATAGTTTCTACATTAGTGCCATCAAGGTTTGCTCTTTTAATCTTTTGATTTTCGACCCAATAGATTTTGGCATTAGTTTCATCAACCTCAATATTATAAATTGATTCACCTGAAGAAGAGTAAATCTCTTGCTCCAAAGTACCATCAAACTTCTTTTTGAAAATTTTATAAGGAGAACCTGAGGTAAAGAATAACTCTTGTGTATTATTATTTACCGCTAAATATCTTGCTGAAAGCACTTCAGTTTCTTTAAAAAAAATCTCGTCTGAGGTTCCGTTTGTATTTATTAACCGAATTTCTCGATTGTCTTCGTCGATGTAAAACAATTTACTATTCTGTGCGGTCACAATTAGAGTGGAAAATATACAAAAGGAAAATAGCAGGAATTTTTTCATAAAAAGAGTCCTCTGACAAGTTAAAGGTTTCGGATTGATTAAAGTTAATTGGAAAAATAATATTTGACCTTACCCAACTTCAAAATGTTATTAAGTGGCTTTTCAGTATTGACCTTCTCATTATAGGCGAAGTTAAAACTAACGATCTCATTACTAGGAACTTTTGGAACAACCAAAAAAATTCAAATCACAGAATTCTACAAGATTTTAGGGATCAATATGGAGAATTAGAAATAAATCCTGTGAATTAAAAGGGTAAACAAAAGGCATATGTTTAAGACAGAATGAATTGGCCGATCTTCAAAATAAGGATATACACTTAATTCTAAGAGTTGATAATCTTAATAGCTCAATTAAGGCTTTTACTCAAGTTTTCTTTAAAGAAGTAAAGAGCTTAACCAATCTTGTTTCAAATGCGAAATGCCATTTAACAATCTTCGTTTATTAATCAAATAGAGAGAGATGATTGAGAACTTTAGCAATTGGTATAGCTAAAAACGAATAATCTTCATAGATGAACTTGCATTGTTGAAAAAATAATTGAGTCTTGTTTGTAAGTTCCTCCTAACTTAGGAGAAGCATTGATATAAACTTTCACCCACTTTTAAATAAGGGTTGGGATAAGAAGTTCGAATTTCTTCAACAATCGAATTAAGGGATATCTCAGACAATCAAGAGAGCCAACCAAGATTTCGTCTTCCAAAAGTTGCGGCCTCATAAATAAGGATCGTATTGCTACTCGAACAGAATATAAGATAGATAGTGCTTCATTAAAACTAATTCAAAATAGCATTACATATAGCTACTAAATTGGAGATCAAAAGAGATCAAATATGTACGTTCACCTAGATTGAGCCCAACTCGAACTTATAAGAGTATAATTAACACTCCCAAGTTGTTGCTACGCAATGTTTTTTACTTAAATATCCTATTCAATTTATCCCTTTTAGGAATATTTGACCTTATCAGTTTTAGTAAATATTAGTAATTACTTTAATAATTAGAACAAAATATCAATCAAATACGCCAATTTTTCATAGCTTCAATTTTACTCTCAGATCCTATTTGTATGTATTTTTGAAAGGAAGCCAAATCTCTATGACCCGTCATTGATTGTATGACAGGAATTGGGATTCCTTTCATAATAGAAAGTGTAATGAATGTTCTTCGGCCTACGTGAGACTTTAATAGTTCATACCTAGGCACAGTTGATTCAAACCTTTTTCCTCCCTGAAATTTGACCAGTTTTTGAGGGTCATTAATACCTACTTTCATCCCTACCTCCTTTAAATAAGAATTAAGCTTTTGCTGTGAGATTTTGGGAAGTTTAAAATTATACTTCTCTAGAATTGCTGAGGAATAAGCATTGAGTGGAATTCTAATCTCGGAACTAGTTTTAATTACATTCAGACAAATTTCATTATTAATTATGTTGGATTTGGTCAAGTTCTGAATATCTGATTCTCTAAGTCCTGTGACACATGCGAAAACAAATAGGTCTCTAACACGATCTAGCCTTTTATTATCTTCAAAATCATGATTCCAAAGTAGTTTTAACTCCCTTTCGTTTAAAGCAATTTTGGTAGATGGTTTTTCCTCCAGCATTTTGAATTTCACCAAATGCCTTGAATCGTATATGTTGTAGTTGGCACAATAGTTTAAAAAAGTTTTAAGAATTTTTAAACGCTTATTTACCGTACTATTTGTGTGTCCCTTTTTTAGAATTAACCATGCCCTAAAACTTTCATAAAATGAGAAATCAATATCATCTAAAACAAAATCTCTGTTCTTCTTAAATTCTAAAATTTGATTTCTTAAAACACCGTAGCCTTTTATAGTGGTGTACTTGAACTCAGCACTTTTGAATTCGGTAAATTTTTCATACCAGAATTTAAAATACCTACTATCGGTCACCTTAGGTTTCAATTCTGCAGAAATTGTTTCAAAAGTTAGAGTTTCATTATTCACAGTTTTTGAGAATATGATATCCTTTATCTCTTGATGTTTCTTCTCCAGAAGTAAGTTAATTTTAACATGGTCTTTGGTCCCATTTAGCTTTTTTACTTTTTGGTTTTTATGATCCCAATTATCAGGGTTGATTTTTTGACCAGTGCTGTAAAGTTTTGTTTTACTATCAATACATACCTGAACATAAACTGCAATATCACCCTTTCTCCTTTTATAATCTGGTCTTAATTTAAGTTTTGTACTCGCCATATATTTTTATAAGTGTATAAGTAAATGTAAAAGTAAAATAATGATAAATAGCATACAACTAAATCGAACGATAAGCATAAAATACTTATAATTAATACATTTAAGTATAATATGGTCTCATGTAGTTCATAAGGTTCGATTCCTGGCGGGGCTACATTTCTTATACTTTATTATTAAAAGTAGCTTCTCCCTGTCACCTTCTTTCTACTTGGAGAAGATTAGATTCGATAATTTTTGATCTTGTGTTGTCAGCTTCTCATTCCAATGTGGGTTCAACACAGGTTGAGCTAGCGGTTGTGTTGGTCAGAGACCAACTTTCACACCTGCGAAGTCTTTAGACTTCGCAGAACGGAGACCGCATTTTCATAATACCAATCTTAGAACTGTTCAATTATGGATACGGTGGACTTTCGGAGTCCCTAACGGAGACTCCTAAAAGGGAAAAAAGAAAATGCTATAAAGGCTAAAAGGAAAATTAGTTTATAAGGCATGAGGATTTTCTGATTTTATAGCTCCTATATTTTGGTAAATCAAGGGCAATTACGATAAGCTGAAGTTTATTTGTTTTAGTATATTGAACATGTATAATAAAATACCGTGGTGTATTTTAAGAGACACTGCGGCGAGGAATTGTACAACGTAAGCACCCCCGAGTCCTCAAGTGAGACCTTTGGACTTAATGAACCTAATCTTAAGAAAACCTACTGCTATTGTTAAGGGATTCTAGCTTTTTGAATACTCGGCTGAAAGGAAGCATTAAGTGCCAAGATGCGTTAAATCCATTGTCAGATAAATTATTATCCTTTCAATGTTAGAAATTACTTCTTTCAAAGATTCGAAGTGCAGACTCCCGCCTATAAAAACCAATTCGCCTTTATGTGGTGTTATCAATTCGCATTTAGATGGTGCATAAGCGGAGCCAGTGAACTCACTAGAAACTCCATATCTAACGATATAATTCTCATTACTATTTGTAATAAAAAAGGCCGCCAATATATTCATCACTAAAATCGAAAGGCAAAAAAACATTATAAGTTGTCTTTTTTAATTTCTCAATCCAACATCCTAACATGGAAATGAATGAAAGAACCGCTTTCTCGTAGGAGTTGGATTTTCCAATGAAATGAATGTCATTAGCAAAGTAATACAAGTCACCGTACTCTGATACGCTTTCACCTTGATTGCATTCTATTGATAAATACAAATTCTCATGAAATTTAATTTCGTAATCTAATTTAATTTCTACCATTCTAATAAGGATGTGCGGTTAATATTTCTTTTGAGTTACCTTTAAATATCATTCTGAGTTTCGTCAAATTATCACCTGATCCAAGCTTGCCTGCTCAAAAATAAAATTGCTTTATGGAAGAAAAACCATTTTTTAAGAGTCCTCAAGAAAAGCGAAATTTTCTCATATTGTTTCCAATTACTTGTATTGGATTAATCTTATTTTTCATTTCCTATTATAAGCAAGAAGAAGGAATTACTGATAAATTGAATGAGTGTAGTTTTTATACTATTATCTCACCAATCAGAATGCCTGATTCTAGTAAGTTGTACTTTAGTTTTAGTCATGATGGAAACACTATAAATAGTAGTTCAAGTGTTGGAGCGGGTGATTTAGGAGCATGGTATTCAAAGAACCAGGTTCTAAATTCTCGTTTTTTTATCCGGGTTGACTGTGATGATTTTCAGGTAAACAGAGTGCTTTGGGATATCCCGGTACCAGATACCTTACAGCATGCACCCCCCAAAGGCTGGGATAAAATCCCCTATGACTTAGAAAAATATAGAAAAAAACCGTTTACAAGTTTTAAAAAAAGGTATGGCCGGCTCTTTGAAAGCAATAAATGAGGTTAATACTGATTCTCCCTTTCCCCTCTCAGAGTCTCCATTAGGCCAAAGGCTCAGTCAGGACTCTGAAGGGCAGTTTTTAAAATAAATGACAAATTAAAATCTACATTAGATGAATAAACAAACAATTTCACTCTTACTTTTTACCCTTATTTCCTCTTTCTCTTCCGAGGGTGTAACGACAGAAAATGTTGTTGATTTTGCTGTAGATGCAGCATTTGAAGTACTTCCAGCTCAAGCCGAAAAAGCCATTGAAAATACGGGACTAGACAATGTGTCTAAGCGAATTCTTCAAGCAGAAATAAAGCAGGTATCTAAAACTGCTGAAATAATAACGAACAAAACTATCGAACATAATAGAGAGAAGAATGATCAATAATACATTTCTAGCTTTAATATTTCTTTTGCTTGGAATTTGGGCAATATACGATGGAACAAAAAAGTGGTACAAAAACACTTATTATTCTATCAATATTCGGATGATTGGCGTAGGAATTATGTTGTTAATAGCTGCTATAGTTCTACTAGTTAGAGAGTATACCTAAATGGCATGATAGCTTCACCCCAAATAAGCTTTTTCCTCTTTCAGAGTCTCCATCAGGGACTCTGAAAAGATAGAGAATAAATGCATAGTAATGTAACACTGGAAATTAATAAAAAACAAAGCGAGAAAACATAATGTACATTTAAACGTGAAAAAACTGCTACTGCTAGTTGGTGTGTTTTTATTGCCAATCTATACCAGTGGACAAGCCCTTAAGTGGGAGAAAGTACAGCCCAATAAAAAGGATAAAACAGAGAATATAAATCAAGAGGAGACTCAGACAAAAGACAGTACAAAGCTTGCAAATGAGGAGGTCTTGTTAGCACAAAGACCAGTACCTCCAGCTAAAGAAGGCGTAGCTGACTGGAAAGATTTCCACTTGCAGAGTCTCGCCAGAGCGGAGTTTAAAGATTCCCTTGAATTTCTTTCCTTGAAAGAAAAATTAATTTCGTTCAAGGCTCAAAATGAGTTCAAAGCACAAACAAAAGACAAAGGATTCAAAAGCCTTGAAAATTACTATTCAAACCTAAATGACTCATTTTATGAAAATTTAATTTTAACTAAAGGGTATTTAACAGACGAAAATTTTGAATTAATTACCTATGTAAATGAACCAACAATAGAATATGCCGTTCCTGAAACGGAAATTCAGCTTATGTTAAACAAAAAAAGGGAAGTAATAATTGGAAATGAACTACATACTTATTCATATTACTATATTAAATTTAGAAACTGGACAGAAATATAAAAAGGGCTTAAATCGTCCAGGAGTACAAAACCCAAGCCTTAAAGTATTTGCCACGGGTCAAGAATATGAAGTAAGTGGAACTTATTCCTATAGTGGCAAAGACTATCGCTACATTTTACATTCAGAGTCAGTAGGATTCAACAGTAATCACTTTTATCAAGCAAAAATTAAAACCAAACATCAAAAGAAGTCTTTGGGAATATTTTTCAATTCTCAGTGTACTCAAATATTAATGAACGGTAATGCTGAGTCTGGAGTATATTTGCCGCCTTACAGTGCTGAAATATGTGGCCAGAACTGGGTATATAGAACATATGGCGGTTATTGCACAAGTTGTTCAAATACCACAATTGATATAAAGGACTGGTCGAATGATGATCCTTGTTATCAAAGTATTAATGCCGATGTAACCTTTATTTGTGCTGATGGGCAAGGAAGGTATTTGACAATAAATCATTCATCATCTTATTAGAATGCGTTCATTTTTGTTTGTATTGGTATTTTGGGTTGCCTATACATTTGGAGTTAAGGCTCAAAATATTGTTGAAGTAGGAGTTTATTCAGTTCTTGATGGGTGGGAATACGAAGGAGTTCGAGTACAAAGATGGGGCTATACGGATCCTTATTTTAATGTCTCCATTCATCATTATTTTCTAAGAAATAGCCGTTCTTTCAAAATATATGGAGGCGTTCGAGGTAATGTTTACTTTAGAAGGGCTGGTCTGTATAGAACTAAGTCATTGATTACTTCCTTTGAAAACGGGATAACTTATAATTTACATGTTCCCAAAATAATTAATTGTATCCCATTTGTTGGTTATGCGATTCAGATTCCACCTTTTGGAAACGATGATTTATTGGAGCATAGAAATTTCAGAACCGTTTTAATTAATGGAGGATTCTTAGTTAATGATTTTTATAACAAGAGAATAGGGATAAAGGCCTCTATTGATTTAACTCCCTTCAGTACAATAGTACGAGAGGACTTACCCTACCAAAACTTGAACAGAAAATTCAGATTAATGCTAAATGCAGCAGTAAGGTTAGATCGTAACTAAATAAACACTTTAGGCATTTATTTGAACCAAATATTCCACTTGAATTAAAGATGAAACAATACCGATAAATTACTTAAGTTATCCTCATGTACTTATTTAACGGGAAATATTAACTCTCTGTTTTACAGATAAGGGAATTTTTGGTATGCCCGATAAGAAGCCATTTCATTTCTCAAAAAATCTAATACAATGAAAAAAAATATTTTTTAATCCTCGGTTTTATTTTTACTTGTTCATGTCAATCACTTAAAGATTCTCCAGATCCGAATTTGATATTTGACAAAAACGATCCTGAACTTTCTGGATACTTTAGTGATACTGGTGTTGACATTGATGTAAAAGATAATAGGCTTGTTTTTAAAGATTTAAATGTGTTAGAGGATTTTATTCAGCGAATGAAAAACGCGGATATTGATAAACTTAATATTTGGAGCCAAAAGTTTAACTTTGAAAATTTTGATGGGGTATATCAAGAACTCTATAAAAATGGGAAAATTTCTGACATGAGTTTCTTTCAAAAAATAATATACCGGTATTTCCAGATGTAAGCTTCCACAAACGGAACTCGTCTGAAGGTTTTAGTCCTAAAGTCTTCAAATCACTAATGATTCCTGTTGCTAGATTTAGCCCATTTGATGATTTTGGGAACTTATTACTTTAAATGCTCAGAGTCCTTGACGGAGACTCCAAGAGGGGAAATACTATTTCAAAATGCCTAACATGATGACTGGATGAAGTAAAATACAGGAAGTATATTTTTTTGAATTTCGATACATATTTTGAGATAAATAATTAGAACCTGAGTCAATATTCTTTAATATAAACAGCGAATTGAAACTATCATCGAGTGGTATTTTATCATCTAAACAACTCATAGAATAAATAACTGGCAAAAGAAACTCCTTATCTGCCCAATATTTTTTTTGATTATTCGGTATTCTCCAATATGGTTCACTTTTCTTAATTGAAGATTTAATTAAACCTCTTAAACGTGTTGTCTCCCTCAATTCCTCTGTGTTAATTCCTTGACTATCTTGAATATCATAAAGATTGCCTTTTTTATTAACCCTAAACGAAAATAGAAACATACCTTTTCGGCATTTAGTGTTAAAATCTTTTTCTAAATGTTCACTACTTTTCACTCTATTAAATACGAATTCAGAAAAACTTAAATCTAAATCTTCATATTTAAATGGTAAATCCCATTTGGTTTGTGCCAGGGATGTATTTGATAACAGGACTAAAGAAAAAATGGTTGTTAATCGTCGCATTCTGTTCCTAAAATTTGAGTTTCATATTCTTCCCTAATATTTTTCGCTTCCTCTAAAGTCAAATTATACTTGATCCGTATCTCCTCTAAAATTTCTTGAATTTGAGAAGTAGATATTATGTCTTCATCCTCAAAAACGTCACTAATTCCATCAATTGAAAGTGCTGCTGCATGCTTTTCTGGGATGGAATATAGTCTAACAATTAAATCAGTAATATCATCGTAAATAAAATACTCCATATGATTGGTCAAAAAGACCGACAAACACGCGTACGAGGTCTAAAGGGGCATCGCACAACGTTGTAGAAGATGTCGTAGAGCGGAATTCCTTAATATCGGTCTGAAGACCGCCTGTCACACGTACAAGGTCGGAAGACTTTGTACAGCAATGGAAAAAATTCATAAGGATATTAGAGGAGTTTTTATAATAGCTGATTTCCCAATAGCTAGCGTATCAGAAGTTTGGAGAACAACCAATTTTATATTTTCCGAATTGATCTGATATTTATTTGAACTTAAATCAACCCGTTCTCTAAAACCAATAAAAATATCTTTAGAAAATAAAGACCAATTTGTTATTTCAATGCCTGCAAGTTCTGAAGGATTGATTATCTTATATGCCAAATTTTGACCTTCTACAATTAATATTAAATCCAAAACTTGTTCTTTACCAAAAGATTTGGCAACTAGTGACCTTCCCATAAAAGTTAGATTTGGAGATGCCTCAATTTGAACCAAATCATGTTCTGTGAAAACTTTACGTTCATTCGGAATGATTAGTTTCAGAGAAACATCGTTTAACTTTAATTCAGTTAGAATTAAACTCCTATTTAATGTAAAATAAAATAGAGTTAAAATTCCTACTAAAAATAATATAATACTTTTCCCCTTGCAGAGTCTCGCCAGAGCGGACGCTGCGGAATTGCTGCCTAATTTTTGTTTTTCATCTCGTTTTTCTTTAGACGCCATAAAATAAAATACGGTTTAACCTTGAAGTGAAGCACAGCAGAGTCCGCAAGCGAGACTCGGTTGGGGGAAAACATAGTCTCATATAAACCGAAGCCTTAGTTCCCTGCATTCGAGCCTAATTGTTGTTCATAGTTTTTTATTTCTTTAACATCTTTTTCTATCGCCGAAAGGTCAACTATATTCTCTTCATATTTTATTTCTTTCTTAGTTTTTTTCCAATACGGATACAACCAAGTCATCGTTGTTCCTAAATCCTGAAATTCTGAGTCGCTTAGTAAACGCTCAATCTTGTTTTTATATGAAAAGCTGCCCTTGAAATATATAGTGATTCGCTTTCTTTTAGTCAAAAGATTGAAAAAGTTGTCAATTGCATTTTGAATGTCGTCATATTCTGGGTTAAAATGTTGGAGCACTAAACCATATCCAACCGTCAATTCTCTTTCGTCACAAGAAATCCATATTCCTGTTTCACCAATTGTCAGGTGGTCACCGTCTTCATATTCTCTTAAGTCACTTCTCAAATGGTTTTTCAAAAGTTCTTTAATCTTGGAATATATGGCTTGATGTTTTTTCATTTCAAATCATGCATAATAGCAAGATACAATGTTGTTCACTGACTTCTAGTCTATGTAATTCATCCAAAATATAATACTTAAATATATCCAAAATCCACTGAACAAAATATGGAAGATTGTTTCGAATCGTTTTCCTTTCCATAGTTTAGTAGAGTACCCGAAAAATTGAATAATCAGTCTAAGTGTCCAAAAAATACCAAGTCCGAGAGAAATTGTTTTACCAAGTCTCGTTTCTATTAGTTCTTCTGCTGAAGTTAAACAAAGTAAACCCATTAGAAAGACAATCAAAGCAATAAAAAAAGTATGAATTGTCATCATTTGTTTATTGATTAAACTTAATGATTTCAATTCTTCCTTCCAGTTGAAATACTTCGGAAAAATTAGGTGAACCAATGCTAAGCTTATTAATAAAAAACCGATTATTTTGAAATGTAATATCATTCTTAACTGCAATTGAATATTGACATAAATGGTGTGAATTTTGATTCATTAATTGATTCAAATCCAGCTTCTTTAAATGCCATTTCCCAAGTTGCTTTTGAAAAGAAATGTGTAAATCCAATTGTGAACGCTAAAAAGTTGGGGAAATCTCTCAAATGTTCCACCATGATTACATTGCCATTGGGTTTACATACTCTTCTACACTCTTTTAAAAACTGAATTTTCTCTTCTTGCTTGCGGATTTCATGAATAGCAGATACTAAAAATATATTGTCAACGGAATTGTCTTTTAATGGGATTGAGCTTGAATTTATTTGTTGAGTATTAGGATAAACTAAACTCACTTTTCTTGCTCTTATTATCGCCGCTTCGGTATGTTGTTTAGCATTATAAAAATCATAAACCTGAAGTTTTGAATGAGGTAAAATATTTCTGATGATATAACTTGTTTCGTCAAAGCCAGCATTGATATTCAGATTAAGATTTTTTGCGGAATCATCAAGATTCATTCTTTTCAACCAGACGAAATTGTAGAAGCCAGAGAAGTCGTAAACATATGCAGAAACGATTAATGGCATTGCAAGCCCATATATAAATCCCCAAATTACCAACCAAAACAATTCCTTATTCCAGTTCAATATATATTGGCTTCCTATAATAAATGTCACGACAACCAGTCCAAACACATAAAAGTGTCTATTGAAACTTAAAATATTAAGTACCCCTTGAAATTTTCGTCTTTTTAATTCCATTTTTCAATCTTGCCCTTTTCCCAGGAATATGGAACGTTTTTAATCTCAAAAGCATTTGCCAAAACAATGTTTTGAAGTTTTAACTTGTTTAGAAAATCAAAATGGTAATTTTCTACTTTTATAGGAGTAGGTTTCCAATTTTGCCGAACGCCCAAAATGGTTAGTATTGTTTTATTCTTTGTGTCTACGGTGAAAGTATGTGGTAAAGGACCGGCAAATTTCCTAGCATCTTTCCAGTCACTAAACGGTGAGTTTTCAGGAATTTTTATTTCATTGTCTGTTTGCTCAATAGAAATTTCAAATTTTGATTGAGCTGATTTGATTGTTTTGAAATTTTTACTTTTTGTTTGCTTGATATCCGTTGTAGTGTAATTGTAATGGGTGAAAATATTACCGAAAAATTCCATTTTCTTTTTATCGGTTTGTGATTTGATGATGTATAATCCCCTTAATCTTTTTCCTGCATTATTAGTGTATCGTACAAATACTCGATAACCGATCAAGAAGAAATCGTTTCCAGTAAATTTTGGAAAGCCTTTTGGTCTAAGTCCCTTTGTTTGGACCATCGCTATAGCAATAAAGGCCCATTTGTCTTGAAAAGTATCCAATTCCAAGCATTCTGGGATTAAGTTTTGAAGCTGATCTTTAGAAACGGCAAATGTCAGTACTAGCGAACTGTCAAAGTGAGCCTCTACTGCAAATGGATGGTTTTTGAGAAAATTTATCACGCAGTCTGACTTTTTAATTTTTTATTTAAAACGAATTCATTGTAGTTAACAAGGCCTATAAAAAGCAATGCAAACAAGAAATTTAGTCTTCCCCAAAGTAGAAGGTCTGGTACAAGAATGAATTCCAAAGTATTCATCAGTGCCACTACCAGTATTTGAGTTATCGCATTGAGCTTAGATTTAAATTTAGAGAACACCCAAACCGACATTACAACTTCTGACAAACCAATTAGAATAGTTAAAGGTCTTGAATATTCTTCACCTAATATCCGAGCAACTATCTGTTCGTGTCGAGGTACAAGGTTCAGCACCTTACAAAAAAGCCCATTTGCTAGCCAGACTACAGAAATTAGTAGGTTTAATGCTAAATATAAGTTCTTATTACTCAAAATGAGATGTCTTTAGCTTGTGCGAAACAACTATATATCAGACCTATGCCTGAAATATAGTAAATATTTTCTCTAATCTAAGAGGTAATTAAATACGGTAAAAATATTCAATTATATATGTGTTTATATTTCAGCAATTATAGAATTTTGAGGTTATCTAAAACTTGAAACTGTCTTAAATCTATCCCTTCTGCACTTAAGTGAAAGCCAATGCTTGAGGCTTTGGCCTCAATGGCTTAGGTATTCAATATCCTGTAAAATGGGTAGTAGAGCCAGAAAAAGAAGATACCTAGCTTTTGAATTTAGTTCTTACGGCTAACTTATGGCAAGGAAGCGTTTACTTTTTACCTAAATCTAAGTTTGCAGGATGTGTTGATCAGAGACCAACTTTCACACCTACGAAGTCTAAAGACTTCGCAGAACAAAGCAGACTTTGAGGCGTTTTTAATCTGCACTTAATTTACTTTTATGAATTCTCCCAATCTCAAAAAATGTGTTAAATAAATATTCGCAGGCAGCGTTTATACTTCGTTTTGAGTATTAAAAAGAAAGAACAGGTGCATAAGAACACCTCAAAGCATCAAACATCAAATGAAGAATTCGATAAGGTTACTCGCTGTCATATTACTGTCCTCTCTAGGCTTTCAGAGCTGCAAACAAGATGATATTGTTACGCCCTCCAATGTTACTCAAGAGGTAAGCAACTCATCTACTGCTACTTCTTCTACTGTAAACTCATGGATTTACAGCGTCATGCAGGAAGCTTATTATTGGGCAGCCAATCTGCCTGCCAAAAGCACACTAGATGCCTCATCCTCTTCATTCGACTATTTCGAAAAACTTATTTACAATCGCGAGACGGTAGACCGATTCTCCGCTTTAACAGACAATTACGACGAATTATTAAATAGTTTTAATGGCGTAAATAAAGTGTATGGAATTCGTTATACCGTGGCAGAAACCCAGACTGGCAGCGGAAAACTTGGCTTGTTTTTAAGTGATGTCCTTCTGGGTAGCCCGGCAGAAACGGCAGGCCTGAAACGCGGAGACGTTATAGTGGCGATTGATGGCAATCAGATTACTGAAGACAATTTTTATAGCCTGTTCCAGTCAGGAGACACACATGAGTTTCAATTGGGCACATGGCAAAATGGAGTATGGACGGGGGGAGCTAAAGCTACTATCACCCGTTCTGTGGTGAATGAGAACCCTGTAGCGTTCTCCTCTGTGCTAACCTTACCTGCCTCAGGCAGAAAAATGGGTTACCTTCTGTATAATCAGTTTATACCGGGAAGCGACGAAAACTCCTCTTCTTATGATGACAGACTTCGGTCAATTTTTGGCGAGTTTAAAGCTGCCGGGGTTGAGGAATTGGTTTTAGACCTTCGATTCAATGGCGGCGGTTACATAAGCAGTGCAGAAGTTTTAGCTTCACTTATCTCTGGCAATGCCAAAGCTTCAGATGTGTTTTATAAAGAAAAGTGGAATGCCACTTATGAAAGTTATTTTGCTCAAGCTTATGGCCAGGATTATTTTAATCATTCCTTTTTGAACGAAACCAACTCCATTGGAAATCAGTTAAGACGTGTCTTTGTGTTTACCAGCCATTCTACCGCCTCGGCAAGCGAGCTCATTATCAATGGACTAAAGCCCTACATAGAAGTTATTACCATTGGAGAAAATACGTATGGAAAAAATCTTTTTGGCTCTTTGGTAGAGGATACCTCTACTGGTTCTGGTTACGGAATCTATGTAATGCTGGGTGAAACTACCAATGCACTGGGCGTATCAGATTATGGAACAATCAATGGAATCACCCCCACCTATACTGTCAAAGATGACCTAATACCCTATGAACCGATAGCCAGTTTCAATGAAACCCTTCTCAAGAAAGCCTTAGAGATTATGGGTGAAACTACCCAAACAATGGCCAGATACAGTAAAGGCACCCAAGTAAACAGAATAAGTAAATACACTTTCAAAGACAATCAGGAACTGCCTATGGGTAAAATGATTCGTGATTTTAAACCCCAATAGGTGCTCTCTAAAAATCCATCCTCTGTATTCTAACTGCATTAAGTATCGCTAATAATGCTACGCCCACATCGGCAAAAACGGCTTCCCACATGGTGGCTATTCCGCCAGCACCCATGAGTAAGACAATAATCTTTATTCCCAGAGCTAAGTAAATATTTTGCCAAATTACTTTTTGAGTTGATTTGGCAATTTTAATCCCTGTAATAATTTTAGAAGGTTGGTCAGTCTGAATAATCACATCGGCGGTTTCTATGGCCACATCACTTCCCATGGCTCCCATGGCGATTCCCACATCACTTGCTGCTAAAACAGGAGCGTCATTAATTCCGTCTCCTATGAAAGCTATTATTTTTTTAGAGTCTTGTTTTAAAGTCTCTACTTCGTGTAGCTTATCTTCAGGTAATAAACCTCCTTTTGCCTTAGTAATGCCCAGTTTCGAAGCAATCTTTTGAGTAATACTATCTTTATCACCAGATAGCATCATGATAAAGCTAATCCCTTCTTTTTTCAATGCAGCAATAGTCTCTTCAGCGTCTTCTTTGATTTCATCAGCAATGGTCACAAAACCTGCGAACACTCCATCAATTCCAACCAAAACATTTGATTCTACAATGTCCGAGATTTCAGATGGCGTAGTGATATTGAACTGCTGCATTAGTTTTTGATTTCCTACCACTACCTTTTGCTTGCCTACCGTTCCGACTAAACCTTTGCCAGCTATCTCTTTGATGTCTTTTGCTTCCACTACCGGCTCACTCGTTTGATATTCCAAAATGGCTTTGGCAATGGGATGGGTAGATTTTGCTTCAATGGCCATAAGTACGGACATTAATGATTTTTCTGACCAATCATTAAACGTTTTAATCTGGCTGATTTTGAAAACACCTTTTGTAACCGTCCCGGTTTTGTCCATTACCATTGTATTGACTTCTTTCAACTTATCCATATAGGTAGCTCCTTTGAAAAGGATACCGTTTTTTGAAGCCGCCCCGAGGCCACCGAAATAACCCAAAGGAATAGAAATAACTAAAGCACAGGGGCAAGAGATTACCAGGAATATCAAGGCTCTGTAAAGCCAGTCCTGAAACACATAATCTTCTACAATGAAGTATGGAAGAAAACAAACTGCTATGGCTAAGTAAACCACAACAGGGGTATAGACCTTGGCCAATCTTCTAATAAGTAATTCTGTTTCAGCTTTTTTAGAGGTTGCATTTTGGACAAGCTCCAATATTCTCGCTACTGAACTATCATTAAAAAGTTTGGTTGTTTTGATTTCAATGACTCCTTCTAAATTAATTGACCCTGCCATTACATTCTGTCCGGGTAGAACGCTTTGAGGCTTGCTTTCCCCGGTTAAAGCTGCCGTATTGAGACTTGCTTTATCAGAAAGTAAAACCCCATCTAAAGGCACTTTCTCGCCTACCTTTACCTGTATGTTTTCATCAATATTTACTTGATTTGGATTGACTGCTACATAGGACCCATTTCTAAAAACGTTAGCCACTTTTGGCCGTACATCAAGTAAGGCTTTGATATTGTTTTTAGCCCGTCTTACTGCTGCTCCTTGAAACAACTCACCTACCGTATAAAAAAGCATTACCGCTACTCCTTCAGGATATTCGCCTATGGCAAAGGCTCCAACAGTAGCAATGCTCATCAGGAAAAACTCAGTAAAAATTTTACCTTTTATCAAAGCGTTGAATGCTTCTTTAAGAACCTGTAATCCTACAGGAATGTAAGCCACCACATATAAGGCCAATCTAATCCAACCTGTAAAAAAGGATACGTCAAAATAATCCATGGCAATACCAGCCGTGAGTAAAACAAAGCTTATACTAGCTGGTATATATTCGTTCCATGGGTTTTTGCCACCGTGGGCGTGGTCATGGTGTTGTCCATCATCATGGCTATGTTCATCATTGATCAAGGCAGGAGTAGTTTTGGTGTCTATTTTGGCTTCAAGAGAGCAACAGACTTGCTTCCCATTGCTATCGTATTGGTGTTTATGTTTCTTATTTGTCATTTCCCTATAATTTAATCGTAAACCATCTGTTCACCTTGGCCTGATATTGAGCATACTGACTTCCAAACTCTTTGAACAGAAACTCTTCTTCCAGTCTAATTTGTGTATTGATACTCACCGTCGATAAGGCGACAATAAGTAAAGTAAAAGCATTGGGAAGGACGAGAAACAAGCCCGTATTGGCGATCATAATTCCTAAGAAAATCGGGTTTCTGGAGAGGGAGAAAAAACCATCGGTTATCAATTCGCTTTTGTTTTCTTCATCAATTCCTATACGCCAGGATTCCCGCATATTGCCCTGGGCAAACCACACAAAAAACAAAGATATTATCAATAGAAGCCAACCAGAATTCATTAAACTGTCAATTTCAAAGTACCAAAATGGTAAAAGAAACTTATGCCATTGCGGGAAAAAAGCATAGATAGAAACTATTATTAATTCTAAAATGAATACGAATCCAAAGACTTTTCCATTATAGCCATGAGCGTCGTCCTCTTTATTAAAAGTCAGCGGATTTACCTTGGTTTTTTTCCAAAGTAGAAATGACCGGAGGGCGAATACTAAAAAGAAATAAAGGATAAAAAATATGAATAAGTACATGTTCTTTTTTTGATTATTGACAGCCAAATACCTCTCCTCTGTCAGAGGAAGTCTATATTGAAGAGCTGAAATCTAGTTATTTAATTTATAAGCGACCTCTTCTTCCTTTGATCAGACTTGAAACCTTTTAACAGAAAATCAGTCTTAAAATTTATCAGAGAAAGGTGTACAGACACCAGCAAAAAAAGACTTCAAAAATCTTCTTTTGACACTGACAAAGGTAATTTAAAGCCAGTGCAAGTGGGTTGCAAAGTTTAGCGACGGCATTCGGCACAAAGGCCTTTTATGACCATATTGGCCTGCTGCATTTGAAAGTTCTTAGGTAGGTTTATTTCCGGAATGTTATGATTCGTCAGGCAATACGTATTCTGACAACTATTACAGTGAAAGTGGTAATGCAGATCAGATGCATTGCACTGGCAACTTTCTAAACAGAGTGCATATTTCAATTGTTTAGTACCATCATCAATGGTATGCACCACCTTTTTCTTCTCAAACGTCTTTAATGTTCTGTACAGAGTAGATTTATCTGCCATAAAAAGCCCTTCTTCTATGCTATTTAAAGAAATGGCTTTGTCCTGTTCCATCAGAAACTGCAAAACAAGTATTCGCATGGCCGTAGGTTTAATATCGCGATTCGCCAGTTTCTTTTCTATCTTTTCCATCAGACCGTAAGTGTTTACCTCTACCTCTCTCCAAAAATAGAATAAATTTAGAAACCTGAATCCATTCTATTCTTTAAAGAGTACTTACTACTTAACCCATTTCTAATGAATGTTTCTGAAATGAGCACATGTGCTTAATATTTCTTTTGTGTAGGCTAGCATGCAGTTCATAGTAATGTCAGCTATGTAATGCATGATTGTAACTATTTGTAAAAAATATAAATTTTTACAGATGAGGACAATCAACTAGTAAACTGATAGATCACATTTTACTTTAATGAGTGTAGACTTTTCTTTGAAAAATCACCAATAAGGAATCTTAGAAAAATACACAATGAAAAATCCCATCGCCCCTTTAATTATCCTTTTGTTCACTGTTTTCAGCAGTTTTGCCCAATCTAGAACAACTTTACTTCATAATGGTACAAGTTCTTTTTTCCTGGGAGCTACCCAATTTACTGATGCATACAATGCCGCCGTCATTGGGGATACTATCTTACTACCTGCTGGTGAGGTTTCACCACCGCAGTATATCAATAAAAGACTCAATATTTTTGGCGTAGGCTTTCATCCGGATAGTTCGGCCGCAACAGGCATAACGAAAGTCACCAATAACATAACCTTACAGGAAGATGCAGACAGTATCTTTTTCCAAGGCCTACATGTTAATGGAAGTATAACCGGGGCATTTAATCATGTAGTAGACTATTTGAGAGTTTCCCGGTGCCTGACCACAGGTCTTATAGTTCCTGGTTCAAGCACCCAATCTTCACAACATGCCTATATCAGTGAATCTGTTATTCTAGGTAACGTTACTTTAAATTATGCTCAAAATTCAGACATCACAAATTGCTTCATTCAGTCAAAAATAAATGCAGGTAACAATAATGCTATTCAAAATTGTATCATACTCAATGATGGCTCAAATGATAATATTACGGGAGCTAGTTATTGCTACTTTGCAAATAACATTCTAAACAGAGCCTATCGCAGGGTTCCTTATGGGATTGACTATAACACTTTCGAAAAAAATGTCTTTGTTCAAGCCATTTCCGAGCAGGCCTTTGGCACAAACACAGAGACCGACAATTGGTTTAACGTCGATCTGACATCCTTTTTTGTGAATCAATCTGGAACAAAATTCAATTTCAGCCATAATTACCACCTAAACTCTCCAGCCTCATACCTAGGTACAGATGGCACGCAGGTAGGAATTTATGGCGGGGCACATCCCGTAAAGCCGGGCTGGATTCCGATTATTCCACACATCACCCTAAAAAATATTGATAACCGCACAGACAATGCCGGCAACCTGAATGTTGAATTCAAAGTATCGGCTCAAGACTACTAAGACCATGAAAAACTTTCTCTTCCTATTGTTTCTATTTTCTGGATTGGGTTCTCTCTATGCCCAAACAATTCACGGCTACGAGTACTGGTTTGACGAGGATTTTACAAACAGACAAATTATTTCTGTTAGTCCTTTGGAAACAGTAAACCTAAATTTCACAGTTTCTGCTTCAGCTCTGTCTCCTGGAATGCATATACTTAGTTTTAGATTTTTAGACGAGAACGGTACTTTTTCCCCTGTTAACAGTACTCACTTTTATAAACCCTATGAGACCGAGCAGACGATTGAGAAAAAAATGCAAACCTACGAGTACTGGTTTGATATGGATTATGCAAACAGAGCCTCCATTCCAATAGGAAATCAAAAACAGGTCAACCTCTCACTTGAAATTGGTACTTCTGCAATTACAGATGGTATACATATCCTTAACCATAGGTTCAAAGATGACAAAGGGCAGTATTCTCCTGTGGTATCTCTATTTGCTTACAAAGTGCCTCAGGCACCGTCAAGCATAGAAAACAAGATTATCGCATACCGATACTGGATAGATGATGATTTTGCGAATGCAAAAGACAGCACCTTGAGTGTCCCTGCTGAAAATTTAATAATCCTTGACAAAACAAACTTAGGGCATCTCTCAAAAGGTTATTATACCTTAAACTTTCAGTTCAAAGACCAATTAGGGCAATGGAACTCTGTTAGCTCTACTGAAATAGAGAAAGATCTTTTACCCGTCTCCAATTTTACATATACCACAAACGAAAACTGTGATTCAACAAAAATAATCTTTTCTAACCTAAGTATAGACGCTGATACCTACTTCTGGGAATTCGGTGATGGTGAATCAACTACAAGTGTAGAGCCTGAGCATACTTATTATACCCCTGGAGTATATCAGGTGAGATTACTTGCCACTAATGCTACTAGTGGATCAGATAGCCTCAAAACCGTTTCTGTAACAGTTAAAGGAAATACGTCTGTCAATTTATCCAAAGTATCATGTGGACCTTACACCTCTCCAAGTGGACTATATACCTGGTCAAATTCAGGCGTTTATTATGATACACTGGTTAATTCTTATGGCTGCGACTCGCTATTGACCATTCAATTAACAGTAAATCCAGTAATAGTACCTAATCCTCCAATAGCAACAGGTAATTATCGTTGCGGTCCGGGATCCTTGAACTTAAGTGCGTCAGGATGCACGAGCACATATAATTGGTTTTCCAGTAATACTGACCCAAACCCCTTAGGAGTTAATTCTCAGTTTGCCACACCTGAGATTGGTCAAACCACAACATATTATGTTGCCTGTAATGAAGGGGCTTGTCTTAGTGCCAGAACACCGGTCGTAGCTACGGTACATGTGAATGTTGTTCATCCACTTGGCATTCTACCAAGTGGTAGATACAGTTCATCGCAAACAATAAATAGCAAAGCTACATTAAGCAGTCCTACGACATATAAATCAGGAGGAAGTATTTTACTGGAGCCAGGCTTTAAGGCCAACAAAGGGACAGTTTTTAAAGCGGAAATTAGCCCATGTGAGAATTAAAGAATTGGTTATAATATAGTTTACTTTAAGTACGAAGAAGGGTCAATGAAGTCCATTCTGAATTTATAAATTTGTTGTACTTAATCTTCCTATTGTTCTTAACTATTTGCGGTTGACCCGCGGCTAAGCAATTGACATTTAATTGTAGTCAGATCTTATTGACTAATAATCAAATCTAAAGCTCCTCATGCACTGTACTAATATGAATCAAAGCATCTCCCTGATTAACAATGGGAGAATGATTGGAACCTATGATATAGCCGGCGTGGCTTGATTTTACTTTTTTCTCGAAATCTCCGTAAGGGTCTGAAATGCTTCCCAATACCTCTCCCTTTTCTACCTTTTGACCTATACTGACCACTCGTCTGTACATACCCGAGTGATTGGCTCTGATCCAGCTAGATTTCCTGATATAAATCTGCTCTTCCTGATTTGGACTGTCCTCTAATTCATTTGAGAAATCTCTTATTCCTAAATACTGCATGACACGCATGGTGCCTTGCAGTGCTTGCCTCGTTACATTTTTATCTAAATGCAGGTCTTTGCCTCCTTCAAAAAGCAAGACCTTTTTGCCTAAATCACTGGCAGACTTACGAAAGGACTTATCGCGAATGGGTGCGTCAATGATAAATTTAGCGGCAAATGCCTTTGCCAAACTCAAGCATTCCTTATCAGAGCCATCCATCCTAATCTGGGCGTAATTGAATCTTTTTCCACTGCCCGTATGGAAATCTATGCAGTAATCTATGTGCGGAACGATCTCCGTCATTATGGCATGAGCAAATCGGCTCGCCAAAGAACCATTAACCGAACCCGGGAAAGTTCTGTTGAGGTCACGTCCATCAGGAAACTCACGAGTTTGGCTTAAAAAGCCAAAAACATTTACTACTGGAATACAAACTACGGTACCGGCTTTGGGCCTGTTGAGTTTTTGAGAAATAATCTGACGGACTATTTCGACTCCATTCACTTCATCTCCGTGTATACCTGCTAATAACAACAAAACCGGTCCTTCTTTCGCCGATCTTTCAATGATGACAGGCACTTCTAAGCTAGTGCGTGTATGAAGCTTGGCAATATCGAGTGAAAGAACCGTTTTTCCCACTTCTATTTCTTTTCCTAAAAGGCGTAATTCTCTCATAAAAACCTCGCGTATAGTATTTCCGCAAAGTTGATGCTTATTCAGGTAATTAAACCCTTTACCCGGTTAAAATTGAAAATAAACATGGGTAAAAAAATGAGCTATTGACAATATCAATAGCTCATTTTAAACATTTACTTCATGGCTTTTCTATTTCCATACTACCGGAAGAAAAACAGACATCTCTGAGATACCTCTATTGCTCCAGGCAAAATAAGGTATCAATTGAGTTTTGAAGGTTTTAAATACTGGTTTCTGAACAGCAGAATACATGCCTTCCTTTTTATCTTGCCTAAGTAAGACTTCTGTTTTTAAGGTATTAATTCCTCCCAGGAAATCCGGCTGAAAATCTGTTTTGAATGGAGTGTCGCCTTTGATGTACACATCAACTATACTGGCCTCTTCAGGAAGATCAGAGGACTCCATACAGTAAACCACAGGCCCGCGTTTTACTGCTACCTGATTTCTTACTTCCTCTATTCTATCGTTTCCTTCTACCAGTGTGGTCTCCATAGGCATATCCAGTAAAATCACATCTCCCTTCTTCCACTTTCTCGTAATTTTTGTGTAATTACCTGCTTCTGTATTTATGCCGGCATCCTTTCCATTGATCTTGATTTTGGCTCCATTGGCCCAGTCTGGTATTCTAATTAATATATCAAATGGATCTTCTTTACAGTTTTCAATAGTCAGTTTTACCAGACCTTTCCAAGGGTACTCTGTTTCTTGTTTTAACTCCAGTTCGGTGCCATCCAAGAGCCTAGTTTTTAATTTATTGCCACCATAAAGATTTACACTTAAGCCATTTTCTGAAAGACTGTAAGCCCAGCCCGATACCTGTACGATGGTTCGCACTAAATTAGGCGGACAACAGAAACACTCTAAATATGATTGTCTCTCAGGGTATTCGGTATTCATTTTTGAGTAATCGCGAGCCCCGTTAATCTTTCTGAGCGGATTGGCATAATAATATTCTTTTCCTGTAAGGCTAATTCCGGACAGTGCACTGTTAAACAGAACAAGCTCCATCACATCAGCATGTTTTGACTCGCCCTTCAGACCCAACATTCTGTAATTAAACATAGAATTGCAGATATTGGCACATGTCTCATTATAGGCCGTCATATTGGGCATCATGTACTCATCAATAAACCCTTCCTGAATTGGATCTCGGTTTGTGGAAGCACCGTAATGTGTTTGACCTACAGCTCCGGTGAGATACATCTTTTTATTGGTTACATTATCCCATAATCTATCCAGAGCATCTATTAAGGCCTGTTCTCCGGTTTCAGCAGCCACATCTGCAGCACCTGCGTAGTAATACAAGGCCAATACCGCATGGCCTACTGCCTCTGTAGATTCTCTGAATGGCGTACGCTCCTGAACCATGTCGCCAATTGGATAGCCTATAGTTGCAGGATTTTCATCAACTCCGTATTTCCCTCTGTTATTGATAAACTTCTCTGCCAGTTTTAGATATCGGCCATCTTTGGTCGTTCTGTAAAGCTCTACCAATCCCATTATTTGAGTTTGGTTAAAACCAAACCTTCCATACCTACGGCTTTCGGGCATAAAAACGCTGTACAGATTATCGGCATGCTTTATGGCAATATCAAGGAAGTTTCTTTGCCCGGTAACTCTGTAATGAATAACTGCACTGGTATATAAATGGCCACTATTGTACATCTCATGGTATTTTCGGTTTTCAAACCTATCAACCTTGGGGTTCAACTGAATCTGAGTTTGCAGATAACCATCTTCCATCTGAGCCTTGGCAATGATCGCAATGATTTCGTCAAGCTCAGCCAAAATTTTAGGGTCTTTATTTTGAGCATATACGTAACTCATAGCCTCCATCCATTTATAAAAGTCGCCATCATGCCAGGCAAAACCCTGATGTTTGCCTTCTTTTAAACCCGCAGCTATTTTAAAATTATTCAGTCCGTGTCCTACATCGCCTTTCAGCACCTCACCCATATAAGGCACCATAACCGATTCTGCCAATTTGAATTTATCTGCCCAAAAACCTTCTGTCCAGTGGCAATCTCCCATGTTGATGCTTTTCAACTTTACATTTGGGCTGTTGGAATTATCGATAATCCCTTGAGCAAAGGATATTGTGCTCAAAAGCATTAAAAAAAGCGAATATTTTTTCATTAGTATAAGTTATAATTCTTTGAAAATGGATACTATTTAGGTGTGTAGCATCCTGAAGTTCCCAAAGTTTTGGTTCTGTTTCTACCTAGGGTTTACAAAACAAAGAAAATACAAAAATCTGCTATGCTCTTTGTCTTACTTAGCCCATATCAGGCTTATTTTAACCTACTAAATACGGTCCTATTCTACTTTCCTGTATTTATCCATTAGCTCAATATCGAGCTGTTCGTACAGCTTTTTCAACATCCATCTGGGTCTTTCTAAGGTTAGCTCCCAGGCAAATATCATCTTATACATTTTTTTAACCCTATCTGGATACTGGCCTGAAAGATCGTTTTGCTCAGAAATATCTTCATCAATTTTGAAAAGCTCGGCAGGTCTGTCCGGATACCTTATTAATTTCCAGTCGCCTTCTCTTACTACAGCTCTTGCATCTTTTTTCCAGTAAAGTACCTCGTGTGGCCTGGCTTTATTTTGACCTGTCACATAAGGAATTAGATTTACACCATCCAAGCCTTTCAAACTCTCTGATTGGCCACCGGCCACCTGAAAAAAGTAGGAAGAAGATCCAAGGTACTCACAGGATATTCATATTCAGAACCAGCTTCTACTTTACCCGGCCATCTCATCAGAAACGGTACACGAATACCCCCTTCCAGATGAGTGGCTTTAGCTCCCGCCAACGGAAGGTTTACTGATGCATTATGATCTACGGGCCCTCCATTGTCATTCGTGAAAATAACCAAGGTATTCTCAGCAAGACCGGATTCGTCAAGATAGTCGAGTATTTCACCGCAGGCCCTATCCAGGGCAAGGGTCATGGCTGCTACTTGTTTTCTTCTCCCCGTTAACTCAGGAAACATAGCAAGGTCTTCTTCAGTGGCATCCATGGGTGTATGCACTGCATTAAAAGCTACGTAAGCAAAGAACGGATGCTGCTTATTTTTCTCCATGAAAGCGATGGCCTCTTCTGCGAGTAAGTCAGTCAGATATTTTTGGGGTTCCTGAAAATTATTGAATCCGTATTCCAATTTGTTTTGAACATCGGCTGGCGGGGTTTCATAAGCAAAATAGTCTCTTGCTCCGCCCCTAAAGCCCACAAACTCATCAAAACCTCTTTTTAAGGGATGAAATCTGTCTGCACCACCCTGGTGCCATTTACCAAAAATGGCCGACTTATACCCTAAGGTTTTAAGGTAATCGGCAATGGTTTTCTCCTCCACCGGCAAGCCCATCTCAATACCGTCGGCAGCAGATACCGCACTCATGTAACCAGGCACATTGTTCTCTTCAAAACCAAATCGTTGCTGGTATTTTCCCGTTAAAAGACCGGCCCTGGAGGGTCCGCAAGTAGGGTCTGAAACGTAGGCTTGTTTGAAAAGCATTCCTTGCTTCGCCAGCCTGTCCAGATTCGGGGTTTTCATTACTTTACTTCCCTGAAAACCGAAATCGGCATAGCCCGCATCATCTGCAAAAAGCATCAAAATGTTGGGTGTCTTTTGAGAATAAGCCATCATAGAAGAAAGAAAGAGAATAGAAAGGAGTAGTTTTTTCATTTTACAGGTTGAATATTTCTTCACAAATCAAAGAATTAAAAACACTCAGGACAGAGCCTTATTTAGCCTTGTCCTGACGATAATTATCAAATTTCAAAAATCCATCTTAACCTGCCGAAAAAGGTGACTCCATTAAAACTAAACATAGGTTTAAACCTCTAGCTCTTCCTTAGGATCATTCGTGATTTCAACATTCTCTTTTACCACCGAATCGTCTTGCCCTAGTACGACTTTGTAAGTTAAATTCTCAAAAACCGGTGGTCTAAATTCTCTTCCTGTCAACCTAATAGCCGTAACCAACTCATTGTTTTTCTGCTTATAAATTCTTAGAAGCTGGTTAGGCAAATTGGTTTTAATAATGGGTAAATAGCCGATCGCCGTTCTTCCGTCGTTATCGAGTTGGTTTATAGTATGCGGCCAGCCCGGAAAGGTATTTGTAGGAGTGTTTTTTGAAAGATCAGCCAAAAAACGAATGGCTTCCATTTTTATAGTTCTTTGAGAAAGGTCAAAAAGAATGATCCCAAATCCAGAAGCCTTTTTCTGTGCTAACAGATACCTGTTCTTTTCTTTGTAAATATCCTCCTCGGGATTGCCTACGGCATATACAAAATTCTTATTCCCAAATATATCCTGATACAGACCTGTATTTTTTAAACCATGATCTGGCCTGTCAGTAAAAGGAATATTGAGCTCATCAGGTTTAGACCATCTGGGATAACCCGTGGCTATAGCAGGGGTGCAATATGTATAGCCACCATCTCTTCTTTCATCAATGCTGTATTGTACAATAAATGGCAAATGTTGATCTCCATTTATGTGAAATACAGCAGCCTTTTGCATTAGTCTGAGTACTTCGTCTCTTTGCTTTTTTGGCCAGCCTCCGGAGTCTAAATCACCAAAAAGGAACTCCTTTTTAGGGCCATGATGCGTAGCAACATTGGCAAATAAGGTTTGACTGAGCAAAACTTTCATAGAAGCATCTTTCCAGTCTTCTACCCAGTTTTTTAAAAACTCCATTTGTGGATTCCCCATCATCTCAAGCAACTCTGATTCCAGTTCGCTTCCATCCAGCCTATCCGTTACATGATCTATTCTTCCATCACCTTTTCTGATCATTTCAGGACCAGATTTAAACATTCTGTCGCTCACAATGGCAAAACTGACGCCGCCATAGCATAAGTGTGTAAACCAGGTACTAATGCCTGAGGGCAACAGTTCATTAAGATAAGGATCCGGTAAATGTTGACACTGCGTTCTGTTAACTACATTTACCATTTTGGCTGTTTGAACATAACCTCCTCTGGCATCTCGTTTGGCTTCCCATTCTTCCATTGTAACCAGATTGCCACCTTCTCCCCAAAGGTTTCCCTGAAAAACATCGTGATCATCTGGAGTACAAATGGTAGGCCTGTCTCTCATGATGTTTCCAAAAGCCCAGCCAAACATATACCATTTACCCAGATAACTTAGAATTGCTTTTTCCTCAGGTTCCCTTTTGATAGGATAGCCGCCATTCTCTTCATATATCTGGTCGCCGGAAAAATACAGAATATCAGGATTCGTTTTCTCGAGATTTTCAACCAATGGCCTGTACGGAAATCCACTTCCATTCTGACAGGTTAATGCTCCCAATTTTAGTTTTTCAGTCGATGGTTCGTTCCGAATGAGTCCTTCGTAACTGTGAGTCTCCTTATCTAACTCATAAACAAGTTTATAATCTACCGCATGGCTAGACTGCCAATCGTCAATTCTGAAAGTAGTTGTAAACGATTCGCGATGTACTTTTTGAACCTGCACCTCATGCCACTGACTGCCCTTCTTCAAAAGTAAAGACACTTCCTGATTATCCTTACTGCCTATTGGCGGTAGTTGTGCTGTTAACTTCAGCGTTTTATTATGTAGTGTGTACATACTCCATAAAATGGGTCCGTAAGAAGCCGCCTTTTCCTGCAAAACCTTGGAACCTGTTACAGAAATATTGTTCCACCAAAAAGATGAGCCGCTCTTCGTATGTTTAAGGGCTATCCAGCCGTTTACATCCCTATAAACCTTTGAGGATATTTCGGCTGATAAACCATTTCTGTCTTTTATACTAAAAAGGACTTCCGTAATGTTTTCCTGAGTTTCAGCCTTGAGCTCCATTTCAAAATTTTTGAAATCAAACGACTGTTCAATAAGCATGATTTCCTCTCCAATATATATATGGCCATCAATACTTACTCCGGCTTCAATGCCCTTACCAAAATAGCAGGCAGCAGGCAGGTTATCAGGATCTGTGCTGTCTCTTAAACCAATCTCGAACCCAATGGTAGATTCATTATTCTCCTTTTTAATATGGCCTGCATTTGCCTTCAATTGTAAAAAACCATTGCCCTCTTTAAGCTTTAGCGTTAAGAAGTTCACTCTTGAGTTTTTGACTTTGCCGTCAAACTCAACTCTCCCATTCTGCACCCGCCAATCTTCCATGGGAATACTCCAAAGGCTTTTATTGAGCCAAACTCTGTCATTCGTATTCTTGAAATCAAACTGATGTAATGGAGCTAAAATATTTGGTTCTTCCGCAGCACTCTTAAAAACCGGACTCACACTAAAAACTGAAAGACTCGCTGCAAGTCTTTGCAAAAATATTCTTCGATCTAAAGGCATTTTATATAGGGTTGAAACTCGGTTTAAGATAATAAATAAAAATAGGCCGGAAGCAATGCTCCCGGCTTTTCTCGTCTACCTTATCCTATGTATTTGTCGTATAAAATCCTGACTCCAGCCTAAACAGATTTCTATAGAAGCATGTTTAGGAATGATGCATTAAAGCCTTGCTTAATACAACGTAAAGTAGCAAAAGAAAAAGCGATGATTTATGCCGTGTATTAACCTAAAGTAGCTCTATATTAGCCAGCTTTAGCATTTGCTTTTTATGGTAGAAAATTCTGGATTTCTCCCTTAATGGCCTGAAAATGACTTTTTAGGCCTCGCAGATCTTTTGAAGCTAGTATTTCTTTAGGCAATAATGAACCGCCCATTCCCACGCCGTAAACATTCGCTTTAAAAAAGGACTGAATGTTTTCTTTAGATACGCCGCCTGTAGGCAATAACTTTATCGAATTTAAAGGCCCCATGAGGTCTTTAATGTATTTCACGCCTAATTGTGTAGCCGGAAATACCTTCACCGCTGTAGCTCCTAAAGACCAGGCCTTATAAATTTCGGTGGGAGTATAGGCACCGGGAAAAATAGGGATGCCTTCTTTTACAGATGTGGATATTACTTCCTCATCAATGATGGGGGTAACCATAAACTGCGAACCCGCATTTTTTGCCTTCTGGTAGTCCTCAATATTACAAACAGTACCAGCCCCGATATTTAATTCGGGAAACTCTTTTGCAAGAGTAGAGATTATTTCAGCTGCTCCAGGAGTATTCATGGTGATTTCTAAAGTATAAAAACCACAGGACAAATAGGTTTCGGCCACCCATTTAGCCGCCTCGGCCTCTATTCCTCTAACAATACCAACAATGGGTAATTGTTTGAACTTACTTTCTGAAAACGGTATTTTATTTGGCATGCTGAAGCATTAATTTTCTTTGACCTTTTAGCAATGCAAACTCCAGTTCGCTTTCATCTAAAAGCTTTACTCTATAATCAGCAACCAGAGATTTTAATGCGAAACTATATAAGCTGAACATTGGCTCAGAGGCACTTAAAAATATGATTTCTTCTGTTTCATTTAAACCAGACAACTCACTCCCTATTAACAATCCACTCAAATAGTAAAAACTATTCTCCTCAGGTTTATTATAAAGGATTGATTTGGCTCTGATGGTGAACAGGGCTGAACTTAATTTACCCTCGTTTCCATCCTTTACTCCGGCCAGAAAAGATTTTTCTCTTTCTGGGGTAAAAGGAGCTTTAAGAATACTACTGGCCAGAATACTGTGACTAGAAATCAGGTCAAACAATTCTCCGGTCATATAGGTTTTCATCTCGGTAAAAAAGCCCGAGCGATAAGTAAGATGCTTGCTATGCGTACCAGGCAAAACCAACAGGCCTGAATTGAACGACTGAAGATTATCAGCCAAACCAATGGCCTGAACCTCCTCACCTCTCATTACACTGTCCTTACTCTTTACACCCGAAACCAGAAGAACGGTTTTGTCTTCGTTCAACGGGATTTTCCTAGCACAAATATTTTTCCCTGAAGCATCTAATGGCATATCGGCATAAGGCAATTCTTCTAACCCGATGTTTGAAGAAGCCATTCCTGAAACCACAATCAATTTCGCTTCATGATTAGGCTTCAACAAAGCTACCTGAGAAGCTAAATAGTCAGAAAAAAAAGAGATTCTAGAGCTTTCACTTACGGCTGTGTAGCTTTCATTTAGGGCCTTAATTCCTAAACCTGATTTTATTTCATCCATTACTTTCAGGGTACTTATCTCTACAAGACGTAATCTGAAATTACTGGTTCCCCAGTCGCAACTAATGAAATATTTCTGGTCCTCCATATTTTAGGTTAAAGCTTTACTCACACGCTTTTTTATAAGGTAATCGTCCAGGGCATACGTGGAGCAGTCTACGCCTATTCCACTATTTTTTATCCCTCCATGTGGCAAATATATGTCGTATTTTACACCATTTACCTGTACTTCGCCAAATTCCAGGTTCTCGACAAAATAATTTACGGTACTTTGATCACTTGAAAAAACGTAAGACGCCAGACCTGCATTGGTATTATTGGCATAGCCAAGTACCTCTTCTTTGGTTGAAAAAGGTATAACTACTGCCACCGGCCCAAAGACCTCTTCCTGCAATATTTCGGCATAGGGGTTAGTTAGTTTTATTAATGTAGGTTCGAAATAAAACCCCACTTGATCCTTAGATTTTCCGCCTGTTAATAGTTCTCCTCCTTGCTGAAGTGCGGTATCTACAAATTGCTTCACTTTCGTAAGCGAAGCCTTATTCGCTAAAGGTCCCATATCAGGTGCATTTTCTCTTCCAAAGCCCAGGATGGTACTTTCAAATTTCTGTTTTATACCTTCTAGATATTCATCAAATACTGTTTCATGTACAAAAAATCTATTGGGAGCTACACAGATTTGTCCTGCATTACCAATTTTAAGAGCTGCTCCTACCTGTACGGCCAGTTTCAAATCTGCATCAGCCATCACTATGAATGGTGCGTTCCCTCCACACTCCATGCTGTATCTTTTAATTGAGGTTTTGCTGCTTTGCTGTATTAATTTTTGAGCAGTTTCTGTAGAGCCTATCATCGTTATTAACTGAGGAATGGTGCTTTCGCAAAGCGGCATACCGACATTCTCAATATCGCCGCATAGTACATTAATTACTCCTTTAGGAAAATTAATTTCTTCGCAAATTTCTCCTACCATATAAGCAGAAAGCGAAGAAAACTCTGAAGGTTTAATGATGATAGAACAGCCTGCTGCTAAAGCCGGACCGAGCTTAAAGCCTAAGTTTAAAAGCGGGAAATTATATGCCAGGAAAGCTACACATACACCCATAGGCTGCGAAAGTATCTGATGCTCATGAGTGCCCTCTTTGTCAGGAATTGCCAAAGTCGTTCTTTTCCTTATTTCCTCAGGATAATACTCCAATGAATTTACGATGCTGGTCAAATCTTCCACTGTGCCCTCCCAGGTTTTACCCATTTCAAACATGATGCTTTTTCTTAGCCTCTCTCTATTTGCAATAAGTTTGTTCCTAAGTTTTCCTATCCATTCTAACCTTTCCTCTAAAGGCAGTTTTGACCAAAACTTAAAACCCTCTTTGGCGGCTTCTAGTGCTTCCTGAGTATCTGATTTAGAGGCCCAGGCTATTTGTCCAATAATTTCTTCATTGCCGGGGCAAACGAGATCAAACACTTTTGAGTCTGATGCTTCTTTAAGCTCTCCGTTAATGTATAATTTCTTTAAACCGTATTTCATAAGCTCGTGTTTTTATTGAAATAATCCTGTTGTTTCCAGTTTAGATTCCTCCATGGCATAATTATACAGTACCTCTTCATTCAGGTCAAAACCTAAACCGGGTCTATCTGAAATTCTAAACTGGCCTTCTTCATTGATTTCAATGGCCGGACTGGTTAATTGATCTCTCAGAGCGTTCTCGGTACGATCATATTCCATCAATGCCGCATCAGGGAACAACCTTCCCGGCATTATATCCAGATTAGCTATAAAGTGAGTTGCTGCCGCCAGAGCAATACCGGTACCCCAGGTATGCGGTACTATTTCTACCCCGTGCGTGGTGGCCAAAGCACTGATTCTTTTTGCTTCTGTAAGACCGCCAGAAGCACATATATCCGGTTGAACTATATCCACAGAATTTGCTGATAGCAGTCGGTGAAACCCAAACCTTAAATATTCACACTCACCACCTGAAATGGGAATGCTTGTCTTACTTCTTAGCTCATTGTATTGATGGTAGTATTCAGGAGATATTGGCTCCTCAAACCAGCCAATATTGTATTGTTCTATTTCTTTGCAGAGCTGTACTGCCTCACGTAAGTTATATGCATGATTGGCATCAACCATAAGTTTAATGTCTGGCCCTATGGCTTCTCTTATTCTTTTGACATTCTCAATATCTTTTTCAAGTGTTAATCCTACTTTTATTTTCATGGCCTTAAAACCTTGCTTCACATAGCTTTGGGCTTCAGCAGCCAGCGTTTCTGGCATGTCTTCACACTGCGTAAAGTACATTCCCGTGGCATAAGGCATAATGGCTTCTCTTTTTTTACCACCTAATAAAGTATGTACGGGCAGATCGAGAATCTTGCCTTTTAAATCCCAAAGTGCCACGTCTATGGCACTCATTGCACTTACCAATACCCCACTTCTGGCATAATCGAGGGTACGTCTGTACATCAGATTCCAGATGGTCTCGCTTTCTAATGGGTTTTGACCCACTATGAAAGTCTTTAAAAAGTCAACACCGGCCTTTATTACAGGTGCGGGGCCGTAGCCCTCTCCCCAGCCCACCTGACCTGTATCACTGGTAATTTTAACGATGCATATTTTTCTTTCGCTGTACTCCCATTGTGAGAAGTAAAAACTCTCTTTTAATTGATCTTTGAGTACATAAGACTCAATGGATACTATTTTCATGTTTCTAAAATTTAAAATATGTGTTGCTGCCAGACCGTACCTACTTCCTGTTTTGAGGGTTCTACTTTCCGTTGGCTACTCCGAGAACAAGTGTGGCAAGAATTAATACCAAGAGTCCCAGTAACAGCCACTTAAATGAATTTGAGTTCTTTTCCCACTCGTTATTGAGGTAAGCCCAAATGTTACTTATGAATAATGAAACTCCGAGTAAAATGGGCCATCCAATTACCGGCCCCATCTCACCCATTAAAGTAGCTCCCTGCCCGTAAACCCCTAAAGCACCAAACCAGAAAATGGCAGAAAGAGCAGCCCACCTATAGGCTTTTGCTGACTTTAGTACTGTGAATGAGCCCCAAGATTTGTTTTTGACCAATAGATAAAGGGCATATCCTCCGTTCATTATGAATGCTCCCCATAAAACCACTACCCAAACAGCCAAACTGCTGTTTCTCTCTAAAGCTCCATAAGTTTGAGCAATTTCTCCTACCGGCTGAGCTTCTACAAAACCTACATTTAATAAGGCTGATAGCACGCCGCTAATTAAAGCAATGAGTAAACCTAATTTTAGGTTACTGCCTGACTCAGATTTGTTTTCTTTATCTCTTAGAATACCCGCAAAGGCAGTAATACCCACACCAATCAGCATTATGAAAACGCCTGCCAATATATATGGGAAAGCAGCCAATTCTGTGACGTTTTCCATACCGAAAAGTGGAATTAAACTACCCACCGCTGAGCAGGAGCCCATTACTATTCCGTAGGTGAGTGAGATACCAATGAATGGTATACTCTTACCAAACATAATACCTCCTATTCCCCAAAGAAAGCCAAAGAACATTCCTAAATATATGGCTGAAAGCGGAGCAGCAGATATTGCTGAAAACAAATCTGGCACTACAGCATATGCCCACACAAATGGCAATAAAATCATGGCCACAAAAGAATGAATGAGCCACCAGGCCTCCCATTTAAGAGGGCTCATAAATTTCATCCCAAGGCCAAAAGACCCTTGGAAAATACTGGCTACCAGTATGATAAAAAGTGGTAAGAGAACGGTCATAAGGGTTGAATCTTTTTTACAAAAAAAACTCTTAATTCACCATACCCTAATGTCTTATTTAGCTGAGGTCTGCACTATATTACCTATTTCTGCACTTTGCTGATTTACGCTATGAATATATATATCAACACAACGGTGAGGCCGGCCAGAATAGAATAAATGAAAGATAAAACTGAAAACGTTTTCAGCACCTTTGTAACCGAAACCTGATGCAGTTCTTTAAACAACCAGAAAAAGCTACTATTGACATGAATTACCCCAAGAGAACCTGCACAAATAGCCGCTGTGATAAGTTGCAGAGGAATCTCAGCTTTGCTTATTAGGGGCGTCACTATAGATGCCGTAGTAAGTAAAGATACGGTAATAGATCCCGTTAGCGTAGTTAATAGCATAGCTAACAAGAAAGGAAGCAATAGATAAAAGCCATTTAACTCCCCTATCTGTGGCAAGGCATTATTGACAATTTCGGTGTCCTTAATTATTTGGCCAAAGGCCCCTCCTGCCCCTGTAATTAAAATGACCATGGCAGATTTAGATGCCGCCTGCCCGCACAATTCATTGAGTTTTGAGGAGAATCCCTCCTTTTTTAAAAGAAAAAGAGAAACACCCAGACCCATAAATAAAGCCCACACAGGGTTTTGAATAAATTGCATAAGCCCTTGATCTGAATTAATGAACGCTCCGGTACTCATTAACAATATTGGTGTTAGTAAAGCTGCAAAAGGCAATAGCTTTTTAAACCCCGTTTTAGCAAGAGGCTCTTCGTAAGAATCCCTTTTTATGGCATTTTTTGTTGAAGCTTCTCTTTTTGACCATCGGTTTATTAGCCAGGTTCCCGGAATTACAGCGGCCAATGCCACCAGAAAATTTGTGGGAATGATGCTCCCCAGTTCTATATTAAACATGGAAGAAACCGCTACCGGACCGGGCGTAGGCGGAATCAATGCATGAGAAACTGTTAGACTCAGAGCCAGACTTAATCCAAGAAAAAGGGCAGATTTTCCAGTTTTTTTAGACAGAGCTGCAATGGTAGGTAATAAAGTGAGATAAGCCACATCCATAAACACCGGAATTCCTACCAAAAGGCCAATAAAAGCCATACTATAAACGAGGTTTTCTTTCCCGAAAACAGAAATTATGGTATTGGCTATCACGTTGGCACCACCGCTTTCAGCCAAAATTTCGCCGAGTAAAGTACCCAGAAAAATAACCAAACCAATCCATTTTAAGGTATTACCGAATCCGCTAAAAAGACTATTTGAAGTCTCCTTTACGTCCATTCCGTTAGTTAATCCCAAAAACAAGCCCGCGAAAAGTAACAGAAAAACAGGGTTTATCTTTAGCCATGAGACCCCTAGTATTAACAAGACAATAGTAAGAAGTAGGAGAAATATGCTTTCCATACATTTTCAATTTTCTCAAATCTAATTGCTCTTTCTTTGCAATGGTGCCATAATATTACCCGGTCATTAGCCCGGTTTAACTAATCAATCAACCTTCTTCTAAAACTTTATATTTTTCCATGTAATCTGTGGGGGTCATATGAAGAAAAGACTTAAACTGCCTGTTAAAATTAGTCATCGTATTAAAACCAGACTGATATGCTATAGTAGCTATTTGTTCGTCACCTTCAATAAGCAATTTGCAGGCGTGACCGAGTCTAATTTCGTTTAAAAACTGAGTAAATGACTTTTTAGTCTTCTTTTTGAAATACCTGCAAAATGCTGTGGGTGTCATACAGGCTATTTCAGAGACTTCTTCCAGCTCAATTCTTTTGTCGAAATTTTGATTTAGAAAAGAGATGATTTTCCCCATTCTCTCTTTCTCATCGTTACTTAAATTGTGAATAATCTCCTCCTCACAGAGTATCTCATAATCTTCTGTAGCACTGAGAATATCCAATACATTTAAGAGTTCCACAATTCCCGAAAGGCCTTCATTTCTTAAAAGACCCAAAATGTGCTTATGTGAAAGATAAGTTGAAGTTTTCGAAAACTTAATTCCCCTGTTCGCCAAATGAAAAAGTCTTTTCATGCCTTTGGCTTCTACCAAGTCAGTAAAGCTTTTACCTAGAAAATCTGCCTGAAATTTAACTACCACTAAATCTACAGCAGACAAGTGGCTTTCCTGCCCATAATACTCACGATGATTCCTAAAAAGATGAGGCACATTGCTGCCAATCATATACAATTCACCGGGTTCAAAATTACCTATAGAGTTTCCAACATACCGTGTTCCGGTACTTTTCAAAAAGTAAATCAATTCTATCTCCGGGTGAAAATGCCAGTCTTGTTCTATACAAGGAAGATTATCCTGACGTACAGAGAAGCATCTCTCTGGCTGAATATTTGAATTTTTATAAACGAGTTTCATATCGGTAAACGGTAGGTAGTATTCTAAAAGCAATAAACAAAGCAGGCTCTATCTTTCTCAAAAGGTAAAGAAAAAAAATATCCTTTAAGTTTACACCCTTAAAATCAAGCAACTTTAACTTAAAAAGTATACTGCTGCAAGGCCTCGTTGTTATTGGCAATCAAAATTTTATTCCCATTTAACAAACTCATTTTTCTTACATCTTTCTGAGCCCAGAAACCATGCATATAATTGGGTATAAAAGTAAATTCTCCATTCCCTTTCCCCTTCAGGAAATAGCCATTCCCGGCGTCCATTCGGGTAGTTTCATTTTCACATTGGTAATTATTTCCTGCCATTAAAAGGTCTTTTGAGCCATCTCCATCAAAATCCCTGTAAACAATGGAATTTATAACAGATGTTTGAGCTTGCGGCGTAAATGGCCTGAATTCAAAATTCATTTTGCCGTCATTGATAAACATACCTGACCTCAGCTCCTTGGCTTCAAAACGACGACTACCAGCAAATCCTTCTCCTAAGATTTCACTTATGCTTTTACTTGCAAAGCCCTTAAAGGTGGTAAGTTTGTTCCCAACAGTGGGCATCTGCTGTATAAAGGCTATTCTACCTCTTACCGGCACTTCTTTATCTTTATAAAAAGTAGTTAAGATAGGATCTATCACCCCGTTTCCGTCAAAATCATTGGAGTAAAGACCAAAAGGATATTGTGAAGAAGCCTTATGCTTGGTATTCAATCCCAAATTCCCTGAAACTATGTCCTTATCGCCGTCATTATCAATATCTGCTACCACTATCTTATTCCACCAGCCTGTGGTTTCTGAGAGTGATTTATACTTCTCTGAGAGTTCAAATCTAGTTTTATTATTTTCAAAGACCTCAATTCCCATCCACTCACCACAGACAATCAGGTCGAGATCTTTATCATTATCAATATCTTCCCAAACTGCGTCTGTAATCATCCCGAGATTTTGAAGTTGTGGAGCATAGTAAGCCGCCATATCCTCAAAGATTCCGTTATTGTTTATGATCAAATAATGGATCGGAGCTAAGGGGTAATACCCTGGCACCATTCTGGAGCCAATAAAAATATCCATATCACCATCCCCGTCGAAATCTCCGGCCTTTGCCACGGCCCCCACACTGTTAATTTTAGGAAATAACATCAAGTCTCTTTCAAAATTCCCCTTTCCGTCGTTGAGATAAAGTCTGTGTGTCTGTGCACCATAATTATCCATGAATTCTGAGCTTCCGCTAAGAACCAAAAGATCCGGATCAGTATCTCCGTCTGCATCAAAAAAGACGGCATCCGTATCTTCAGACACCTTGTCTACTTCAAAATTATTCTGTGCCACATTTCGGTAACTACCGTCTACATCCGCTAAAAAGATCTGACCGCTTTGATTAGCTGCCCCTCCTACATAAAAGTCCTCTTTGCCATCTCCATTCACATCGGCCACTGCTAATGCAGGCCCCAGCTGAGAGTATTTTTGAGGGAGAAGCGTCTGAACCTTATAATCGTCAAAACTCTGATCATGATGTGTAAAAAGTGAAGTTCCTGATATAAACAGCGTGTTTTTAAACTGTTTATCCTTCTCTATAACCGATAAGTTATCCGAATTGTATTTTATGGTTACTGTTTGATTTAGATCAAATCCCTTTAGCACTTCCGCTGTGCCATCCGGCCAGAATATTTCAGCTTTTTCAATGCTTGATGCGGGTTTGAGCCCAAAATGCATGATTTGTGAAACAGATGACAAAAAGCCCCGGGTTGTTAATAACTGACGAGTCAATATCTCGCCGGAATCCAGGTATAATTTTACAATTGTGCCTATACCAAAAGCATTCATATCTGAACCTTCAATTTTAAGTTTCAGGTAGGCTCCCTGCTGCTCTTCGATAGCCTTATTTTTAAGTATGGTTACTTCGTCATTCAGATTACTGACTACTACATCCAGGTCACCATCATTGTCAAAATCTGCATAAGCAGCACCGTTAGAAAAAGTGGGTTCTGCATTTACCCACTCTTGACTTACATCTTTGAAAGTAAGATCCCCATTATTTTTAAAGAAATAGTTATCAAGTTTTTGCTGAGGCAGCTTTTTAGCAAACTCCAGGAAATCAGCATCTGTAGGTTTTCGTCCTCTAGAGCGTAAAGTTTTGAGAATTTCGTCATTCACATCTCTGTCTATCACGTCTCTGTAAACCCCGTTGGTTACATAAATATCATTGTAGCCGTCAAGGTTAAAGTCTGCAAATAAGCAAGCCCAACTCCAGTCTGTATTGGCCGTTCCAGCCATATTGGCAATTTCGCTAAAAGTGCCATCTCCGTTATTTAGCTGAAGCATGTTATGCATGTACTGATGATGGTAATTTTTCTGAACCATCAGCTCAAAAAGGTATTGAGAGGTCATACCCATGGTAGTTTTAGCCCGAACATAATCCTCCGGATTCATATCCAGCGTATAGATATCCATAAGGCCATCATTGTTTATATCAGCAATATCTGAGCCCATGCTATTGAAAGACATATGTCTTAATTTTTCATTGCGTTGATCAGTAAAGGTGCCGTCCTGATTGTTTACATAAACAAAATCAGGAATTCTGAAATCATTGCATACATAAATATCCAGCCAGCCATCGTTGTTAATATCGCCAACTTGTGGGCTGAGCCCAAAACCAATATCGGGCTTTAAGCCTGCGGCCAAACTTACGTCTGTAAAGGAGTTCTGTCCATCGTTTCTATAGAGTTTGTCAGTGCCTTTAAAGTCGAGTGTTTTTGGGTCTTCGGCTACCTTATCCAAATCAAGTACTACATTACCTTTGTCCTCAAAATCGGGCGTATTACTCATAAAAAGATCAAGATCTCCATCCTGATCATAATCAAAGAAAGTAGCTGCAATACCTCTATTGGCATCATCCAGGCCATACTCTGCCGCTCTTTCAGTAAAGGTAACCCCTTGCTCACCATCGGGGTAAGTGCTTAAACCGTTATTGATATAAAGCATATTGGCAAATGCACCGTTTTCCGGTTGCCAACCTCCACGGGTAATATAAATATCCAGCCAGCCATCATTATTAACATCTGCCACCGCAGCCCCCACATCAAAACCCGGTCGTTTCTGTATGCCTGCTAATGCTGTAATATCCTGGAATTTAAAATCCCCATTGTTTTTATACAGTTTACTTTCATGAGAGTTAGAGACCAGAAACAAATCCTCATTACCATCGTTGTCAAAATCTGCTACTGCCACTCCCCCGCCAATGTACATATACATGTATTTAAAGTAGTTGGCGGTCTCTGTTTCTTCTATTTTATTAATAAAATCAACCCCGGTATAGGAGGATTCCATTTGCTCAAAAAGCAAGGGTTCATCAGACTTATCCAGGCCATTTTGGCAAGCAGAAGCCAAGAGTAATAAACTAAAAAACAGAAGCCTCTTCATGATGGTATACAAATGTGACAGAAAGTGATTTGACAAAAAAGGTAGTAGTTTAAAATGTAAAATCGGCAGAATTCACAAAATGAATCCTGCCGATTTGGCCACCAAAATATTTTGAAATTATTTCAGGTTGGGATTCAGGTTTACCTCGTTTTGAGGAATAGGGGCAAAATAATTGTCTGTTCCTGTAGAACCTACAATCGCGTTTGGCTCCTGAAGCTGAACTCCTGCTGAGTTTTTAGATTTAACATTGGCACGTGCAGTCAAGGCCTCGGCTACTCGTTCCATTCTCACTAAATCATTCCATCTAAGATACTCACCAGCCAGTTCCCACTTCCTTTCTGTGTAAGCCAGCTCTGCAATATCTCCGTCTGCAGAAGAGTAGTCTTTAGCAGAAGCTGTTTCAAAAGGCAAGCCTTCAGCTCTTCTTTTCACTTTATTCAATGCTTCCCAAGCTGCCGGAGTAACTGAATTGGCTCTGCCAGAGGCCTCAGCGTAAATTAAAAGTAACTCTGCATAACGCATCACGTAGTCATTACGGTTAGAGTTAAAGTCATCCAGAGAAATGTCACCCTCAGGACCTACTATTTTCTTAAATACAGGGTTTGCCTGATCTGTGAAGTCTTCCCAGTTATACTCGGTTCTGTAAGTAGCTTCCTTACGAGGTTGCTCAGGGAAATCTTCAAAATACTTGATCTCAGCAAAAGTCTCCTGCCACCCTTTCAAATCTGAAGGGTGTCCTAGTTTCCCATATTTACGGTTATTTAATCCGTTTTCTCTTGAATACACCAAGGTAAATAAACTCTCTTTGTTAAACCTGTTTCCGATTGTCCAAAGACTTTCAAGATCCTGAACAAGTCCAAAACCATGAGAAGCTGCATTATCAATAACCGTCTTTGCACTTGATGCTGCCATAGCATATTTAGATGCATCTTTCACAGGAAAACCTGCCCAGTCAAGATATAATCTAGCCAAGAAAGCTCTGGCCGTTCCGCTGTTTGGTCTTGGAGCACCAGGGTTAACTCCCGGGTAAATAGCCGGAAGAAGGCTTTCAGCTTTCAACAAATCAGATTCAATTTGCTTATACACATCTTCTACAGAAGATTTTCCAAGATCTACCTCCGGGATTACACTGAGGTGAAGTGGAATCTCGCCATGGATTCGCGTCAATTGATGAAACATGATAGCCCTAATGAAATAGGCTTCACCGATCAATGCATCCTGAGTGGCTTTGTTTGGCAACTCCAGGTCTTGTGAATTAAACAAAACACTATTTGCTGCACGAACTACTGCGTAGATGTCTCTCCAGTTAGTGGCCGATCTGGCATTTAAAGGAGATACCGCTCTCTGGTCATATTCTCTGAAATCGGCCTTGTTACTAGCTCTATGTGTAGTGATATCATCACCGCCCCATCCTACTACCTGAAAAGTAGTCATAGCTGCAGAGTTTGCCAGCATTCTATAAAGGCCGGTTACCCCTAACTCAAGTTCTGCCTGATTAGAGTATGAACCCGGGGCCAATCTTGACTTACCCGGTTCTTCTGTTAAGTCTAAACAACTGGAAAAAGTAAAAGCAGCTGCCAGCATTAAGATACCTGCTTTAAGGTGCTTTTGTATTTTAATTTTCTTCATTTTCTTCAATTTTTTAAATGTCAATTTCCTTCTTAAAGACCAATCTTAATACCCACGGTAATTACTCTGGCATTAGGATAAGCCCCTACGTTTACACCGGCAGCGGTGTCATTGTTACCATTGTCATAGTCTCTGTCGCTACCCTCAGGATCATAACCTGAGAATTGCGTCAGCAATAACAAGTTTTGACCACTCACATAAACTTTAGCTGAAGAGATGTTCGGGATTGACTTAATGGTGTATCCAATACTTAGGTTGCTAAGTCTGGCAAAATCACCTTTCTCAACATATCGTGAAGAGGCCGTTCTGTTTTGGCCACCAGCCGGAATATCCGTCTCGTTCTCTGGAGTCCACTGATCTAACTGCACAGGTGACATGAAGCTACGCTGGTTACCCGTAGCACCTACCAGAATACCGTCTACTACGTTAAGGATTTCAAAACCGCCCATACCAGTAAAGAAGATGTTAGCATCGAAACCTTTGTAAGAGAAAGTGTTGTTAAAACCCCAGCTCAAAGTAGGCGTTCCGTTTCCAATGGCTCCCAGCACAATATTGCCTTCAGCATCTCTCAGATACTTTGCGTCACCCGGCTTCAAACCATATTTCTTAGCTTCCTCAGCCTCTGAAGTTTTCCAGGTACCTAAGAAAGTCTCCCCGTAAAACTGACCAATTGGCTGGTCTAATTGAATAATATTCAAAGCTCTACCGCTACCATCAATGTTATTGAAAGAACCAATTATTTCTGTTCTTCCATCAAAAAGGCTTGAAACTTTGTTTTTAACAAAAGAAGCCGTCAGTGTCGAGTTCCATCTAAAGTCATTGTTATTCACAATTACTCCATCAAGGCCAATATCCAATCCTTTGTTCTCTACTTCGCCTACGTTTTTAAGTATTGATCCTCCTCCGGCAAAATCAGGAACAGGTACTTGAAGTAATAAGTCTGAGGTATTTTTCTGGTAAGCATCTACTGTCAAATTCACTCTTTGGTTAAACAAACCTAAGTCAAAACCTACGTTGGTTTGTGTAGTGGTTTCCCAGGTAAGATCCGGATTACCGTAACCACCCGGAGACGACCCCGGAGTAAGCGTTCCACCATTGAATAAATAGGGACGGTTAATGTTTACACTTGGATAAGTCACGTAAGGTGCCACATTTTGATTTCCCACCTGACCCCAGCCAGCTCTCAATTTTAGCGAAGTGAACACCGGAGAGTTTTGAATAAATGAAAGGTTACCGAGGTTATAGGCAAGAGCCACGGAAGGGAATATACCCACATCTTTACCTTCTCTGAATCTGGAAGAGCGGTCTCTTCTTACGGTACCTGTCACCAATAAGTTATCCTTAAGAATGTACTCTGCACGAGCCATATATGATTCAATGCCAGACTTACTGTAATCATTACTAATGCCGGTAGCAGAATTAAGCTCCGCTAAATAGAAACCACCGGGTACTATCATGTTATTAGCATTGTAGCCATTGAACCTTGAAACTCCTTGCTGAATTTCGTACACCCCCGTTAGTTTCAAATCATGGATACCCATGGTTTTGCTCCAGGTAAGAATGTTACTCATCTGAATTCCCTGGCTTTGGCTTGTTCCAAAACCGGCATTCGGGAATGGAGGGTCTGTTCTGTAGCTCTCGTTCGTGTTATTTGTGGAACCGGCTCCACCAACTATGGTGTAGTTTAAGTTATCCAGAATATCGTAGGAGATGTTCAGGTTGGCATTGATCTTATCAATGTTACGATTGTTATCTCTAAGATTCATGGCCGCAATAGGATTGTAACCTAAATGTGCGAAGGCTCTGTTTGAGAAGTTATTGTAATCACCATTGTAGTTATAAATTGGGGTTGTAGGATCCCAAGTTAAGGCACGTACAAACATACTTCCCTGATACTCACGGGTATCGTCTATGTTGTTATGATTCTTCTCGTTGGTTCCGAAAAGGTTAAAGCCAATTCTTAGCTTTTTAGTAATTTCTGAGTTTAAGTTTACTCTACCACTAAGTCTTTTATAGTTAGTAGTTATAAGCACACCATTCTGGTTCATGTAGTTACCAGACATGAAGTAGCTCACTTTTCCAGCCTTACCGCTGGTAGATAGCTGAAAGTTTTGAGAAACTCCGGTTTGCATTACCTCTCTTTGGTAATCTGTACCACCGCTACTTCTTAGAGCAGAAATCTCTGAGTCCGATATAACCGAAGCACCACCCGAGCTGATTCTTCTTTGGTTCTCGATAACAGCGAAATCTGCAGCACTTAAAGTTTCGATGAATTTAGGAATCTTAGAAAAACCAGTAAAGAATTCTACATCAAGGCTACCTTTCTCTGTTCCTTTTTTGGTAGAAACCAAAATAACCCCATTAGAACCTCTTGAGCCATAAATTGCTGTTGCCGAAGCATCTTTCAATACCTCCATGGACTCAATATCATTCGGGTTAAGCGAACCCAAGTCTCCCCCAATAATTCCATCTATAACAACTAAAGGATCGTTATTTCCTGTAATGGAGTTGACACCACGAATTCTGACTTTCACATCCCCTCCCGGGCTACCTGAAGTACGACTCACATTAACACCGGCAGCTCTACCCTGAAGAGCGTCTTCAATTCTGGTAACCGGCTGCTCTTTGTAGTCTTTTGAGCTTACTTGTGAAATAGAACCCGTTAAATCACTCTTTCTTCTTGTTCCGTATCCTACTACCACCACCTCATCAAAGCTGTTCTCTGATGTGGCAAGAGTAAAATTTGCTACGGCACCACTAACTGCTACTTCCTGGGTTTGGTAACCAATGAAGCTACACACCAAAATGTCCCCTTGTTTTGCATTGATAGAGAATTTTCCATCGGCATTCGTAATAGTACCATTTGAACTGTTTTTCACAGTAATGCTTGCACCTGGCAATGCTGACCCTTCTGAATCTGAAACCGTTCCGGTAACATTCATACCTTGAGCCGTAGCACCTAAAGAACCCAAAAACAGCATCAATAAAATCAGGAAACCTGATTTGGGCTGTTTTGATCTACGTAATTGTCGTTTCATAAAAAAATAGTTAATAGATTAAATAATTAAACATGAAAGGGTTTTAGGCTTCTTATTTTCAGGTAGACAGTTTCTTTATTTCTTAGATGTTCCTTTCAATGCGATGAAACATTCAAAAGCACATCATGATAAAGTCTAAATTTTTCATAGCAAATGAACATAAATTCTTGACGCGTCATTAAGTCGTAATTAGCAAGGCATAATACTTTTTTACCTTGTTTTATTTTTATTAGTACAATACCAATATTACGGCAGTACACACGCATCAAAAGATCCGTTACAAATGCTCAACAAACATTGTATCTTTCTAAGAAAAAACATGATTTATAAACTAGACAAAAACTCGACAGGCCTTTTATCCACTAGACAGGGAGGCGAATCGACAAGTATAATTTGTTGATTTTCAAGCCAAAAGGACAATACAAGCGTGAAACGGTATTGGGTAAACTTAAAAAAGGAGTATCAAAAAAAATCTTCAAAATGAATACTGTTTAAGAGCATGCAATCCTGCATTCATATTTTACCTTAAGTACAACAGTTAAACGAATTAAAAATCAACCAAGCAAATAGGAGTCAAGCACTTTTTTACCCGAAAACAAAAAGAAAAAGCCAAAAGTCTGTCTGCATTAGAGAGACCTTTGGCTAAAAATGGCGAACATTAACTGTTAAATAGTCGCCTAAATGAATCCGATAAGCGTGCTTAAAATTGAAGAAAAATTACTTTGCGGTAATCTTATCTAAGGGGACTTTCTTTTTGAAGCCTTCATCAATATCTATTGACAATATGAACTCGGCAACTGCCATTTTCGCTTCTTCAGACAAATAATCCTGAGGTGGCATTTCCGGATAATCATCTCTTAAGTTTTTAGGCTTATTAATGTAATCTACTATGCCTTGCGGGTTGTCTTTATGAATCATCTGAATCCACTCAGTAGGTACACCAATAAGACGGCTTCCTACTGCATGACAGCCTGCACATACGCCATAATAAGTCAGTTCGCCTAACTCTTCTTTAGAAACGGCTCTGTCTGGCACAGGTTCAGGTGTTCGCATAGTAACCACATCTCTTGTATCCATTATCTGAGCAGGGCCATACGAGTCTATTCCAAAGGTCCGGTATTTATTTTTATCCCTTATGGTGCTCCCTTTACCGCCACCAAAAGCGAAAATATCCGGCCCTTTTGTTTGCATTTTTGTGAGCATAATAGCTTTTATCTCCCCGATAGGATCATTTCCGTTATCATACATAATATTGTCTAAAATGACTACCCTGTCTGGGTTTCCTTCTGAATTAGGGTCATTGGCTTTGGGATCTCCGTTGGCTAAATCCACAATAGTTATGCCCGTATTGTTATTCCCTGTAATAATATTGTTTTCTATTATGGCATCATCTGCTGCCATGATTAAAATACCGGTACCTTTCGGAATTCCTGAAACCGTAGAACCCGGAGCTCCAAAATTTTCATGGTTATTATTAACCACAAAATTGTTTCTAAGGATTACATCAAAAGTAGTTTTGATAGGAAGACCCGGCGTTACAAAGGCCAAAAGACCTCCTGTATTATCATGAACATAATTATTTTCCACGAGACAGTGTCTTGAGTTTTCAATCTCAATGCCAGCTACATTGTCAAAGACTTCATTATGACGAACATCGACGTTATCACACATCCCTACATAAATAGCAGCATCGGCTATTTTACTTAATACATTATGCTCTATCAAGCCGTTTTTACCGTATTGAGGAAAAATTCCATATACGCCTGTATCAATAATCCAGTTGTTTCGAATAATGAAATTATTGCCAGCCTGACCCATAATAGCATTGCCCTTATAGTTGATAATTTTAAAATTCTCAATCAAAATACCATTACCTGAGTACAAGAAAGCATCGTTTATTTCCTTCTTCCCATCCAGAGTAGGCCATTTTCCCTCTATCACCACACCCTGAATACTAATATTGTCCTTATCAATATATACGTTTTCAGAATAGGTACCCGGAAATACCCGAATAAGATCTCCTGGCTGGGCTTTTTTAACAGCTTCCTGAATAGAACTACCTTTCTTTACTTCTATTACATTCCCTGTGAAGTCCTTAATTTCTGTACTACTTTCGGAGATACCGGCATTCCTGTAATTCAAAGTAGAGGGCAAAGGCACCGATTCAGCACCTGATGAACCAAAAAGGAATTTACCCGCAAAAACGCCAATGACCAGTAGGGCAAGTCCGGCTAAGATTTTTAAAAGAGTTGATTTCATTGTTTTATTTAGATAAGATATAGACAGATGGTTTTAATCCGGAAGGTAAACGCTCCGGTACTTTTGGTTTAAATGACTCGTCTGTTAAGGTTTTTAAAAAATCTACCAGTCGATCCAATTCATAATTCGTCAAATTTGGTTCCCAAATATGCCAGTGTATCCTTAAGTCCTCACCTTCAGGCACGGCATGTCCGCGGCCTTGGGTATAGAATTCCACCGTCTCACGTAGAGTCGAAAAATTGCCGGAATGCATATAAGGGGCTGTTTTCTCAATATTTCGTAAACTTGGCACTTTGAAGGCACCCCGCAATGTTTTATCCTGAGCTGGTATCTCAGCACCAGGGTCTAACGGAAGACCATTGGGCTCAGGACTGCCAATAACGGCAAACTCCTGATTGGTAAAAAGAGGCGGTGTGTGGCACTCGGCACAGCGGGCCACAAACGATCTGAAGATATTCATTCCTTCTTTTTCCTTCTCATTCAGAGCCTCATGGTAACCATGAGCATATCGGTCATACTTACTGTTCAGAGAAATAAGAGAAGCCTGAAATGCCGCCAGCGAAGTATAAATTTCATTTAATTGAATGGGTGACCTTTTATTTCTATCAGGAAAAGCCTCTTGAAATAACTTCTTGTACTCACTTATGCTGTTTATCGTTTCTAAGAGATGTGCCGGCGAATTGTTCATTTCCTCTTTAGAAAATAAAGGCCCTTGCATTTGCTCTTCAAGAGAGCTGGCTCTGCCATCCCAAAATAATTTCCTTAAGTAGGCCACATTCCATAAGGAAGGAGCCGCTCTTTTCAGCTTCAGATTATTATTTCCCAGGCTGGTGGCCAGGCCATCGCTAAAACCCTTGTCAGGCTGATGACAGCTAGCACAGGACATATCGCCTGCCCCGGATAAAACAGGGTCAAAAAAAAGATAACGACCTAAATCAATTTCCTGAGGGGAGAAGCCATCACGTATTTCGGGCAATCCAGTTTGCAGACCTCCTAAGCCTTTGTTATTTGGAGAATCGTACAACATATATAAGTTTTGAGCTTTACACTCATTCTGCTCATTGAGTTTAAAGCCCGGTGGGCAATTGGCATTCAGCCCTGGCACACTATTTAAGGAGTCAGAGGAATTATTAGAGAGTAAGGTAATTAATATAAAGAACAGGAGCATCCCGGAAATGCCCGACTTTATAAGAATATCTTTATTAATCATTATGCACCCATTGCGATTACTGAAGCAATTTCAATAGTTCAATACCCAATTTTGTAAAAAAATGGGGGCTTTGGTACAAAAGAGCTCTATTTTGTGATTAATGGGACAGCTTAATTTGTACCTGTTCCTCAAATTTCGGTTTGTAGCTTGAAGAGACTGATAAGTTTTCAGTAGGTAAATACTGCATTTTTATATCGTAGCCCTTCCGTGTTTTTTTAATGGTAGCAATTCTATCCTTGTTCACCATATACGAGCGATGGATCCTTAGAATACCGGCATTTTCCATTCTGTTTTCCAGTTCTTTTAAACTGACCCGTACCAGCTCCCTGCTTACTCGTTCTCCTTCCAGATAAAATATATCGACATAGTTTCCTGACGACTGCAGATATAGAATCTGATCGTACCGAATAGCCAACAATACTTTATTATTATCGTCAGTCAGGGTGAAGAGTTGGCTTTCTTTATTGAGGGGCCCTGACACTGTCTTTTCAGCTTCTTGTTTAATTATGGATATCTTTTGCCGACTGGCAAAAAACCAGAGGCAGATCACATAAGGGCCAATTGTCGTGAGGCTAACAAACTTTAACGTCAGTAAATACTCGTCAATTTCCTCCTTTACCGTAGGAAAGTCAGGGCCATAAATCAAATAAACAAAAAAGGCGATGAGAAGCACCTCTAAAGCCAGCCATAAGATTACGTGGTAAAGTCTGAATTTTTTAAGTTTCAAAACATACCTCAAAGGGAACTGAGTAAATAAAAATACCCCAACTCCCGTGCCGATATATATAAGAATAGACCCACCCCATTGCACCATATTAAAGGGGTTGTAAACCGATAGAAAAATGAAAGTAAACACCGCAAGAAAGCCTACTAAGAGCAACTTGTTTTTTGAAGAGTCTAAATAAGACGCTTCTTCTTTCAGTGTGTCTATCAATGAGTTCATTCCTACGGAGCCTTCTGCGTTGTCTCAATGATACAAATTATCAAAGAAAGCATCCATTTTCATAAGATGAATAATTTTTAAATTCCTGAAAGTACCGTTAATAAAAAAGTAAATCTCCCTACAATTTTTAGAAACCGTAAGGAGATTCTTTCACTTTAATAACTTTACAAAGGCTATTTCAGATCTACTCTTATGGTAGTGGCATGAGATAACGGCAAGTTAGCTGGCTTTGTAATAATTAAACCCTCAGCGGTTTGTTTCCATTTGGTTTTACCTTCTACCCCTAAAATCTTCACTGAGGCTATTTTTTTATCCAAAAGATCAGACCCTTTGGCCAATGACACAATCTTGATATCTGTAGTGGGCTGTGCTAAACAAAAGGCATAAATGCCGTTTTCTTTAGAAGTGAATCTAAAATCTGCCTCGGTAAACTCAATATTGTTGACATCGCTTATTCCACCGTGGTTTCCCTTGGCGGCCTTTTTTGTCATTGCCGGCCCTTCTCCGAATACTTTCCATGGGCGTGACCCGTAAATTCCTTCACCATTGGTACCTGTCCAAGCCGCTATTTCTTCTAATATATCTAAAACATCCTGCTCCAGATCACCCTCAGGTGTTTGTACTACATTGAGCAGTAAATTGCCGTTTTTGCTGACAATATCAATTAGCATTTGGACTACGTCCTTTCCGGATTTGTAGGCCTGACCGGTTCTGTAAAACCAATCACCAATAGAAGTATCTGTTTGCCAAGGATATGGACTAATGCCTTCGGTTTTTCCTCGTTCAATGTCCTTCACCCACATAGGATTGGCCTCGCCATGTTTGCAATTGTACACTGCTTCTAATTTACCTCCGTTATGAGCAATATTATCGTTATAAAAATGTGCCAGCATCTCACGTCCTACCTGGCCAAAAGGCAATTCGCTGTCAGAATAAAGCAGGTCTGGGTGATACATATCTACCAGTTCATTAATGCTGTTTAGCCAGTTCTGCTGGTTTTTAGGGTCTCTAGTTAACCAGCCGGTATCGGCAGAATCGGCCTTTGGATGATACAGGTCTTGGTATTCAGGATTGGCACCATCGTAAGGTACTCCGGCATAAGGACCATCCCTATCTGCACCATGACTGGGCTGATACCAGGTATAGCTTGCACCAAGATGCTCGGAAACACCAAAACGAAGACCTTCCTTTTTTGCCGCAGCCTGAAACAATCCGACGATATCCTTTTTAGGCCCCATATTCACCGCATTCCATCGATGGATTTTTGAGTTCCACAAGAAGAAATTATCATGGTGAGTACCCATGCTCACAAAGTATTTTGCCCCCACACGTTTGTAAAGTTTCATTAACTGCTCCGGGTCAAACCTCTCTGCTTTCCACAAAGGAATTATATCTTTAAACCCGAATTCTGAAGGATGACCGTAACGTTTTTGATGTAAAGAATAGACTCTTTCTGGTGTATCTATATAGGTGTTCTTTTTCCTGTTATGAATTCTGTTTTGATACATTTTTCTGGCGTACCAATCTCCCTCTCTTGGTACTGCCTGCGGGCCCCAATGTGCCCATATACCAAATTTGGCATCTCTAAACCAATCGGGGAATTCGTAGTTTCTTTCAAAAGATTCCAAAGAAGGCTCAAACTTCTTCTGGGCAAAAGAGCCCAAACAGGTAAGTAAGAACAAGAGAAACGCAATACTTTTTAATTTCATTATCGCAGATAGTTTATAAGGTTTACCTAGAAAATGAGACCTGAATTTGAAACAAGAAGGGTGTAAATAAAGTATTACATTGTTAATCACATATTCCCCTCTGCCGTATCCTTCTCCGTAATTTTCTAAGAATACTCAAAATTCTTACATTTTTAGCTGCTAATACGAAACTGATTTAGCTTAGGCGAATACAATTTTGGCAAATGAGGACATGACTAATTATGTTCACCCCTCATTGCATTACTTCTAGCTCTGTTATATTTATCCGCCTCTTTAAGCACATTCTCAGGGTGAGGGTCTAACCATTGAGCATCCATATTTTTAGCGTCCCACTCAGCGTATGCTTTCTCCAGTTCAATGATAAGATCCATGTGTTCTTCCGCGATATCCTTTCGTTCATATGGATCATTCTTTAAATCAAAAAGTAACGTTTTCTTTTTATATGCACTTTTATACAGTTTATAGTCTCCTTTTCTAACTGCGTATTCAAAACCACCCACAGAACGCCAAAACAACTTTTCATGTGGGTACCCTTGCTTTTCTTCTTTTATAAATGGTAGTAAGCTAACGCCCTCCAATTGCGGGTGATTTTCTTTTGAAAGCCCTGCAGATTCCAGAAAAGTAGGAAACAAATCCAAGGAGCTAACAGGTTTTTGAAAATGTTTATTCCCTGTGATTCCGGCAGGCCAGGAAATGAAAAATGGCACTTTTATTCCTCCTTCAAACAACATACCCTTATGACCTCTGAAGGGTCTGTTGTCTGCATGTTCTACTCTACCACCGTTATCACTTAAAAATACGATCATAGTGTTTTCCTTGATGCCGGCGGCCTGTAAGGTAGAATCTATCTTTCCTACTCCGGCATCAACGGCTGCCACCATAGCTGCATAGATACTTCTTCCTCCATATTCGATATGTGCGGTTTGATCCAAATACATTTTAGTTACTTGGTCTGGAGCATGAGGAGCATTGTATGACAGATAGATAAAGAATGGGTCCTCCTTTTTCTGAGAGATAAACTGAATAGCCTCTTCTGTAAAATCATCAGTCAAATAGGATAACTCACTTTGAGGCACTTCCTGTCCATTTCTCAGAATCGTTCTCGTGCTCCCTGATGGCGTACCCCAATAATTCATTCCACCTGCTACAAAACCAAACCAATGCTCAAAACCTTGAGCTGTGGGGTGAAGGTCTTTATGATCCCCCAGGTGCCATTTGCCAATGGCACTGGTTTTATACCCCGCTTCTTTCAAGGCCTCCGGAATCAATATTTCTGAAGATGGTGTACCCACTGTGATATCATCTTCTGCATGTTCTTCTATATTGCAATCATGCCCAAAACGTGCCTGATATCTACCCGTAAGAAGACCAGCTCTTGACGGACTGCAATAAGGGTGCGAAACATAGGCATTATTAAAAATTACACCTTGAGAAGCCAGCCTGTCAAGATTGGGAGTCTGAATATCTGTAGCACCATTAAAACCCACATCTGCCCAGCCTTGATCATCTGTGAGAATGACAATTATATTGGGTTTGTTTTGACTAAATCCAAGAAGAGAAATAAGAAGAAGAAAATTGATTATTGTGAACTTTTTCATGATTAAAGCAGAAGAAAATGATTTAATACGAACCGGCATTATGACTTTCTAAAGTGTACCTCAGAATTTTAGGGACACCAGTACCTCTTGCATTCAAAATTTCAGATTTCCAGACTTTCCTCATTTGATCCAATTTTTCTTTTTTAGACTCTTCAAAAGCAAGGTTATTTAGTTCAGCGGGATCAGATGCCAGGTGGTACAACTCTTCATAAACGGGTGATTCACCATTCAATGGAGCTTCCACGAAATCCTGATAAACGGCCAGATCATGGTCATGCACTCCATAAAGTAATTTGTTTTCTTTTATTCCAAATTGCTTTGCTACAGCTAGTTTTTTTGCGGCTGAAAATGTCTCATTTTTATAATACCGAATATATTTCCACTCTTTATCCTGAACGGCCTCACAACGAGGATTTCCAAACTGAGTGGACCATAAGTTCTCAGTGAAAATATACGGTCTTACTTCTCTGTCATCTCCTTTTAATAAATGGCTTAAATCTTTACCCTGAAAAGCCTCAGGCTTCTTGATACCCGCCATGGCCAGCATAGTAGCCGGTATGTCAATACTCTGCACCAGAGCATCGGATCTTAACCCACGCTGTTCTGATGGCAGTGACGGATCATAAATAATCATAGGAACATGTGTCACCGTTTCATAACATAAGGCTTTGCCTCCCAGACCTTGCTCCCCATGAAATAAACCATGATCAGAGGTAAAAATGATGACAGTATTTTTATCTAAGCCTTGCATTTCCAGATTTTTTCTCAGATTTCCTACCAGACGATCTATGCCAGTAATGGCCTGATATTCCCTGATAATTCTTTCCTTATTATCCTCTGGTGTATTTGAATAACTATAACTTTCCTGCCGATCAGACACCCGATGTATATCCTTAGGTAGTTTTGGTGTTTTAATGTCCTTTTTCGCTATATAATTAGGAGGCATTTGAATGTCTTTGTCCCGATAAAGCGTTCTGTACATAGCATCGTCTTCCGGTTTTAATTTCATGGAACTGGTACCGGCTCCATGAGGTAAATTAAAGCAGATAGACAAAACAAATGGCTGATCTTTAGGGCGGTCATCCAAGAATTGAAGAGCTCCTTCTAATCTTTCTTCGTTTGACCCTCCTAAAAAGTCCATAACCCCTTCATTAATAATTTCTACCTGTGTATTTGCTTTTGCCCCGTTAAAAATTTTATGTCTGTCTTTCGGATAAAATCCCAAATGACCGTGCCCCGCGTACCAATAGTCAAAACTCCGATCCATTAAACCACCCTCATACCCTCCATCACCTATAGGTGCATGATTTTTTCCAATCCATCCGGTATAATAACCACTCTTTTTCATAATCATGGGATAAGAAAGCTCCCATGCTTCTGCTGATACACTGGTGCCACTATTAAAATTAACCTGATGTTTCCTTTCGTATTGGCTGAGTAAAATGGAAACTCTGCTTGGGGTACAAATGCCACTGGTGATATGGGCATTCGTAAAAAAAACACCTTCTGATGCCAGTCGGTCAATATTCGGAGTCTGGGTAATCCGATTGCCATCGCAGCCCATCATTCCGTAGGTCTGATCATCTGTAAGAATGAAAACGAAATTAGGCTTCTCTTGGGCTAAAATTTTCGAACAAACGCTGCTTAGGATGAGAAGACTAAACGTCAGATAATTTCTTCGTAGCATTTTATTTTCAATAGGTTGAACTTCCTATCAAAGGAATGAAAGTATACTCGAAAATGCTGTCAGAATTTTACCAACAATGTGGTATAAATTGGCAATAAGAGAAGTCTCGCCTGAATTAATTCGTGTTAGCGACCCTTTTTATCAAGAGTATTGATACTTAATTGACCTTTAATCTAGACATCCAATTCGAAAAAAGATTTAATACTCCCGCAAGTTTTGGCCGAGTTGTGACTCTAAAAGAATAGAAACAAAATAAATCAATTAACTAAAAAAAATATGACAAGAGTAATCGCAACATCCATTCTTCTTTTAAGCTTAGGAGCTTGCAAAAACAGCAAACCACAACAAAACCAGGACCCAAGAATAAATCAGCTTTTTAGCCAAATGGACTCCAATAATGATGGTTTACTTTCAAAATCTGAGGTTAAAGGACCTATCCAAAATGATTTTGCAAAAATAGATACAGATAATGACGGCTTTATTTCTAAAGAAGAACTAGCCAAAGCACCAAAACCTCAAGGAAACCGAGGCGGAAGACCTCAGGGCCCTCCAAGAGGTTAATGTTTTATCAAACCTCAGGACAGTTAATCCTGAGGTTTGAAATTATCTCTTTGTATTCAGAATCCTCTCTTTCTGCTCTTTACTCAAGCCCAACTGATAGTAGAACTCTGGTTTAAGGTAAACATGTGCTTTTTTCATTTCCGGATCATGCAAATCCTGACTTAAATCACAGTCAAACCTCAGTAAGACAGAGTGGTTGGTGTCCCAACCTGTTACGTTCGTCAAGTGCGAAATACCCCAGGTAATTCCACGCCCATCTTTGGTGTCTGTGAAGGCATCTGGAATATAGGGTCCCCCGGCGATAGGCAAATATTCAGTTATTGCCGCAATTTTAAAATTCACGCCATCTTCGGCATATTGAATGGTATTATGCTCATTGCCATCTCTTATGACCAAAGCGGCCATTCCAGACTTAAATGGAAACAAAGTGGTTTCATGTCCTGAGTTAATAACCGGATTTAAAGGGTGTTTTTTAAAAGGCCCCAAGGGGTTATCTGCAATAGCCAAACCCTGCATTCTAACCAAATTAGGCTGCTTATTAAAATCGGATTTATAATACAAATAGATTTTACCCTTGTAGACTATTGGATAAGGATCATGAATTGAAAATTGATCCCACTCTCCTTCACCGCCGTTGGGTATCACTATCTTATTGTAAGGTGTCCAGGGTCCATCAGGTGAATCTGCATAGGAAACAGCTACCGGACAGTCATCTCCCCTTTTCCCGCTGGTCTCCATAAATCCTTGATAATACAAATAGTATTTGCCTTTCCACTCCAAAATGTCTGTAGTTGAAACTGACCTCCAGCCCACATGAGGTTTTGGTGGTCTGGGAATTGCTACACCCTGCTCTTCCCATGTAAATCCATCTGTACTGGTGGCATACCAAATCTCTGATAGATCCCAGTCGGCAGATGGGATGGTATCGTTACTTAAGGCCGCTCCCTGAGGTGGTTTAGAGGTATGCCTGTACGTGTACCAAACATAGTATTTCCCATTTTTAAAAATCACTTTAGAAGGATCTCTTCTTGAAATTGTTCCATCATGGTTATTGTAATCAAAACCTTTTAACTCTGTGTATTTAAACTGAGTATACAGCTCATTATCAATAGGCTGCGGCCCTATATATGCTTCATAATTACGCTTAAGTGCTTCACTTAATGGTCTGTCAGGTTTACTATCAGGAAGAATGAACGGAAAACCTTTTTCAGACTTTGACTTACTTTGAGAAAAACTAAGGACAGGTAGAAGTGCTATCACAAAAGTGAAGAGTATTAAGGAAGCAATTGACTTCTTTAAAAGCATGGTTATGACTGTTAGATGGAACTTCAAACTAGAGAATAAAAACCTTTTAAAAGACAAATAGGATTGGCAATTGCTTGTACTAATTTAACATTAGGCCTCTTGAACGACTTCTGAACTCCTTAGGACTAAGACCTTTCCACTTTTTGAAAGCCCGATTAAAATAAGGTATATCGTCGAATCCAGACTCGAAAGCAACTTCATTCACCCTCTTTTCGCCTGAAGCCAAAAGTTGAGCAGCGGCTTCCAGGCGGTACTCTAAAATAACCTCGAAGAGCGTCTTTCCTGTGGTCTTTTTAAAATACCGACAGAAAGATGTGGGGGTGAGGCCTGCCTTTTCAGCCACTTCTTCTAAAGTTATATTCTCTCTGAAATGCTCAATAATATACCTGAAAACAGAGTGATATCTATCTGGTTTGGTGTTTTCTGCAGGAATAACATCCAATATTGCCTCAGATGGCGTTTGACTCAATTCTAAGAAAAGGTCTAACAATGCAACTAGCCGTTTTGAACCATTTAGTTCAAACAAACCTTTTATTTCCTTTTCAAAATCACCTGCGAATTTGATACCGTATTTTGACAGAAAAAAGTGTCTTTTGATTTCTTCGAATTCAGGTAATTGAAAAAAAGATTTGTCAAAAATCGTTTCCTGAAACTGAATAACAAATGATTGTACATGGCTACCATCTGCATTTAATTTATTAAGCCAGCAGTGAGGTAAATTAGCTCCCAAAAAAACCAATTCTCCTGCCTGAAACTCCTCCATTTTCATTCCCACATAACGGGTTCCTGTTCCCTTTGCTATATAAGTCAGCTCAAACTCAGGGTGATAGTGAAACGGGGCATCAAAACTAGGCAGTTCTATGGCTCGGTAAACTACAGAATGGTTTCTACCGGAATCAATATGCTCTAAAACTGCCCTCATTTCTCATTTTAGTATCTGTCAGCCCAATATTAAGAAAAAATAAGACAATTTTTTGAAAATAAACACCAAATAAGTCCATCTTAATTCGCTGAACTTTGCTCAGGTTAAATTAGAATAAACAAAGAACTGGCCTTAGCCCTACAGACTAAAAGATTCAAATATGACAGAAGCCAAAGCCGCAATAGCCCAAGGAAATGGCGATTTTACCATTGATACGATAGAGATACAAGATCCCGTAGGCGATGAAGTATTGGTACAGATGAAAGCAGCAGGTATTTGCCATACCGACTGGGACTCATTAAACTGGGGTAAACCCATAGTAATGGGGCATGAAGGTGCAGGAATCGTAGCAAAAGTGGGCCCACGAGTTACCAATCTAAAGGTTGGTGATCATGTTATTCTTAACTGGGCAATCCCTTGCTACTCATGTTTTCAATGCATGGAAGGGAATCAGCATATCTGCGAAAAAAACTCAGCTGTCACTGCCGGCAATGCCTTGGCTGGCGGGCATGCTTCCTTGAATTCAACTACCTATAAGAGTGCGGCAATTGAACGCTCTTTTGCTCTGGGCACTATGGCAGAATATAGTTTGGTCAGAGAAGCTGCCTGCGTGATCAGCCAGTCTGATGTTCCTTTTCCTAGTGCCGCTATAGTAAGCTGTGGAGTAATGACGGGTTATGGTTCTGTGGTAAATGCTGCCAGAGTAAGTCCTGGCAGTAGTGTGGTGGTTATTGGTACAGGTGGAGTAGGCTTAAATGTGATACAGGGAGCAAAGATTTCTGGAGCTTCAAAAATAATTGCGATTGACATTAAAACTGAACGACTGGAGCTAGCCAAACAATTCGGGGCTACTGATACCATTTTAGCTGACAAGTCTGATAAGCTCCTAATGATTGCCGCTGAAAAAGTCAAAGAATTATGCTCTGGCAGAGGGGCTGATTATGCTTTTGAATGTACTGCCATACCTGTTTTAGGAGCAGCACCACTGGCAATGGTAAGAAATGCCGGTACCGCTGTGCAAGTAAGTGGAATAGAAGAAGAGATCAATATTGATATGAATCTCTTTGAATGGGATAAATTATACATAAACCCACTTTACGGTAAGGCCAGGCCACAAATTGACTTCCCGAAAATCATTGAGCTCTATAAAAAAGGACAACTTATGCTGGATGAAATGGTGACCAGAACCTACCCTTTAACAGATCTCAAACAGGCATTTGAAGACATGCTCGCAGGGAGAAACGCCAAAGGTGTACTTGTATTTTAATAACATGACAAAACTCTTTTTTACAATAGAAAACGGAAATCACTGCGGCCTTGACCTATTTACTGTAAAAAGTAAGGCCTTAAACCAACGGGCAGATATCTCCGTTTATACACCTAAAAATGCCCCCAAAGACCTCCCTGTGGTGGTTCTTCTTCATGGTGTTTACGGTAGCCATTGGGCATGGAGTTTAAAGGCCAATGTGCATCTTACACTAGAGAAAAACATTAATAAAGGGCTGCTTCCTCCTATGCTTTTGGTTATGCCTTCAGATGGGCTTTTTCAGGACGGTAGTGCTTATTTGGCTCACCAAAATGCCAACTACGAAAAATGGATAGCAGAGGAAGTGCCGCTTTTAATTAAAGAGCATTATAAAGAAGTGAGTAATAAATCTCCCTTTTTCATTGCAGGGCTATCTATGGGAGGCTACGGTGCCTTGAGAATTGGTGCAAAATACCCCAAAATCTTCTCGGCTTTCAGTGGACTTTCGTCAATCACGCAATTTTCTGATTTCAAAGAATTTGTGGAAGACTACAATGCTTTGAAGTCTTCTGTTATTAAAGCTGAGGAGGTATTTGAGGTGCTACTTGAAAATCAAAGCGAACTGGGTCCATTTCGTTTTGACTGCGGCAGCCAGGATATACTTTATTCGGGCAATGTTAAACTACATGAACAGCTTCAGTCAGCGGGAATAAAACATCAGTTTTTCACCTACACAGGAGAGCATAACTGGGAATACTGGACAGAACATATCAGTGAAACACTTCAATTTTTTGCGAACAGCATACAACGATAATAGCATGAGCGATAAGAAAATCAGCGAACTGAGCTGCCCTTTTGGGTATACAAGAAAAGAAAAAGGATATGGTGAAATGGATGATCAGAATGATCCTGTCACCATGCTTATGAGATTAAAAGATGTACGAAAAACAGCTCATAACTGGCAAACTTTTCAGTCTGCCGCCGAGCCGGGCCGAATCGTCATACCTTCTGAAGTTAATATCCGGGATACGCGTCAAATTCCTTTTGAGGTAGATCCGCCAAAACATACGGAGTACAGGGCATTGGTAGAGGCTTGGTTTAAAAGACCTCTTGAAGCAGAGTACACGGCTAAATTGACCCGACAAATCGAAAAAGCTTTAGATGAGGCCTTACAAAAAGGCGAACTCGAAGTTATTTCTGAGATGATCCTTCCTATTCAGTCCAAGGCTTTAACCTTGCTTTTAAACACCCCTGAAAGTGAAGCCGAAACCTGGATCTCCTGGGGTACTCACGTTTTCAGAAGTGAAGGAGAAGCCCTGGATGCTAAAAAGGCAAATGTCCTTTACGATTATATTGACAAAGAGCTGGACAAAGCAGCAGAAAACCCCGGTGAGGATTTATATTCAGTACTTCTCGATTCAGATTTTGAAGGTAGAAAACTGACCAAAGAAGAAGCCAAGGGTGTTATGGTTTTGACATTTGCCGGCGGCCGAGATACAGTAATCAATGCTTTAACCAATAGTTTGGCCTATTTTGCCGAGCACCCCGAATCTCTTTTGAGAATTAAGAATGAACCTGAGATCGTCGGTAAAGCCGTAGAGGAATTTATCCGTTATTTTTCCCCACTTACGCATATGGGAAGGGTGGTTACAGAAGATACTGTGGTATGTGAACATGCCATAAAGGCTAATACACGGATATCCTTAGTGTGGGCATCAGCAAACAGAGACGAAACTGTTTTTGAGAACCCTGACGAAATTGTGCTTGACAGAAAGATCAACCCCCACGTAGGTTTTGGGTTTAGCCATCATAAATGCCTGGGAGCTACTCATGCCAGACAAATCCTGAAAATTTTCATTCAAACTCTCGCAGCTAAAGTGAGCAGTATTGAAATCATTGATCACAAAGACAATATAGAACAGCTAGGCGAATATCAACGAAAAGTAGGTTTTCACATGCTCAAGCTTAAACTAAACTCAAATTCTTAATTCATATCCAATGGCAAAAATTACTTTTATAACCAGCAGTGAGGAAGAAATAGTATTAGAGGGAGACTCTGGTTCTGTTATGGAACTGGCCGTGCAGAACGGCGTACCGGGAATAGATGGCGACTGTGGTGGCGTATGCTCTTGTGCTACCTGCCATGTGCATGTAATCCCTGAGTATACTACAAAAACGGGTGAAGCCAGTGAAATAGAAAAAGACATGCTGGAGCTCGATGATAATGCTGACGAGTACAGTCGACTAAGTTGCCAGTTGGAAATTACAGAAGATTTAGACGGTATAATATTAAGAGTAGCGAAGTAAGTTACCATGCAAAACCAAATCTGTGTCATTATAGGTGCCAGTCATGGTGGCGTTAACCTTGCTTTCTCTTTACGAAGAGAAGGCTGGGAAGGAAGAATTCTTCTAATTGATGCCGACCCAAGCCTGCCCTACCATAGGCCGCCTTTATCAAAAACTTTTTTAACCAGTGGTGAAGAAGTAGAGAAGTTTTCTTTAAAGCCTGAGGAGGCTTATCAAAAAGAGAAAATTGATTTGCTTCTGGGGCAAGTCGTTTTAAAAATTGACAAGCAACTCAAACAAATCACACTGGATAATTCGGAGATCATTTCTTATGACAAACTTATTTTAGCTACTGGTGCCAGAGCCTTGATTCCTTCTATCAAAGGTATAAATACCGCAGGCATTGTGTTTCCGCTACGTACTGCCAAAGATGTTATAAACATAAGATCTGCTATTAACAGGGCTAAGAACAAAAAAGTGGTAGTGATTGGTGGTGGTTATATCGGCCTGGAAATCGCCGCATCTTTGAGAAAACTTGAGGCAGAAGTAACACTTTTAGAAAGAGATAACCGGATTTTATCAAGAGTCACCTCCCCTGAACTTTCCACGTTTTTCGATGGCTTACATAAAAGTAAGGGGGTTCATATTCATACTTCACAAGAGGTAGTGGAGATTCAGCAAGCTCAAGATGAAAACGTCATTATTTGCAAAGATGGAAATCGATACTTTGCTGATGTGATCATTATCGGGGTGGGTATTGTGCTCAATACTGAACTTGCCGAAGCAGCAGGTTTGTGTATAAATAATGGAATAGTAGTCAATGAATATTGTCAGACTTCAGATGAACACATTTGGGCTATTGGCGACTGTACAAACCATTTTAGCCCGCATTATCAGAGAAATATCCGCTTAGAATCTGTCCAAAATGCTGTAGATCAAGCCAAAGTAACCGCTAAAGCGATAAATGGGAAAAAAGAAGTATATGACGCTATTCCTTGGTTTTGGTCAGACCAATACGATATAAAACTTCAAATGGTGGGGCTATCTGACGGTTATTCTGAAGTTCTACTCAGAAACGAAAGTATCAATAAATTTTCCCTTTGGTATTTTAAGGGGAACGAACTACTCGCCGTTCATGCTGTCAACAATGCCAAAGCCTATGTCTTAGGTACCAAAGCCATTAAAGAACATTTATCTATTAACAAAGAAAAACTCGTCAATTCGGAGTTTGAGATTAAAGAGGCCATTACGTCTGCCGGAACACAATCTATGGTTTCGTAGAAATTTGTATGAGATGATTATAAAAACGGTTGCCCGATAAAACCTGTCGTATAAACATTTCTACCTTTCCCTGATCCTGATAGAAATACTCCCCGGCATGGCCATGACCGCCACCGGTAAAACTATAAAGCTGATAGGGCACTTCCAGTTTTTCCAGATGTTTTGAAATAGCCAATGAACCAAACATCATCATCCAGCCCGGATCCTCAGGAGAACAAAAATGGTGAGAGGCAATATTATAGGGAACCAGCGGGTCGGAGTCGCCATGAAAAAACATGGTAGGGATGGCCTTTTCCGGAGTAATAAAAGATAAATCAATGATAGCTCCGGCTCCAGAAATTAAGCCGGCATATTTGAAATCTGAAGCTAAAGAATGCTCATGAAGACCAAACTTTTCTCTATCTAAATAGGCCGCATGCAAAATAGCTTCTGCCCCTGCACTGCTACCAGCCAGGAATACTTTATTTGGGTCAAAACCCAATTCGCTAAGTTGAGTCAAAAGAAAAGCTGTGGCCTCCCAGGTTTCACTCGCGACCAGCTGCATAGTATAAATTTTTTCTTGCTGTGCGTTTTCACATCCAAAGCCCTTTCCTTTACGAGATAAAGTATAGGAGATACTAGCCGTAGCCATTCCTTTGGTAGCCAAATACTTTCCTAATTTATGTCCTCCACCACGATTCCCCCCAGAGAAACCTCCGCCATGCACATAGATAACTAAAGGAAAGTCTTCAATTGTCTTATCATCAGGAAGAAACAGATCAAGACTTAAGTCTGTACTATCATATTTCAGATATACCATGGTTTTCATATCCTGGCCATAACTAAGTATGGTGGCAAATAACAGTAAACTGAATACTAGACACTTTTTATTCATTTTCAAGGGCTTTATTTTCTTAATATTCTAACTAACTCTTTTGCTATTAATTCATTCCCTTTATCAGAAGGATGCAAACCATCATAAGTCATATTGATGGCTTCTGGTGGATAAGGATACTCATCCTTTTTCGGGTCAAAAGGTAATCCTATAAAATCAGGATAAGCGTAATTTTGATATTCCCCACTTTCAGGATTTCTATTTTTTTTGAATTTTACCAAACTCTCAAAGTCCAGTTTTGAGTGGTGATACAAATCCAACACTTCAAACCCTTCTTCTTGGCCAATTCTAATTATAGCCTCTGCAATTTCTTCGAGATCCTGATCATTTTTCTTCTGGTAAGAGCCATAAGCATTGTTTGAATAATTTGCCACGTAAACAAAGTCTACTCTTTTCATAGGTGTTATCAATACCACTCTGGCTTCAGGATTTAAACTTTTTATCTTATCTCTGATTATTCTAAAAGCCCCATAAATGGTGTCATAGCCCTTGCTGTTTTCATAATCTGAGAAAGACCCCAGCGGTTTGCCAGCCCACCAGTCGTTGGTACCTAAAAACACTGTGTATACTTCAGCTTGTTGTATGCCCAGTTCATCAATCTTCTCAGCCACTCTGCAGGCTGTCCAGCCATTATAGCCATGGTTTAAGTAATTTATTTTAGGTAGTTTTTTAGTGACACGAGACATGTAGCCGGATTTGACCCGGTAGTCTGTTTCATCTAAATGGTCATTCAAATAAGTTATGGAATCGCCAATGGCCACCCACTTTATTTCATTTTTCATAAAACCAAATAAGGCAAGCAAAAGCAAGCCAAGAACAATACTTTTTTTCATCTTCAACAGGGAATGCTTAAAGTTAGGGATTTCTATGAAAGCTACCTTGCCTAATTATTCTACGGGCGTATTTTAGCCCCATTTACTAGCCCGGTTTTCACGTTTAGCTAAGAAAAGCCTCTTCTAAGGCAATTTTAAAGAAGTGCCTTTTGCCATTTCTTACTCTCTTTGTTCATCCATTGTTTCTCATAAGTGTTTCAAAATTCCACTTAAGAATTCAGCATGAATACCCTAAAGAAATTACTACACGTTGCCCTATTAACACATCCTTTTTTTTCCTGTAATGCCCAGTTATCAGGAAACTCAGAGAAGCCGAACATACTTTTTATTGCCGTTGACGACCTCCGGCCAGAGCTGGGTTGTTATGGTTCAGAAATTGCTATCACCCCAAACTTTGATCGCTTAGCCAAAAGAAGTCTGCTTTTTGAAAAAGCATACTGCCAGGAAGCCATTTGCAGCCCATCAAGAGCCAGCCTTATGACTGGGGCACGGCCTGAGACCATTCATGTCATAGAGAATTTTACTTATTTCAGAGACGCTAATCCTGAAATTGTCACCCTGCCTCAGCACTTAAGTGTGCATGGTTATGAGACTGTTTATACGGGTAAAATTTTTCACCCGGGTTACACAGATGAGGAAAAGTCATGGAGCAGAGATCCTGTTAACGTAATTTTTGACAGTAATTTACCCAAGTTAATTGGCGGTTATGCCGATCCTTTAAATCAGGCAATATTTATAAAAAATAAAGAAGACATTGAAGCCAATAACAATGAAGATGGCAAATTTGGTCTTGGACGCGGTCCGGCCTTTGAAAGTTATGATGTACCGGATGAAACCTACCCAGATGGGAAATATGCCACTATTGCCATTGCAACTTTTCAAGACCTCATTAAAAACCCCGACAAGCCGTTTTTCCTGGGATTAGGCTTCAAGTTGCCACATCTGGACTGGATTGCTCCAAAAAAATACTGGGACCTATACGTTAGAGAACAAATCCCTTTAGCCGAACATGAGATGGCTCCTGTAGACGGTGCAGCAATGGGGCTACACGCGTCTTTTGAGCTAAGGGCTCGTTATAGCATCCCAAAGACAGGCACACTGGATACTGAATTTTCTAAAACCCTTAAACATGCCTATTTAGCCAGCGTGAGTTATGTGGATGCACAGTTAGGCAGAGTGCTTGATGCACTGGAAGAGGCCGGCCAATTAGACAAAACCGTGATAGTTCTTTGGAGCGATCATGGCTGGCATTTAGGCGATATGGGCATCTGGGGAAAAGCAACCAATTACGAGCTCGGAACCAGAGTTCCTTTCATGATTTCTGCTCCAGCTATGCCAATTGAAAACAAAGGCAAGAAAACCCGCAGCCTTGTAGAATTGGTGGATATTTATCCAACGCTTTGCGATTTAACTAGTGTTCCGAAACCTACACATCTCGAAGGAAAGAGCCTGGTGCCTATTCTGCATAAACCAGGCATACAAGTAAAAAAGGCGGCTTTTAGTCAATTTCCAAACCCCGCTATGAGAGAATGGGCCGCAAACCCCCTCTCGGAAGGTATGAGAAAAACCTATTTTGGGCCACTGTTAACCGAAGTAGAAGACAAGATAATTGCTCAGCAAAAAGAAAAGTGGGATCGAGATCTTTTTGAAAATAAACTTATGGGTTATGCCATGAGAACAGACCGTTACCGACTGGTGGTTTGGAAAGACTATACTGTTAAAGATTCTATCCCTCTTTTCGTGGAATTGTATGACCACCAAACGGATCCAATGGAAACGAAAAACATTGCCAAACAAAAGCCTCACTTAACCAAAAAACTCCTGACTCAATTCAATAAGGGCTGGCAAGGAAATATAAATTAAATTAAGATGCGTTATAGAAGATTTTACCTACTTAGTTCTGTTATTGCACTGACTGCTATATGGGCTTTTCATTCAAAGCAAAGTCCAGACCGTAAAAATGAGCAACCTAATATCCTTGTGGTTTTATGTGATGATTTGGGATATAATGACGTAGGGTTTAACGGGTCAAAAGACATCCCGACACCTGCTTTAGATAAACTTGCCAAAAACGGAACAATTTTCTCATCGGCTTATGTAGCTCATCCCTTCTGTGGCCCCAGCAGAACCAGCCTCATGACAGGCCGCTATGCCCATAAAATAGGTGCTCAGTTTAATCTTCCTCCGAATAGCGAAACTATAGGAGAGGGTGTACCCTTAAGTGAAACATTTATCAGCACAGTTCTTCAAAAGTCAGGATACAAAACAGGAATTATTGGTAAGTGGCACCTGGGAGCTATCCAGAAGTATCATCCGAATAATCGGGGTTTCGATGAGTTTTATGGTTTTTTGGGAGGTGGGCATAACTACCATCCTGAGCAGTTTAAGGCTGCCTATAAAAAACAGAAAGAAAAAGGTACAGAAGTGATCTTTGAGTACCTTCTTCCGCTGGAACACAATGGAAAAGAGGTGGATGAAACAGAATATTTAACCGATGCATTTTCAAGGGAAGCTGTTCGTTTTATTAACAATACCGCTCAAAAGAAAAACCCCTTTTTTCTTTATTTGTCTTATAACGCACCCCATACGCCCCTGGAAGGCAAAAAGGAAGACCTTGAGAAATTCATGCATATCAAAGACGAAAAAAGACGCAACTATGCCGCGATGGTTTATGCTGTAGACAGGGGTGTAGATCAAATAACAAAAGCTCTGGAAGCCAATGGTCAACTGGAAAACACCTTGATTATATTCTTAAGTGACAATGGAGGAAGAACCGATGCCGGGGCTAATAATTTCCCTCTTAGAGAAAGCAAAGGAAGTACCTGTGAAGGAGGTTACAGAGTACCCATGTTTTTTCACTGGCCCGGAAAGGTGCCAGCCGGAGAAACCTTCAATTTCCCGGTTTCTACTTTAGATTTTTACCCCACTTTTGCTGCTCTGGCAAAGGCCAATGTTCCGAAAGGTAAATTACTGGATGGGAAAAACATTTGGGAAGACTTTCTTCACAAAACAAACTCACATGAAAATCAAAATATCTATGTATTAAGACACCGGGAAGGTTATACAGATGTGGGTATCAGAAATAATGAATGGAAGGCTCTCAAGACTAATCAGAATAACTGGAAACTTTACAATTTGAATAAGGATATTGGTGAGAACCAGGACCTGAGTCATGAAAACCCTGAACTGCTAAAAAGCATGGTGAAAGAAGGTGAAAAGTGGAGCAGAAGTCATAGTCAACCCAGATGGTTTCATGATGAACAAACGGGCATTGAGTGGCTTACGGCCCAAATGCCTCATTTTGATCAAACCTTCAGGATTGATTAAATAATCACTCCGCTAAATAAAAAAGGCCTTCGTTATTCACGAAGGCCTCTCAGTTATGATTTAGTGTCGGGCAGGCTTTTACAAATTGATGATTCCGTCAAGCTTTACAGTTAAAGCAAGATTGGTTTCTGCACCGGCATTTACTCCAACATTTGATAAGTCTACAGAGCTTTCAAGATCTAAAAGAGTATTTAAACCAATACCACTTGATCCGTTATTTTCAGGCTTATCACAGTGAATTTCATAATTTCCTTCTGGCAAGAATGCTAAGGTAAAGTTACCAGCAGCATCTACTTTAGCAGACGTTACGGCATTAGCATATTTCACCTCGTTACTTCCAGATGCATTTACTTCTGTACTTTCATTGAAGCTTCCCTTCTTATAAACAAAGACTACGATATTGCTTTGAGCTGAAGAGTAGTTTTCAATTTTACCTTTGATGTGCCCGGTCATTGCTTTGTTTTCGGCACGAACTGCGGCATTTAACTCGCTATTCGATACAAAGGAAAAGCTGTTATCCGTATTAGACTTCACTGCTTTTCTCAAATCGAAATCCATAATAATTTCGGTTTGACCGCTCTCAGTCACTTTAAAGTCACTTGGCTGCATAGTGATAGCAGTGGTGCTGCCTCCGCTCAATTCCAATTTCTCCTTGGTTCCATCTGATTTTAATATGTAACACCCCGGACCAGAGTTCGTAGCATCTGCTTCTTAGTTAATGACCATCTCAATTTTAGAATATGAACCTGCGGCTACTTCAGAATTACCTAAATTAAGTGAATTCCCATTCTGTAGTTCTAAAAGATTAACTGTTTTTGGTCCTTGAAAACCATTATACGTTTGGCCATCTACTTTAATTTCGGTGATGGTTACAAAAGCCCCTGAAACATTAGCCCCGTCTATTGGAGCATCTGTTATGCTCATGCTTAGCTGACCTTTAGGTGCATCCGGATCATTGATATCCCCTTGTGGATCTGAAGCACCGTCCTCACATGAAAAGCCTATCATCGATAAGGCAATCAATCCTGCTGCTAAAAATTTACTTTGCTTTTTCATCATCTTGATTTTTCTTGTTTTGAAATTTGAAATAGTTTGAGTCAAAATTTCTAATACTTCTTTGATTAGTGTAAGACCTTAATCAAAGAAGTGTTCCTTCCGGAGTATTGACGTTTCTGAGGCATAAATGTGGAATACTCTCCTTTTCAATGGGGAAAATTGAGGAAGATTACATAAAAGAGGCTGTCTCATATTAAAAAATGAGATGGCCTTTTTTCATGCCAAAAAACCTGAGTTTTGTCTGGGTATAGTTTTACTTGTTATTTAAGAGCCAAAAAATGGAACAAATGACCTTATGAGGCCATTTTCTTGATATTATGAGCAATGGCGAGCAATCCTGTCTCTATGAGGACTTTTTCTTTCCCTCTTAACATAAA
>JANSYO010000178.1 GCA_024742395.1 Cytophagales bacterium
GAAGAAGTGGTAAAGGGCTTAGATCACGCTTTCGGGGTCAAAATGACAAAGAGCCAGTCAACAAGGTACGACTATTCTGGATGTCAAGACCCTGAATTAAACGATCTAACTAAAGAGCTGGCAATCCTTACCGAAAAAATCAAAGCAAGAGAAAGCTTTTTAAAAGGGCTCAAGAAGCCCCTAACTGTGATAGACGAAGAGACGGGTGACATCTCAAAGATTTTCCCACCCGTGAAACTTTCGACAGATGTTATTAAGTGTACTTTTTAAACTAATACCATGATACAATTACTAATCGGCCCCATCGGCTTTGCCATCATACTTTCAGCAATGATCTACTTCTCAGACCTCCTAGTAGCAGAAGAAGAACCGGACAACTACCGGGCACTATCAGAAGAGAATAAATTTCAAAGGAGGAAGTGATTAACGGTTATGCTATGAAACGTAGGGCATAGATAGCTGAACCGTTCGGAAATCCAGAACACTTGAAAACAACCCTACACTTTGTATAACCACTGACTGCCCTATGTTTTTATAGCAATTGTTGGGCGTAGTGCTTTAATCAAATTGAAATGACAAAGCAAGAAAAAATTAAGCGGATTGTAGAGATACGAAAATCAATCGCAGAACTGAAACAATTAAAAAAGGACGTAAAAGGTAGAAACAACTCTAAGCGTCTTAAAAATTCAAATATGAATGATTGGGCTAAAGAGTGCCTTAATAATTCAGCTTGGGTAGAAAGTAGATTAAGAACATTAGACCAATACATTAAAGAAGCCGAGACGAGAATTGAAGAGTTAAAGTTTGAACTGGAATTTTCGCAGGCTGCCACCTAACGTTAAAGGCTATGGGTATTTTGTCCAGTTTATTGCACAAAAAACTGGACTTTAACATAATATAAATAACTATGAAAGAACAAGATACAGAGAGCCGCGTACAGGACAAATTACCTATAGGTGGTGTTAGCAATAGTAAGCGTGACCCGATGTTTAATTATTATTGGGATTGGACTGATTTTTCTATTGGGTTTTCTATTGCCAAACCAAATAAATGTACAGGGTGGAATTGGTACATAAGCATAGACTTAACCTTCCTTTCTGTATGGTGGTACTTTTAGCTTATTATTGCTAACGTGCGAGTACATGAAACGAAGAATTAAAGAAGAATAGCAAACTGAGCCCCTGGCTCATAAAACAACGATAATGGATAGAGAAATAAAGTTCAAATTTTGGTTAGGTCATACTAAAAAAATGACTTATGAACATAGTATTGTAGATATAGCTCACTTGTTTTGGGATTTTACCAAAGATATAAAACCATTACAATTTACTGGACTCCAAGATAAAAATGGAGTTGATATTTACGAGGGAGATATTGTATCAAATAGAGATGGTAAGTATAAATACTATGTGATGTTTGAGAACGGGTCTTTTGTTTGTTATCACGTACAAATGAAAAATCCAATAGAGGGAGGAAATTTAAGATGGGGGCTTTTATCAAGAATTTTTGAGATTGATGAATTATTTGCAATTGAGGTGATTGGCAACATCTACGAAAACCCTGAACTGCTAGAGAACAAAGAAGCGTTGGTTTAATTCTTTGTTTTATGTACGGTGTTAGGTTCTCGGCCTGCACCGTATATTTTCAAACTTAGGAAGGCTTTCGCAGGCTGGACCCTAACGTAAAAAATAAAACACGTATGAGAGACGAAGTAGAAAAATTGATAGTTGACTGGCTTAAAAGTGATAACGAGAACGCAACCTATATAGCAAACCAAATATGTGTTTTATTGGGTGTTAGCGTGCGTTATTTTAAGTGTTCAAAATGCGGGCACAAGATAAAGACAACAAATAATGATAGTGGCTTCCTGTGTACACAACCAATGGCTGTAAGAACAAGTGGAATTTGTGCAGGAAGTTACGATGTAGAAATTAGCGAGGCAGAATTTAATGCACGCTAACGGTGAGTATATGGTGTGTAGCCGACACCTAAAACATGGCATGAAATACAAATGTTTAATCGGCTATACACTATATACATTGTTAGCCACAGTACGGTAAATTATGAAAATATTAGTTGCGTGTGAGGAATCACAAACAGTATGTAAAGCATTAAGAAGCAAAGGACACGAAGCTTTTTCTTGCGACATTCAAGAATGTAGCGGTGGACATCCCGAATGGCACATACAAGATGATGCTATTAAAGTTGCTTATGATTTGAGTTATAAATGGGATATGATGATTGCCCACCCACCCTGTACTCATTTAGCTGTAAGTGGTGCAAGATGGTTTAAAGAAGGTGTTAAACCAAGATATTTGCAGGATGAAGCAGCAGATTTTTTTATGAAACTTGTAAATGCACCTATTGAAAAGATAGCAGTAGAAAATCCTATTTGTATAATGAGTACGAGGTACAGAAAACCTGACCAAATAATTAACCCCTTCCAATTTGGGCACCCCGAACAAAAGAAAACCTGTTTGTGGCTAAAAAACTTACCGAAGTTGGAAGAAACAGATAATGTTTACGAGTATATGATGACACTTCCGATTAAAGAACGAACCAGGACACATTGGCTTGGAAGTAATAAAAGCAAAGAAAGGTCTAAAACATATCAAGGTATTGCGGATGCTATTGCGGTACAATGGACGTAGTATTGTGGCTAACGTGCCGAGTATTACCGCAGTAGCGGATTTCAACAACAAAAATTTCAAATAACATGGAAACATTCTTAGAAGCAAAAACATTGAAAAATGGCACAGAAGCCGCTATTGTCGGTAATACTGTGTTATGTGTAGGCGATTCCTGCACAACCAATTGGGAAGGCAATGGAGAAATGAGAGTTCTCGCTTTCCATTGGGATTACGACCAACCTATTAGAGTTATACGTTTGCGTGATTCTGCTCAGTTTTATATGCAACCGAGCGACCTTGTCGCTTACACATAACGTAAAGCGTATGGTTAGTGCCTTTTGAAAACCGAACCTTTGAATTAACCACGAACACTTTTTCTTTTATTTTTTTAGAGTGTTGGCAAAATTGCGTAGCAAAATCGTTGCTAAATGTTAAAATTTAGGTATTTACCTAAAATAATTTAAAAAACACTTGACTTGTATTAGGTATATACCTATATTTGTAGAGTAATAATTTAATAACCATTTAAAAATAAAGATTATGGAAACCGAAGTACAAGAAATTTTTGACCATTACGAAGTAAAAGAAGTTAATTCAAAAAAAGAGGCTTATGATTTAATTGAAAGTCATTTTGGCACTTTGAAATGTAAAAGCACTGATTACGAATTAGAAGATGGTGAACTTTGGGAAGTATATCCTCCAAGTGGCGTTTCAGATATTCCACTTCATATTTTAATTAAATTATAATATGGATTATAAAGAAATGAAAAAAGAACTTGGCTTAACCGATGCGGACATAGCCGAGTTCTTTGATTATAAAAACGCAAACAGCTTTGCCACATCAAGTGCAAAGAA
>JANSYO010000121.1 GCA_024742395.1 Cytophagales bacterium
ATTCCGGGCTTATGTCCCACGAGATGGTACCGTTCTTTATTACATCTGTAAGGGCGGCGTCTGTAGTTTTTATTTTATAATTGTCGCCATCTTCAGAGACGCTACTTACTTTTCTCATGATTTGACCGCTCACCAGAATGACCTCGCCTGCCGAGGGCTTTTTAGAAAAACTGCTTCCTTTTAAGGTGTAAGTCTGCGAAGCCGTATCAGCAGCAATAATGGCGTTCTCATCTTCAATAAAAATTGTTTCCTCTGTATACTCTACATCAAACCCTGGTTCTTCAGTGGGCTCAATGTCGTTTTTATCACCACAGCTTGCTGAAAATAGAAAAATAAGGATAATTAGGACACTCAGTTTTTGTTTCATTCTACGTTATTATTCTCTTCGTTATCTCCTTAGATTTAATACCTAGGAATCATGTTTCGATGAAATTAATACAGGTCTTCTAGCTCATTAAAAGATTAATCAAAAAGATGCCGAATGTTTTATTTTGTGGCGGAGAATGCGGTCATTTGAATTCAAAGATTGAATTTTATGAATGATATTACAGAAAGGAAAGATGTTGAGTTTCTGGTTGATTCTTTTTATAAAAAAGCAATCAAAAATGAAACTATAGGCTTTTTCTTTACCAAGGTTGTGATGCTTGATTGGGATCATCATATGCCTGTTATGTATGATTTCTGGGAGGGCATTCTTTTGGGTAAAACAAATTATAAGGGTAATCCTATGACCAAACATTTTGGGATTAACTCAAAAGTAGCATTGGAAGAGAAACACTTTCAGGCCTGGTTAGCTCTTTGGAAAGAAACTATTCTCGAAAACTTTCAAGGTGAAATGGCCAATGAAGCGATTAGTCGTGCCACACAAATAGCTGGCTTAATGCAGTATAAAATGGCCGAACACACTCAAAAGCTCAAAGGTAAAGTTTAAAGATATGGGCCTTCCTCGGCATGAATCTTTAATTCGGGTTTGTACTTTTGAATAGCTATGATTACGTCTTTACTGGTTTTTGTACTGTAAATAAACACTTCCTTTAGTTTTGGAAACTTTATAAGGTCTATGAGAGCCTTATCATCAGTCTCTGTGTAAGAAAGATTTAAAACTTCCAGATTATCGAGTTTAGAAAGTTGAATTAGTGAACTGCCTTTCAATTTAGTTTTTTGCAAATAGAGCTCTTTCAGATTGCTCATTTGGGCAATCCAATACAAATCTGAATCGTCTATTTCGCTGGAAACAAGAGAGACTTTTGAGAAAAGATCGAGATAGGGCTTCAATTCTTTTAGTTTTTTGCCATCAAAGGGTACAGGAGGGAAGGTATTGGAAAGAACGAATAAATTTCCTTCAGCAGCTTCATCTCTTTTAATCTCTATTTCCAATTCTACCGCTACTTGCTTTAGCTCTTCTTCCATTTCCAATGCAGTCAGTTTTGACTTGGTCAGATTGAAATGATATTTCTTTAAACCAGGTTCAAGCTGATGAATTAGTTCAATGGCCGCCGAATCATTTATGGAGCTGATTTTCATATCGGCAGAAGCACCATTGGCAATCCAGAATTTTATTATTTCTATTTCTTTGCTTTCTAAAGGGACTTTTCCAGCCGGTGGCATATGTTCATCAAGGGAATCCGGCATCATAATTCTTTTGTAAAGCTCACTGGCGGAAGGCTGATTTATGACCACTGCCTGATGACCGCTTTCACCTTTTTTGAACAATTCTGCATACTCAGTTACGGAGAGCTTGCCTTTTGCCCGCATTTGATTGTGGCAGCCTGCACATTTTGTTTGAAGTATAGGGTCAATAATATCTTCATAGACAAAAACCAAAGAGTCTTTTTGATCTATACTTTCATCTGAAGCATTGATCATGGGGAAATACTCAGTCATGTAATTAGGTCCATGAGTTATGGATCCTCCCTGATGGCCTGTGTAAACTGCCGCCAGATTAACCATCACCAAACTGGTGATATATATGGGGTAATAGCCCTTGGCTTTGGTATGCATTAGATAAAGAGCTATGGCCACAAAAGTGAATACTCCGGTAAATACGGCCCCCTTATAGTGCTGGTCTATTAAAAAACCCGAGTATTCTCCAGAAGCATATAAAAAATAGCCGGAGACGATGGCTGCCAGGGTTCCAAAAAGCGATAGGGAGAATAAAGTTATCATCACCGAAAAAGGTATCTCCAGAAGCTTGAGCAATTGCAAAACTTCTAATACCAATAAAATGGCGAGTAAAACCACCGGAAAATGTAAAAGAATAGGATGAAGCCTACCTACACTTAACAAAGTTGGAGAAGAAGTCTCTACCTTAAAAAATAGTAAGAGAACCATTAAACAGCCTAAACCCAGCAAAAGCAGAATAAGCCAGATACCTTTAAAAATACCTGTGTATTGGCTCAGTTTTTTTTCACTCATTGTTAAGCTAAAATCGAATTAAGTGTTCTGGTGCTGTCTCCGAACTGTTTCAGGTTAATGTCCTGAGCCTGAAGCATAGTAAGGTAAAGGTTGGCAAGTGGGGTCTCTTTTCCAAAATCAAGGTTTTGACCACCTTTTATCTTTCCACCACCTTTTCCGCCAAGTAGAATAGGCAAGTCACGAGGGGCATGCCTGTTGCCATCTCTCAGATCTGAAGCAAAAACAATCATCGACTGGTCTAGTAAAGTACCATCTCCCTCTTTTATATTCTTTAGATTTTGAAGAAAGTAGGCATATTGTTCTACATGCCAGGTGGCTATTCTAAGATATTCTTCCATTAACTGAGGTTTATTCATATGGTGCGATATGGAGTGGTGATTCCCGGAAACGCCCTCCAAAAAGGAGAAATTTCTGTTGCCTACTGAATTACCAAACATGAAAGTAGAAACTCTACTGGCATCACTCCAGAAAGCCAGAGTCATGATATCTAGCATCAGTCTTGTTTTTTCTGTAATATCTACACCGCCATATACCTCTTCATATTCATTGATATTTTGATTTACTCGTATCAACTCTTTTTTAATGTCTGCCGTAATATTTCCACTGAATTTTTCTCTCTTCTCTTCATTTGAAATTCTTTTCTCAACGCTTCTGATAGACTCCAGATACTCAGATAATTTATCCTGATCAGAACGGCCAAGATTCTTTTTAAGAGAATTTGCATCCTCCATAACGGCATCAAGAATACTTTTTTTCCATAGGTCCTCTTTAACCTTTACGCCAGGAATGTAAGGCTTAAATAGTCGATCAAAAGCCAGTTTAGGGTCAATTTCCTTTGTCATTGGCTGATTGGGTGTCTTCCAGGATATACTGGAACCGTACAGACGGGTAAAACCTACATTGATATCCACTCCGGTGGTAATTCTGTCAAGACCATATTCTAAAGATGGAAACAGTGTGTCTCGGCCCTGATAAGATGCGATTACCTGATCTACAGAAACTCCACCACTACTAAGATTGTCTCCGATGGTTTGCTTAATAGGCATACAAGTTAAAAGGCTGGCAGATTTGGCATAATGTCCGTCGGCTCCCTGAAAAATTGAATTGTGATTCATCAGGTTTCCTAGAATAGAAACATCCTTTTTAAGTTTAGCCAAAGGAGCAAGTTGTCTTGTCAAATCAAAATTTGAACCGTAACTACTCGGTGTCCAGTGCTCGGGGTGTACACCATTGGGCATAAATAAAAAGGCTGTTCTTACCGGAGATTTCTTGAAAGGTACAGAAACAAAGGGTTTACCCATTGCCTCCAGAAAAGGCAGAGCAATAGTTGCTCCTACACCCTGGAGCATTCTTCTACGTGATATTTGCCACTTTTTAGCCATAATTCTCAGTCTTTTATCTAGATACTCTTCTTTTCAAAGTCATTGATCTTCAATAGAAACGGATAACTATTTACCAGTTCTATCATAAAGGGTTCAGGGTTGAAATTATTTTCCAACAATGCGTTTTCCAATTTCACCAGAGCAGGCTCATCGGTAAAAAGGATAGATCTGCCCAGAGCATAGGATAAGATTTTGGTAGAAAGGTTTCGGGCAATTCTTTCCTCTTTCTGCATTAAGATCATGCGTAATTCATAGGGGCCGTTGAAACGCTCTCCTTCAGAAGTTACTCCGCTTGCATCTACGGCCACTTTTTCGTAAGTTTCTCTCCACTGACCTGTAGGATCATAATTCTCAAGACCCAGGCCTAAAGGATCCATTTTTTCATGGCATGACTGGCACTCGGGACTGGACCTGTGAAGTTCCAATATCTTTCGTAATCCCAGTTCCTCATGAATTGAAGGATCCTCTGTCAATGCCGAAACCTCAGGAGGTGGGGGAGGAGGAGATATACCTAATATCTGTTCCATTACCCATTTGCCTCGTAAAACAGGGCTGGTTCGCGTAGAAATAGAGGTAGAGGCCAATACGCTTCCCATACCTAAAACACCGCCTCGTTTATTGTCAGCAAAGGTTACTTTTCTGAAGTCGTCATGCTCTACACCTTCAATGTTGTAGAACTTAGCCAATTTTCTATTGAGTATCGAGTAATCGCTATTGACCAGGTCAAGGAAGTTCTTACTCTTTGTTAATGCATAGTAAAAGAATTCACCGGCTTCTTTATAAAGTGCCGTTCTAAGCTCCAGATCAAATCCCGGGTAAAGCGATTCTTCAACCATTGGTTGAGGGTCAATTAACTTTTCAATTCCTAGCCATTGAGAAGCGAAGTTCTCAGCAAACCGTTTTGACTTAGGATCAGCTAACATTCTTTTTACCTGACCTGCAAGCACAGAAGAGTCTTGCAAAAGCCCTTTGTAGGCAAGATCATACAATTCCTGATCTGGAGCACTGCACCACAAGAAATAGGACATCCTGCTGGCTACCTCAAAATGACTTAATGGGTAAGGTCCTTCTTTATCAGGCTCCTCCTCAATTTTATAGAGGAAATTAGGTGAAACCAAAATACCTTTTAAAACCTGAGCTATACTTGTATTAAACCGGGAAGGATTCGATAAATTTTCATTCTCCGCGTATACTTGACCAAAAAGCTCAAGTAGCCTTCCTTTTTCTTCTCCCTTCAGGAATCTACGGTAAGCTTTAGACCCCACTTGATTTATGACCCTTTCTGCCGCTATTTGTGGATCGTTAAGTCCTTTATATTTGGTGCTAAAGAAGGATAAAATCCAGTTTTTAATGCCTGTGAGCCCCGTTGGATTGAATGTGAAGGGCACTATTTGCTCCCATCTATCATCATCTGAATAAAGTGAATCTACAATTATTTCAGCGGCATCGTAATACCTTTCAAGCTTTAAAGGTGTAAAGAAGAGTGTTTTCCCCTGATTGTCGAACCCTCCACCGCCTGAGCCATCCGATGGGAAATAATTTTTGGCGTCGAAGCTTACACCAAAAAGATCCAAAACAGTATAATGATATTCTGCATGACTTAATCTTCGAATGATTACATGACCTGGCGTTTTCTTTTCTAAAGATTTTTGAAGTATACCATCTATACCTTCAATCAAGTCAGTGTAGTCTTTCATGGAAAGAGCGGGCTCTGTTTTTGGTGGCATAGCCCGGGTCTCTATTTGGTCCATTACTTTGAGCCAAAATGCCCCGTTTTCAATAACTCTGGCTTGTTCTTTATAATTATCAATGTTTACCCCTCCTTTGGGAGAATTAGTATTGTGGCATTTAATACATTTCTTCTCAAGAATAGGTCTTACATGAGTTTCATAGGAAAGTGTATCCTTGCCTTGCGAAAGGTAGGGTAACAGTAGTAAAAATATGACAGGACTTATTTTTTTTATCACGAAGGTTAGATTTTACCTTTACCAAATATAAAAAAAATAAGGCTGTTCTGCAGCGTACTGGACAAACGCCTGTTATGTGTAGACAATATTAGACCAAAAGCGGCCTTTCAGTTAAGTATAAGCCTTTTTTTAGTCTACAGTGAAACCTGTCCCCAGTTTATTTAAAACTGTAAAATGGCTTTTCAGGGCCTGAAAAAAAGTACGGTGGTGATTGTAAGGAATGTTGTATTCCTGAGCCGTAGATTTAACAATAACAGATATCTCTTTATAATGTACGTGACAAATATTTGGGAATAAATGATGCTCTATCTGATAGTTTAGTCCACCTATTAACCAGGAGAAAATAGTACTGCCATTGGCAAAGTTAGCCGTAGTTCTCATTTGATGAATTGCAAAGCTATTTTCTAAACTTCCGTTTTCATCAGGTTGAAAGAAATCTGTTTCTTCAAGAACATGAGCACACTGAAAAATCAAGGCAAGAATGAGCCCGCAAATGGCATGCATTAAAACAAAGCCGAGTAAGGTTTGCCACCAGGCGATAGATGAAAAAACGATGGGTAATACTATGAATATACCTACATATATAAGTTTGGAGCCAATAATCTCAAGTCCAGCTCTTCTGAGAGAATAGCCCTGTTCCTGAATAAGATTTTCCTTTCCATATTTTACTAATTGCTCAAAGTCTTTTCCGAGAAACCAGTAAATGGACAAAATACTGTATAGTAAAGGAGCATAAAATACCTGATATTTATGAAAGGGTTTTGCTACCTGATGGGGGGATAGCCTTAGAGATGCATTCTTTGAGATATCATCATCCAGCCCCGAAATGTTTGTAAAAGTATGATGTAATACGTTATGCTGAATTTTCCAATTGACATGATAACCGCCTACCAGATTAATAATTAAGCCTACGGCATCATTTACTTTTTTGTTTTTTGAATAAGAGCCATGATTGGCATCATGCATCACGGATAATCCAATGCCAGACATGCCAAAACCCATAAGAGCCCACATGGCAATATTACCCCCCAGGCTGGTCACGCCCTGCGTAATTATTAAAATAAGTGGTATGAAATAAAGGCAACACATGAAAATGGTTTTAATGATCATTTTCCTGTTTCCTTGTTTTACCTGATTGGTATTTTTGAAATGGCGGTTAACTCTTTTAACTACTTCTCTAAAAAACTCCGGTTGACTTTTAATATTAAACTTTACCGCCTCTCCTCTCATTTATTTGCTTATAGAATTATAAAAGCTACAAAGTAGGTATAATTGTAGATAAAGGAGATGAAATTGTAAGTTTTAATTATTGATTCATATCATTAATTAACCATTTGGTAACATGAATGTGGCGTTTACCACCTTTCCCAAGGATAGCGTTTTTTTGTCTTTTTCTTCGATTTCCCTCCTGATCCTGGTACAAATTCTGTGTCTGGATTTTCCTCTCCTTTATCCTTATCCCACAGGTAATGAACCTTGTACGGAATTCCGTATCTGGGCGAGAATAAGCCACTCACCAGATCATCGTGTTTGTGCTCGTATTTTGATCTACAGGTTTCCATGGGGCATCGTGGTGCCCAACAAGACGAAACCAAAAAACTGCCCAAAAACAGGAAGATGAAAACTCTTAAATTGAAAATATATTTTTTTATCGAACTCATTCTTTTCTGATTTAAATAGGAAGACAAAGCCTGAAACCAGCTGTTTTACTTAGAAACAAGCCTTTAGTGTTGAATTCTCTAACCGGCCTTTTGAAGCTAAATTTGTTGGTTACCTGTTCGTACTCAAATTCAGCTGGTTTTGCATCGTATTGACCTATCCCAATACCTGCAAAGGCATCAATGAAAAACCATCGGGTAATGATGAAATGATTGCCAAACTTTACATGAAGTGCTCTTTCCTGGTATGCTACGTTTACCTCAGTGGCTGCCGGAACTGTCATGCCTGTATAAAGTAGGATGTCGGGAATGCTCGTATAACTTATGTCTTTTTGTACATACTCCAGTGAGTAATAACGACCAAAGGGCTTTTTGTCTAAAGCGTAAAAAGGATACCAATCAGAAAAATAACCTCTTATTTCTCCTCTGATAATTTTGGTTTCCTGCTCTGGATGTGCCGCTTTATGTTCCTTATTCAAAGAACCACTCCCTTTTCCTTTTCCATAGTCAAATCCAAAGCTAAACTTTCCAAAGGGTGGAGCCAATTCTACACCGTATTGAAATACATTATCCCTACCTAAAAAAGCCGAGGGAGTGATTTTTAATAAAAGGAAGGGTTGATGACTGAATGAAACAGGCTTTTTTCTCGTAGCTAAACCCACCTCTTCCTGCTCAAGAGAGTTAAACTGCGAATAAGCAGTTAAAGAAAGTAATGTGGAAAGCAGAAAAAATAATATTCTTTTTGGCATATATGCTGAAAAACGATCAATTAACAGAACGAGGAAATTTGTTTAAATATTTCCAAACATGATACCAAAAAAGAGAATTCTGTAAATTCAACAGACAAGAATGCAAACTTTGGTACAGTTTTATTGATTAACTTTGTATTATGAAGCAAAAGGTTCTAAAGGTATTATCGCTTACTATGGCACTGAACATCTTGTTCAGTACGATGGGTATGGCCTTTTATGAGCACACCTGCCTGATTACTACCATAAAGACAATCAGCATATCTTCTGAGGATTTTTGCTGTGAAGAAGACGCGGGTATTTCTTCTGATAATGAAGGTTTAACTCAACTGAAACAGGGTTCTTGCTGCGAAACCACCAAGGTTTTGAAAAAAACAGATTCCAAAACTTCGTTTGGTAATCAAAAAGTGAAAGCATCGGTTTCTTATGATTTGTTCACTCTGAGTACAACTTCTTTTGTTTCATTGCACTCTTTCAGAGAGGCAGTGGTGCTGCCCAACTCCAATGCTCCGCCGCGTCATGGCAGGCAGTTATTAACTTTCATTCAGACATTTTTGATATAGGATAATCATATAAAGCGATTGTAATCAATGGTTTAATATGAAATATTTCTATAATGAAATTCAAAATTTTATTTATTTTAGTCTCGATGGCACACTTAGCCATAGGGCAATAAATTTCGGGGAAAGTGCTCGAAAAAACTCCGGATGGCGAACAGCCGCTGGTTGGAGCCATAGTCAAATGGCTGACAACGCCACAAAATCCGGTATCAACAGACTCCACTGGTGCCTTTTCACTCAATAAATCAAAAGGACAACACCAATTAGTTCTAAGTTATATTGGGTTCAAAACAGATACCATGATGGCTCATGGTGAGGGACCTTTCACCTTTTATTTGAGCACTGATAGTCAAAGCTTAGGTGAAGTAGTGGTGAAAAGTAGAGGAACCTCCATTGATAGGATTGCTCCTCAGCAAATACAAATAATCACGACCAAAGAACTGGCAAAAGCAGCATGCTGTAATTTGTCTGAAAGTTTTGAGACCAATGCTTCAGTATCGGTTAGTTATTCTGATGCTATCACAGGAGCAAGACAGCTTCAAATGATGGGACTTTCAGGTAAATATATTCAAACAAACATTGAAAATATGCCTGGCGTTAGGGGTTTGACAATCCCTTTTGGCCTTAACTATGTTCCAGGTACCTGGATTCAGTCTATTGATATTGCCAAAGGTGTATCTTCTGTAGTGAACGGCTACGAATCAATGGCTGGAGCAATTAACGTAGAATTACAAAAGCCCGACAATTCGGAGAGGTTATATCTAAATGCCTATGTCAATGAATTAGGAAGAAGCGAAGTAAATCTCAATATGTCTAAAAAGCTTTCTGATAAACTATCGATAGGGCTTTTATCCCATGGGTCATTACTGAAAAATAGTATTGACCGAAACAATGACTCTTTTAAAGATTTGCCGGAGTATGATCAGATTAACTTGTTGAATCGCTGGAAGTATAATAGCGACCGTTTTTCTGGTCAATTGGGCATTAACTACATGCAGGAGAACAGGGAAGGTGGGCAAATGGAAACTGTAGTCAATACACCAAGATATGTTTTTTCTAATCAAACGAAAAGGCTTAATCTTTTCTCGAAAACCGCAGTGCTATTTCCTGAGGCCCCTTACAGAGGTTTAGGTTTAATTATGAATGGCTCTTTTTTGAAAAGTCAATCGGTATTTGGATCAAATCCATATGATGGTTCTGAAAACACTTTTTACAGTAATTTGATTTATCAGGACATTCTAGGGAATACACAGCATACGTATAAAGCTGGTTTAAGTTTTCTGGCAGACAGTTACCGGGAGAACTTTGCCAATTTTAATTCACCTGTAGAACTAAATAGGGATGAATTGGTGCCTGGTGCATTCTTTGAATATACTTACAATAAGTTAGATAAGAGTGTATTGGTCTTGGGGATGCGTTTAGATCAACACAATATTTTTGGGACACAGTTTACGCCAAGAATGCACCTTAAACAGGATGTGGGTCACGGAAGCACAGTCCGACTTTCAGCTGGTAAAGGTTTCAGAGTGCCGAATCCACTGGCAGAAAACTATGGGAAACTGGTGAGCTCCAGAAAAGTAGTTTTTGAAGAACCAATAGCACCTGAAATAAGTTGGAATGTGGGCGGAAGCCTGACTCATGAATTTGGAA
>JANSYO010000188.1 GCA_024742395.1 Cytophagales bacterium
CATAGCAATAAGGCTATGCGGGAGGTCAAACTTAAATTGTGATAATTTCATCTATATTATTGCAACCCCGGTTATTTTCTACTTACCAGTATTGGGGTAATACACGGCAATTCTGTTTAGAATCTTTGTCAAACAGCCCGCAAATCTACGAAATCGGGATAGGGGTTGTCAAGGAAATGCGGATATAATATTAAAGTTTGAGTAAATCAAGGCTTAAACAGATATTTTTCCCTCTAAATAGGAAACAGCTTTGCCAGCTATAAGTACCCTATCACCTAAATGAGTGCAGAAAAGCTCGCCTTTGCGAGAGGAAATCTGCCAGGCCACCATTTTAGTTTTTTCTAAACGTTTTGACCAGTAGGGGATTAGTTTTGTATGAGCCGAGCCTGTAACCGGGTCTTCGTCTATGCCTGCTGCAGGTGCAAAAAATCGGGATACAAAGTCTACCTGATCACCTTTTGCCGTGCAAATAATACCTCTTGATTTCGTTTTTTTTAATTGACCAAAGTCTGGGTCAAGATCTGCAATTTCCTTTTCATTCTTAAAAACAAAGAAATAATCCTCGTTGGCCTTATAAACCTCTTGCGGCTCAATGTTAAATCCGTCAATTAAATCTTGAGGAACGGATTCATTCGTTATATCAATGGCGGGGAAATTAAGGATAAGTAATTCATTATCAAGGTCAACAAATAATTCACCACTTCTAGATATAAATTTTATTTGCGGGCCTTTGAATCCTAAATTCGTTATCAAAACATGAGCGGCTGCCAAGGTAGCATGGCCACATAAATCTACCTCCACTGCGGGTGTAAACCAGCGTATTCTGTAATACTCGCCTTGTTTAACAAGAAAAGCGGTCTCTGATAGATTATTTTCACTAGCTATTTGCTGCATCAATTGGTCTGGAAGCCACTCAACTAAAGGAATTATAGCTGCGGGGTTTCCGCCAAAGACTTTATCTGTAAAGGCATCAGCCTGATAAATATCTAGTATCATTATCTTTTACGACTTAGGTTTAGATGAGTAAGAAGTAGCATAATGAAGCCAAAAGAAAGCAAGTAAAGGATGTTTCGTGTATCTAGTACTCCTCTTCCAAGAGAAGAATAGTGAAACTGAATGCTGATATAGTCAATAAAGTATTGTGTCAGTCCTCTGAAAATATTAGATAGCTGATGAATCCCATCAAAAAATAGGTAGCATAAAAATGCTGAAATAATGAAAGAGACTACTTGATTGGCCGTAAGAGAAGAAGAAAAAATGCCAATGGAAGTGAATACACCGGCCAATAGCAAAAGTCCAAAATATGACCCAATGACTGATCCTGTATCAATATTACCTACGGGATTACCTAAACTGGAAATACTAAAGTAATAAACGAGCGTTGGCAGAATAGCGAAACTGATTAAAAGCCATGCTGCCAGGAATTTGCCCGCAATAATCTCAATTTGCGAAACGGGCTTACTTATTAAGAATTCAAAGGTTCCTGTTTTAAACTCCTCTGAGAAAGTTCTCATGGTGATAGCAGGTACCAGCATTAGTAAAATAAAAGGGGATAACTCAAAGAATGAGCCCATCTCAGCAAAACCATAGTCAAGGATATTGCTATCAGGGAAAACCCAAAGCACTAAACCCGTAAAAATTAAAAAAAGCACAATGACTAAATACGCAATCAACGAATTCAGGTAGCCATTGAGCTCTTTCTTAAATATTGCTAGCATATTAAATCTTAAAAGACCGGCTTATTTTTTTTCATGATTCCAGCAATAGCCAGTGAAAACAGAAACGCAAAAAAGATGGTAAATATTAAGCCTATGACAAAACTTAATCCACCGTTAGAGAATTTTTCTGTCATTGCCATGGCTTGCTCAATTTGAGCATCACTCAAGCCCTGTTCTTCCATTTTTTCATATTGGAAGTCCTTCATTCTGGTTAAGAAAGTTGGATCAATCACCTTTTGATACAGCTGACCAAACATTGAACTTAAAAGCCCAAGGACAGCTCCTGTCAGTGTTCCCACTCCAAGGCCCTGCCCAAAACTCATAAACTCACCATTGTCTGTTTTAAACTCTTTTATGGCTAAGACCAGAAAGACAATCATTAGCAAGATTGGGAGGAAAGAAGCAATTGGACTTTTCCAAAGTTCTGTCATGAAAATAGCTGTACTAAGAACAATGCTGGCTAAACCGCCAATAATGCCCCATTTTAATGCTATGCGTGCAGTAGAAGGTTGTTCCATGTTTTTGATATTAAGGGTTTAAGATATTGCATCGCCTTGCTTTCGCAAAGCCATAGAAATTAGCATGATAGCGATGATGGCAAATTGCTTAAACATCAGGTCATCAAAGATAATCTGATAAGGTTTAGCATTATCAAACGCTTTCAATTGCAAATTATAACTTTCTTCATTCAAAAAAGCATCTAAAGAGTCTTTCTGATCAATGATAAATTGCTTTCCCTGAGTGATCCAAGCTGTGAAAGGGGCAGGGTCTATCCATTTTACAAAAGCATAAATAGAGAGTCCACAAACCAAGGAAGCAATAATGTTAGTTAAAAAGCCGATGGAAAACCCTTCATAAAAATGAAGATAAGTCCCGTTTCTTCTTTTATATATCCAGATAGCCAGAAAAATAAATAGAATGTTGATGCCTACATCCGGGCGGCGTTCTTTAAGAGGATTATCACTTGCTGAATACAGAACTAGAAAGAATAGAAAGCAGACTATGCCTGCTATAATACCATAAATTAGACTTATGCGTAATATCTTCTTTTTCAAGGTTTTAATTGTTTATCTGAACGTGACCTTTATTAAGCGTAGCCAGTATTTTTCCTTTAAGGGTTCTGCCTAGAAAAGGAGAGTTTTTTGATTTAGAC
>JANSYO010000177.1 GCA_024742395.1 Cytophagales bacterium
AGGAGGAAGCGGGTTCGGGCAACAAGGTGAAATGAGAAATGTACATTCGGGTTATAAGGATAGTGATGTGGATGTTCAGCCTATAAGAACGCCGTCAGCCATGAATATGGCCTATCAAACTAATATCCTTTGGAATGGACAGTTTGGTGGTACCCACTTAAATTTGGGAACGGAAGCAAACTGGCTAGGTAACGGACACCCAACAGGTGTTAATAAAATGGGTTTTGAAGGCGTGGAAACTCAGGCAATTGCAGGCAGGGATGTTCACCGCTTGGTTATAGATAAAATCTTTATGGAATACACTGGCAACTATAAAGACCTTTATATTAAAGCTTTTGATTCATTAAGTCTGAATGATCCAGTAAAATTAAGAGATAATGGGGCACTGGCTATGGCCGCATATGAGAGAACGCTTTTGGCTAATGAATCTCCCTTTCAGCAATGGTTAAGAGGAAACTACGGAGCCTTGACGGAAGAGGAAAAGAAAGGGGCACTACTGTTTTTTGGGAAAGCTGGCTGTACAGATTGTCACAACGGTCCGGCACTGGCAAATATGGAATTCTATGCTCTTGGCATGGAAGACCTTCATAACGGCACTTTTGGGAACAACAGAGTCATCAATGTAAACCCTGCAGACCCAACACACAAAGGAAGAGGCGGATTTACCAAGAGACCCGAAGACATGTATAAATTCAAAGTTCCGCAGTTGTACAATCTTAAAGATTCCCCATTTTATGGTCACGGGGCTTCCTTTAGTACAGTTAAAGAGGTGATTGAATATAAAAATGCGGGAGTAAAAGAGAATGTTAATGTTCCTGATAGTCAGTTAGCCAGTCAGTTTAAACCACTGAATTTAACAGATGAAGAAATAAACAGCCTTACTTTATTTATAGAAAATAGCCTTAGAGACCCGAATCTAGAGCGATATACTCCTTCCAGACTGCCCTCTGGTTTGGCATTTCCTAACAATGATAGTCAAACAATCATGGATTTGGGCTTTTAATCTTACTCAAGGTTGATTTCAAATAATCTTCTTTGCGGATTTCATAAAATGACCTATCCATAATCAGGCTGCTTCCAAAATTCGCCACCAAACCGGCAAGCAAAAAGTAGAATATTGCCGAATGCCTGTCAGTCATTTCCAATACGAGAATCGCAGCAGTAAAAGGAGATTTTGTGACACCTGTAAGAAAACCAATCATCGAAACAAGCACCAAAATATTATGCTGTTCTTTAGCAATACTAAAAATACTTACCAGCAAAGTACCTAAGCTGGCACCAGAGGATAGAGAAGTAGCAAAGATTCCTCCTGCACCTCCAACTGCGAAGGTCAGTACAGCCCCTAAAAATCTGGCGGGAAACATATACCAAGGCATCGGCTTAGTGCCAAATAGAATCTCGTTTATTAATGGTTTACCAGTACCCATGGTATATTTTCCGGTAAAATAAACAAGCGTAGCGAAAGCAAAAGCAAAGACCAATACAATTAGAATTTTGGTCGCTGGTTTTCTAATAAGAGATCTGAACTCTGCAATTTTCAACAAGGTTTTTGAAAATAAAGAACCCAAAACACCCGAAAGAAAGGCAAATAAAATCACCCAAAGAATACTCAAAAGTGGAAGAGGATTCACCTTCGGAAATCCCAAATAAAGATAGGATCCCAGAAACAATTGTGCCGTCATACCTGAAATTATCACCGCACTAAAAACAGCGGTTCTAAACTTCCCTATATGCGATTTAGTCAATTCTTCAACCACATATACTATTCCTCCTAAGGGGGTATTAAAGGCAGCTGCAAGACCTGAGGCTCCTCCCGTAATCAGCATGATCTTATGAGATACTTTTGGCCAGCTTTCCGGTATTAACCTATACACAACTTGAAAAATCGATCCGGAAATTTGAAGCGTTGGCCCTTCTCTTCCAATAGCCCCACCGCCTAAGAGTATAAGGAGGCTGCTCCCAATTTTTACCAGAATTACCCTGATATTGAGTAAATAGTCCACCACACTCCTTCGTCTTGTACCGGCACTGTTTACAGCAGCCATTAATTGAGGAATACCACTTCCTGCCGCCTCGGGCGAAAACCTTTGAACTAACCACCAGCCTCCAAAAATAAACACCGGTGCCGTAATAAAAATAGTGGCTGGGTGTACCTCAAAGAAGTGTTCGCCACTTTCCTCAAACCAGGTAAAAAGTTTTTCATAAAACACTGAGACCACGCCAGTAAGAACAGAAGCTATCCACAATGGGATAGCTTCATAGGGTATTTTAGATAAAACGCTTTCAGGAATTCTTCTTAGCAGAAAAAGTCCAACTTTAGAATGCTTGAAGTTCCGGAGTGATTTCTGCCAACGTAATTCCCACGGTTTTAAATGATATCTATGCTTCATTCTTCTTACTATCTGAATGACCTAAATCCTTAGTGGGTGCAATGGCATCTCTTACAATTTGTTTCAAGACTTTGGGTTCAGGAAAACCACCAAAAGTCTTTCTATCCAAAATGACTTTATCATTAGCCAAAATTTGAAACGCCCCTCCTATTTTTGATGGTTTTAAGGAAACCTCTTCCAGTTCTGTTTCAAAGGTAGTCAAAAGCTCCTGAGCCATCCAGGCTGAACGCAAAAGCCATCCACATTTAGGACAATAAACAATAGTTAATTTCATTATTTTAAGCTACTCAGATATTCTACTAAGTTCACAAGCTCTTTTTCTTCAAACGGAAATTTCGGCATGAGTGAGGTCTTTAGTTCTTTTATCTCTTTTACATCTTTTAAAGAATACCTTGTCTGATCTGCTTGTCCTAAAAGTTTAACAATGACTTCATTCTCCGTTTTAGAAGTAACTATAGCCTGAATTTCTGACCCATCTTTCATAGTTATTTGCTGTGTTTCATAACCAAAGCCCATACCTTCAGAAGGATTTAAAATTGCATTGTAAAGACCTGCTTTAGAAAGCTTCGCACCAATTTGCGATAACCCAGGCCCAAAATCAACCCCTTCTCCTTTTACCAAATGACAAGCCTTGCAATACATATCAAACACTTTTTTACCGGCAGCTATATCACCTTTCTTTCCTGATAAAGTAGCTACCTCAATCGTTGTTTCAGAACCATCGTCAAAAAAGTCTGAGGCCTTAGCTCTAATGTCTGAATGCCAGGTTCTTAAAAGATGTCTTTTTGCAATATCCATTACCGCCTCCGGCACTTTGTTCTTTTGTACCAATTCCCATAGAGTAGCTTCGCTGTTCCATCCATTCATGGCCTCCATAGCGGCATTTCTTATATCTATATCCTCCTTTTCATTCTGAAACGTGGCAATCAGATAATTAGTGACTCTTGGTTCATCTACAGTTCCAAATCTCTCTATGGCTTGTATAGCCTTATCTTTATTTGAGCTTTTAACCAGAGCCTTTACTTCGTCAATACCATAAAAATCAATATACAGACCAGCAGCAGACTGAATTACCGCTACATCTTTCTCATTTATTACAAGATTGAG
>JANSYO010000036.1 GCA_024742395.1 Cytophagales bacterium
ACAGCAGTATGCACTCTGGAGGTCGTCGCTCCACCAATGAGCAATGGAATTTTCATTCCTCGCTTTTCCATCTCTTTTGCAACGTAAACCATTTCATCCAGTGAAGGTGTAATCAGTCCACTTAAACCAATGATATCTACCTGATGTTCTACCGCTGCATCAAGAATTTTTTCAGCAGGTACCATAACCCCAAGATCAATAATCTCAAAATTATTACAAGCCAAAACCACACCCACAATGTTTTTACCAATATCATGCACATCGCCCTTAACCGTGGCCATCAGGATTTTACCATTGTTCTTGGTGGTGTTCCCTGACTTTAATTTCTCAGCCTCTAAATAGGGGAGAAGGTAGGCCACTGCCTTTTTCATGACTCTGGCAGATTTTACTACTTGTGGTAAAAACATTTTGCCCGAACCAAAAAGATCTCCCACCACATTCATTCCATCCATTAACGGACCTTCAATAACCTGAAGGGGCGACGGGAAGTTTTTCCTGGCTTCTTCTGTATCTTCCTCAATAAACTCTACCACACCTCTCACCAGAGCGTGTTCTATTCTTTTTTCTACCGGCAAACTTCTCCATTCCTGAATAGCTTTTTCAGCCTCTACATTGGTGCCCTTTAGAGATTCTGCCAGGTCAAGAAGTCTTTCAGTGGCATCATCTTTTCTGTTTAAAAGCACATCCTCTACGGCTTCAAGCAGATCCTTAGGAATATTATCATAAACCTCAAGCATAGCAGGGTTTACTATGCCCATGTCCATGCCTACTTTTCGGGCATGGTAAAGAAAAGCAGAGTGAATGGCTTCTCTAACTTTATTATTTCCTCTAAATGAAAAAGATACATTACTTACGCCACCACTAACATGTACATGTGGCAAGTTTTCTGTAACCCATTTTGTACCTTCAAAAAATGAAATCGCATTAATTTTGTGCTCCTCAATTCCTGTGGCTACGGGAAATATGTTCAAATCAAAAATGATATCTTCAGCAGGGAAACCTACTTTGTCAACTAAAATATCATATGACCTTTTGGCAATTTCTATTCTACGCTCTGTGGTATCTGCCTGACCTATTTCATCAAAGGCCATGACAATTACGGCTGCACCAAAGTTTTTAACAATGGTAGCCTGTCTTATAAATTCTTCCTCACCACCCTTTAGTGAAATTGAGTTAACAATCCCTTTTCCTTGCACACATTTTAACCCGGCCTCAATAATCTCCCATTTTGAGGAGTCTATCATAACAGGAATTCTTGAGATGTCTGGCTCAGAAGCCATCAAATTAAGGAAGGTAGTCATGCTTTGAATACCATCAAGCATTCCTTCATCCATGTTTACATCTATGACATTGGCTCCGCCTTCTACCTGATCTAAGGCTACAGAAAGGGCTTCTTCAAACTGTTCATTCTTAATTAATCTCAAGAATTTCTTTGAACCGGTTACGTTGGTTCTCTCTCCCACATTGACAAAACCAAGTTCTTTGGTTAGCGTCATTGGTTCTAGTCCACTAAGTCTTAAAAGCTTTTCAGGAGTGGCTTTCTCACGTGGTTTATATTCAGCCGCAATACGGGCAAATTCTGCAATATGAGCAGGAGTGGTACCACAACATCCTCCTAAAATATTCACATAGCCTTCTTCCAGAAACTCCCGAACTTGCTCACCCATGAATTCCGGAGACTCATCATATGCACCCATTTCATTTGGCAATCCTGCATTTGGATATACACTCACATAACAAGAAGCCACCCTTGACATTTCGCCAAGATATGGTTTCATTGCACGGGCTCCCAAGGCACAGTTAAGTCCTATTGCCAATAAGTCTCCATGCTTTAATGAATTGTAAAAGGCCTCTGTTGTTTGTCCGGTTAGAGTTCTTCCTGACTGATCAGTGATAGTACCAGAAATCATGATAGGCATATCAAACTCGGGATCAGTCTTTTGCTTTTCAGCAATGACTAATTTGGCAGCATAAATTGAGGCCTTACTATTCAATGTATCTGTAGAGGTCTCCATAATAAGCAAATCGCAGCCACCATCAATCAAGGCTTCGGCCTGTTCTTTGAAAGCATCTACAAGTTGATCAAAGGTGATGGCTCTGAAACCGGGGTTGTTCACATCTGGAGATAATGAAGCCAGTTTTGTAGTAGGCCCCATAGATCCGCCTACAAATCGAGGCTTTTCAGGATTTTGTGCTGTAAATTCATCACAGGCTTTTCTGGCCAGAACAGCACTCTCAAAATTAATTTCTTTGACCAGGTGCTCCATCTTATAGTCTTCCATGGAAACCCAGTTGGCACTGAAAGTATTGGTTTCTATAATATCTGCCCCAGCCTCCAGATACTCCTTGTGTATAGCAAGAATAACATCAGGCCGTGTCAAAGATAAGAGGTCATTGTTTCCTTTAACATCATGTGGGAAGTCTTTGAAGCGTTCGCCCCGGTAATCTTCATCTGTTAACTGATAACGCTGAATCATGGTACCCATGGCACCATCTAAAATAAGAATCCTCTTTTCTAACTCTTTTTTGATATCTGGCATTTCTGCAAGTCCTTTTTTATTGCTCTGCAAAGATACTTGAAAAGATAAAAAACAAAGTAAAAATTAATAAGAATAGATAAATTATCTACAAAATTTGATTTAGAGTAGTCTTTTATCTAAAATTGGGTCAAATTTGACAACAATATGAAATTCGACGAAACCGATAGAGCCATACTTCAATACTTACAGGAAGATGCAAAGCTTACTACCAAAGAGCTTGCCGGCAGATTGAATCTTTCTCCTACACCTGTTTACGAGCGTGTAAAGCGTCTTGAAAATGATGGAGTCATCAAGCGATATGTCGCGGTAATTGACCGAGAGAAGGTAGGGAAAGATCTTATGGTATTGTGTAATATTCGGTTAAAAGAACATGAACAAAAAGCCGGGGCAAAATTTGTTAAGGAAATTTGCGAATTACCGGAGGTGGCCGAATGTCTGAATATATCTGGCGATTATGATTTCTTGATTAAAGTAGTGGTCAGTGATATGAGGGAGTATCAAAGCTTTATTATGAATAAGCTAGCCTCATTAGAAAACATTGGAAGTACACAAAGTATATTCGTGATGGGTGAAATCAAAAATGAGAACATGTATTTGCCTGCCTCAAACTAAGGAACTTACCTCTGATCTCTCAACACTCGATTAGCCCAAGGGATAAAATACTGTACATTGGGCTGGTCAGTATGGCCACCATCATGTTGCCTCCAGGCAAGTTCCCCGTCTAACTTATCTGTCAGCATTGGAGGCATTTCTTCTTTCATGTAATCATTAGAAACTCCAAGGTCTTTAGCTCCCAAAAGTTTATAAACTGCACCTGCAGAAACAACAGCCATATAACTTCCTTTTTGGTCAAGCCACTTGGCGTCTCCTTTTTCGGGAATTCCATAGCTCACAAAAACGGGTCTTGGTGCACACATGGCAATCACAGCATCAGAGTCGACAGGCAGATCACAACCAGTCAAACGGCCAAATGAGGACTCTTCTGCTCCATATCTCATGTAATTACCCGCCATCCAATAATTTTCTCCACCTGTTAAACTTTCTACAGCTTCACCAAAGACTCTTCTATGCAATGTAGTGCCGCCTTTTCCTGATGAACCAATTAAAGCAAGGGCAAATCGTGGTTCAAAAGCCATAGTAACAAGAGCGGCCTTGCCATAGCGTGAAACGCCCTCTATTCCCACTTTCAAGGCGTCAACGAGAGAATCTGTTTCTAAATAATCAAGCCCGCGTGCAGCTCCCCAAGCCCATGCTCTTAAAGTTCCCCAGTCTTCAGGGCTTCGTGGCTGCCCTTTATTGACTAGTCCTATTATGCCTCGTGTTATGCCGGCATGATTATCCGCTTGAATACTGGCGGGTTCTATAGTGCAATATCCCCATCCGGCAGCCAGCAATTGCTCTGTAGTTGGCGATTCACCATTTGGTGCTGGAGCAAAGAAATTGCCTCTTGGAAGCCTGGTAACTGGTTCATAAGCAGGATATTTATCAAATATTTCTTTTAAAGTCGGATCGTGTTTGATCATCATCTCCTTAAAACGTGTGTTCAATTTTACCATATCTTCATCTGAGGGCTGTTTCGGTGCAGGAAAAGCAGGTCTGCCAAACATCATCAATACAGGAACAGGGCCACTTACATTCGTTGGAACCACCAGCATCATATTAATATCAACATTAATCAATGGATAGGAACTGTTGTCTACATGACCTACTAATTGTTTAGCTATTACTGGAATACGACCAACAAATTCTTTGTCAGTAACTTTTACTGTCCAATTGACCGATGGTATTTCCTTTGGGAGCTTGCCATATATTTCACTCTCAATCAAAGCAGCTAATTCAGGTCTTCTGACGTTCCACCACTCATTAGCGGTAGTTATTGTTTTACCATTCTTACTTTTTAGTAGCTCTGGAAGGTCAGGGCAGGGGTTTGCTTTTGATTCATCATAATTAGCAGCATTTGAAGCTTCGGGATTTCCGCTCGGGCCAGGTCTCAGGCTTAATATGCCCAGTTGACTCATCATGTTTGAGTGATCTTCTTCATTCGTAAAATTTACAGGTTTCGGAAGATCATTTTGGGTTTGAGCTAAACCAAAAATAGCATTACAAAAAAAGGCGGAGATAAAGACTATACGTTTCATTTTATTTCAATAGCTAAGAATCAAATATAAGAAAACACTTTTAGCTGTAATTCAGACACTTAATGTGTTTGGATACAAGGTCAATTTGAGCAGAGAAGACCTTGAAATCCATCCAGTTAAGGATAAAAGAAAAAAGCTAAAGCAAATTGAAATCTCTTGCAAGTAGGGTTGATAATGGGGCTGTCTAGTTATTGTTCAGTTTGATCTTATAATAATGATAGTATTTCCTCTACCTTCATGAAAATCTGTTTAGCAGAATAATAGGTATCAAAAGAAAGCTATTTTGATGAAGCGATTGAGTTTAATTGTCTTATTCCTGGGCATTACGTTATTAAGTCAGTGCCGTTCAGAAGCAGAGCCTGAAATTCTGCTTCGAGCCAGTTTGCTTTATAATGAGGATCATACCTGGTATAAGGCATTCATTTATTTTGGAGAGTTGTTAGAAGAACGCTCAGGCGGTAGAATGAAACTTGAAGTATATCCTTCCGAACAATTAGCCAAAGAAATGGAGTCTATTCGACTGATTCAAGCTGAAGTTATTGAAATGACAATTGCGGGTTCTTTGCTTAGCAACTGGATTGAAATTGCTACTTTTTGTGAATTGCCCTTCCTTTTGCAAAGTTATGAAGAGCAAGAAGCACTCATTAACGGTCCTATTGGAGAACGCATTGAAAAAGAGATGCTGGAAAAAACAGGCTTACGGCCTATTACTTATTTTGTTAGGGGGCCACGACAGTTAACGTCAAACAGACCCATCAGACACCCAGATGATTTAAAAGGTCTAATTCTTCGGGTGCCCAATGTCTCTTCTTTTGTAACCGCATGGGGTGCCATGGGAGCTAAACCTACTCCAATGGCATTTTCTGAGGTATTTACTTCATTACAGCAAGGGACAATAGAAGCTCTAGAAAACCCCTATTCCCTCATATTAAGTGCCGGCTTTCCGGAAGTTCAAAAGTATGTAAATGTTACTGAGCATGTCATGAGTTGGGGATATCCCATCATAGGTGAAAAACAGTTTCAGAAGATGCCAGAGGATTTAAAAATTATCTTTTTGGAGGCCGCTGAAGATATGAAGACTTATGAACATAAGCTTTTCCTTGAAAGTGAAGCAAAAGTTAAAGCAGAGCTAAGAAAGAAAGGAATGGAATTTATAGAAGTAGATAAAGAGGCCTTTGCAAAAAAGTGCGAAAAGGCGATTTACGAAAGTCTTTCTGATGATATGAAGAAAGTTTACCAGCAAATAATAGATTCAAAGAGTTCGATATGATTAAGACAGCAATCGGGAAATTTTTAAAATACGGAACGCTCCTAAGTTCTTTTGCCCTCATATTCAGTGTATTGCTGCAAATTTATGCACGATTCTTTATGTCAAACACACCAGCATGGACAGAAGAGACCTCCAGAATTTTCTTCATTTATGCTGTTTCCTTTGCTTCTGGTTTGGCTTTAAAGGATAATTACTTTGTCTATCTCGATGTCTTTTATGAAAGCCTGCACCCTAAATGGCAAAGATGGATTCTTAGATCAATTCAAATTCTCCTTTTCGGTCTGTTTGGCATAATGAGTTACCAGGCTATACTTTTTGTAAAACTCGGTATCCCCGAAACCTCTGCTAGTTTGAGTATTAGTATGTCTTATTGTTTTTTCAGTATGTGTATTATGTCGGCTGGCATGGCGTACTATTCTTTTCTTGAAATATTAAAATCATTTAAATGATCTGGTTCGTATTTCTTGTTTTCCTATTGACCCTCTTTTTGAGATTCCCAATTGCTTTTGCTTTAGGGCTTTCCTGTTTGGTTTACATAGTAGCCGAAGGTATTCCATTGATTATCATACCAATGAAAATGTTTTCAGGCATAGATGTATTTGTGCTTTTGAGTATTCCCGGGTTCATTCTGGCTGGTAATTTGATGAACTATGGCGGACTAACCACTAAAATAATTGACTTTTGTAATCATATATTAGGTCATATTAGGGGCGGCCTTTCTCTTGCCAATATTGGAGCCTCTATGCTTTTTGCGGGCATTTCTGGTACTGCAGTTTCAGATACGGCAAGTTTAGGCTCGGTATTAATACCTGCCATGAAAAAAGAAGGTTACGATTCGGGTTTTTCCTGTGCTGTCACAGCAGCTTCATCCACTGTTGGTCCTATTATTCCACCGAGTGTCCCTATGATTATTGCTGCCACTTTAAGTGGCCTTTCTGTGGGAAAGCTGTTTTTGGCAGGGGCCGTTCCGGGATTTTTGCTGGGAGCTGGTTTAATGGTGGTGGCCTATTTTATTTCTGTAAAAAGAAATTATCCAAAACACCCAAAGAGTAGTTTGAGACAAATTGGGGATAGCTTTATTAATACATTCTGGGCCTTATTAATGACATTTATTATTCTATTTGGGATTATCGGTGGCATTTTTACTCCTACAGAAGCATCTATTATTGCCGTGGTATATGCCTTCATAATCGGGCGGTATGTTTACAAAAAACTTAGTTTCAAAAGGGTTCAGGTCATTGTACTTGACTCAATGAAAACTTCTGCCTCATTGATGATTCTGGTAGGCTTTGCCAATCTTTTCGGATGGATATTAATTACGGAAAGAATGCCACAATATATCTCAGGTCAGATTCTGGATTTTAGTAGCAATAAATACATGGTTCTTCTTTTGATTAATCTCTTGCTGATCTTTGTGGGCACATTTATGGAAACTATAGCCGCTCTTCTAATACTTTTTCCAATATTACTGAAAGTCGCCATTACAGTAGGAGTAGACCCTATTCACTTTTCGGTGATAGCTGTCTTGAATTTAATTATCGGCCTAACTACTCCGCCGGTAGGTGTCTGCCTTTTTGTGGCTTCTAGCATAGGTAAAACTTCTATTGGCAAGGTAAGTAAAGCCTCACTTCCTTTTCTTTTTGTCAGCCTTGGTGTTTTGGTATTAGTGACCTTGATTCCGGAGCTGTCTTTATTTCTTCCAGGTTTGTTTGAGTAATTGTTCTATTAGGAATTACATGAATGAATAAACATTACTGAAATTTCTTTACATGTTTAGCAGCTTCAAGTAAAGTGGTAGTCCATATACTTTCTTTATTTGATGCCAGATAGTCTAATAACAAGTTATGATCTTCTAAGGAGACATTGAGTCCGTGTTCGCCACCTACACCATGAAAAAGTATAGTCAATAAGGCACCACTTTTTTCGGCTTGTTTCACCCATTCAATCATTTCTTCCGCCAAATGGCCATTAACTACAAAGCAATCGATGTTTTGAAGGTTAATGTTTCCCACTTCATTCAATTTTGGCCTTACGCCTCGTGCGGCTTCAAAATCATTCTTTATAGCCTCAACAAAAGAACCTTCATCGGTTTCTGTATCGCCGCAGGTATAAGCAAATGTTCTTTCTTTTTTGCCATCTATGGCTTCCAAATAAACATTCGTCATTTGAATTTCGTGAACTATTCTCTCTGTAGAGTATTTGCTCAAGTCCTTTTCGGCCGATACCCAATCTCTTCCGGGTTTACTGGCATCACAAGGATGATGTAATGTATGGTTTCCTAACTCATGGCCATTTTCAGCTGCCTGCCTCCACTCCTTAATTCTGTTTTTACTGGCCGGTGCAAAACTAGTTAAGTAGAAAGACCCTGAAAGTCCTCGTTCTTGCAGAGCAGGAATAGCATTATCCAGATGAACGTTTAGGGCATCATCATAGGTAAGAACCACAGCTGCTTTTTTTCCATGCCACAGTTCTTCTGGTAGAGAGGCCTCAAAAGGCGAAGCTGGTAGGCCTTCCTGGTTATACAAATTGACATCAGGATTATCTGACCAGGCATAACGAACAAATCTAGGAGTCTTTATGTCTTCATTCCATAATTCAATGCTATTGCCCGAAATCTGTGTTTTGGCCCAAACAAATTTTTTGTCTGCTCCAGCAATAGCAAATTCACGAAGTGGTTCTCCATCTTTACTGATTAAGCCTGATCCTGTATGCTTAAAGTTTAGGATAAGTTTGTTTTCAACAACACTCAAATTATCAAATAGAGGTCCTGAAGCAGCAATATCCTTTTTATAAACGAGTTTCTCTGCAGCTAAGGCAAGCCTCTCTCCAACGCTCTTTTTATTATCAGGATGTATATCATTCCATTCGCCTAAATCAATGGCAATGGCCATTGCCGTGTTTGGTATAGACAGACTATTTAACTGAGCTTGTCTCATTTCGGCCCAATTACTTTCTGAAGGCAAATAGTTTGACTCCATGAAATTGGGAAGTTGAACAAAAAGAAAAGGCAAATCAGGGTTTTTCCATTGGGCCCGCCAATCCATAATTTGTGCCTTTTGAAGAGCTTCATACGTTGAAGAACGGCCCGCATTACTTTCTCCCTGATACCATAAGATTCCCTTTATTGAGTACTGAATAGCCGGTGCCACCATTGCATTAAATAAGCTGGTTGGCTGGTTTTGATTTGAGAATGTTGGCTCTGGCTTAGCCGGAGGAAATACTTCACCTACACGATATTTCCAATCACCTTTTAGATCAATAGTATCTTTGCCAGCAATTAAACAATAAGGTTTGTCAGGAACAAAACCTCCTTTGCCATTATAATTAGTCACTCTGATCGTCAATAAGTTTTTCCCTGGCTTAAGCAGTCCTTTTGCAACCGAATATCTTCTTTGTGGATATTGATAGGTGGTTTTCCCAGCTTTCTCCCCGTTAATATATAATTCATCAGCATCCACGATTCTACCTAAAAACACCGTGGCTTGCTTGTTAAGCAGTGAAGCGGGGATACTAATTTCTCTTCTATACCAAACCGTACCATTTAAATCATTTATGCCCTGATCTTCCCAGAAACCCGGAATATGAATGGTTTTCCAGTTTAAGTGTTCATACTGTGGCTCAAACCATTTGATTTTAGCCAAAAGGCCTTTGTCATTTATTTCTTCATTAGGAGAGAAACCAGCTTTTCTATTAAAACTATTAACATATGTACTGTCCTTATTTCTATCGATTTTGCTAGTCAATATGTCAAAATTTTTCAGGCCACTTTCACTTGTCCAGGCTTCAATGGGTGTTCCACCTACGCTGGCGTTAATAAGACCAATTGGCACTCCAATTTCTTTATGAATTTTGAGTGCAAAGAAATATGCCACTGCAGAAAACTCTTTTACATTCTCCGGATTCGTCTCTTTCCATGATATTGGCTGTTTAAACTCTTGCAAAGGGCCGTTTAATTCCGTAGCTGTAGGTATTCCAAAATGCCTAATTAGCGTATTGTTTGCCTCTTGTATCTCTTGTGCATAGCGAACACTGTGGAGTTTCATCTGGTGCACCATATTGCTCTGGCCAGAGCAGAACCAAACGTCTCCGAATAAAATATTCTTAATTATTAACTCATTTTTTCCCTTAAGTTTTAGTTCATAAGGCCCACCCGCAGCTTGTTTGGGAATAATCAGACTCCAATCTCCGTTTTGCTCTGCTTGCGTTCTATACTTCTTACCCAAAAATGAGATTTCTATTTTCTCTTTTGGAGCAGCCCACCCCCAAATTTTGATGTCCACATCTCTTTGAAGAATCATTCCGTCACTAATTAAGGAGGGAAGTTTAATCTGGGCATTTATTTTTCCGGCAAGCACAAGAGTTATAAACAGAAAGACAATTTTTTTCATTTTATATTCAATAGGTATGATTCAAAAGTAGATAAAATATTTAACTGTCAAAAAGACACTTTCGGACTATTTCAATCTCACGTGATGCAATATTTTTAAGGTTTGATTGTTTCTATATGATTTCTGGGAATGATGTAGTAATCCAATTAAATTCTACTCTTATAGTTAAGTAAGAGCTATATTTAATAGACAATTAAGAACGACAAATGGAAAGCAATCTTGACGCATACTTGGACAATCATTATATCCACAGAAGTAACTGGTTACGGGCCGCGGTATTGGGGGCAAACGATGGCATTTTATCTACAGCGAGTATTGCCATTGGAGTGGCCGCGGCAAGCAGTTTGAGAGAGCCTGTAATCCTGGCTACTTTGGCCGGCTTGGTGGCTGGGGCTTCATCCATGGCAGCAGGAGAATATGTATCAGTTAGTTCTCAAACTGATATAGAAAATGCTGATATTCAAAGAGAAAGGGAGGAGTTGGAATCGATGCCTGATTTAGAGTTACAGCGATTAGCAGAGATATATGAAAGTCGCGGACTCAAAAAGGAAACAGCACTTGCGGTGGCAAAAGAACTTACTGCTCATGATGCTCTAGGTGCACATGTGAGGGATGAATTAGGAATAAATGAAATAAGCCAGGCAAAACCTATTCAAGCTGCATTGGCATCCGGAACGGCTTTTACTGTTGGCGGGATGTTACCATTTCTGGTGACCTTCTTTATGCCATTAGAGACCCTGGAATATTCTCTTTATGGTTTTGCTTTGTTATTTTTAGTGATCCTTGGGGCTATTTCTGCCAAAACTGGTGGATCCGGAATAGGAAAAGCCGTTCTGAGAATAAGTTTTTGGGGGACCGCCGCAATGGGTTTAACAGCACTGGTAGGCTATTTGTTTGGCGTCAATGTGGCTTAAACGGTTAGTCTTATAACTCCAATTTCTTCATTTGTTCTACGGCAAAATTGGCTGCTCTGGCAGTTAAAGCCATGAAAGTCAAAGAAGGATTTTGATTTCCAACGGAAGTCATGCACGCTCCGTCTGTTACAAAAACGTTTTTGCAAGAATGAAGTTGATTCCATTCATTCAATAAGGAAGTCTTCGGGTCTTTCCCCATTCTAACTCCTCCCAATTCGTGAATATCTAAGCCTGGATTTTGCTTTGAATCAAACATGTTAATGGTTTTAGCACCTGATTTATGAAGCATTTCGGAAGCTTGCTCCTGAAAATCGAGCATCATCTTATGATCATTGTCGTCATAATCAATGTGCATTATAAGCTGTGGCATTCCCCAAATGTCCTTTTGAGTGTCACTTAAGCGGATATGGTTTGACTCTTTCGGAATAGTTTCACCCTGCATTTGGATATACACCTGCCAAGGCCCCACTTCAGAAGCAGCATTCTTAAGAGAAGTACCAAAACTATCAGGAGATGCCACACCTTTTACTCGGGAAGCGGAGAAGGCGACCATATATCCTCTTTGAAAATCCATTTCCTGTTTTTTCAAATTCCTGAAAGAGGGCATAAATGCAGAAGTAGGCCTTCGGCCAAAATAATACTGATCTTCAAAACCTTCGAATTGGGCGTTTCCTTGCCCTCTGTACTGATGAAAAGCTATGAATTTACCCATATGCCCATTTTCATTGCCCAAACCTTCGGGAAATCGAGAGCTTTTTGAATTTAAAAGTAAGGCATTGGAGTTAAGACAAGCAGCATTAACAAAGATGATCTTTGCGAAGTACTCATGTTCTTCAAAACTTAAACGATCAATTACTTTAACACCCGTAGCTTTTTCTTTTTGATCGTCATATATGATGTTTGTGACCACTGAGTCTGTTCTTAGAGTCAAATTACCCGTAGCGGCTGCAGCCGGAAGACTGGCACTGTTACTTGAAAAATAAGCACCAAAAGGGCAACCTCGGTAGCATAAATGCCTGGCCTGGCACTGGGACCTCCCTGCAGCCAAATGGTGCTCCTGAGGATCAGTGAGATGTGCACATCTACCAATAATAACCTGTCTGTCCTGATAAGACTCAGCTACCCTTTTCTGTATATGTTTCTCAAGGCAGTTGAGTTCCCAAGCTTTTAGGAATTCGCCATCTGGTAAAGATTCAATTCCGTCTCTATTGCCACTTATTCCTGCAAATTTCTCAACATAAGTATACCACGGTGCCAGATCGTTATAACGAATCGGCCAATCCACAGCGAAACCATCTCTCGCAGGCCCTTCAAACTCATAATCGCTCCATCTCTGCGTTTGGCGAGCCCATATTAAGGATTTGCCCCCCACCTGATACCCTCTGATCCAATCAAATGGCTTTTCCTGAATGTAGGCTTGTTCGGTGTCTTTGACGAAAAACTGACTGGTGAATTCGTCATAGGCGTAACATTTGTTTACAATGGGATTCTCTTTTAAATCCTTCAAGGATTTTCTGCCGTGATGAGCAGCATCCCATGGATTAAATAAAGCAGTAGGGTAGTCCTCTATATGCTTTACGTCTCTGCCTCTTTCTAATACTAAAGTTTTCAAACCCTTTTCACAAAGTTCTTTTGCCGCGAAACCACCACTTATACCTGATCCGATAACAATGGCGTCATAAGTATTTTGGTTTTTAGTTTTGGTTTGAATATTCATAAAGACAGGAGATTAATAAAGGTTTATTATCTTACTTTCGAGCCTTTGTTTAGTTTTCCCATAGGCTCAGGGACTCTTCTTCCATTTTTCTCATAACTTGTACTTCCGTTTCGGTTTTGTCCTTATATCCACATAAATGGAGAAGGCCGTGAGCCAAAACCCTCCTGAGTTCTGTTTCAAATGAGACCCCAAATTCAGTGGAGTTTTCCTTTACTCGCTCTATACTTATGAAAATATCTCCTTCAATAACTTCTTCGTCTTCTGAGTTGTCAAACGTAATAATATCTGTATAGGTGTCGTGGTTGAGGTACTCGAGATTAATCTTATGTAAGCCCTCGTCAGAAAGGAAAATATAGTTCAATTCACCAATTTTGAATGACTCTGACTTGGCTATTTTTTTCAACCAGTTTTTATGATCCCGCTTTTGAGGAAGATCAAATTTGACATCCTCTGCATGAAAGTTTATCATTTTAACAATGTGTTTAAGTCAGACTTAGAAACCGTCAAAAGTCCAACTTTTGGTAATCTACGGGTAAGTTCCCTCCAGTTTGGATCTTCTCTGTAAACTTTATTAAGCATACTTTGAGCTTTCTTGATATCCCCATTATTGGCAAGCGTAATGGCTGTCCAATATTGCATTTCCAGATTATCAGGAAACATTTTCATCGCAGCTCCATAAGCATCCATCGCCTTTTCCATTTCGTTATGTTCTACATAGAGATCTCCGGCATTCATGAATTCGTAAGCTCTTTGAACTTTCAAAAGTCTTGCTATTTCGCCAATAGGGTCCTGATGATCATCTACGCGTAAATCCACGACATAATCATCATTCCACGGCTCTCCGGTAGCTTCAATTTTTACTACTCTAATTGCTGCAGATTGTTTTCCCCTTATATCTCCACCGGCGTTTTGAGCGGCTTCTAAAGCTTTCAGGATTCTTTCTGCCAAAGGCATTCCAGATGTTGACTCAAAGGATTTAGCCATCGCCTCCGGTACACCTTGTGAAAGCATCATGTTAGACTGAACGCTGTAGTCAGTACCTTTTATGTGACTCGCAAAATCTATGCACTTAGACCCTGTGTGATTTGCAATGCTTCCATTCTTGTCTATTATTCCAACTTGTCTGACATTGGAAGCTTCATCATTTTCTAATAAAAAAGAAAGTGTCTCTGAAGCCGTTTGGCCCTTGGCCATCATTTCTAAACCACGAGGTCCAAAAGATTTATTGACAAATGACTGTGTAGCCACTACACCTACACCAGATTTTGCCCATGCCACTACATTACCCACACTAAACCAATGGCTCTGAACACCTACACCCATCTCGCCTGTGGTTTTATCTATGGCTACGATCGAGAAGGTGTGAGCCAATCCATCCTCTTTTTTGAAGAATTGAGCAAAAGTCAGTGTTGGAACGAGGAATAAAAGAAGTATTTTTTTCATAAATAGTTAATTAGTAAATGAAAGCATAAACCAGAGAACAATCCTAATGCAGTACCTACTGCTATTTCAGGGAACGTATGACGGCCTAAATTTACTCTTGAATAGGCAATTAGCACAGCAAAAAACAACATTGAAAATGAATAGTCATTTTCAACGTGAATCAATAAAATAGCTATAAAGAATGATACTGTGGTATGCATTGATACTTTTAGGGACTGATTAATTAAGAAACCTAAAACAGTTAAAATTAGCCCACTAAGTAAACCTGAAAAAATAACCCAGGAATAATCTCTAACATATAAATAAACTAATAGAGCTGCCTGAAGAAAAATAATTAGTGGATACAGAGAGTTTCTGTTTTGACGAGTAGAAACATCAAAATTCTTGTAATCGCCACGCCACATTTTGTACAAGATATACAGGCATACAGGAACTACGAAAAACCCTAAGGCTAAGAAAGTCAATGATTTAGCTTTTTCTAAACCAAACTCCTTAAAATTGACTAATACCACAAAGACAGATACCAAAAGCACAGGGTGCCCTACAGAAGATATAATATGGGATACAAAGTGGTCTGCTCTTCTTTTCATTTTATGCTTTAATTAGGGCTAAGATAGCCCTAATTTGCATTAATGAGGCAGTTTGTGCCTAAATCTACCATAAACCCATACACCTGCTATGGCTGAAAGTAATGTAATAATAGTGGTGAGAAAGCCTGCCCCAATCTGTGCATAAATAGGACCCGGGCATGCTCCGGTAAGTGCCCAACCAAACCCAAACGCAAGGCCACCGTAAATTTGTCCTTTTGAGAATTCTTTAGGGCGGATAGAGATGGATTCGCCGTTTATAGCTTTAACTTTAAACTTTTTCAGAAGTTGAATTGAGATAATACCGGTTAAGATGGCCGTACCGATAACTCCATACATGTGAAAGCTCTGTAACCTAAACATTTCCTGGATTCTAAACCAGGAAATAACTTCACTCTTAATGAGTACAATACCAAACAATGTACCCCCAATAATGTATTTTAAATTCTCGATAAAATTCTCCAATCTGGAGTTTTCATGAGGAAGTTTATTGCCGGGAATATGCTCTTTTTCCCATTTAGCTGTTTCTAATACCGTGGTTTTTGAATGCTTCATGATTAAAATAATTTAAAGATGAATGGGAAAATTAGATGGGTCATAGTAAAACCGCCAATCATAAAACATGCTGTGGCTACCATCGATGGCCATTGTAGATTAGAAATACCCATAATAGCATGTCCGGAAGTACAGCCTCCGGCATATCTGGTACCAAAGCCTACCAAGAAGCCACCAAATACAATGAAGAAAAAACCTTTTAAGCTAAACAGACTGTCAAAGTTAAAGATGTCTGCAGGTAATAAGCCATTGAAATTAGTCACCCCTAATGCCTGCAAATCTTTTACAGTTTGAGGGTTAAGATCTACATTTTGTCCATTGCTCAGAAAACTCACAGCTAGAAAAGCTCCGAGCATAATACCTCCGGCAAAGAAAAATATCCATTGTTCTTTTTTCCAATCGTATTGAAAAAATGGAATTTTGCCAGGGATAACAGCAGCACAGATGTGTCTCATACTGTTGGAAATGCCGAAACTCTTATTACCCATGATCAATAGGAGAGGAATGGTTAATCCGATTATTGGCCCGGCAATGTACCATGGCCAAGGCTTAAGAATAAGCTCAAGCATATTTTTGTAAGTTTTATTATACTCTAGTAAGTTGGTAGATTAACTACTTTTGCTGGTTTTTGGTTCAATAACTATTTTTAATGCCTTTCAACTATATTTGAGAAAAATGGGTCTAGTAAGTAACAAACATCAACAATGAGATTATCACTACTTACGGTCTTTCTTATCATCACTCTTTCGTGCAAAGAAGATACTGTAGATCCAAATTTCGGAACTGGAGACATTAAGATTAGAATTTGGAATGATACAGCTTATCACATGAAAGACATTTTTGTGAATACCGGCGGTGGAGAAAATGACTACGGAGAGTTAAAAGCAAGAAGCAGATCTAGCTACTTTCAGTTTGTAAATGCTTACAGGTATGCTTTTGTATCGTTTAAAATAGACGGAAAGGCGTACACTATACAACCTGTTGATTATGTGGGAGAAGAGCCACTAGAAAAAGGGAAATATACATACAGATTGAGTGTAGATAATTTGAATTCTACATACGCCATTTTAGAGTTTATTGAAGATTAATTTCTTTTGGAAAAAAATCTAAACAAAAGCCGAACAGAAGTTGTCTGTCCGGCTTTCTTTTTAGCTGAAAATTGATTTATAGCATTGTTTTAGGAGCAACGTAATTGGTTAAATCAAAAAGCCCTGTGGATTTAAGAGCGGAAAAACCACCGTTAATATTCACTATTTTTTCAAAACCTCTGGACTTCAGAATTGATGACATAATCATAGATCTGTATCCACCGGCACAATGCAGGTAATACTTCTCGTTCTTATTCAATTCTGACATATTTTGGTTAATAAAATCAAGTGGAAAGTTTTCTATACCTATGATATGCTCAGCCTCGTATTCGCTCTTTCTTCTGATATCAAGGACTGCCAGTTTTTCACTGTTATAAAATAGAGTAGCAAAATCCACTGGTTCAATCATTTCAATAGAATCTATTTCTCTGCCTTCATTTGCCCATTCTTCAAAACCACCCTTTAGGAAGCCTAATGTGTTGTCATAGCCTACTCTGGCTAATCTGGTCACAGCCTCTTCTTCGGTTCCCTTCTCAGCTACCAAAAGAATATTTTGTTTTAAATCAGGTATTAACGTACCTACCCAAGAGGCAAAAGTACCGTCTAAGCCGATATTGATGCTATTGGGTATAAATCCTTTAGCAAAAACCTCAGGATCTCTAAGATCAAGTATCAAAGCATCAGTTTCTTCTGCAGCTACCTCAAAGGCAGAGGGCGTTAGTGCATTCATTCCACGCTGCAGCACATCATCCATACTTTGATATCCCATTTTATTTAAAACTGCATTTTTAGGGAAATACTGTGGTGGAGCCACTAACCCGTCTAAAACACTTTCAATAAACTCTTCCTTGCTTTTGGCCTGGAGGGCGTAGTTATACTTCTTTTGATTTCCCAAGGTATCTGTTGTCTCTTTGCTCATGTTTTTTCCACAAGCAGAACCTGCTCCATGACCAGGATAAATAATCACATAATCCGGCAAAGGGAGGATCTTATTCTGTAAGCTTTCGTATAGGTGACCAGCAAGATCTCTTTCAGTTAGGTCAGATTTAACTGCAAGGTCTGGTCTGCCTACATCGCCTATAAATAGAGCATCACCTGTAAAAATGGCTGACTCTTTACCATGTTCATCTATTAGCAGGAAACTAGATGATTCCATCGTATGCCCAGGTGTGTGCAACACTTTAATTTTGACATTACCAACCTCCAATATTTCTTCATCGCGGGCAATGTGAGCCGGATAGCCTGGTTCGGCAGTGGGACCGAAGACGATAGTTGCTCCTGTTTTATTAGCCAGGTCAATGTGTCCAGATACAAAATCGGCATGGAAGTGAGTTTCTAAGACATACTTAATTTTAGCTTTGTCTCTTTCTGCTCTTTCAATGTACGGTGCAGATTCGCGTAAAGGGTCAATAATAACTGCTTCTCCGTTAGATTCGATGTAATAAGCCGCTTCGGCTAAACAGCCGGTGTAAATTTGTTCTACCTTCATGATTGAAATAGGTTTTTATCTATAAAACAATGATTTCAAAATCAGCTCATAAGTGAACTGATGATCAAAGGTCTAATTAATCCAATAAGGTAAAAGTGACAAGAGTTACATATTTCAGCTTATCTGATGAAGGTCATAAAAGCTCTATCTTATTTCGGGAGAGTTTCACTTTGTCCAGCTTTTCCAGTTGTTTTAGTAACCTGGATACTACTTCTCTTGAGGTTGCCAATTCATTGGCCAGTTCTTCATGAGTAGCATACAGTATTTTGCTTCCTCCTGTAAGTTCTATTTTCTTTTTGACTAAAGAAAGTAGTCTCTGATCCAGCTTGTTGAACGCTATGCAGTCAATGGTTTCCAGCATATCTTCAAATCGTTTCTGGTAGGTATTAAAAACGAATTGCTTCCAGGACGGAAACTGACACATCCATTCATCTACCTTTTCATAAGGCAAAGAAATCAGCTTTACGTCTTCCTCTACCTGAGCTATGATTTCGCTTACACGATTCTGCACACAGCAAGTCAGAGACATAGCACAACTATCCATGGCAGAAATGTAGTAGAGTAGCACCTCTTTTCCGTCTTTGTCCTGACGCATTATTTTTACTGATCCCTCCAGAATAATTGGTGCGAAACGTATATATCCTCCCGGCCTCATTAGATATCCGCCTGACTTCATTTCCATATATCCGCCATACTTTTGCATTTCTTCAAGTAAAGCGTGTTCAAAAATTCCACCGAATCGTTCTTCGTAAAAAGATAGTTCTAATTGCATCTACAGGTTCATTTTTGTCAAAGATACTATTATAGTTGTTTTATTTTAATTGACAGTCTACAAACAAAAAACTCCCGAAGTCTGGTTCGGGAGTTCATATATTATTGATGACAAGATTCTATTTTATTGTTTGAATCTCAAACTTCAGTTTGGTTGGGGTATTTCTTGGTATCACCTGCTGGTTTCGTAAATATTCCAGACTGTAAACATTTGAAATAACCTTAGAGAATTTCTCAAAAACCCCTTTGGCCTGAGCTACTGTTTTCGGGAAACTGGCTGTCCCGCCATTACCAGAAAGTTTAGTCAAAACTGTTTGATCTACACCACCGTCACCATCTAAACCAATGGCAAAGCTACTGATGCTATATCCAGTATTTGAGTTTTTGATTCTATCCAGAAGATAATCTACAGTTACATTGGGTGAAGAGTTATTGTCAGAACCATCCGTAAATACGAAAAGTACTTTACTTTGAGAATCTGAATCCTGTAACATGTCAATACCTAAATCGACCGCATTATACAGAGTGGTAAATTTTCCTTGTTTCAGCCCACTGACATAGTTTTTCAGGTCGGTACTGTTCGTAGTTAGCGGATGACTTTTAACATCATCTGAAAAATCAACCACACCCATTTTCACCACAGACCTTTCTTCAAAAACCTGATCTATGAAATCATTTGCGTATTGCTTAATGGTAGAGAAATCTTTCCCAAGCGACTCTGAACGATCTAAGACAAGGACTACAGAAATGTCTTCAGACTGAGAAAAGTCCATTGTAAACTCTACGTCTTTTTTCCAGGCTCCGTTTCGAAGCTCATAGGCCGTAATATTTTCAATGTTATAGTTGTTCTGATTTTGATCAATAATTCTGAAATTATCAATCTCTACCTTGGTAAAAGAGCTACCTTCAGCAACACCCTGGAAGGTTTTACTGAAATCAATTTTGATTTCTCGTGAGGTATTGATCTCGTCAAAACGGATTTCAGGGGATTTACCCGTTGAGTTCCAGAAATCTAAATAGATTTCAAAGTAAGTTCCATCTGGGCGAGGATCAGATCCACCACAGGAAAAAACGCTAAAGGAAACTGCTAAAAGAACAGTCCGCAGTAATGCAGAATTCTTGAAGAAATTCATGGAAATATTGTTTAGTTAAGCACGTATTTTAAACGACAAGTTCTTTGAATCATTATTCATGACCTTAGAATTTCTCGTAATTTTGAAACAAATATAGAAAGATGAATGTAGGAATCATAATATTGGCAGCCGGAGAATCAAAAAGAATGGGTGTACCCAAACAATTACTCGATGTAAATGGCAAATCTATGCTTCAAGGGGTAATAGACTCAGCCTTAGATACTTCCTGTTATCCGATAACGGTAGTAGTAGGTGCTCATAAAAAAGATGTAGTACCAAGTCTTGAAGGAATTCCCATTAATATTATGGATAACCCGGAGTGGGAAAAGGGAATGTCTGGTTCAATAAAAAGAGGCCTGGTTGGAAGTTATTTAATTACTAAAGCCATTGATGCTATCATTATTACCACTTCTGATATGCCTGAAATAAAGGCAGAAACCTTTAAAGAGCTTGTCAAGGCCGCGATAGAGAAAGATGCGGGTATAATTACCAGTAAATATTCTGGCGTGATGGGCGTTCCTGCATTAATTAAAAGAGACCTTTTTAACGAAATTCTTGATCTAAAAGGAGACGAAGGCTTGAAACAAATCTTCCAAAAATATAAAGGCCAGATTGAATCTGTGGCTTTTGAAGGTGGGGCTATTGATATTGATACCAAAGAAGACTACTACAGTTATTTAAACTCTCCTAATTAATTATGCAGGCAATTGCTTATTACTTAAGCCTACCGTTTATTTATTTTTTTAGTCTATTACCTCTACCTGTTTTATACTTTATATCCGACGTCTTGGTATACCCTGTGCTCTATTACGTGGTGGGATATAGGAAAAAGGTGGTTAGAACAAACCTTGAGAGGTCATTTCCAGGAAAAAGTCAAAATGAACTTCGTCAGATTGAAAAGAAGTTTTATCGATTCTTGAGTGATCTTTTCATGGAAACGGTCAAATTTTTTACTATTAGCAAAGCCAGTCTTCAAAGAAGGTTCTTGATTAGTGATGACTTTACATATTTTGAGAAATGGTTTAATGAGAACAAAAGTTACGTTCTTACCTTAGGACATTACGCTAATTACGAGTGGTTGGCTTTATCACTTGATTTCATGGGTTCGCATCAAGGCAAAGGACCTTTCAGAAAAATGTCTAATCCATACTTCAATGACTTGTTTCTAAAAGCAAGGTCAAAATTCGGCACCGTTTTATTTCCAACTTATGAAACCATGAATGAGCTGAAAAAGGAAAGTCCGAAACCGTTCAATATCACCTTAGCCAATGATCAATCTGCTCCGCCAAAACGTGCCTACTGGACTACTTTTCTAAACCAGGATACTTCATTCTTTATTGGGACTGAGAAAATTGCCAAAGATATGGAGATGCCGGTAGTTTTTGCGAATATCGAAAGAGTTAAGAGAGGGTATTATTCTGTTAGTTTTGATCTGATTACAGAGTTTCCAACGCAAGAAGAAACGGGAGTGATCATGGAAAAACACGCCCGATTATTAGAAAAACAAATTCAAAAGCATCCTGAATTTTGGCTTTGGAGCCACAGGAGATGGAAGCACCAGAAGCCAAAAGGATTAGAGAAAGGGTTTAGTATTTTGAAGAAATCATAGTTCGTAAAAATCTCCGAGACCCTCTCTTACCAATTCAATATCATCACCGCTGGCATCCACTACCGTAGAAGGGGTGATTCCGCTCCAGCCACCGTCAATAATTAAATCTGCCTTGTGTAGGTTTTGATCCATAATGACTTCAATATCGTTTGGATACTCCAATATGTCATCAATATCATCTTTCACGGAAGTGGTAATGATGGGATTGCCCAAAGCCCTGACAATGGCCTGCGGAATAGGATGGTCCGGCACTCTTATTCCAATGTTTTTTCTGCTAGACTGTAGAAGCTTAGGAAGTTTATTTGTGGTAGGCAGAATAAATGTAAAAGGACCAGGAAAGGCCTTTTTCATCACTTTAAATGCCTTGTCACTCACTCGGGCATAATCGGCTATGTCGCTTAAATCGCTGCAGACTATTGAGAAATTGTTCTTTTTTGCTTTTACACCTTTCAAGTGACTAAGCCGCTCCACTGCCCTGTTCTGATAAATATCACAACCCATTGCATATACAGTATCAGTAGGATAGATAATGATACCACCATCTTTTAAACATCTCACAATCTGATCTATCTTCTGTGGATCAGGATCTGATTCATATATTCTTAATATCTCTGCCTCCATTTTAATCAAAATTCATATAATCAATGACCAAGTGACAAAAAGCTTTTACTCCAAGAGTAAACCCACTTTCGTCTAAATAAAAATCCGGAGTATGATGTGGTGCAACTTCCTCAGGCTTTTTATCAGGACTCATGCCACCCAAAAAAAAGAATAATCCAGGAACTTCTCTTGAGAAGTAGGAGAAGTCCTCTGCACCCATAACTACTTGTCTTTCATGAACGTTCTCTATTCCAGCCGCTGCCTCAAGACTTGGGAGCATTTTCTTTGTGAGTTCAGGGTTATTATATGTTACGGGGTAACCACTTTCAATTAGGACCTCGGCTGTTGCACCAGCACTCAAAGCTATATTCTCTGCCACTTTCTTGATTCTTTTATGCACTAAATCTCTCTGTTCAGTACTTAAAGTTCTGATTGTGCCAATAAGCTCTACTTCTTCAGGAATAATATTGTGCCGAATTCCACCATGTACAGCCCCAACACTAATTACAGCCGGGTTCTCTGTCAAAACCACATTGCGACTAACAATTGTCTGCAGTCCCATGATTATCTGGGAAGCTGTAGTTACCGGATCTATGCCTGACCATGGGTAAGCTCCGTGTGTTTGAACCCCTTTAACTTTAATATAGAACTGATCTACGGCCGCCATCGTGGAGCCTGCTCTGTATTTAATCTGCCCTGCCGGAATTTGAGATTGAATATGTAAGCCAAAAACGGCTTCAACTTTAGGGTTCTCCAGAACGCCCTCTTGAACCATTAAGTCTGCTCCAAAACGAATACCTTCACCAAAAACGCCTTCTTCAGCCGGTTGAAAGATAAACTTTATGGTTCCCTTCAAATCATTTTTATGCTTAGCCAAAACTTCAGCCGTAGCCATGAGAATGGCTACATGACTGTCATGTCCGCAGGCATGGCTTATACCTGTTTCTTGTCCGGCATAGGTTGTTTTAACTTGTGATTTAAAAGGAAGCTCAGCCCTTTCAGTTACTGGTAAAGCATCCATATCTGCCCGTAGGGCAATTACCGTACCCGGCAATCCTCCTTTTAAAGTACCCACCACACCCGTAACTGCAACATTTTCCTTGACATCTAAACCCAGTTTTCTAAGGTGTTCTGCCACAATACCGGCAGTCCTTATTTCCTGATTACCAAGTTCTGGGTGCTGATGGAAATCTCTTCGCCAGCTGATTAACTTAGAATCTAAGGCCTCTGCTTCTTTATCAAGAATTGCTTTTAAATTGCTTTGAGAAATGCTTTCTAACGGAATTGTGAGACCTATTAAAATGGCCAAAACTACACTTTTCAATTTCTTATTCATTTAGTATTCGGTAAGCCTGGAGCGGACGGTCTGTCGCAAATATATCTACCCCGGCTTTTGACCAATCAAGATAAGGTAAATTATTCCTTTTTTCAGCCATTTTATCCAAATTACCGATGGTGCCCAATATGCACAATATGCCTTTTTGATGAAGAAAATCTATCAGTGATTTATCTGGCTCCCCGGTGCCTATGAAGGCTACGAGGTTTTTATCCTCCAAACCAAAATCTTTAAGTCTTTGATAATCAGCCAGGCTTTTGATTGTTGCTGAAATTTTAAACCTTGAATCATGAGAATAAACAGTTAATGCCTCAGTAGCCGAATATGTTATAATAATACATTGGTCTCTTTTGCCTAGCTCATTGACTTTATTAATTACCAGACTATATGGAGTTCCTCGTTTAACGTCTAAGGTGAAGATTTGATCAGACGGCAGATTAGTAAGTGCCGCTTCTAATGTAGGTATTGAAAAGTCAGTGGAATGCCCCGTATGATCCTTTAATTTGCTTTTGCCCAAATAGGACATTGTAAAATCTGAGGCCTTCCCCCAGAAGTCAGTTGTTCTTTGTAGAGAATCATCATGTAAAAGAAATAATACACTGTCTGCGGAAAGGCGAACATCACACTCGATCAATGCATTGGGCATCTGTTTGTGATAGTAAATGAAGGACTCAACGCAGTTTTCCGGATAACCTTCGTTAAAACCACCACCCCTATGGACAGAAACCAGTTTTTCTTTTAATGGATATGTAAATGCATCTTTTAGTGCTGAGTTTTCGTTTCTGCTGTATGGTTGGCTTGTTTTACAGGAAAAAACCAAAGAGATTAGCAGAAGAGAAAGCAATTTATTGAACATGGGTCAGACGATTAATGGAAGAAGCAAATTTCAGAAAGCTTTGCGGATAAATATAGGTTTAGCGGCATTCATAGCCGTTTTTTTTATTTATCGTTTACCTGCCCTTTCGCAGCGATACGTTGATGCCCCAAATCCGCCTTCAATTGATTGGAAAGTGATCAATAATGAAAAATCTAAAATTATATTTCCTAAAGGTGTAGAAAGCGAAGCTATACGCATAGCTGAAACCATAGATTATATTCAGAAGAACAAAAGCAGCAGCATAGGTTCTAAAGCACTACAGGTACCCATAGTTTTACATACGCAAAGTATGGAACCTAATGGTTTTGTGGCATCCGTTCCTTTCAGGTCTGAATTTTATCCCTTGAGTATTCCTGATTGGAACACCCTAGGGCCAAACAACTGGCTGGATGTATTGGCTATTCATGAATACCGCCATGTTCTGCAAGCCAGCAATGCCGATATAGGTTTTACCCGGTTATCTAGATTCATAACAGGTAGAAGCGGATGGTCGTTAACGAAGCAACTTACAACACCAAATTGGTTCTCAGAAGGAGATGCAGTGATCACCGAATCGTTATTTACTCCGAGTGGGAGGGGGCGAATGCCCTCCTTTTCTATGGAACAAAGAGCCATTTTTGCTGCAGATAAAGACTATAGTTATCTAAAATCACGACATGGTTCATTTAAGTCTCAAATGCCCTCTCATTATCCATTTGGATACAGAATGAGTCTTTATGCCAGGAAAGAGTTTGGAAATGAGGTATGGGCTGATATTGTAAAAGATGCTAATTGGTTCAGATCCATCTTTTATCCATTTGCCGGAGCAATTAAAAAGAATATAGGACTTAGTCCTCGTAAGCTGTATAGGGCTTCATACAGCGATTTTGAAAATCAGGTAGATCATTTATTGGCTGACAGGACACTGACAGATCTGAAAGAGATCACTGAACCTGAAAAGAGGACAGTTACCTATTTCTCCTATCCATTTATCAATGCAGCAGGAGAATTTATTGCCAGAAAAAGCAGCTACAAAGAGACGCCATATTTGATGAGAATAAATAGTGATGGAAGTCAGACTAAATTGGTAGATATTGGTCACACTTCGAATCCATATATATCTTATTCCCCAAAATCGGCCATATGGGTAGAAAATAAGGAAGATTTACGATGGGGAAATGTAGATACCAAAAGAGTAGCACTTTACAACTTTGAAACACATAAAAAGACCTATATACTTGAGGGTAAAAAGATCTTTTATGCTGCAATAAGTCCGGATGGTACAAAAGTTAGTTCGGTTGAGTTTGATAAAGAGCTTAATTTTTCGATTAAGGAATACGCAATAAATTCAGAATCTGAGCTCAAAGAATTAAATATCCCCTCGAATGCTGAAATAGCTTACCCTATGTACGATTCAGGGAGTAATTCATTGTTTTACACTATAAAACAAAACAATAAACAGAGCTGGGTAAAGCATAATCTTGATACAGATGAATTTCAATTTCTATGCAAATGGTATGCTCATGCAATGGTGGAGCCGGCACAGAATAAAGAGAATATTTTTTTCAGGGCAAGCTTCGATGGAATTGATAATATTTACTCACTAACAAAAAGTGGTACAGGAGAAATAAAGCGTGTTTCATCATCAGAAGTAGCGGCTGGTTTCCCTTTTATTCATGAGGATGAATTGCTCTTTTCTAATTATCATTTAACCGGCAATAATTTAGTTAAGGCAGACTTAAGTTTCGAGCCCTTTCTGGTACTAGAACCCACTGAAATGCCGATTTATGCTGACCTGAATAATCTACCTGAGAACGATCAGATTTTAGAGCATTTGCCGGATGTCAATTATAAAGTAAAGGAGTATAAACCATTTCTTAAAGATTGGAAGTTTCACTCTTATGGTGTCATCCCATCATTTGGTTCATCTGAGAATAGCAGTTTACCCTCTCTGAACTCGGCTCAGGTTTATCTCCAAATGGACGATATACTTTCTACCAATTCTCTGGAGCTCAATTATACCAGATATATTACCGAAGGTCAAAATGGCTATGGATTTAATTATGCTATGGGCAAGTTTTATCCAATTCTTCAGATTGGATACGAATACAGAGGAAGGTCTATACCTGCTCCACGAGGCGATAGGATGCTGCAGTTTGATGAGCAAGAGGTTATGGCAGGTGTTCAAATTCCTTTAAATAGTGTCAAGAATAACTATGAGTTCAACACAAATCTCGGTGTTTATTGGAAAGGCATTACTCCTTTCGTTCGCAAGTCAGTGAGCACTGTTTATAATGATCCATTCGGATTGTATGAATTAACAGGGTCTTTCTCAGCATTGAGGCGACAAGCATATCAGAACCTTCAATCTAGGTTTGGGGTCAGCCTTTCAGCGAAATATGATCAATCCTTTCAACAGGGAACTGCAGGCCTAATAAGGTATTCAGCAAATATATTTTTACCAGGTATTGGTAAGAATCATGGTTTGCAATTATTATATGCTCATCAAACAGAAAAGCTTACCAATACGTATCAATTTCCGGATGTTTTTGGTTTTGCCAGAGGTTTTGACATTGGTGGGCTTGAAAGTGGTCACAGGGTAAGTATGAACTATAAATTGCCCTTACTTTACCCAGATTTAGGTTTACCTGGGTTTACCTATCTGAGGCGAGTTAGAGCCAATATTTTCTTTGATACCGCTAACATAAGTGACTCAGTAACACAAACAAGAATTAATTCCACAGGAGTAGAATTGAGGTTTGATCAGGTGGCTTTTAATTTTCTTGAGCTACCTATTGGTCTAAGGTTGGGCTATCGTCTACCCAACGAGTACCTGACTTTTGATAAGCCTTTCTTTATAAATCTACTTTTAGGAGATTGAGCTTAAATTTGTAATGTAGATTAAAGAAGTTCTTATATTTCTATTCGTTTAAATGATAGATTTAAATTGTTTTCAAATGAAAAATATCCTTTTACTCTTTGCTTTATTGCCCTTCGTTGTATTTGGTCAAAATACGATGGAAACTGGTGTTTATGAATACGAAGGCAAGAACAAGACGCATCGGTTTCTTATTGATCAGAATTACTTAATCGAAACCGTGTTTAAAAAAGAACCTGCAGAGTTTATACTGACAAGAGGTGGATATTATAAAGAAACTTCAAAGGGTATTGAGGTGGACTTTGAGTTCAACTCCAATTACGAAAAGGATAGCCTGAAGCAAATAAAATATCCGAACAATATAGCTTGGAATAAACAGGAGGGAAGCGAGCAATACCTTGAAAACAAATGGTTAATGGGCGGAAGAATGTCAGATGAAGGCATCTCAAGAAGGGATACCAGCATATCAAGAAAGACAATGAAAATGCTTCTCAATGGTTATTTCCAATGGATCGCTTTTGACACCAAAGGGTATAAGTTTTCAGGAACAGGCGGCGGCATTTATGAAGCTGGCCATGGTAAATATATTGAAACGATACAGTACTTTTCAAGAGATAACTCTCGCGTAAGGGCTGTTTTAAGCTTCGATTTTGAGTTGCTCAACGAAGAGTGGCATCACAAAGGATTGAGCAGCAAAGGCAGCCCAATCCATGAGATCTGGGTGAAAAGGTAGTTACACCACTACATTCACAATTCTTTTAGGCACCACGATTATTTTTCTAAGTGGTTTGCCTTCCATCCATTTAATTACCTGTTCATTAGCTAAAACAGCTTTTTCAATTTCCTCCTTACTCGCATCTGCCGCGAACTCAAGCTGTACCCTCACTTTTCCTCCTATTTGTATAGGGTAAGTGATGTTATCTTCTTTTAGGTATTCTTCATTGAAATCCGGGAATTTGGCAGATGTCACCGTTCCCTTTTCATTACCTAGCTGAGCCCATAATTCTTCTGCTATATGCGGGGCGTAAGGAGAAAGAATGACCATAAGCTGTTCTAATATTTCCTTTTTATGGCATTTCAGATCTGTCAATTCATTGACGCAAATCATGAAGGTACTCACTGAAGTATTGAAAGAGAAGTTCTCAATATCTTCGCCTACCTTTTTTATGGCCTTGTGTAATGACTTTAGCTCCTCTTTCGAAGGCTTGTCCTCCGTAACGATATAATTTCCGTTTTGGTCAATAAACAATTTCCAAAGCTTTTTTAAGAACCTTGAAGTTCCTTCAATTCCCTTTGTATCCCATGGTTTAGCCTCGGTTAAAGGACCAAGAAACATTTCATACAATCGAAGAGTATCAGCTCCATATCTGGCTACCAAATCATCCGGGTTAACCACATTGAATTTGGATTTTGACATCTTTTCTACTTCACTCCCACAAATATATTTCCCATCTTCAAGTATGAAGGTTGGGTTTTTACCAATGTCATTCCTGGTTGACTTAAACTGCTCTATATCAAGGATATCATTATCAACGATGTTTACATCAACATGTAATTTTGCCGTAGTATATTCTTTCCTTAATCCATATGAAACAAAAGTAGGCTGAGCGGCGTCTTTAACTCTGTAAACAAAACTGGATCTACCCTGAATCATCCCTTGATTAATTAATTTCTTGGCAAACTCCTCCTGTTTTACAAAACCTCTGTCTTTCAGGAATTTGTTCCAGAAACGGCTATATAACAGGTGACCTGTGGCGTGTTCTGTACCTCCCAGATATAAATCTACATCCTGCCAGTAGTCCAAAGCCTCTTTGGAGGCAAATTCCTCCTTATTGGTAGGATCCATGTAACGATACCAATACCAGCTACTTCCGGCCCAACCAGGCATAGTAGAAAGTTCATATTCATATTCCCTTTTGTACTTCCAGTTTTTAGCTCTGCCTAGAGGTGGCTCACCAGTTTCCGTGGGTTTGTATTCATCTATTTCGGGTAAAACAAGGGGTAGTTCTTCTTGATCTATTAAATAAGGTAATTCCTCTCCACCAGCTGATTTCTTAAAGTAGACAGGAACAGGCTCTCCCCAATATCTCTGACGAGCAAAGACCGCATCTCGCAATCTGTAATTTATCTTTCCTTTTCCAAGTTTATTTTCTTCCAGATAAGTAATCAATTTATTGACCGCCTCATCATAGCCTAAGCCATTAATCATTTCAGAATTAATGTATTTGCCTGCTTTGGTATCATCTGCCGCTTCATCTAAGTTTTGCTGAGCATCAGAAATAGGCACAATAGGTAAATTAAAATGAGTAGCAAAGGCCCAATCACGCTGATCTCCACTAGGTACAGCCATGACAGCACCTGTGCCGTAGCCAGCCAAAACGTAATCGGCAATCCAAACCGGAATTTTCTCTCCTGTTAGAGGATGAATACAATAACTGCCGGTAAATGCACCAGAAACAGTTTTAACATCAGACATTCGATCCAGCTCCGACTTTTTAGCCGTGGCTTCGATATAAGCCTCAATCTCAGCCTTTTGATCAGCTGTTGTAATTTCACTTACTAGTTCATTTTCAGGTGCTAAAACCATGAAACTAACGCCATAAATGGTGTCAACTCGTGTGGTGAACACCTCAACATGATTGACTTCTTCGTTTTGGACAGAAACCGGGTTTTCCAGCGGGAATTTAACCGAAGCTCCCTTTGATCGGCCTATCCAGTTTTTCTGCTGCTCCTTCAATGAAGGAGACCAGTCTACTTGCTCCAAACCGTCAATCAGGCGGTCACAGTAGGCAGTAATACGCATCATCCATTGTCGCATCTTTTTCTGAATCACAGGATAACCACCACGTTCAGACACACCGTCTTTCACTTCATCATTAGAAAGTACCATTCCCAATTCCGGGCAAAAATTAACCACAGAGTAAGAAAGGTAAGTCATTCTGTAATCCAGTGTTATTTTGTATTGTTCATCTGGCGATAAGGCATTCCATTCTTCAGCCGTAAATTCGGGCAAATCATCTGCACATACGGCATTAACTGCAGAGGAGCCACTCTGACTAAAAAGTGCCTTTAAGGTTTCAATGTCTTCTGCCTTATCTGTTTCTTTGTTATACCAACTATTAAATAGCTGCATGAAGATCCACTGAGTCCATTTATAATAGTCGGGAGAGGATGTTCTGATTTCACGGCTCCAGTCGTAGCCAAATCCTATGTTCTTTAATTGCCCGATATAGGTTTCAATATTCTTTTCTGTTGTAATAGCCGGGTGCTGGCCGGTCTGAATGGCGTATTGCTCGGCAGGTAAACCAAAAGAGTCAAAACCCATGGGATGCAATACATTAAAACCTTTCAGCTTTTTATATCTGGCGTAAATGTCAGAAGCGATATATCCAAGCGGATGGCCTACATGAAGACCAGCACCAGAGGGGTACGGAAACATATCAAGCACATAGAACTTCGGCTTGGATGTATCTACTTCTACTTTATAGGTCTGGTTGTCTTCCCAGTATTGTTGCCATTTTTTTTCTATGGACTGAGGATCGTAATTCGCCATTTCTGCTTTGGATTCTTAAAATTTTGGCAAAAATAGGGAAAATGAACGGTCTGAAATATTATTAGGTCAAATATGAAGGCTTTAATTCTGCAGGCGAACCGTATAATTTACTTATAAGAGCAGCTCATGAGCCGCTCTTTTTAAACTTAAAAATTTTATGCCAAACACTTTTTCGCATAACTAATGCACTTCTGTACTTCCTTTACGGCATCAGAGCCTTCGGGTATTTGATATTCAAGTTCCACTGTACATGGAATATCATATCCTTTGTTTTTTACCAGGTTTAATATTTCGCAAATGGGTGTATCTCCCATGCCCCAGCTAACATTACCGGCACCATTAGCCGGCGTGGTTCTGTCTTTCATATGCATGCTGGTAATTCGATCATGTTTTGCCTCAATAAGCCTTAATAAGCTTTCGGTGGTATTATAGCCCCCCGCTGCTATATAATGACCACAATCCAGGTTTAATGAATTGTAAGGAGACTGTGCCAAAGCTTCGTCCCAGAGTGTATCTGTAGCTTGTGTATGAGCATGATAGCCAACGTATACTTTATTTTTCTCTCCTAATTTTCCCAATCTAGCTGATTGGTCTGAGCTTTTTGGCAGCTCTACAGTCACAGATTTTGCTCCCAAAATTTTGGCTATCTTCATTCCATATTCTATTTCTGCATCAGAATTGTTCTCACCGAAGGTAGAGGGTTTAAATGCATAAATCTTAATCCCCGCCTTGTCGAATTTCTTTCTAATTTCTTTGAATGGCTTCAGAGAGACTGAAGTTCGCCAGGAGGCCAGATCTGTTCTGTATTGATCCATTTGATTACGTTCATCGCTTGTAAGTTCCCGTCTTTTGCCACCGGCAAACAAACTTCTGAAATCAATAGGGTTAGAAGGAGCTCCCGCATAACTTTCAACGGGGTCGCCCATTAATTCAAGAGCCGATATATTGGCCTTCTCGCAATATCCCAGTATATCTTCGATACTTCCGGGCATACTTCTGAATGAATACGTGATTGCTCCCAAGGTTATACCCGCGGCAGAACTAAAAAGTGGACCAGCAAAGGCTCTTTTGCCTATGGCTAGTCCACTAATTAATGAGAGTGATGAGCTTGTAATAAATTTTCTTCGGTTCATTTTATTTCAATAGGTTAAGATTTCTCTCTCAATCTATGATTTTTTAAATGAAACTGAAGATAATGTTTCTACCAATTCTTCTTTTTATAGCCCAAAACCGAGAAATAAAAGATGTAAAGGTAAAGGGGAACCATAAGCAGATAAGCCAGTTGAGTATCAAACATATCTGATAATTGACCATATACCAATGGCAAGATGGCTCCACCAGCAATCATCATAACCAACCACGCAGAGCCTATTTTGGTAAACTTTCCCAGTCCATCCAAAGCCAATGGCCAAATGGCGGGCCACATAATAGCATTAGCAAAACCAAGCACAGCTACACATAATACAGAAGTAAAGCCTGTTGTAAAAACCGTAATAAGGGTGATAATAATCCCCAATATGGAGCTATAAGTCAACCATTTTTGCTGAGAAATGTATTTTGGTATAAGGAGTATACCAAGTACATAGCCAGCCATCATGATCCACAAGGTATAGGTACCAAAATCTTTGGCTTGCTCTTCCGGAAAGCCCAGAGAAATTCCGTAATTGATAATGGTATCTCCAGCAATCACCTCTGCTCCCACATAGCAAAACAAAGCCACAAGTCCGAGAACCAGGTTTGGGAATTCGAAAACACTTTTACGATGGGAAATAGCGGATGCATCAAGCCCTTCCTGCTCTTCGCTCACTTCAGGAAGACTTTTCATTAAAAGAATTAGTACAGCCAAAGCAGCAAGAATTGCAGTTAAAACAAGGTAAGGTGTGATAACTTTATCCAGTTCTTGCTGCGGAGTAAGAGCAGCAACGGCTGCGGACCCACCAGTGAGCAGTAAACCACCAAATACTTTTTGACTGATAATACCGGCCGTTTTATTAGCAATACCCATTACGCTAATTCGTTGAGCAGCACTCTCTCTTGGGCCGAGAACGGTAACATAAGGATTCGAGGCTGTTTGTAGTACAGTTAAACCAATACCAATGGTGAACAATCCGACCAGAAACAAAGGATACGAAGCCATATTTGCAGCTGGAACAAATATTAATGTACCAATAGCCATAACTCCAAGACCCAGACTCATTCCACGTTTGAAACCGGTCTTTTTTAGAATAAATGACGTAGGTATAGCCATGATAAAGTATGCTATAAAAAAGGCAAAAGTGACAAAGAATGAACTGGTATTGTCCAGATTAAACGCTTTTTTGAAAAAAGCGATAAGAGTGCCGTTTACCCAGGTTACAAAGCCAAAAACAAAGAATAGGATACCTATTATAATTAATGGGATGAGGTAATTTTGAGACTTGTTCTCTTGCATAAGGGATAGTTAAATTATTAAAATATTTTAAAAATAATTATTCCATTAAATATATCCTTAAATAACTTAAAATATTTCAGAAAGGCTTGTTGAGAAATGAACTAAATAAAGATATTTCTCTGTTGATACATAGATTCCAAAGACGAGGGCAAAATTCTCTCACCACTCTTTAGACATGGGGCACATACTTTGCCGTAAGTCATAGAGTGAAAACAACAAATAAATTGAATAGAAAAGTATCGGTTTACAGATTAGAGCATTTTAATGCTGCACACAGACTGCACAATCCTGAATGGAGCAATGCAGAAAACGAGCGTATTTTTGGTAAATGTAATAATCCGAATTATCATGGTCATAACTATAACCTGGAAGTTAAAGTTACTGGTTTAATTAATTCTGATACAGGCTATGTTATCGATATTAAAATTCTTTCCGATATAATCAAAGAACATGTTCTGGATGCTTTTGATCACAAAAACCTAAATCTGGATGTTCCTGAATTTAAAAACCTAAATCCTACAGCCGAAAATATTGCTGTTGTGATTCATGATAAATTAGAAAAAGCACTCAATACCGACAGTCTCACCTTGAAAATAAGACTGTACGAAACCGAAAGAAACTATGTCGAATACCCAGGAGAATAACCAAAGACAAATTGATGAAATAGGAGATGATCATATCAGCTCCAATATTTTTGACACCCCACTTAGACCTGATGCCTTTGAAATGGACGATGACACCAAAATGGAGAAAATTGAGGGTCATTTCAGAGAAATAATGCACATAATGGGATTAGACCTAAATGATGATTCGTTGAATGGTACACCCAGAAGAGTAGCAAAAATGTATGTTAAGGAGCTTTTCAGTGGCTTAAATCCTAAGAATATGCCTTCTTTAACGCATTTTAAAAATCATTACAAGTACAAAGAAATGTTGGTAGAGAGAGACATAATGTTTCATTCTAACTGCGAACATCACTTTGTTCCTATAGTAGGTAAAGCTCACGTGGCATACATCGCAAATGGTCATGTGATAGGTTTATCCAAACTTCACCGGATTGTTAATCACTTCGCCCGCAGGCCGCAGGTTCAGGAGCGGATGACCATACAAATAGGAGAAGCCCTTAAAACCGTTCTGGGCACACCGAGTGTGGCCGTAATTTTGGATGCCGATCATATGTGTGTGAGCTCACGAGGGATAAACGATCAAACTTCATCAACTGTTACCTCATTTTATAGAGGAGAATTTGAAAACGCTGAAACACGTAGAGAGTTCATTAAGATGGTTGGATTGAGGCAGAGTGTTATGAAATACTAAAGTACTGATAGAGAGAAATTAGAGGAGATACGTAAGTGTCTCCTTTTTTTGTGGTTTTTTGGTTCAATACCTTTAAATTTATCTAACCATGATCTTCTATCATGAATAAGACGCTTCTGTTATCTTTCATTTTTTTGTTACCAGCGTCATGTAAGAAGGAAGTAAAGAGTAATGTCGTGCGTCCTGACAAATGGGATTCTCAAGTAGTTTCGTCGGGCGAAGCAGTTGTTATCTTCGACACAACTGACCTTTATCGTTTACCAAAAGACACAGGAGGTAAACACAGAAAAGTTTATAAGAATGACTCTAAAGGCAATTTCTGCTACTTTATCTAGGAACCCACAGGCTATTCTGAAAATAAGCTAGAATATCCCTTACTGACCTTTTTGCATGGAATAGGAGAAAGAGGGACAACTCAGGAAGAGTTAAAAAAAGTAATTACTCCTGTCCCTCCAAAGCTTATCGAAATGGGTGATTGGTCTCCTCAATACCCCTTTCTGGTATTATCTCCTCAGCTATACCGCGTCAACAAACGGCGGATTTATTTAACCGGACTAAGCCTAGGTGGACAAGGCGTATGGAATTATGGAGGAACCTATGGATTAACTGGAAAAGTGGCAGCACTTGTACCGGTATGCGGCTCTGGGAATCTTGCAAATATTCAAAACTTACGACATCTACCCGTTTGGGCTTTCCTTGGCTCAAATGATAATTTAATCAAAGCTTTTTCAGAAAATGGTTCAGTGCCAATGATTATGGGTATTAATGATTCAAAGCCTTCCATACCAGCTAAAGTGACTATTTATCCAGGCGTCGGTCATGATTCCTGGACGATAACCTACAATGGAGAAGGTCAAAAAAATGCCATTACTGCTTATGACCCTTATGATGTAGATTTATATGATTGGATGTTACAATACACTATGATTGACCATTCTAAACTATAAAAAAGCCGCAAGAACAATTACGTTTTGCGGCTTTAATTGATTGAAATTGTTCTTACAATTCTCTTATTTTAATATTTCTGAAAGAGACGACATTGCCGTGATCCTGAAGTCCGATTTTTCCTTTGGAATACTTACCGAATTCAGACCAGCCTTTAAATTTACTTTCATTAACCAAAGCTTCCCATCCAATACCCGTAGTAGGGTAGGTAACTGCCAATGTACCATTTTGCCAAATGGTAACTACATTGTCTTTTTTGATCATTCTTACATGATTCCAATTATCAAAAGGTTTTGCTTTAGAAGCAGATGGAATCATATCATACAAAGAACCACCCTTTCTGTTTCCATTTCTGCCTTGTTTTGCATCAGGATGATATTCGTCATCAAGAACCTGAATCTCTGGCCCGCTTAAGTATGGAGTTCTAAGTTTCGGGTCTTCCTTTACGCCGTAAAAAATACCACTATTTCCACCTTTTTCAATCATCCACTCCAATTCCATTTCGAAATTTTCGTATTCTTTATTGGTTACAATATCATTTACGTCCCAGCTACTGCTTCCTTTAGGGTCAAAAACAAAAGCTTTGTCTTTAATTGTCCATTTGCTGCTTACTGGCTCACCCGGATGGTTATAGACATGCCAGTGATCGAATGTACCATCAGAAAGGTTTACCCACTCACTTTGTGCTGAAAGCTTTAAAGCTGAGAATAAAACCAGAAGTAAAACAAGAGATTTTTTCATGTTTGATCGTAGAATCGTTAATAGAGTTAATAAAATTTGTAATCGTTACTATTGGAGTTTTAAAACTCCAATATCTTAATATTTCTGAAAGAAACACCTTTAGCCCAATATTGCAACCCTATTTTACCGGAATTTTTCTTTGCAAAATCAGGCTTATCATTGAATTCACTATTGGCCACTCTTTCTTGCCATTCCAGTGTCTTTAAGTCGGCTTCGCTTGAAATTTCACCGTTTAACCAAAAGGAAACCCGACCATTGACATGTTGAATTTTAGCATGATTCCACTCGCCGGGAGGGTTGATTTTCACTTCACTGCTGTATGGACTTAGCCCATATATTGTGCCTGCTCTTTTCGTAGAATCTATCAGGTAAGAGTTTTCGTTGATGGCTCTTCCGTCAAGTAACTGATATTCTAAACCCGTACTGTAGGTATTGGGATACTTTTTATCTTCCTGTACATTAATAAATACTCCGCTGTTCCCGTCTTTGGTAATTTTCCACTCAAACTGTAACTCGAAATCTTCGTATTCCTTATCAGTTACTAAATCGCCTTTTTTGACTTCAAAATTGTAAGGATCGCAATAAAGTTCTCCATCTATCACTACCCAAGAAGAAGGGGTACCGGCCTCATTATACAAATGCCAACCTTTAGTAGACCTACCATCAAAAAGTAATTTCCAACCTTCTTCTACTTCTTGTTCTGTTAACCGGTTTTGATCGGGATCAATCTTATCACAAGCCACTAGCAGAATACCAATGAATGCACTAATAAAAATGTGTTTACTGATACTTTTCATTTAATTAAGAACGAATTAAAGCTCCAGAATTTTGATATTTCTAAACGAGACGCCTTTAGACCAATCCTGCAATGCTAATTTCCCTGATGTGGCCTTTCCAAAAGCCGGGAAACTTTTAAAGTTACTATTTGCTATTAAGGCCTTCCAATTTTCTCCAGTTAAATCTTCCTGAGCCGTCATTATTTCATTGAGCCAATAAGTAATTTTACCGTCTTTCTGTGTTATTCTGGAATGATTCCATTCTCCTGCGGTCTTAGGTGTTACCTGATTCATAATAGGTTGAAAACCATATAAACAAGCAGCCCAATGGGTGGTATCCTCTAAATATTCCTTATGAATACCTAGGTTGTCTAAAATTTGATACTCGGGACCTGTAGTCCATGTTGTAGGATATTCTTCTCCTTCTTGAACATTTATGAAAACGCCACTATTACCTGCAGTTGAAATTTTCCAGTCAAAACGAAGATCAAAATCTGAAAACTCTTCATTAGTTACCAAATCACCGTGATCTACCTCGAAAGTATCAGGATTACAGAAAAGTTCTTCATCTTTGACTATCCAGGCTGAAGGAACATCTCCTTTATTATACAAATGCCAACCCTCTGTAGTTTTTCCATCAAAAAGAAGTCTCCAGCCTTCCTCTTTTTCTTCTTTTGTTAACGTATTAGGTAAATTTACTTCCTCTTCAGAGCAGGAAATAAGAAAAAAAGCAGACAGCAAAAAAAGGATACTTTTAGTCATTAAAGTAAAAACAGATTCTTAGAATTATAACAGGAAATAGATTTACCACAAATATGTCAATTTAATGCGTAAATAGACAAAAGCTGGTAGTCTAATCGACAAAATGTTTGGTATTTGATAGAATTCGTCGTTCTGTCCACTCTTTTTTCTGTACAAATGCCTCCTTTCTAACTGAACAGTTTGTTAGTAAACAGTAATGGCAACATTGTGGGATACAAGGATCAGAATGAACAAAGATTTCTACTTCAAAAGGGTAGTTGCTTTGAATAGCTCTTTCAAATTTGACAACTTGTTCGTGAGCTTGTTCTAATGAGTAATAAAAAGGAAGAGTCAGATGACAGTCTATATGAATATCTGCCCCATATTTCTGCACGCGTAAATTATGTACGTCTATCCAGCTGTTTGAACGAGTTTGGTTTAGAATATTGATCAGCTTAGAAAAGGTGGCTTCGTCCATTTCATCCATTAGTCCTGAAACAGATTTTCTCATTAAACTTATTCCATTGTAAATAATAATTCCGGCTAATAATAGAGCTAAAATACCATCTATATAACCTTTCCCGGTCCATTTTACTGCAAATAATCCTGTTATTAGAATGATGGAATTGCCACTGTCAAGTAAAAGGTGCTGCCCATCTGCTTTTAAAGCTATAGAATCGTTCTGCTTTCCAATTCGAATTAAAAAGAATCCTAATAGTCCGTTAATAATGATTGTGATCACAATTAGCCAGATACCCTCAGTCAAATTTTCAACTTCCGAAGGCTCTATTAAAGATTCTACCGCCGGTAAAATCATTACTAAACCTGTTACCAGAATTAAAACACCCTCAAATCCACTGGAAAAAAATTCAATTTTACCATGACCATAGGGATGATTCCGGTCTTTCGGTCTAACGGCCACTTTTAAGCTGTACAATGCGAAAGCAGCTGCAGCTACATTTACAATAGACTCAGAGGCATCAGTAAGAATAGCCTTAGAATCCGTAAAATAAAAGGCAAGAAATTTAATGAGCATTAATACAAAACCAACTGAGAGAGAGATAGCGATTACTTTCTGATTTGATTTGCCTGTTTCACCTGTCATAGAATCTTTTTGCCTGCTAAGTTTTAAACTTAGCTATTTCCATTAGTTTTGCGATAATGAGCGAACAAAATAATCCCTGGAAAACTCTAAAAGAGGAGATTGTCTATCAAAACAACTGGATTGAGGTGGTACACAAAGATGTATTAAACCCAAATGGAAATCCCGGAATATATGGTCAGGTAAATTTTAAGAATATTGCTATTGGTGTTGTACCTGTTGACGATGAAGGTTATACCTGGCTGGTAGGGCAGTATCGATTTCCTTTAGAAGAATACAGCTGGGAAATCCCAGAGGGAGGATGCCCGGTAGGTGAGGAGTGGCTCGATGCCGCCATAAGAGAATTAAAAGAAGAAACAGGATTACAAGCTGAACACTATGAGATTATCAGCAAAATACACACTTCTAATTCCGTTTGTAACGAAGTGGCCTACATCTACTTGGCCACAGGAATTTCTCATGGCGAATCAGAACCTGAAGATACCGAAGAACTGGTAGTGAAAAGGGTTAAACTAAGTGAAGCCATTCAAATGGTTATGGAGAACAAAATCACTGATTCTATGAGTGTTACTGGTTTGCTAAAAGCAGACCGAATTCTTAGAAACAGAAAAAAAGTGGGGTTTAATTAAACTCCCACTTTCTTAGCTGGTCTATTGCATCATAGTCAGTTAAATCTGTTTTACAGGGAACCACCCCCACAAAATTATTTTCCATGCACCATACGTCTGTGTCCTGACTTTCTGGCTCGTGATTAATAAACTCACCACCCATCCAGAAATAGGGTCTGCCGTGTGGATCCTGACGGGCATCAAACTCTTCTTTCCAGTATCCGTTTGTTTGTCTTACTACCTTAATCCCTTTAATCTTTTCATCAGAGTATTTCGGGAAATTCACGTTAAGAGCTCGATGCTTCGGCAATCCGTTTTTTAATGTGGTTTCACAAATTTGCTTAATGAATGGTCTTGTATGCGAAAAATCAGCATCGTATCTGAAATCATCAATAGAAAATCCTATGGCAGGAATACCTTCTATTGAGGCCTCTCTGGCGGCTGCCATCGTTCCTGAATAAATAACAGAAATAGAAGCATTGTGACCATGATTTATTCCACTTACCACTAGATCTATTTTACGTCCTTTCAGCAAATGGTGCTTTGCAAGCTTCACGCAGTCTGCCGGAGTACCACTGCATTCATAAGATTCTACACCATTAAATATGTTTGATTTCTTAATATGAATTGTGCTATCAACAGTAATAGCGTGTCCCATTCCTGAGTTTGGACTATCCGGAGCCACTACAAAAACGTCTCCTATTTCCTTGACAACTTCTATTAAATTTCTAATACCTTTTGAGGTAATTCCGTCATCATTTGTGACCAGAATGAGGGGTTTTGACATGTATCTGAGTATTTTTTTTACAAAAATAAGATTACTTCCTCAATTAGCCCTACCTACCTACTTAATTCAAAACTGAGAACTCTGCCTTATATCGATTAGTCGTGTTGGAAGTTTCTTCATTTATTACTTGAATGCTTTGGGTATCAGATGAGTATGGATACCATTGAGGAAGGTTCTCACCATTTGGATTTCCTGATTTAATAAAGTTTAAATAATAAGACGAAAGTATCGCTTCTACCTTTCTATCATGATCGGCCCATGGCCTGTCCCAAGTTTCAAGATTTGCTAACGCAAAAGGTACATCAGAGGTATGAAAAGCTCCATAATGTGGAAAATCAGGCTTATCTGTAGGTACATGATTTACTTCATAGACATAAACAGATTTAGAATTGTTAGAGCCCAACAAATGTGCAGGTATTCCGGCAAAACTCAATGTTTTAGCCTTAGTTCTCATGAGCATGGCTTCTTCGTCATTTTTGGCCGTAAATACGCTTAGGAATTCTTCCGCTTTATTACCAAGTTGCTCTTTTGTTTCAGTTATATATTGATTTAAGGTTAGTGCTCCATCGGAAAGAAATCCTCCATCATCCTTGGTCCAGCCGGTCAAAACCGGCACCTGATTAATTCTATTTTCAAAGGCATTTTCAGGTAGTAAATATCCGTCTGTAATTACTCCCATTCTGCCCCCCTTTATACCTCCCGACATTTTTTGAATATCTTCTGCTTTTAGTGTTCTTAAATCGGCCAAATTATTCGCTCCTAAAAGTTTTTGAAGTTCCATACCTAAATTCTCAGCATCCTTTAAAGAACCCGGAATTCTGCTTGGTCCAAATCCACCACTCATGGCCACAGCCTTATGAAATAACCCTTTAGCCAATGGTGAAGCCATCAATGCATGAACGCTCATTGAACCGGCAGACTGTCCTCCAATGGTTACATTGCCCGGATCTCCCCCAAATTTTCCAATGTTTTCTTTTACCCATTTAAGGGCGGCTACCTGATCTAGAAGGCCATAATTTCCACTGGCTCCATTCTGTTCCTTGCTGAGTTCAGGATGAGCCATAAAACCAAAAGGGCCAACTCTATAATTTATACTAACAAACACTACTCCTTTTTTGGCATAAGACTCTCCATCGTAAATAGCACAAGCAGCTGAGCCGGAATTAAAACCACCTCCATATATCCAGACAAAAACCGGACGTTTTTCCTCTGAAGACTTTGCTTCAGTCCACACATTTAGGTAAAGGCAGTCCTCGCTAAGTGGATCGGGTGGAGAAATGAACTCCTCAGACCAGCAGGCAAAAGGCTCCGGCTGTCTTTGAATAGGACTTGCTGAAAAATCAATACATTCTTTGATACCCTCCCAGCTTTTAAGTTCTTGTGGTTCTTTCCATCGAAGTGCTCCAATTGGAGGAGCCGCAAAGGGAATTCCTTTGTAAATATGAAGATCGCCCGAATGCAAACCTGAAATTTTCCCACCCGTTACATCTACAATATCAATTTTGGTCTTTTGAGTGCATGAAATCAGAGTAAGCGAAGTAAATAGAAAGAAGAGTACAGTTTTCAATAGTATAGGTATTTATATCATACCAAATGTAATCTAAATTTAGAAGGTCAGAAAAAAAGAAAGTGGTCAAATCAGGATTGATCGACCACTTCTGAAAATGTTTCTATAACGAACAGATTATCAACTATTCACATAGTCCCAAATCCTCTATGATATGGAGTTTTTTCGTATTTTTTCTGGTTCTTGCTGCTATTTCCGGGCTGTATCCCTCCAGCGTTTTCTGGTAGTATCCGGTTCCATTGTAGGGTCTCTTTCTCGGGTGTTCCTTACATCCTAAAGAGCATGCTCCTTCCATTTCAATTCCGCATTTCTCACAGATAGGCAAATGTTCATTACACTCAGGATTGGCACAATTCACCATGCGATCGCACTTTTCATTACATATATGACAAGTTGAGATTATTTCAGGATTTACTTTATTTACTTCAGTAGTTAACCTTCCGTCAAAAACGTAACACTTGCCGTCAAAATCTTCTCCACCTTCTTCAAGACCGTATTTAATGATCCCTCCATGCAGTTGATAAACATTCTCAAAACCCTGATCTAATAAATAGGCAGAGGCTTTTTCACATTTTATGCCACCTGTACAATAGGTGATAATCTTTTTATCTCGTAAATGATCAATTTCATGGACATGCTCAGGTAATTCTCTTAAGTTTTCCATGTCGAAGGTGATAGCCCCTTTAAATCTGCCCACCATGTGTTCGTAATTAGAACGCATATCTACCAGTACTACATCCTTATCTTCTTTGAGCATTTTCTTAAACTCAGCAGGTTCAAGGTGTTTACCCGTTTTAACTCTTGGGTCTACTGGAAGTTCAGAATGAACAATTTCCTTTTTTATACGCACATAAAGCTTCTTAAATGCATGTCCATCATGAGTTTCCTTTTTGAAATCAACTGTTGAGAATCGTGGATCTGCCTTGATCCATTGCATGTAAGCTTCGCAATCTTTTACTGTACCTGATACAGTACCATTCAAGCCTTCCGGAGCTATTATTATTCGACCCAGAAGATTATGATCGAGACAGAACTGATGATGCTCATCTCTATACTCCACTATATTTTCGATTGGAGAATAGATGTAATAAAGCAGTACGTTGTATTCTTGCATTTGTTCAAAACCTTATTCAGCTGCAAAATTACAAAAGCTTCGACGCTTTTCTATGAGGATTGTCATCAATAGTGGCTAATTTTGTCTCGAATCGATACTTAAACTATGCATATCGCCATTACCGGGAACATTGGAGCCGGAAAAACAACTTTAGCAGAAAAATTAGCAGATCATTATGGATGGGAGGTATATTATGAAGCGGTAGATGGCAACCCTTACCTGGCCCCATTCTACACTGATATGACAAAATGGGCCTTCCATTTGCAGGTGTTCTTCTTAAATAGCCGGTTTGAGCAAGTTTTGAAAATTAAAAATCAGTTCGATAAGACCATTATTCAGGATAGAACCATTTATGAAGATGCTTATATTTTTGCTCAAAACCTTTACGACTCAGGGCACCTGAATCCCACTGATTTTGCTACGTATAAGTCTCTTTTCTCTACGATTATGGAGGCAATTACCCCTCCTGATTTAATGATTTATTTAAAGGCCGATGTGCCTAAATTGGTTAGTCAAATTAAAAAAAGAGGTAGAGAATATGAGAAAAGTATTGATCCTGACTATTTAGCCAGCTTAAACAACTTATATCACTCGTTCTCTGGTGAATACCGTCACGGTAAGCTCATTGAAATTGATGTAAACAATATGGACTTCGTAGGTAATAATGAAGACTTCCTGCACATTACGCGTCAAATTGAACGAAATGTGAACCTTGGGAAGCAACTTAAGATTTAACACTATTTAAAGAGTCAAGTAAATATTCTTTGGACTGAATTTTGTTACTTTGGTCGAAAATAAACCCTTATTTCATTAACTATTGCATCTAGCAAACAACTATTTATGGATTTTAAGAAGTTAAACACAATAGGCGGATGGACTGCTTTCCTGATAGCCTTAGTCACTTATACCTTAAGCGTAGAGCCTACGGCCAGCTTTTGGGACTGTGGGGAATTCATAGCCTGTGCATACAAATTACAGGTTCCGCACCCTGCCGGTGCACCTTTTTTCTTATTACTAGGTAGACTGGCTTCTCTTTTTGCTTTCGGTGACGTACAGAAAGTTGCCTTAATGATCAATATGCTCTCAGTATTGGCCAGTGCGTTTACCATTCTTTTTATGTACTGGACCATCTCACTTTTGGCCAGAAAAGTGATAAACAAAAAAGCTGAGGAATTAGAAGGTGCCAATGCTATTTTGGTACTGGGAGCAGCGATGGTGGGCTCTTTGGTCTATACATGGTCTGATTCCTTCTGGTTTTCGGCTGTTGAAGCCGAGGTTTACGGGATGTCATCTTTTTTTACAGCTATTGTTATTTGGGCAGTATTAAAATGGGAATTAATTGAAGATGAAGCCGCCGCCAACAAATGGATGGTATTTATTGCCTATCTCGTCGGTTTATCAATTGGTGTACACCTTTTAAACCTGGTGACTGTACCTGCCTTGGGTTTATGGGTTTATTATAAAAAATCAAAAAAGATTACCTGGACTGGCGGTACTATTGCATTCTTTTTGGGTTTAGTCATTTTGGGTGCAATCATGGTTGGAGTGATCACAGGTATACCAAGCTTTAGCTTTTTCTTTGATAAGCTCTTCGTAAATACCTTTGGTTTGCCATATGGCTCAGGGATGATCTTCTTTATAATTGCTCTGATTTCGGCCCTAGTTTATGCGGTGAGATGGTCTTCTAAGAATAACAAGGTTTGGATTAACACCGCTTTACTTTCATTTGCATTTATACTTGTAGGATATTCTACTTATACCATCGCTTTGATTCGATCAAACTATAATCCGCCGATTAACGAGAACGATCCTAGTGAAGTTTTGGATTTTACCTATTATCTGAAAAGAGAGCAGTATGGTAGCCGTCCGTTAATGTACGGGCCAATCTTTTCATCGAAACTTACTGCTATTAATAAAGGTACGCCAAGTTATAAAATGGGACCGGAGAAGTATGAAATATACGATTACACGCCAGAATACACCTGGGCTGATCAAATGCTTCTGCCTCGTGTTTGGAGTCAAGACCCTAACCATGTTAGACTTTACAGAAGCAAATTAGGTCTAAATGAAACACAAGTGCCAAAAATGGGCGATAACTTAAGTTTCATGTTTTCACATCAGTTGGGTCACATGTATTGGCGTTATTTTATGTGGAATTTCTGGGGAAGAGCCAGTGATATTGAAGGCTCGTCTCGTACAGATATTTTTGAAGCTAAATCTGATCTCCCTAGTTCTTTACAAAACAACAGAGGACGAACCAATTTCTTCGCATTGCCATTGATTCTTGGAATTTTAGGCATGTTGTATCAGTATTTCAAAAGAGACAAAGATTTCATCGTTACTGTTCTTTTGTTTTTACTGACTGGAATGGGTCTTGTGGTCTACCTGAACTCTCCTCCCGTAGAGCCTAGAGAAAGGGACTATATTTATGTAGGTTCGTTTTACATTTTTGCTATTTGGGTAGGAATGGGTGTCCTCGCATTAGCAGATTGGGTAATGAAATTTATTAAGGGGAGTTCCGGCAAAGCTATTGCGGCTTCAGTTATCGGTTTAATTGTGCCGGTGCAAATGGTAACGCAAACTTGGGCTGGTCATGACAGATCGGGAAGAGTTCATCAGGTAGATTTTGCACGTAACCTGTTAAACTCTGTAGCTCCTAATGCAATTCTGTTTACAGGAGGAGATAACGATACTTTCCCCTTATGGTATGCACAGGAGGTAGAAGGTGTAAGAACAGATGTAAGAGTGTGTAATTTGAGTTTATTAGGTACAGACTGGTACATTGATCAAATGAAACGCAAAACCTACGAATCTGATCCATTGCCAATTTCATTTACCAAAGATCAGGTGTTAAAAGGGATTAATGATCAAATTCCTTATGT
>JANSYO010000076.1 GCA_024742395.1 Cytophagales bacterium
AAATGGCAAAGTCTATTTAATGGAGTAAATCTTGACGGCTGGGATATTAAAATTTCCGGTCATCCATTAAATGAAAACTTCAACAATACTTTCATAGTAGAAGACAGTATCATTAAGGTAAATTATGCTGAATATGACACCTTTACACATGAATTTGGCCACCTGTATTACAAAACTCCTTACTCCCACTACAGACTCAAAATGGATTATAGAATTTTTGGAGAACTAACTCCCGGCAGTCCATATTATGCAGAGGCTAACAGTGGGGTAATGCTACATGCACAATCTGCAGCTAGTCAAGAATTGGATCAGAATTTCCCTGCCTCTATAGAGATGCAATTTCTATCAAGAATTGATTCTTCAAGAAGGGCTACCGGCAATTTAGCTTCGCCCGGAACCCATGTAGTAAAAGATGGTAAATTATGGACAGATCATATGATGTATTCAGACGGCCCCACTTTTGAAGATCAGTGGGTGAGTATAGAGGCCATTGTATTAGGCGATTCTGTTGTACACCACGTGGTAGAAGGCGATACCGTCTTGACGTATTTTAATCCCCAAATAGGCGGCTGGGAAGAAGAAGATCAGATGCACTGGATCAAAGACAAAACATGGTTTATTGAGAACAAAGGAATGCCTTTAAAAAGTGGTTATATAGCCCTTCAGGCAGAGGGGCATCCTGTTTGGTTTAGAAATATTAAAATTTTAGATCTTAGCGATCAATACAAATAGGCTTTGCTATGTAAGTAAGATTTTAGGCTGTACATTTGCAAACCCTATTCAGAGGGTATGGAATGAAAGAAATTTTGGCACTTCTTGGAAAAGAAATCACCCTAGAGTGGAGAAACAAATATGCTTTTAATGGCATGATTCTCTACCTTATCTCTACGGTTTTTATCTGCTTCTTAAGTTTCAAAATAAAGGTGGACGCCTTGAATCCTATTGTTTGGAATACGCTATTCTGGATCATCATTCTATTTACAGCAATTAACGCCATTGCTAAGAGTTTTTCACAAGAAGGGCAAAACAGACATGCCTATTACTATACACTGGCCAGTCCTGAAGCCATCATTGTTTCTAAATTAATATACAATTTCCTGCTGATGCTTTTCCTTGCTTTTGTAGGCTTGGGAATTTATGTCGCCTTTTTAGATAATCCTATTCAGGATTTAGGAATGTACATATTATCAGTATCACTTGGAGCCTTGGGATTTGCAGGTACTTTGACTTTGGTATCAGGTATAGCCTCTAAAGCAGACAATACCAGTTCATTAATGGCATTGATGAGTTTTCCAATCATTATTCCAATGTTATTGATGTTGATGAGATTATCGAAAAACGCAATGGACGGATTGGCCTTTTCAGTCAGTCGTGACGAAATTTTTACATTGATAGGGCTTGATGGCATCGTCATAGCCCTGAGCTTTATCCTTTTCCCGTTTTTATGGAGAAGTTAATATTGACAGATTTTATCTTATTTTAAGAGTATGAACCTAAAAAACAGTTGGTGGAAAATATTGGGAGCCCTCCTGGTAATTTATGTGGCTATCGCCGGGTTGACCGGTGAAGTACCCAGACAGCCCATATTGAATGAAACAATTAGGAATGTTTATTTTCATGTTCCTATGTGGTTTTCAATGATGGTTTTAATGACCATCTCAATGGTAAGGTCAATCCAATACCTAAGAAGTGGAAACATTGTCAGAGATCAGCAGGCCCTATCATTTGCTCATACGGCTTTTGCCCTTGGTATTATAGGTTTTTTAACCGGTGCTATTTGGGGAAAATTCACCTGGGGCTCTGCCTTCCCGGTAGATCCGAAACTCATTGCGGTAGAGGTTGGTCTATTGATTTACGCCGCCTATTTTATCATGAGAGGATCTTTTGAGGATGAGCAAAAGAAGGCAAGACTGGCAGCAGTTTATAATATTTTTGCTTTTGCAGCTTTTATGCCTTTAGTATGGATACTTCCTCGAATTACAGACTCTTTGCATCCAGGAAACGGTGGCAACCCTGCTTTTGGCAAATACGACATGGACAGTCAAATGAGAATGGTCTTTTACCCGGCCGTAGTGGGTTGGATTCTCGTAGGAATATGGATTGCCTCCTTGCGGGCACGAATTTTAAACTTGGAATACAAAAAAACTGAAATATAAATGACACTATTAAGTATTTTAAATATCCTTCTACAGGAAGTGGCCATGGCAGATGGCCTACGTCAAGACGGTAAATTCTGGGTTGTAGTGGCCGTAGTTACTACTGTAACAATTGGAATTTTAGTGTACCTGTTTTTGTTAGATAGAAGAGTCAGCAAATTAGAAAAATGAAAAAATCACATATCATAGCCCTTGTGGTAATTGCAGTGGCCATTGCCATGATTATTTCCACCGTAGGAGATGCCAGTACGTATTCAGATTTTGGCGAGGCTAAAAAGCTGGCTACAGAAGGAAATACTACAGACGTTCATGTAGTGGGTGAGCTAAAAAAAGACAGCCAAGGAAATATTTTAGGTATGGTTTACGAACCTTCTGTGAATCCAAACAGGTTTGAATTCATGATGGTTGACTCATTAAATAATGAGTCTAAGGTGGTTCTTATGAAACCAAAACCACAGGATATGGAACGTTCTGAAAAAGTAGTAGTGGTAGGAAGCATGAACCTGGATCAAAATTACTTTGAGGCCGAGCAGATATTGCTAAAATGCCCTTCTAAATACAATAACGGAGAACTGGAGGCTGAAGAACAAACAGCCATGAGAAAATAGGATGCGGATAGAGGCCGAAAAAGCTACAAAAGAGATAAGCTTATCAGACACTTTAACAAAACTGGTGACTGATAATAATGCATTTGCCGTCTGGAGGTTTCCTGACCATAATGACATACATTTCCTTTTTTCTAATAAAGAAGAGAGTGTCCTTGAAGCAGTTAGACTGGAAGACCTGGACAGCGGCTTTGTGGTAGCACCTTTTGATCAGGCCAATGGCAATCATGCCTTTTTTATTCATTCAGATCTCTATTTTTCTACTTCTGACTTTGAGAAACCCTTACCAGAAAAGGCTCTTAGTTATTTTGAAGAAAACACCTCACTATCTTTCAAAGAGAATACTTTTGGATCAGAAGCCAACTACTCTTTGAGTTTTGGTGATACCACTACGGAAAGAAATAAATTTGAAGCACTGGTTTCAAAGGCTGTAGAAGAAATTAAAAAAACAGAGGCTTTTGAGAAAGTGGTGCTTTCCAGAAAAACTGAACTCACAAGTGCAGGCGATTTTGACGCTGTTGCCCACTTTAGGAAAATTTGTCAGAAATACCCCGGAGTTTTCTGTTCCATGGTTTTCTTACCCTCTATAAACGAACTATGGATAGGTGCTTCGCCTGAAACATTAGTTCGTCAGAATTCTGACTCTTTCTTCGAAACAATGGCTCTCGCCGGAACGCAGTCTGCCTTTGATAATGATGGAATTGAAATAGAATGTCCTGAGGCACTTTGGAGACAGAAGGAAATTGAAGAGCAAGCCTTAGTAAGTAGATATATTATCAATTGTTTCAAGAAAATTCGTGTTAGAGAATTCTCTGAGATAGGACCTAAAACAGTGAGGGCTGGCAATTTATTGCACTTGCAAACTAGATTTCAAGTGGATTCAGGGAGGATAAATTTCCCTCAAATGGCCTCTGTAATGCTTGAATTACTTCACCCAACTTCTGCCGTATGTGGCATGCCCAAGGATATAGCCTTTGACTTTATTCAGAAAAACGAAGAATATGACCGTGGATTCTACAGCGGCTATTTAGGCCCGGTTAATATAAATTCAATCACACATCTTTTTGTAAACCTACGAAGTCTGAAAATTTCCGGTAGCCAAATCACCCTCTTTGCCGGCTGCGGTATAACGGCTGACTCTACTCCTGAAAAAGAATGGATAGAGACAGAAATGAAGTTAAAAACCATCATTGGTTAAAATTCATTTATCCTAAATATTTGAGGAGACAAAAGTTTTTTTGTATAATTATAGAAAAATAAAGATCTCTTTTGGACGGCTTTACAAATTCCTAATAATCAATTATTTAAGCAAGTAAAGTTTCACTTAAATAGGAGTAAAGAAAGATAACCCTTTAGGTTGATTTTGTTTTTTGGCACGATTCATGATCAACTGCTTATCACGTCCTGATAAGTAATTAAAAATTCGACTTACGATGCAAAAATTAACTTTTAGCCAATCCCTCCAACAACGACTCTCACCACAGCAGATTCAGTTTATCAAACTACTTCAAATCCCTACTGCAGAGTTAGATCAACGAATTGAAGAAGAACTTGAAATTAATCCTGCTCTCGAAGAAGGAAGAGAAATGCAGGAAAAAACAAGAGAAGAAGAATACAATGACAATGCTGAGGAGTATGCAGACGATTTTTCTGATTATGATAGCTTAGATGCCGCTCATGAAAGAGTAGACGTTAAGGACTATCTGAACCAAGACGATTACTCTGGGTACAAAATGTACAGCGATGGATGGAATGATGAGAGAGAAGCAATGCCCGTAGTTTCTACCAATACACTAGTGGAAGCCTTAAATCAGCAATTGGGTTTTCAGCAACTCTCTGAAAAGGATGAAAGTATTGGTAAGCAGTTAATTGGCAGTATCGATGACGATGGATATATAAGAAGACCTATCAGGTCTATATGTAATGACTTGGCTTTTGGGCAGAACTTATATGTAAGTGAAGAGGAAGTGGAGCACGTTCTACATATTATTCATCGTTTTGAGCCAGCAGGCATTGGAGCCAGAGATTTAAGAGAATGTCTGCTTCTTCAACTTGAAAGGTTAAATTGTCATACTACGGAATGTCAAAATGCCATAAAAATTATTGATTCTTATTTTGAAGAGTTCACCAAAAAGCATTTTGATACCATCAGAAAGAAATTAAATGCTGACCAGGAAGAGCTGAAAGAGGCCATCACTCTTATTACGCGACTAAACCCAAAACCGGGTGGAATAGGCACAAACGATAGCACTGCTACTTATTTAATGCCAGATTTTATCGTTACAGCAGAGAATGACAAGCTTGATATCGTATTAAATTCTAAGAACGCTCCTGAGCTGAGAATCAGTAGATCTTTTTCTGATATGCTGGATTCTTACGACAAAAGCGACAAGAAGAGCAGAGAAGCCAAAGAGACTGTCACCTTTGTAAAACAAAAGCTTAATGCTGCCAAATGGTTTATAGATGCCATAAAGCAACGTCAACAGACGCTTTTAAGAACCATGCAGGCCATAGTTAAATATCAGGAAGAGTTTTTCTGGGATGGCGATGAAAGTAAACTTAAGCCGATGATCCTAAAAGACATTGCCGAAAAAATAGACATGGATATTTCCACCGTTTCACGAGTGGCAAATAGTAAAGCTGTTCAAACTGATTTTGGAATTTACCCCTTAAAATATTTCTTCTCAGAAGGTATTTCTACAGACTCAGGTGAAGATGCATCAAGCAGAGAAGTAAAGAATATCTTGAAAGAACTGATTGATTCTGAGCCTAAACATGCTCCACTTTCTGATGATAAATTAGAAAAGCAATTAAAGAAACGCGGTTACAAGATTGCAAGAAGAACCGTAGCCAAATACCGTGAACAACTAAACATACCTGTAGCAAGATTGAGAAAACAATTATAATTATACACCATTAAAGGATAATCTGATGCTATATTTGCCTTGCAAAAGCATCAGATTTTTTATTTGTGAGCAGTAAACTCGCCCTCTTCATCAGTTACATATTTCATCCGGGTCTGATGCCCACTTACCTTTTAGGTACGCTTTATTTTGTGTGTCCCTATTTGGTATCAATTGAAGGGCATACCCTATTATCGAAAGTTTTACTTTTGGGATTCGTGTTATTGTACACCTTCCTATTTCCCTCAATGATGATTTTTTGGCTGCATAAGAGAAAAAAAATAGCCAGCATGAAACTCGAAAATCTTTCAGAGCGACGCCTGCCCTATCTTATTTCCATTGTGAGCTCAGGCTTTTTGGCTTACTTCTTTTACGAAAAATCAAGTTTCCTAAGACCTACCGCTGTAATCGTTATTTTCATCATGGTGGTCATTGCCCTTGTGGCCTTATTAAGTCTCAAATGGCAAGTTAGTGCTCATGCCGCAGGTATTGGTGGGGTATTAGGCACTTTCTTCACATTGAAATTTCATTACGACGAGCCAAGATTGGTGATACCGTTTTTTATAACTTTGATTCTTGCCGGTGTGATTGGCAGTGCCCGCCTAAAACTCAATGCCCACAATCTTGCTCAAATCTTTGTAGGATTCAGCATCGGTATTATCGTAAGCATAGTGGGCACATTATTTATTTAGAATATGAAAATAACCATCGGAACCAGAGGGAGTAAACTTGCATTATGGCAAGCCTATTTTGTTGAAGAGCAATTGAAAGCGGCAGGTGCCGAAACTGCCATAAAAATTATACATACAAAAGGGGATAAAATCCTTGATCGTTCTCTCTCAAAAATTGGAAGTAAAGGTGTCTTTACCGAAGAGCTGGAAGAGCAGCTAAGGTCTGGTGAAATAGATATTGCTGTACATAGTGCCAAAGACCTTCAATCCAGGCTTGACGATGATTTTGAAATAATCGCCTTTACTGAAAGAGAAGAGGTTAATGACGTTTTGGTGAGTCATAAAGAGATTACACTGCAAGACCAAATCACCATAGGAACTTCCAGTACACGAAGGGTGGCCATGTTAAGAGCGTACTACCCGCAGGTGAAAATTGTAGATATGCGTGGCAATCTCCAAACCAGAATTGGAAAAATGGAAAACGGAGATTGTGATGCTTTATTACTTGCTTATGCAGGGGTTCACAGAATGGGCTACCACGACCTAATCAAAGAAAAAATTAACGTTAAACAGTTCACCCCAGCTGTAGGACAGGGATCTGTGGCAATAGAAACTTCAAAATCTTTGCCAACAGAAAAAAAGGAGCTAATCATTGCTGCATGCAATGACCCACAAACAGAGATTTGTCTAAGAGCAGAGCGTAGCTTTTTAAAAGAAATAAATGGAGGATGTAGCATTCCCGTATTTGGTTATGCTCATTGGTTTGATGATTATTTACTTGAACTTAATGCTGGTATAATTAGTCTGGATGGTCAAAAAGTAATCAGAGTAAGTACTTTACTTGATGACCCAATTAAACTGGGGAAAGACTCTGCTGAGAAACTTTTGAACTCCGGAGGTAAGGAAATATTGGACGAAATTAAACAACAACTATCTTGAAAAGACTTTTGACCCTTTGTTTGTTATTAACAAGCATAACACTCTCGGCACAGAAGAAAACCAAAAAGGATTACCTGATCACAATGGAGACCACAAAAGGAACCATGGCGATTATTTTGTTTGATAAAGCTCCACTTCATAAAGCAAATTTCTTAAAGCTGGCAGAAGAAGGTTTTTACGAAAATCTTTTATTCCATCGGGTCATCAATGAATTCATGATACAAGGCGGTGACCCTAACTCTAAAAATGCTGAGAAGGGTGCCAAGCTAGGATCTGGCGGAGCAGATTTAGAAAAAGTCCCATTTGAATTTGTGCCTGAACATGTTCACTTAAAAGGCAGCTTAGCCGCCGCCAGAACGAACAATCCTGCTAAAGAATCTTCAGGCTGTCAGTTTTACATAGTCACTGGTAAAAAATATACCGATTTTCAAATGACAGATATGGCGAAACGGGTTGGCCTTGATTATACGGAAGAGCAGAGAAAAGCTTATATTGAGGAAGGTGGCACCCCTTTTCTGGATAACAACTATACCGTTTTTGGTAAAGTAATTAAAGGCATTGAGATAGCAGAAGAGATTGAAAAAGTAGAGACTGATGGCTCGGACAGGCCCATTGAGGACGTTTCGATGAAAGTGTCTGTCAAAAAAATGAAAAAGAAGAAAATCACCAAACTGTACGGCTACCATTACAATTAATAAGTTGATGAAAAAAATTCTGATCACCGGATCCAACGGATTATTAGGCCAAAAACTTGTAGAACTTCTTTTAACTAAAAAAAAGGTTGAAATTATTGCCACTGCAAGAGGTAAAAACAGACTTCCTTTTCCTGAAGAGGCTTACACATTTGAGGCCATGGATATAACCAACAAAGAAGAAGTTGAGGAGGTAATCGGAAAATACAAACCTGATGTTGTAGTCAATACTGCAGCCATGACCAACGTAGATCAATGTGAAAAAGACAAAGAAAACTGTTGGGCACAAAACGTAACGGCCGTAGAATACATACTGGGTGCCTGCGAAAAGAATGATGCCTTTTTACTTCATCTTTCCACTGACTTCATTTTTGATGGAACACAGGGCCCCTATAATGAAGATGCCGAGGCTAACCCTATCAGTTTTTATGGATGGAGTAAATGGGCAGCAGAGAAACTAGTCATGCATTCAAAGGTAAAATGGGCCATAGCAAGAACCATTCTGGTTTATGGGATTGCTCATGACATGAGTAGGTCAAACATAATTTTATGGGTAAAAAACTCGCTGGAAAGTGGGAAAAACATCAATGTAGTCAATGACCAATGGCGAACTCCAACCTTGGCAGAAGACCTGGCCAAAGGCTGTGCTTTAATTGCAGAAAAAGAGGCTGAAGGCGTTTACAATTTATCGGGAAGTGACCTTTTAAATCCATATCAAATGGCTGTTCATACAGCTGATTATTTTGGATTAGACAAATCATTGATTGCGGAAGCCACGGCAGCTACATTCAGTCAACCGGCCAAAAGACCACCCAGAACTGGCTTCGACATTTCTAAGGCCAGAGAGGTGCTTGGCTATAACCCTGTAAGCTTTAAAGAAGGTATCGCTTTTCTGGCCAGCCAATTAAACAAGTAATTTTGTTACTTTTAGCTTTATGAAGTGCAATACAATTAAAGTCTTACTCCTAATAGCGATTTCGTTTGTACAAACAAACGCTCAAAAATATACCCGTACAGACTCCCTCATGGGTAGTATAACGCCCGAAAGAGCCTGGTGGGATTTAAAATACTATGACCTTGATGTCAAGGTAAACATAGATGAAAAATACATCTCCGGTAAAAATACAGTACTCTTTCAGGCCACAGCTCCTGGTCAAATAATGCAGATTGACTTGCAGCCACCTATGAAAATAACAGCTGTTCATCAAGGGGATGTCAGTCTCACCTGGACAAAAGATGGCCCGAATGCTCACATGATAAAGCTTTCTGAAAGTCAGGAAAAAGGACAACTTTCAGCCATCACTATTTTCTTTGAAGGTCAGCCTCATGAGGCAGTAAAGCCACCCTGGGATGGAGGAATCACCTGGGATGAAGATTCGAAAGGTTTGCCATTTGTAGCTTCGGCGAATCAAGGAATTGGAGCCAGTATCTGGTGGCCGTGCAAAGACCACCCTGCTGATGAGGTAGACAGCCTGAAAATTTCAGTAAACGCCCCCAAAGGCTTATGGAATATCTCGAATGGCCGTATGACAGACATGAAACTGGAATCAGACGGAAGCCGTACCACCACATGGGAAGTAAAAAATCCGATCAATAGCTATGGAGTTAATATCAATATAGGAAACTATGTAAGCTGGTCAGAGGTATATCAAGGCGAAAAAGGGCCGCTCGATCTTTCTTTCTACGTTTTACCACAATATCTCGGCAAAGCCAGAGAACAGTTTAAGGATGCTATCAGAACTCTAGAAGCATTTGAACACTGGTTTGGTCCTTATCCTTTTTATGAAGATGGCTACAAATTAGTTCAAGCTCCTTATTTAGGAATGGAACATCAAAGTTCTGTAACCTACGGAAATGGCTTTCAAAATGGATACAAAGGCACTGACCTTTCTAAAACAGGTTGGGGTTTAAAATGGGATTTTATTATTGTGCATGAGAGTGGTCATGAGTGGTTTGCAAATAATATAACCAACAAAGACGAGGCAGACATGTGGATACATGAAAGCTTCACTAATTACTCTGAAAACTTATTTACCGAATATTTTTATGGCAAAAAAGCCGGAGCAGAATATGTCATAGGAACAAGAGACCTTATACAAAACCAAAGCCCAATAATCGGCGATTATGGTGTTAATAGGTCTGGCTCTGGCGATATGTATTATAAAGGCGGTAATATGCTTCATACTATCCGTCAAATAATAGACAATGACCAGCTTTGGCGTGTTATTTTGCGAGGCTTAAATCTGGATTTCTATCATCAAACTGTAACTACAGAGCAAATCGAAAATTATATAAGCCAAAAAGCCAAAATAGACTTAAGTAAGGTATTTGATCAATACCTAAGAACAACAAAAATTCCCGAGTTAAGTCTGAAGCAAAAAGGAAAAAAGATTTTCTATAAATGGGACAATGTAGTGGATGGTTTTGATATGCCGGTAGATGTACTTTTAGATGGCAAAAAAACAAGACTGTATCCAACATCTAAAACCAAAAAGGTTAAAGTTAAATCACTAATAGTAGATGAAGATTATTATATAAAAACTAAGTGGGCATCTGAAGATTAAGATTTTAAAGCTTCACAAAAGAAAATAGACCAGTCCTAAAAGAGCTGGTCTATTTTTTTATCAAAATACCCTAATCTATAATGTATACTTTAACCCTAATCCACCACTAAGCGTTCTGCTTCTTACCGGTAAATCTACTACGCCTGTATCCAATACTCTGCTAAAACCATGGGCGTATCTGCCTTCAGCAAAGATCCCAACCTTTTCAGAGACCGGTACCTCAAAACCTGCTGCCACTACCCCACTGAACTCAAAAGGCTTAAAGAAGTTGTCGTTTAGCCCAAAATTCAAAGGAAAAATATCCAGCACTTTAATTCTCATATTGGCATCTGCCATGTAACCTACAGCAGGCCCGATAGCCAGATAAGAACGTGCAGCTGATTTATCTCCAAAATGGAATTTGGCTAAAACCGGAACCTCTACATAATTGGCTCTGAAGTTTACTTTACCATTTACAGGAATGTCTATTCCCAGGAATTCGCCACCTACATCGAAACCCTCACGAATAGCAAATCCTTTTTGAGTGTAAGAAACCTCGGGCTGAACAGAGAAATTTGAGGTAATCGGAATCTCCATAAAAATAGCTCCTCCCGCCGCTGGCAAAAACTTAAAATCAGGTGTAACATTTTCGATTAAATCAAATTTGGTCAAAGTAGATCCACTAAAGGATCCTCTTAAACCAATGGCGTTTTGTGCCATTGCACCTGCAGTTGTTCCCAGAATAAGAATATACGTCAATAACTTTTTCATACCTAAAATCTTTGAGTTTACGTTTTGTACACTTCTTAGATGCACCGATTCCCTAAAGGGTTACATAATTAATTGTTAAGGGTTCGTTAAGAAGCTTTGCTCTCTATACGCAGTATTCATTCAGCTCTTTATATATTTGCCGTTTAACCCACTGATTTTTAGATGACTCATTCTGACCAAAGGGCCTATTTTTTCAAAATCGACACAACGGTAAAACGTGTTAGAAATTTTATGCAGAAGCAACTTAACATGGCAGGCATAGACTTAACCATTGATCAATGGGTGTTAATTGACCACCTTCTCCCCAGTCCGGGTATTTCTCAAAATGATTTAGCTCAGGCTACAGCAAAGGATGCACCTACTACCACACGAATCTTGGATATACTGCTAAAAAAAGGCCTTGTAGAGCGTAAAATCGCCAAGCTAGACAGAAGAAAATCCATGTTGTTTCTAACCGATGATGGCAAGAAAATGCATGAAAAAGCTTTCCCAATTGTGGCTCAGGTGCGTAGCAAGGCATGGGGAGCTCTTTCAGATGAAGACTTTGATAAACTGGTAAACATTATGGACACCATTTACGGAAACCTTGAGGGTGCGAAAGGGTAGTGATATGCCGCCGTACTCAGTAGGCTGTTTTTTGTTTTCAGTCTATAATTACAGCCGCGGGCACTTTATAATTGCCAAAAGTCCAAAATCTTCTTCTTTCATCTTCATTCTTTCCTAAGTAAACAATCACATTTGCACAGGCCAACAAATTTTCCGTTTTTCGGTCTTTCAAAATTCAACCCTATACCTTTATGCCATTAGTTATTGCCCTTCTAGGGATATTAGCACTGATACTGCTTATAGCTGTAGTAAAACTCGATACCTTTCTTTCTTTTGTTATAGTCTCCATCGGAATAGGACTGGCCAGCGGCCTCGATGTAATAGAAGTGGGAAAAGCCATTCAAGGAGGAGTAGGTGGTACTCTGGGTGATTTAACACTAATTATTGGTTTTGGAGCCATGCTTGGTAAGCTCGTTGCAGAAAGTGGTGCAGCTCATAAAATTACGGACGCACTAATCAAGCTGGTAGGAACAAAAAATCTACAATGGGGACTGGCATTGGCAGGTTTTATTATCGGAATACCTCTTTTTTATAATGCAGGATTCATTATTGTAATTCCTTTGATTTTTGCGGTGGCACAGGCCTCCGGTTTTAATATGCTTTATGTAGGTATCCCTATGTTAGCCTCTCTATCTGTAGCTCATGGCTATTTACCTCCTCACCCCTCTCCTGCTGCCATTTCGCTTCAGTTAAATGCTGATTTAGGAAATACACTCATTTATGGTTTAATCGTTTCCATTCCTGCAATCGCTATTGCCGGACCTATCTTCGCCAAAACACTTAAAAATTATGAAGTGAATGTAGATGCTTCACTTTTTGGCTTTAAAGAAATTAAGAAAGAGGATCAACCCGGCCTTGGAATAAGCCTTTGGGTAGCCTTAATGCCGGTTATTTTACTTTCAGCTTTTTCTGTCATCAAGAATTATTTTCCGGATAGTCAAATTATCAAACTGCTGGCAGAGCCCTATTTTGGTATGTTACTGTCAGTTTTTTTTGCTGTTTACTTTTTAGGCATCAGACAGGGCAGAACATTGGAAGATGTATCTAAATCTTTGGCCGAATCTTTTAAAGACATCTCGGTTATCTTGCTCATTATTGCGGGAGCCGGGGCTCTCAAAGAAATACTCTCAGCGTCAGGCACCAGTACCTATATAGGTGAAATGCTTCAAGGTGTAAACATAAACCCTCTTGTTTTGGGCTGGGCCACTGCCGCGTTTATCCGTGTTTGTGTAGGCTCTGCCACGGTCTCCGGACTTACAGCGGTGGGCATTTTAGCCCCACTTTTCGCTTCTCAACCAGACTTCCAACCTGAGCTAATGGTTTTAGCTATAGGTAGTGGTAGTTTAATTATGGGTCACATGAACGACGGCGGTTTCTGGCTCTTCAAAGAATACTTTAACTTGTCCATAAAAGATACGCTAAAAACCTGGACAGTGATGGAAACGCTTGTTTCTGTAGTAGGCTTAATTGGCGTATTGGTTCTAAGTATGTTTGTGTAATTACACATAATCTACAGCAAATTCAGCTTTGGTGAAGCCTAAGGACTAGTTATGCAAACTGCTGTTTAAATAATCGGGGTTTTAATCAAATTTCGAGGAACATTTTAGTCAACTGTGGTTATTAAACTCCAAGTATAAGGGCTTATACTCTACACACTTTGGTAGCTTTTTCAGTGGCACATTATTTTTAATCCTCTGATTGTAAGTTTATTTAAATTATTAAATCATACAATTATGAGTACTAAAGCAAAAAATCTTGAAGAACTTTTTGAAGATGGACTTAAAGACATCTATTGGGCAGAAAAAAAACTGGTAAAATCTTTACCAGAAATGGAAGAGAAGGCTACCAACGAAAAACTTAAGAAATCTCTTAAGGATCATTTAAAAGAAACTGAAAAGCAAGTAGAAAGACTGGAAGAGGTCTTCAAATCTATTGACAAAAAACCTACGGCCAAAAAATGTGAGGCCATGGCCGGACTTATTGAAGAAGGAGAAGAAATTATTGAAGAGACAGAAAGTGGTGATGTTCGTGATGCCGGAATTATCATGGCCTGCCAAAAAGTAGAACATTATGAAATCGCCTCCTATGGAACTCTTGCGGCTTTTGCAAAAGTTTTGGGTTACAAAAAAGCCGTTAAACTGCTACTTGAAACCTTGGAAGAGGAGAAGAATGCAGATGAGCATCTATCTGAAATTGCCGACACAGCATTAAATACCGAAGCCATTTCTTAGTCAAACGATAAGTGTAAATTGCTAAAGTAGAGCTCTTTTGATTTAAGAGTTCTGCTTTAGCTTTTTAACCAAAACCCTGAATTCTTGTTTAGTTAGTTCAGATTCCCGATTTAAACCTTGAATTCTGAGCACTTTTCCCTACAATAAATCCATTTATTCAGAACTGAACCAATAACTTTACCCCTTTAAAGCGAAACTGTTGAAAAAATATCTCAAATCTGATTTCGAAGATCTTGTAACGAGCGGAAAAACCTGCATGGTTACTGACAAAATCACCGTAGAAGGCATGCCTGTAGGTTATATGTATAGAGAAACTCCGGATGACGAGGATGATTCTGGCTGGCGTTTTATGTCTGGTACTGAAGATGAAGATTATATGTCAGATCCTGAAAACACCTTGGTTTGTGATTTAAACGTGGTGGCTAATTACGACAAAGCCATCATCCCGATGATCAAAAAGCCCATTGGTTCAGAATGGGAAAGAGCCGAGGGTCAGGACTATTTCAGACGTCTAAGGGATTAGAAATTTAAAAGCAATTAATACTGTCTCGCAAAAAAAATATTCCGCCATTCTTTATAGATATTTGTCTTCACCTTAAAGAATTCCAGCTATGCCAAAGGATATGATTATTGAGAAGTCCGTTGTAATCAATAAACAGAAAAAAGACATATATGACTATCTGAAAAATATCCGTAATCAGGATGAATTCAGTATTTGGAACATGACGGATCCAAATCAAAAAGTGGCCACCACAGGTACAGATGGTACGGTAGGCTTTATTTACAGCTGGGATAGCCAAAACAAAAATGTTGGGGCTGGCAGTCAGGAAATAACCCTTTTAATTCCTAACGAACGTATTGATTGCGACCTCAGATTTGAAAGGCCCATGAAAAACGTAGCTAAAGCTTCTTTTGTGCTTGAAGAGATTTCGAAAAAAGAAACAAAAGTGATCTGGACTTTTAGAGGCCCCACCAAATTCCCGATGAGTCTTTTCTCTTTTATATTTAAAAAAGTGCTTGGTAAAGACATGGCCAAAAGTATGGATAATCTTAAAGCGAAAATGGAGGCCTAATGTCATTTTCGTCAAAGTCGATCTAAGGAAAAAACAATAAAATTTGAGTTCAAAGAACCAATATACGTATATAGTTAAAAGTTCTAAAACAATGTGGCTCAACTTAAAGCGTTGATACTTTTTTGTTAGAAAAGAGGACTTATTTGCATTTTAAAAAGTTGTCCTTTTCGTGCTCAGAGCCATCGCCATGGCCGAAAGTCGACATTTTTATGCCTCTCTTCTCCAAAATTCATGCAATGGCAACTCCTGACTTGCATTAGCATCTAATAGACTATTTATTAGCCAGAAGATAAATATTGGGTCCAAAACCTTCATCCGAGGCTAAATAGGCCTGATTGTATCTTTCAGAGTACTAATTGTACAATTGAAGAGGATGACAGTTTTGGGATAAAACAGTAGAGATATTGTTTAATCATGAAGAGGGAAAGAAACGCGTTCTACGAAGTAATTTTAAAACTCTTGGTTATCGTCTGCATAGGCTTTACATATGCTGATGCTAATGGCTCATTTATTGATTCCAATCTAAGCACAAACTATAAACTCGGCGATCACTCTGGCTTAAAGATCAAAAAGAAAAGGGATTTCACAAATCATACATCAGGAACCTGTACCATCCATGATGGCACCATAGAGTATAATGACTCGCAGACGGTTCCTCTTTTCATAAGTGCTGAACTTGAGGCAAAAAACTGTATTCCACAAGCCCGAAAAATATCAGAAAATAATCACCTTAATGAGGATCAGTTTCATCCCGAGAGACAGATCCCACCTCCTCAGTTACATTTTACCTGTTAGACTTATAGCTGCACCTGTCGCAACCATAAGCAGGAATTTACTAATCACTACTATTTAATAAACAATTTTCTGTCTGTATGAAACTTATACGTACGTACCTATTGATAGGTACCATCGCCTTGCTTTGGTCTTGCTCCGAAGAGAAAAGCGATATGAAACAGTCTTCTCCTACTGAAGACGCTTATTTGGTAATTAATCCAATTATAAAAACTACCAACAAACAACTGGAGTATGTGGCTGAAATAAACGCCCAACTCAATGTAGAAATCAGAACGAAAATTAAAGGCTATGTAGATAAGGTATTTGTAGATGAAGGAAGAACCGTAAAAAGGGGGCAGCCTCTCTTTTTAATAAGCAATACCCTTAACCAGCAAGAACTTAGCCGTACGCAAGCCTTGGTAAAAATGGCTGAAGCTGAGTTAAAAGCTACGCAAATTGAGCTCGAAAATGCCATTAAGCTGAATCAGAAAAATATCATTTCTAAAGCTGAGTTAAGTTTGGCAGAAGCCAAAGTAGAGGCAAGTAATGCCAAAGTGGCTGAGGCAAAATCAGATGTAGCACGAGCTAAACTGAATGTTTCATTTTCTGAAATAAGATCTCCATTTGATGGAATTATTAACAGACTACCCAATAAGGCCGGAAGTTTAGTGGAAGAAGGCACCCTTCTTACCACCATTTCAAACAATGATGACATTTTCACTTACTTTAATGTATCTGAAAAGGATTATCTGGATTTGATAACCATCAAAAAAGAAGGGGTACCAAGAAACGTTTCCTTACTTCTTGCCAATGGATCAAAATATCCACATACAGGCATCATTGAAACCACAGAAAGTGAATTTGATAAAAGTACAGGAAACATTGCCTTCAGGGCACGATTCCCCAATCCCGAAAAAATATTAAAACATGGTGGAAGCGGTAAAGTAGTCATTGACAATCTTGTTCATAACGCAATTCATATTCCGCAAAAATCCACTTTTGAAATACAAGACAAACTGTACATCTACGTGCTGGATGACAACAATGTATTACAACAGAGGTCTATTGAACCAATTTTTAGAATACCTCACTATTACATTGTAGATGAGGGCATTAACCCTGACGAAATAATTCTTTTTGAAGGAGTGCAAAATGTAAAGGGTGGAGATAAAATAACCACTACCCTGATTTCAAGAGAAGAGGCAGAAAGAAGTATTAATCAGTAAACAAAATGTTCCAAAAGTTTATTCATAGACCCGTATTATCAATTGTAATATCGGTTCTCATCGTATTAATAGGGACCATCTCCCTTTTTCAGCTACCCGTAACTCAATACCCGGACATTGCTCCTCCTGAGGTTAATGTAACCACTAAGTTTACCGGGGCTAACGCAGATGCTGTAGTAAAAGCGGTAATTACGCCGCTTGAAAGAGCTATCAATGGTGTACCAGGTATGTCTTATATGAGTTCTGTATCTGGTAACGACGGTACAGGTGTAATTCAAATCATTTTTAAAGCAGGCGTAGACCCAGACGTAGCTGCGGTAAATGTACAAAACCGTGTTACTTCTGTTATTGATGAGTTACCCGAAGAGGCCATTCGAGCCGGGGTAATTGTAGAAAAGGTACAGAACAGTATGCTCATGTACCTGAATATCCTCAGTGAAGACAAAGAGCTTGACGAGAAGTTCCTTTACAATTTCGTGGATATCAATGTTCTTAAAGAGCTCAAACGAATAGAAGGTGTTGGCTTTGCAGAACTTCTGGGTTCCAGAGATTATGCAATGCGAGTTTGGCTAAAGCCAGATAAAATGCAGATGTACAATATTTCTGCTGATGAAGTCATAGAGCGACTCAAAAAACAGAATGTTGAAGCCGCACCCGGTAAAATAGGAGAAAGTTCTGGTAAGACCTCTCAAACCTTACAGTATGTACTGAGATATACAGGTAAAATTAATTCTCAAAAAGGTTACGAAGACCTGGTTATTAAGAGCAATCCGGAAGGTGATATTCTGAGACTGAAAGATATAGCGGACGTAGAATTCGACTCACAGGATTACGATGTTTTATCTAAAGAAAATGGAAAACCATCCGGCTCTATAATGATAAAGCAAAGACCTGGGAGCAACGCCAAAGATGTGATTGAAAACATTAAAACCAGAATGGCAGAGTTAAAAGAGTCAAGTTTTCCGCCGGGAATGGATTACACCATTGGCTATGACGTTTCAGCTTTCTTAGATGCTTCCATAGAAGTGGTTTTACATACTCTTTTTGAGGCCTTTTTATTAGTGGCTTTGGTAATTTTCATCTTTTTACAAGATTTTCGCTCTACTATTATTCCTGTCTTAGCAGTTCCCGTATCCTTAATTGGTACCTTCTTTTTTATGCAAATGCTCGGGTTTTCATTAAATCTGATCACGCTATTTGCATTGGTTTTGGCCATAGGCATAGTGGTGGACAATGCCATAGTGGTAATTGAAGCAGTTCATGCCAAAATGGAACAAAAACATTTAAAACCACTAGAAGCCACTGAAGAAGCTATGTCTGAGATCAGTGGGGCAATTATCGCCATTACCCTGGTAATGGCAGCGGTGTTTATTCCAGTTGCCTTTATGCAGGGTTCCAGCGGGATATTCTACAGACAGTTCTCCCTTACTATGGCGGTGGCAATTGTACTATCAGGTGTTACTGCCCTTACCTTAACGCCTGCACTTTGTGGCCTATTTCTTAAAGAAACCCATGGTACCAAGAAAGGACTTCTGGCAAAATTCTTTGACGGTTTTAACAGATGGTATGATGGACTTTCTGGAGGATATCAAAAACTACTGGGGATCATTGCTAACAGAACAGTAATCACCTTTGGTGTTTTGATTATTTTCTGTGCTGGTGCAGGTCTTACGGCAGGGCTGGTACCCGCCGGCTTTATTCCTGAAGAAGATCAGGGAGCATTTTATGCTAACATCACAACACCCTCGGGGGCCACTCTTGAAAGAACAGAAAAGGTAGTAGATGAAGTGCAGGCCTTGGCAAACTCCATGGATGAAGTAAGTACTGTTTCCAGCCTTGCGGGTTTCAGTACGGTTTCTGACGGAACAGGTTCTATTTATGGAATGAACCTCATCAGCTTAAAAAGTTGGAAAGACAGAAAAAGGTCCGATAAAGAAATTATTGAAGATCTGACCATGAAGGCCAAACATATCAAAGACGCTACCATTGAGTTTTTTACGCCGCCACCCGTACCAGGGTATGGTAACTCCAGTGGTTTTGAGCTAAGACTCTTGAATCGGTCTGGCTCTGAAGATATCAGTGACCTTCAGGAAGCAGCAGACAATTTTGTGGAAGAGCTCAACAAACGCCCTGAGATAGTCAACGCTTTCACAACGTTCAATGCTCGTTTTCCGCAGTTTATGTTGGATATTGATGAAGACAAAGCAGCTCAAAAAGGCATAACAGCAGAAAATGCCATGAGCAATTTACAGACGCTTGTGGGTAGCGAATACGCCACGAATTTCATTCGTTTTGGTCAAATGTACAAAGTGATGGTTCAGTCTTTACCGGAGTATAGAGCCCAGCCAGAAGACCTTTTAAAACTTACAGTTAAGAACGATGCAGGGGAGCTTGTCCCTTACTCTTCTTTCATTTCATTGAAGAAAGTGTATGGTACAGAGCAGTTAACCCGATACAATATGTATCCTTCAGCTATGATTAACGGGCAGCCTGCTCCTGGTTTCAGTAGTGGACAGGCCATTGAAGCCATTAAGGAAGTGGCTGCTGAAAAATTACCAAAAAACTTCACATATGACTGGGCTGGAGCCTCTAGAGATCAGGCCAATGCAGGTAACGAAACGATTATTATTTTCGTGATTTGCTTGCTCTTTGTTTACCTAATTCTGGCCGCTCAGTACGAAAGTTTTCTTTTGCCAATGCC
>JANSYO010000010.1 GCA_024742395.1 Cytophagales bacterium
CTTAATCATGATGTCAATCGTTTTAACGAGGGAAGCCAGTTTATCATCAAAGCCTACAAAAGAGAAGCCGGGGTAACAATTGAAGCCAATGTATGCATCTGGGCCACGGCCATGGTGATTTTGGCTCAAAGAATGGGTCTTAACCCTGACCAATCCGATAGTTTTATCTCGAAAGAACTGGTCAATGCAGAAGACAAAAGTTTTGATCTGGATGACGACCTCAAAAGCTACGTAGAACAGTTAGAAATTCTCAATGCCAACGGAGGGTTATACCCCGAAGAAAATATTGAAAACAATGAAAAGCCGAAGGGCTTTTGGAAAAGGATTCTTGGTTAAAAACTCCCAAAATGTAGTCTAAAATGACACCACGAGTCACATGAATCTAATTTTAATGAGCTTCTAGAGATGCAAGAGATCAGGTTCTAAAAAAAAGAGACAGGTTATTAGAAGGATGCTCTCGAATTGAGGGCAATCCCCTCACCATCACAAAAACTTATTTCGCCAGCCTGCAAAACAGGCTAAAAGTAGCATCACGGCCACGAAAAGAATACCGATTGACAGGTTAAATTGTTCGGAAATAAAACCGATAATGGATGGGCCAACGACAAAACCAATGAGCCCACCAGAGGTGATCATACCAAAGCCCTGAACAGCACTCACGTCTGGAATTCTTGACGCTGCGGCAAAAAGGACGGGGACAATCCAGCAACAACCCATGCCTACCAGAATAAAACCAGCTATGGCAAAAGCAGGGGAAGGGCTAAAACTCACCATTGAAAAGCCTATAGCGGCTAATAATGTGCCGCCCACAATGATCTTCTTATCTCCTAAACGCGGAATATAAATGTCACCATTTAGTCTCCCAAGGGTCATGGCTACTGAAAAGCCACCATATCCTATACTGATAAGTGAGAGCGGTGCCATTAATTCTCGTTTCAGGTAAATAGAGCTCCAGTCTATAACAGAGCCTTCTGCCATAAACATCACCAAACAAATAAACGAAAGGCCAATGATCGTTTTATTGGGTAATCGATACCCTGAACCCGAATGAATGAAATAATCGTGCTTAAGATAAAATTTACGGAGGTAGAGAATAATTACACTCAGTACTACGGCCATAGTAATAATCTGAGTAGAGCTGCTCACTCCAAAGGAGAAGAAAATTGCAGCTACGCCGGCAGAAATAACCCCGCCAATACTATATAAAGCATGGCAGGTACTCATAAATCTGCGTCCATGTTCCTTTTCAAGTTTGGGCACCACTAAATTATTTGCTGTGCTATTCAGAAAGCCAAAAAGTCCTCTGAAGAACAGAGCAAGACCAAAGACCCAAAGATATGGAGCCGTTACCTCTATAGCCAATAGAATAACCTGAGCTAGGTTGCCAAATCCCAGCCAATTATTGATTTTAATTTTTCCGAAAATTTGTGAAGAAAAAATAACTCCGGTGATGGATCCTACTGGTGCTAATAAAAGAATTAACCCTAAGTCAGCATCAGAGAGTCCCAGGCGTTTGATCACAAAAGGTAGGGCCGCGGCCCAAATGCCGATCATCATGCTGGAAGTGCTAAATAAAAAACCTACGGCAGAAACGTCTGGATATTTGAAAAACTGTACTGTATTCTTTAGGAACATCTAAGGAGAAAAATTTCGCAAATGTACTGGATTGTTGGTTTCTAATTAAAACCAGTAAAGTAAAATGGAAACTTCTATACTATAGTATCAATGCAAAGAGGTGTTTCAGATAGTGAATAGCCTCTGTGATTTTAATTAAATTCTAATCTATGATATCATGAAGATTTTTGATAGTTAAGGTTTCCGTCTGTATATTTTGCCAGCAAAAGCTCTAATTGTTTTTTAAAGTTTTTACTAAAGCTATGAAAACCATTGACCCAAATATTAAACTACGTTTTGGTTTGACTGAGTCAAAATGGCTTCACTTCTTAACGTTTTTTTTGTGTTTGATTCCGGTTCTTGTTTATACCTGGATGATACTTAAGTTAAGTATAAATGCCCCTTTTTATGATGACTTTTATTGGGCTTTTGAATACATAAATGATTACCTGAAGGCAGCTACCTTTCGTGAAAAGCTAGCTATCATTTTTGAACAATTTAATCAGCACAGGATCATTTATGCCAAATTGATGATGTTGGCGGTTTTTAAGTTTACTGGTGAAGTAAATTTCAGGACTTATACTTTGATTGGTAACATAAGTCTTTACCTCACCTTTCTGATTTATATTCTGTATGTTATCAAAAACAGATTGAGTGTCATAGCACTTATTCCAGTAGCCTATCTTATTTTCAACCTAACGTTTTATCACAACAGCGTATTGACTTACGGTTTGCCTAATATGTCAGTAATTCTCTTCGCTTTACTTTCATTCTATTTGGTGAACAGAGGAGTCTATTCTGTAGCTATGTTTGCAGGTACTCTGGCAGCGTTTAGTAATGGTAATGGATTAATCGTTTTACCCATAATTGCTTTTTTACTATTGATTAAAGGGGAAAGGAAATGGTTCTTTTGGACCGTTTTTTCTACAGTTATAGTCGTTTATATCTACTTCTTTAATTATGCCTTTGACACAAATGAAATAAAACTTAACCAAAAGACGCTTCTGTTTTTTGTCAACTTTCTCGGAGGTTTTTACAAAGCCGAAAAAAGCAGCATACTTCAAGTGCTCACTGGAATCAGTATAGTGACATTAATTTCAGTTTGTGCATGGATGAGTTTTAAGAGAAAGCAGTATAGCGACTTTTTACTGGGCTCTGCTTTATTTATTTTAGGATCAGCCGCAAAGGCTGCTTTAGTTAGATCACAGTTTATACAGAGTATTCCATCATGGTATAATCAGTATTCTCTTTTGATGTATATCACCTTATGTCTTGCCCTATTAGCATCCTTTCGAAATCAGAAGAAAATTCTTCTGGCACTTTGGTTGGGTTTCCTAGCTGTGGCCGGAGTAACCAAAGTACTGAGCTATAAAAATAACATAGCAAACGCCTTTCATCTTAAGTCAAATTTAGAGGCAGACTTAATGAATTATAGTAATCATGGTAAGTGGTCATTAATTACGCCACAGGTGGGTCACAAAAACTATTTAAGGTTTAATAGTATCACGGAGGATTTTATTGAATCAGGAATTTTTCTATTGCGGAATCCATTGGTCACTCCGATTGATACGCATCATATAGATTCGTTTTTTCATATTGATACTCTAAGCAATCCGTATAGAAGCGTATTGGTTAAAAACGATATTCAGGTAGAAGGAAAGGATAAAAGCTATTATGCTGCACTGATCAATAATACTAACCAAAAAACCTATTTTTTAGGGACTTTTCCAAGACATGGTTTGGGGAATATATTGAGATTTGGAAAAGATCAAGTACACAGACCTACCATGTTTATTCTGAATTCTTACTTTTTCAAAGAGGCAATTGAGGCAGGAGAGTACAGCTTAGGAATTCTGGGACAATCTCAGGAGAAGTCTATTCTGTTTATGTCAAATCAAAAGGTGCATGTTCGAAATTTGTGATTTACTATGTTAGGCATACAAGTTAGCCTTTCACAAGAACTTGCCATCCTAGCAGTATGCCAAATAAGATAAAACTGAGTCCAAGAATCACTTTTGTTATTGTAGAATTTGTATGCTTACCCATCCATTTTTCTTTTCCGTTTATTATCAACAATGTAATAGATATACCTAGAACAAAAAAGGAGGATATGAGTGTGTAATTGATTACTGATTTAACAGCACTTTGCAAAATAGCTGTGCTTAGCGGTACGAGAGTCAAAAAAAGTAGAAATATTCGATAGGGCAATGAAGAGTTGGATGGCTTGGAAAGTGTTGGTTTCTTTTTTAATCCCTGAAAAAAATCTTCAAATAAATAAGGCACACCACTCCAAACAGCCAGCAGCGAAGAGAAGGCGACTCCCCAGAAACATAATTTTAATAATACATCCCCGGCAGCTCCATAAAGTTTTTTGAAAGCTGCTGCAAGGCCGAAAATCAAGTCTGTGCCACTTTTTAAATTTCCGTTTTTATCCATTTTGTAGGCAATAGTCATCAAGGAAAGAATAAAAACGGCCGTGATAAAATACGAAAGACGTAAATCAGTTCTGCATTTGGCAATTCCGTCTTCAGCAGACCAGTTTTTTTCACTTGCCCAGTAGCTGTAGCTTAACATCGTTACGCTTCCGCCTACACCACCTAAGACAGACATTGTCAAGGTAAGCGGTGAATAATCATTTGATTGGATGGGTTGAGATGTACTAAAAAAAAGATAATAAAAAGCGGCTGGAATCAATATACCAAACATCAGAAGAATAAGTCCGGTGGTGATATTTTCTATAAGTGAATACTTGCCTGGCCAAACCAACAATAGGGCCAATAAACTGCTTATGGCAGACCACCATTCTTTGGAGATTCCTTGAAATAAAGTGGAGGCTGCTAGACCTGTGGTAGAAATCAGAGCAGCCCCTACCATATAGGACCAAACAATGAAAAAAAACATAAAGAGTATACGTGCCCATTGTGGGATAACGGTGTTCCATCGCTCAATCAAAGACATACCCGAAGCTAACTGATGCCGGGCAATGCCCTCGGTTATGCTGTACTTCAATATGCAAGCTATAATTACAACTAGTGGATATACCCAGCGAAACTCCAGGCCTGTTTGGATGCTGATAATCATATCTCCTGCTCCAATGCCTGCAGCAGCTACCAGTAAACCCGGACCAATTTTTTTAAGGATTGACAAGATCAAAATGATTAGACTATTCCAAATGTAGCGAAATGTGGAAGTTATTTTTGCTCTGGGCGGTGGTTGTTTAAAGATATTCTCGTTTCTGAGTCCATTTCGTTTAACTTTGTTAAAAGCATTCAACCCATGGCATATAAACTATTAGTTACCCGAGAAATCCCGGATAAGGGATTGAATATATTAAAGGAAGCAGGCTTTGAGCTCACTGTGAGAAGTGATTCCACGCCCTTTAAATATGACGAATTTGTTACCGCTGCAGCTGATTTCGACATGCTTCTGACCACCAGTAAGGAGAAAGTTGACCGCAACTTTCTGCAAACTAACCGTCATTTGAAGGTTATTTCTCAGTTCGCTGCGGGATATGACAATATAGATATTGCTGCTGCATCTGAATTAGGCATTCCTATTGGTCACGCACCACAGGCAATGAATAACGCAACTTCGGATATTGCATTCGGATTAATGATTGCTACTGCTCGTAACTTCTTTCAGATGCACAAAAAAATTACTGAAGGAAAACTCGAGGACTTTAAACCTAAAGCCAATCTGGGTTTAGAGCTTACTGGTAAAACATTGGGTGTTTTTGGCTTGGGAGCTATTGGTTTTGATATGGCAAGAAAATGCAAAGTGGCTTATGGTATGAAAATTATTTATACCAACAGGTCTGTGAATTCAAAAGCCGAAACAGAGCTTGGTGCGAAAAGAGTAAAGTTTATTGACCTCTTAGAAAAGTCTGATGTGATTTCTGTGCATAGTAATTTGTCTGAGGAGACACGTCAAATTTTTAATTATGCCGCTTTCAGAAGAATGAAGGATAAGGCTATATTTATCAATACATCCAGAGGGGCGGTACACCATGAAGCTGACCTCATCCAGGCATTGCAGGAAGGTTGCATTTGGGGAGCAGGTTTGGATGTTTCAGATCCCGAGCCTATGTTATCAAGTAATCCACTTTTAAGTATGCCAAATGTTTGTGTTCTGCCTCATATTGGTTCAGCCACAGTAGAAGCGAGAGATGAAATGGCCAGGCTGGCTGCCGAGAATATTGTTCAATTCGTCGAGAAAGGGAAGATGATTTACTGTGTTAATTCTGAGGTTTTAAGTAAACAGTAAATCAGATTATATCCCTCAATATCAAAGTGCCTGAAAAGATTAATCTCTTTATAAATGGCACTTGTCGATATTCCTTAACCGAATTTCCATTCTATGACGGTACATTCAGGTTAAGCAGATAAATTTGTCTCTATTCTATAGGAAACCTAATCACCTCAGGTCGTTTATAAAAGACGACCCTATTGCAATGCATAAATTTAATCTTCCCCTATTTCTGTTTCTTTTAATTTGCTCATTTATCGTAAATGCTCAAAATGGTAAACTTACAGGCTCTGTCAAAGATTCTGAAAACGGAACGCCATTAAGTTTCTCGAGTATCAGGGTCTTTTCATCTCTTGATAGTAGCCTTGTGGACGGTAATATTACAGACGAAGTCGGAAAGTTCAATTTCCAGATACCTTATGGGCAGTATTACGTTAACATTGAGTTTATGGGCTATGAGCCTTTAAATACACCATTTTTTGTAGTTTCTGAAGAAAATAAGAACATTGATTTAGGGGAATTGAGGCTTGTGTCTGTGACCAATAACTTAGACGAGGTGACAGTAAGGGCAGAGAAGAGTTCTATGGAATTATCGCTTGATAAACGCATATTCAATGTAGGGAAGGATCTTGCGAATGCCGGAGGCTCAGCAGCGGAGATTCTCGTCAACATTCCTTCAGTGAATGTTGATATTAACGGAACGGTTAGTTTGAGAGGTAGTAGTAATGTAAGAATTCTGATTGATGGCAAACCTTCGGGATTGGTTAGTTTCAAAGGTGGAGCAGGTCTACAGCAGCTTCAGGCCAGTATGGTGGAACGGGTAGAAGTAATTACTAATCCATCTGCCAGATATGAAGCCGAAGGAATGGCCGGTATCATCAATATCATTCTTAAAAAAGACAGAAGGCAGGGTTTCAACGGTTCTTTTGAACTTACCGGAGGAATGCCTTTGACCTATGGGGCTGCCGCCAATATCAACTACAGGCATCGTAAACTAAACTTCTTTCTTAACTATGGACTTTCATATCGTGAGTCTCCTTACGTTGGGGAGTTGCTTCAAAGAGTTACTGATGGTGATGTAGAACGCATTCTCCGCCAGAATAATAGCGGGGATGTTACTGGCTTAAACAATAATGTTAGAGGTGGTTTAGACTATTTTTTCAATGAGAAGAGCATCCTTACTGTTTCGTACCTTTTGAGTAGGTCTGACGGAAACAGGTATACTGAAAATGCTTACGAAGACTTTATCAATTCACTGTCTAATCCAATAAGTACTAGTTTAAGGGTGCAGGAAGAAAAGGAGAAGGAGCCCATGTCTGAAACCGTAGTAAGCTACAAACGAACCTTTGAAAAGAAAGGCCATGAATTAACAGCCTCTTTCAGATTTTTAGATCATTGGGAGCAGTCAGATCAGCTTTTTACTCAGACAGGTAATTTAGCCAATGGTGAGGTAGATCCGTCGAATACATTTATACAACATTCTTTGAATGATGAGTTTGAAAAACAATATCTTATTCAATTGGATTATGTACAGCCTATCGGCAAAGAGGGAAAATTTGAGTTTGGTGGCCGGTCAAATTTCAGGGATATGGTGAATGATTATTTCGTGAGGACCATTGAAGGTTCTGCGGAAAACGCCTCAATTCCGGAGCTGGATAACCTGTTCAGATATGACGAAAACATTCATGCGGCTTACGGTATCATTGGTAATAAATCAAACAAATTTTCTTATCAGGTAGGCCTTAGAACAGAGTGGACAGATGTGAAGACGATACTTGAAAAAACGAATGAGCAGAATCCGCGAAAATATGCCAATCTATTTCCAAGTGCTCATGTTACGTATGATTTGCCTAAAGACAATGCTATTCAGCTAAGTTACAGCCGTAGAATACGAAGACCACAATACAATGATTTGAGCCCTTTTTATACGGTATCAGATAGCCGAAACTACTTTAGTGGTAACCCTGACCTGAATCCTGAATACTCTGATGTGTATGAAATAGGGCATGTGAAATATTTTGATAAGGGTTCATTTACGTCTTCATTGTATTACAGAAACACCGAGGATGTAATAGAAAGAATACGAAGAGTAAATGCCAATGGACTGGCTACTACACTTCCGGAAAACCTGAATTCGGAGCAAGCTTATGGTTTGGAATTTACTACGGCTTTTGAGCCGGCCAGCTGGTGGAAAATGGATCTGAATGTAAATGCATTTCATGGTGAAACAGACGGTACAAATATCGATGAGACATTCAGAACAGAAACTAATTCCTGGTTTGCCAGACAAACTTCTAGGTTTACTTTGAAGCATGATATTAAAATCCAGTTTAGGGCCAATTACAATGCACCACAACGAGGAGCTCAAAACTTTAATAAGGCCATTTATTTCTTCGACTTTTCAGTAAGCAAAGGACTTTGGAGCAATAAGGCAACATTGAACTTTAATGTTTTGGATATCTTGAACAGCAGAGTGAGCAGGTACGAGGCTTTCGGTCCAAACTTCAGTTCAGAAGGGAAAACGCAGTTTAGAAGAAGATCTGCCATATTAACTCTTAATTATAAGATAAATCAAGGAGACTGAAATATTAATTAGCGGTCTGGCAAAAAGTTTATTGAACATGTAGCTACATTTACTGCATGTTTGAACTCGATCTTTCGTTTACCGAATTCCTGATTTTCATGGTAGCCGGTGTTTTTACAGGTGTTATTAATACGCTGGCAGGAAGCGGCTCATTAATTACCTTGCCCATTTTTATTTTTATCTGTGGTTTGCCGCCTTCAGTGGCGAATGCTACAAACAGAATCGGAGTTTTTATGCAGTCTGCTGTGGCTACTGCCCGTTTTGGGAAAACCATGCCTGGTTTGTATAAAGGAGCAGAGTGGTTAGCTATACCGGCCATATTAGGTTCTGTTTTAGGTTCCAAAATAGCTGTGGATATCGATGAAAAAACCATGAATTACACCATTGGCACTTTAATGGTAGTAATGCTGGTGGTTTTACTTTTCAAACCACAGAAATGGCTAAAAGCCGAAAGTCAGGGTGGCGAGAATAGAAAGACCTGGCAGTCAGTGCTTATCTTTTTTGCTATTGGAGTGTATGGTGGTTTTCTTCAGGCAGGCGTGGGGGTATTTTTGCTTGCGGCTATGGTCTTAGTTTCAAAATTTGACTTAAAACAAGCGAACGGCCTGAAGTTATTAATGGTCCTTCTTTTTACTATTCCTTCACTCGTATTGTTCATTTACTACGCAAAAATTCAGTTTGCCTATGGATTACTGATGGGCTTTTTTCAGGCCATTGGAGCTTGGTTGGGAGTAAAGTTTATTGCACAAATTCCCAATGCAGAGGTCTGGATTTACCGGGTATTGATACTTGTGGTGGCTGTTTCTGCCTTGTCATTTTTCATTTGAGCTGAACAAAAGGGTAAGTTTCGTCTAAAAAATACGTCTACAATGTACTAGGAAGACTAACAGTATGTTTGAGCTATAAACATGTACGTTAGATTCTTTGGTTTAAGAAAAAAGATGTGAAATTTAGAGAAAAGTTCATAAGATGAATATCTTTGTTTATAATTGTCATTATAACACTTAATAACCTTAACCTTTAAAAATTATGCAATCATTAGTAACCCTTGATTGGGTCGTTATTGCCGGTTACTTTATTTTATTGCTCGGCGTAGCATGGTGGGTGGTTTCTCAGAAACAAGCCAATAGTGAAGACTATTTCCTGGCCGGAAGAAATATGGGCTGGTTTGTGGTAGGTGCATCTATTTTTGCTTCTAATATCGGCTCAGAACATGTAGTAGGCCTGGCTGGCTCCGGAGCTGCCGATAAATTTCCTTTATTAATTTATGAGCTACACGCCTGGGTGGTAGTGCTTTTGGGGTGGTTATTTCTTCCTTTTTATTTACGTGCAGGCGTGTTCACGATGCCTGAGTTTCTGGAGAAACGTTTTGATCCAAGAGCCAGATGGTTTTTGAGTTTGTTTAGCTTAGCTGCTTATGTTTTAACAAAAGTTTCGGTTACACTTTATGCAGGCGGTATAGTTATCTCTACTTTATTAGGAGTAACCTTTATGCAGGGAGCATTGGCCACGGTTATCCTAACAGGGATTTATACGGTTTTAGGTGGTATGAGAGCCGTTGTTTACACAGAGACTTTACAAGCTGTCATTCTGGTTATTGGAGCTGCCTGCCTGACTTTTATGGGGCTTAATGCCGCCGGTGGCTGGCAAAGTGTACGAGATACTGTAGGCCCGGAGTACATGAACATGTGGCGTTCTATGGACGATGTGAATTATCCGTGGCATTGGCTCGTACTTTCTTCCACCATTGTAGGTATTTGGTACTGGTGTACAGACCAGGTAATTGTACAGCGTGTTTTAACTGCTAAAAACTTAAAAGAGGGTAGAAGAGGTAGTATTTTTGGAGCCTTCTTGAAGCTGATGCCTTTATTCCTTTTTTTAATTCCGGGTATTATTGCTCTGGTTTTAAAAATGAGAGGAGAGCTTGAGTGGGATACACCAGATCAGGCTTTCCCTGCATTAATGATGCATATTCTACCCGCCGGATTAAGAGGTTTGGTGGCTGCTGGTTTAATGGCCGCCTTAATGTCATCTCTGGCTTCAGTATTTAATAGCTGCTCTACCTTATTTACGATTGATATTTATAAAAAATTAAAGCCTGATGCCAGTGAGCAACGGATGGTTCAGGTAGGTAGAATTGCTACTGGAGTGGTGGTTCTATTGGGAGTTCTTTGGGTGCCGATTATTGAAAGGCTGGCGGGTGGTACTTTATATGAATACCTTCAGAACGTTCAGTCTTATATAGCACCGCCAATTACTGCTGTATTCCTATTAGGTATTTTCTCGAGCAGAGTAAATTCAAAAGGTGCACTGACTACTCTTTTTACAGGTATTATTATAGCGGCTATCAGACTTTTATTGGAGGTGTACAAAGGATCATTGCCAGAAGGTGGGTTCCTTTATAACATGGCGGATATGAACTTCCTGAAGTTCTCTTCTTTCTTCTTCCTGTACTGCGTGGCAGTAACCATTTTGGTTTCTTTATTTACGGCTGCACCAGCGAAAGACAAATTATCAGGTTTAACACTGGGTACTGTTACTGAAGAACAGCGTAAAGAGAACAATCAAAGTTTCGGCTGGGTAGATATAGTGGCAAGTTTGTTCATTGTGTCTATTGTAGTCTATGTGATGATTTATTTTAGTTAATTTTAGCTATCCCAGACTTCCTTTTCAGTAAGTGGTCTGGGGTTTCTATATTATTTTAACAACCCTATATCATGAAAAAAATACACCTATTACTCTCAGTGATAGTCTTTCTTAATGCTTGTACAAGCACAGACACATCAGAATCTGAAGTTGCCGAGGCCAGCATTAGCCAGTCTGTTTATGGAAAACTTGAGGATGGCTCCGAAGTAGCTCTTTTTACCTTGAAAAATGCCAAAGGGATGGAAGTAACCATAACCAATTATGGTGGCAAAGTGATTACCTGGACGGCTCCTGACAGAGAAGGGAATTATGAAAATGTTAATCTTGGGATGCGTTCTCTTGAAGAATATTTTGACGGAGCCAGTTTTTTCGGAACATTAGTAGGTCGTTTTGGGAACAGAATAGGCGGTGCTAAGTTCAGTTTAGATGGCGAGGAGTTCACGCTTATCAAAAACAATGGTGAAAACAATTTGCATAGTGGCGGAGCGGGAATAGATAAGCATTTATGGAAAGCAGAGATAATTGACGCCGATGATCCAACATTGAAATTATCAACAGTATCTCCGGATGGTGAAGGTGGTTTTCCGGGAAACCTGAATATCGAGGTAGTATACACACTTTTGCCTGACGATGCTCTGAAAATTGACTATAAAGCAACCACAGACAAACCGACAGTAGTGAATTTAACAAACCATTCATATTTTAACCTGTCAGGTTTTGATGAGGATATCTTAAATCATGAGGTAACATTGTATGCAGATAAATTCATTCCAGTAGATGAAGGTCTCATTCCGTACGGTGATTTAGCCGACGTAGATGGCACTCCGTTTGATTTTACTACTCCCCATAAAATAGGCGAGCGTATCAATGATACTACCCATACTCAAATTGCCATTGGTGGTGGTTATGATCATGCATGGGTGTTTACAGATAGCACCAATAACATGAAATTAGGTGCAGAAGTATACGAGCCGAAATCTGGAAGAGTCATGGAAATGTACACTACAGAGCCAGCGGTTCAGTTTTATACCGGAAATTTTTTAAACGGAAGTCTGACAGGTCATGAAGGTGTAAAGTATAACAAAAGATGGGGCTTTTGCCTCGAAACTGAGCATTACCCAGATGCCCCTAATAAGCCTCAATACCCCAGTACCACTTTAAGACCCGGAGAGGTTTATCAAACCAGTACGATGTATAAGTTTTCTGCCAGATAATGTTCGTATAGATATTAAAAACTCACCGTAAACTCCGTTTGCGGTGAGTTTTTTTGTACACAATCGTAACATAAACTTCATCTCAATTCATTCTATCTTACAAATCATTAGCTGTAATTTCGGTTTAAAATTATTGGATATTCATCATGAAAAGAGGCTTACTAAGTTTATTGGCAGTTTTATTCTTCTCCTACTCACATGGGCAAACCAAAGTAATAGCCCATCGAGGCTTCTCCGGAGTGGCACCGGAAAATACCCTGATAGCTTTTCAAAAAGCTATAGAGTCTGGGGCTGAGTTTTTCGAGTTAGATGTTCACAAAACAGCCGATGACTCATTGGTAGTTATACATGATTATACCGTGGATAGAACTTGTTCTAATGGCGTATCCGGTAAAATTGCGGAACTGACTTATGCAGAGCTTTCGAAAGCTTTAGTAGGGGCTCCGAAAGAATTTGGCGACCAATTTAAGGATGCCGGAATCCCGACATTAAGAGAGGCTTTGGACTTCGCCAAAGGGAAAATAAAGGTTTGTATAGAGGTCAAAGTTTACGACATAGAAGAGCAAGTAATGCAACTTGTTAATGATCTTGAGGTGAATGATGAAGTGATCATTTTCTCCTTCTACTATTCTGTATTAACCAAGTTTAGAGAGCTGGATAGCGATATTCCAATCCTTTTTTTGAAAGGGAAAGCGGACGATCAAACCTTAGAGCAGGCAAATAAACTAAATGCCATGGCTATAGGTGTTGGAACAAGTACTCTTTTAACGGACGAATATATAAAGCTGGCACATCAAAAAGGACTGGAAGTTTGGCAATGGACGGTGAATGACCAGGAGACAATGAAAGAATTGGTGGCCCTGGGAGTGGATGGTATCATCACCAATTTTCCGGATAAAGCTCTTCAGGTAAGATAATACCTTCTTTATGTAGAATGTACTCCACGGCTTGCTGCCGGAACGACTTTTTTGCCATTTGCTATGTAATAGATTTAAAACTAAAATATAGCAAAATGAAGAAGTTAATCTTAATCATGCTGGGAGGAATCTTATTTTCAGCATGTAACAATACTGTTGAAGAATATTATGATGATAATGTGCCTACTGAAATTGATATGGTAGAAGGCATTCCTGTGAAAGCAGCAGTGGCCAATATTCAAGCTACCAGCGGTTCAGATATTAAAGGTACAGTAGCATTTACTGAAGCTGAAGGCAAGGTGGGCTTAGAAGCGAATATCATTGGTCTGTCAAAAGGAAAACATGCCATACATATTCACGAGAAAGGGGACTGTAGTGCCTCAGATGGTAAAAGTGCCGGAGGCCATTGGAACCCAACCGGAGTAGATCATGGAAAATGGGGTGATGAGCCTTTTCATACAGGTGATATCGGAAATCTGGAAGCATCTGGTGATACTATTACAGTTATGACATTAACTACAGACAGATGGTGTATTGGATGTGAGGACGAGAATAAGAACATTCTCAATAAGGCAATCATTATTCATGAAGGTCCTGATGATTTTACCAGCCAACCTGCCGGAGCTGCCGGAGCGAGAATTGGATGTGCTGTGATAGAAGAAAGTATGATGTAAGAGAACAAGATTTGAAAAAGAGATCCCGGGTAATTCCGGGATTTCTTTTTTAACAGCCACATTCGCCAGAGACTTCAATGTTCAGGACGGAGCCGTCTATTTTTGTGAACTTCATTGTACCTTCATACTGCCAGGTTTCGTCTTCGTGACCTAGCTCCTTTAAATTGATATCTATTCCATAATGCTCTGATCTGCATTTTTGCTTTATCACTCCATCTTTGCTCAGGGCATCATAAATCTCCAGTTGCTCAAACGACCCATTAACTTTAATAAAGGCCGTTTGTGCAAAATCATCCACAAATATAAAGGCTTCTGTAATTCCCTTTTCTGAAAAGTAACAGGCACAGCCATCAATGGCCGCGGGAAACTCATAAATGTTAAAAGTGTCTAATACCAGTGTTTGTTTTTCGGTACTTTCTTTTGTTGAGTCATTCTCAGAAGTGGCTCCACTTTGACAGGAAATGAATAGCAGACTCAGACCAATAATGAAAAGGTTTCTAGGCATAAGTTTCCAGAAGTTTTGTCTGAATCTCAATAGCCTGTTTAAATTCATCTTTCATTCTTTTGACAAGTTCAGAAACCGGCATAGAGTCATTTATACTCGCTGCACCTTGTCCTGCAGACCAAATGGTTTTCCAGGCTTTCGCTTCGGTATCTAATTCCTTTCCGAAATCAATTTGAGCTTTGCTTTCCCACATTTCTTTGGGTATGCCGGCCTTTTCTAATGATTTAGACATGAAGTTGGCATTTACGCCTGAGATGGCCGCTGTATAAACAATATCTGTGGTACCGCTTTCATTAATCATCTCTTTATATTCCTCGGGAGATCTTGCCTCAGTGGTGTTTATAAAGCGAGTTCCCATATAAGCTAAATCTGCTCCCATCTGCATAGCTGAGGCAATATCCTGACCAGTGCTCATAGCCCCTGATAGAAGGATTGTTTTATCAAAAAAGCTTCTTATTTCGTGAACAAAGGGCATAGGATTTAACGTACCTGCATGCCCGCCTGCTCCTGCACAAACCAGGATGAGGCCGTCTACACCAGCCTCAGCCGCTTTTTCGGCATGGCGTTTTTTTATGACATCATGAAATACCAAACCTCCATATCCATGAACGGCATCCACAAGGTCAGAGACGGCACCTAATGAAGTAATAATGAGAGGTACTTTATGTTTAACAATGACCTGCATATCCTGCAAAACTCTGGAGTTGGTAGGATGTACAATCAAATTGACTCCAAAAGGGGCGGCCTTTTTACCTGTTTCTTGCTCAAATTTTTCTAACTCAGTTTTTATCTGAATAACCCATTCTTCAAATCCTTCAGTGGTTCGTTGGTTTAGTGCCGGAAAGGTACCCACAATGCCATTTTTACAACATTCAATAACCAACTCAGGGCCAGAGATAAGAAACATAGGAGCTGCTACCAGCGGAAGCTTTAAACTTTGAAAAGGGTTCATGTTTTGTTGATGTTAGGTTTGTATGAAATGAAAATTAGGGATAATTCTCAAAAGCTAAAAATTACTTCTCTCGTTTTCTGATTAATCCTTCCTGTACTACTGAGGCCACCAGTTTCCCATCTTGAGTGAAAATATTTCCTCGGGTAAAACCACGGGAATTAGATGCACTCGGACTGTCCAGAGCATATAGTAGCCATTCATCAATTCTGAAATCACGATGAAACCACATAGCGTGGTCTAGGCTGGCCATAAATAATCCTTTTGGAATGGGGCCTTTGGTATGTGGCAGTGTAGCTGTAGTGAGTAGGTTATAGTCAGAAACATACGTCAATAATCGCTGATGCAGACTCAGGTCGCCTTCTACTTTCGCTTTGGCCTTGAACCAATAATGCCTGAAAGGGGGCTTGGTGCTTCTGTCAAGAATATTCAATTTCTCAACAGGTCTGAACTCAAATGGTCTTTCTTTAATGGCTTGAAAGACATTTTGAGGAATCAATAATTTATATTTTGAAGCCACATCTTCATCAGACTTCAGGCTTTCTGGACCTACTACATTCGGCATGTCAATTTGATGATCAAAACCGCTCTGTTTTTTTTGAAAAGATACAGAAGTAATATAAATGACTTCGTCGTTTTGTTTGGCCACTACTCTTCGGGTATTAAAACTGCCTCCATCTCGTACAATGTCTACTTCATAAGTAATGGGAATACTTATATCACCAGCTAAAATAAAGTAGGCATGCATTGAATTAGCTATTCTGTCTTTCGGTACTGTTTTATAGGCAGCACTAATTGATTGTGACAATACCTGCCCTCCAAAAACTCTCTTCCATGGAGCCTGATAATTTTGTCCTATAAAAGTGTTGGGTGTCTTTTCCTCCAGGTCAATTAAGTCAATTAACTCGTGTATATCTTGCATGTTTTGTTGATGATTTTACCCAAAATTACTGTTTTATCTCTAAGTGTTTAAATGTGTTAAAATTACACAAATGTAAATAATTGTATATCAATAAGTTATAGTCAAAAAACTAAAAAAGATTGAGTAAATTAATCTCATTTTCTTGTTTAAGTAAATGAAGCTTAGCTATTTTGAGTTCAAAACTAACCTTGAAATATGCGAAACACTCTTCTGGCAATATTCTGCCTTATCTCAGCTACAAGTATCGCTCAGAATAAACTGGTACTCAATACAGATCTGGGAGAAACTACAATTAGTAAAGACATTTACGGACACTTCTCAGAACATTTAGGACGCTGTATTTATGGTGGTTTATATGTGGGTGAAGAAAATAAACTAGTTCCACATATAAACGGCATGAGAACCGATGTTGTAAATGCTTTGAAAAACTTAAATATTCCTAATTTAAGATGGCCGGGTGGATGCTTCGCCGATACCTATCACTGGAAAGACGGAATAGGGCCTAAAGCCGAAAGACCTACAATTGTGAATTCATGGTGGGGTAATGTTACAGAAGATAATTCCTTTGGATCGCATGAGTTTATGGAACTATGCCGCCAATTAGGCACGGAGCCATATATTTCGGGCAATGTTGGTAGCGGGACAGTGCAGGAACTTTCAGACTGGGTTCAGTACATGAATTTTCAAGGCACAAGCCCAATGTCTGATTTGCGAGCCCAAAATGGTCATCCGGAACCTTTCAAAGTGAAATATTGGGGTATTGGAAATGAAGCCTGGGGCTGCGGTGGTAATATGACAGCCGAACATTATGCTGACGTTTACAGACAATATGCCACCTATGTGAATACCTCATGGGAAAAGGATTCCCGGATATTTAAAATAGCTTCAGGTGCAAGCGATGACGATTATCACTGGACCGAAGTATTGATGAAAGAAGTTCCTCATTCAATGCTAGATGGAATTGGAGTGCATCACTATTCCGTAATAGACTGGTCAAAGAAAGGGTCAGCCACAGATTTTGACGAAGAACTTTATTTTACCACCATGAGCCGAGCCTATGACATGGAAAGAATTGTCAGAGGACACGCCACCATTATGGACAAGTATGATCCCGATAAAAAAGTAGCCATGATGGTAGATGAATGGGGCGGCTGGTATGATGTAGAGCCGGGAACAAACGGAGGATTCCTTTATCAGCAAAATACCATGCGAGATGCAATGATTGCCGGTATGACGCTTAACATATTCAATAATCACGCAGACAGAGTCAAAATGGCAAACCTGGCTCAGGTAGTGAATGTATTACAAGCCGTCATTCTTACAGATGAAGAAAGGATTATTCTTACACCTACTTACCATGTCATGGAAATGTACAAGGTGCATCAAAATGCCACCTTAATTCCAATGCACCTGAAAACCGAGAATTATTCGTATAAAGGAAAAAGCTTGCCTGCTATTTCTTCTTCTGCCTCAAAAGATGCTTCTGGAAAAGTGCATGTGACGCTTACGAACATAGACATGAATAAATCTCATGATATATTGGTAGATTTAAGAGGTGAAGATTTCAAAACTGTGACCGGAAGAATCTTAGCTTCAGCCAAAATTCAAGACCACAATACATTTGAAATGCCAGATAAGGTAAAACCGAAGACATATTCCGGAGCCAAGCTTCAATCCAATAAACTGACTGCTACACTTCCGGCCGGTTCTGTAGTGGTATTAGAACTAAGCAAATGAAAACAATTCTAAAATCTCTTTTTTTACTGGGGCTCCCTGCACTGCTGGCAGCCCAGGAATTAAGGCAAGGTGCTTTTTTTACGCCGGAACAGGCGGTAATTGAACTCAATCAAATGGCACAGCAGTACCACTCTGCTGCCGAATGGGAAGCTCATGCTGCCTTAATTAGACAAGGGATTTTAGATGGTGCCGGTATAAGTAAGTTAAAGTTTAATGAACCGGTAAAAGCAACAGTTCATAGCAGGAAAATAGCCAATGGCTATTCTGTTGAAAATGTTTTCTTTGAGGCTTTTAAAGGAGTATTCGTTTCAGGAAATCTGTATAAGCCACTAAATATTACGACCAAAGTACCCGCGGTCTTGTGTCCACACGGGCATGGGGAAGACCCGCGTTTTAAAGAATATACTCAACAGAGATGTGCTACATTGGCCAGAATGGGTGCCATAGTTTTTGCTTATGATATGGTAGGCCAAGGTGACATGAAACAAGCCGACCATAAAATTGACAATGTGCTGAAAGCACAAATTATCATGGGGGTAAGAGGTATTGATTTCCTGACTCAAATCCCCCAAGTAGATATAAGTAAGATAGGAATAACGGGTGAGTCAGGTGGCGGTACCCAAACTTTTTTGCTTTCGGCTCTCGATAAAAGAGTGGCTGTTTCTGTTCCTGTTGTTATGGTCTCAGCCTATTTCTACGGTGGTTGTGTTTGCGAAAGCGGTTTACCAATTCATGTTAGAGAGACTCATGCTACTTCAAATGTAGAAATAGCCGCATGTGTAGCTCCAAAGCCTTTAATGCTTGTTTCAGATGGTGGCGACTGGACCAAATTTAATCCGGAAGTGGAGGTGCCACATATTAAGCGTATATACTCTTTTTATGGTGCTGAGCAAAACATCGAGAATGTCCATTTGCCTGATGAGAAACATGATTACGGGCCGTCAAAAAGGCAAGCAGCTTATTCTTTTCTTGCGAAACACTTAGGCTTGAACACGGAAGAGATCATAAAGGATGGTCTGGTAGATGAGACACAGAATACTGTCTATTCAGTGTCTGAATTAAGTGTTTATGATTCTAATTTTCCAAGACCAAAAAGTGCTGTAATGGGTAACGAGGCACTTGAAAAGGCTATTGCGGCATACTGATATGAATACCTTAGTCTTAGAAGAACCGGGAAGGTTTAAATGGAAGCAAACTGAAAAGCCGGTAATAAGCAAACCGCAGGAGGTGCTGGTAATGGTCAAGACGATGGGTGTTTGTGGAACGGATATTCATGCCTTTTCGGGCAATCAGCCCTTCTTTTCATACCCAAGGGTTTTAGGTCATGAACTGGCTGTAGAAGTGGTGGAAATTGGGGAGGATGTTCAGAATTTAAAAGTCGGTGACTTATGCTCAGTAGAGCCTTATCTAAATTGTGGTGAATGTCATGCCTGCAATAAAGGCAAAAGCAATTGTTGTGAAACACTCAAGGTGCTGGGTGTACATGTTGATGGCGGTATGACGGATTATCTCGTCTTACCTGCAGATAAACTGTATAGTTCTTCAATACTCTCAGAGACCCAATTAGCTCTGGTAGAAACTTTAGGGATAGGATCACATGCTGTATCCAGAGCTCAGATAAAGAAGGGCGATAAAGTGCTGGTAATAGGAGCGGGCCCTATTGGTTTATGTACTCTGGAGTTTGCACAATTGGCCGGTGCCGAGTGTACTGTTTATGATATACAAGATGAAAGGGTGGCCTTTGCCCGGGCTCACAATAAGGCAGATCATTATTTGAGTGCTGGGTCCAGACCCACGGAAAACGACTATGATGTTGTATTGGATGCTACCGGAAATCCTCTCAGTATGAAAGAAGCTATTGCCTATGTGGGGCACGGAGGTAAACTTGTTTTTGTGGGTTTGTTTATTGGAGATTATTCTTTTCATGATCCCTACTTTCACAAGAAAGAATTGACATTACTATCGAGTAGAAACGGCTTACCTGAAGATTTTAAAAGCATCATCCATTTGATGGAGTCAGGTCAACTAAATATTGATTATATGATAAGCGAAGTATTGCCTTTTTCATCCGTGACAAGTTTCTTTGAGAATTTAGAAGCGAAATCGGGTTTAATTAAAGCGGTAATACAAATTTCAAATTAGAACAGGTTTATTTAGAATACTATGAGTTAAGCCAGCTCTTTTCTACCTTTATTCTTCTAACAACCCTTTAAACTAAAATGAAAAGAAGATTATTATTTCCCCTTTTATTTCTGGTCCTTTTCTCCTGTAAGAATGAGAATGACTCTACAGTGATAGAGAAAGTTTCAGTTAGTCCGGAAGACGAAAAGCGTTCTGTAGAGGAAGCCATGGAGAAAATGAAAAGAGTGCTTATAGATCCCACAGAAGAAAACCTGAACGATCTTATTCACCCAGATCTTACTTATGGCCATTCTTTAGGGAAAATAGAAGATGCCGCAGAATTCAAGCGAGTGCTTCTTACCGGCGAGAATGATTATAAGTCTTATGAAAGCTCAGAGGAAGTAGTACATGTAGAAGGTGCTACCGCATGGTCTCGCCACATTATGGATGCAGTAGTAGGCGTAGGTGAAGAAGATTTAACCCCGCATTTAAATGTTTTGACCATCTGGGTTAAAGTAGATGGTAACTGGAAACTCTTTGCTCGTCAGGCAGTGAAAATTTAAAACTTAAACTATACAAATTGATGAAAATTAAATCGTTGCTATTGGTCGCTATCATAGGCCTTAGCCTAAATTCATATGCTCAAAGTCCAAATTTGGATGAAAGTGTAGAGCAGTTGAGACAATTACTCATAGAGCCTACAGCTTCAGGCTTGAAATCCATAACACATTTTAAATTGTCTTATGGACACTCCTCAGGAAAATTGGAAAACCGGGACGAATTTATTGAGGCATTGATCTCGAAAAAATCAGATTTTACTTCGATTAAATTAAGCAACCAAACCAGCTCTATTATAGGTAAAACGGCCATAGTTCGCCATGATTTGTATGCCGAAACATTAGATGGAGGTAAAAAAGGAGAAGTGAAACTTCATATTTTAACCGTCTGGCTAAAGCAAAAGAAAGGGTGGGTCCTTTTTGCTCGTCAAGCAGTTAAATAGCTTCGTTATCAGAAGATTCTCTAATAATGAGCTGCGTAGGGAGTTCGAGTTTTCTATAGCTTTGCTCTTTCTTTTTTCCTTCAATATTATCAATCAGTATATTCACAGCCTCTGCTCCCAATTCAAAAGCAGGCTGCTTCACTGTTGTCATTGGAGGGTTTAAAAGGTCAGCTACTTTAAGATTGGTAAAACCTACTACCGCTATTTGTTTGGGTATCTCTACTTTCAGACTTTTAATGGCTCCATAACAGCTTAAGGCCAGTCGGTCACTGGCTGTAAAAAGAGCATCGGGGTTTTCATCATGGATTAGTTGTTTGATCGTATTGGTTATAATGCTGTAATCAAACTCCATGTACTTTACCAGATTAGGATTGTATTCCATATTATGCTTATCTAAAGCCGCCTTGTAGCCAGCCAGCCTTTCTTTGGTAATAGAAAGAACAGGGGGGCTGGTTATATGACCAATTCTTTTCCGGCCCATCTTGATTAAATGCTCTGTGGCATCAAAAGCTCCCTGGAAATTATCTGCCACTACTTTATTAGCTTTCAGCGTATGAGGTACTCTGTCAAAAAACACCATAGGAAATTCCTCTTTCAGCATGGTTTCCAAAAAGCTATAGTCTTTGGTATTACCTGATAGAGACATCAGTACTCCATCCAGTTTTCTGTCAAGAACGTGCTGCAGACAGGCATGTTCCTTCTCGGCAGACTCACGGGTCTGAAAGATCATCACTCTGTAGCCACGTTCCTGAGCTATTTCTTCTGCTCCGTTAATGGCATTTGAGAAAAAATTGTTAGCGATTTCGGGAACAATAATGCCGATACTCCTCGATTTGTTCTCTTTTAAACTAAGAGCTATAGGATTTGGTCTGTAATTTACTTTTTTGACGTAATCCAAAACCAGTTTTTTGGTGGTTTCGCTAATCTCATAGCTACCTCTGATGGCTCTAGAAACTGTAGAGGTGGAGAGGTTTAGTGCTTTAGCGATATCTTTTATTGTAACAGATTCCAATAGAACATCAATATATTGATATGTGTAAAGATGCTAAATTCTTAAAACTAAATTTCATAATTGAGAGAATTCTCTGTGAAAGAAGAAGTTCGGGTGAGATTCTATGAAATGGCAACGTTCCCGAGATCGATTGCATAAAAAAACAATCTTATCTGTTAGGTGTCTTTTCATTGAATACCTAATCTTGTATAAGTCCATTTTTTTATTAGAATTTAAATTCAACCAAAATCACAATTTCATGACAACAATTGATCTGTCTGGTAAGACCGCATTAGTAACAGGTTGTAAAAGAGGTATAGGATTTGCCATGGCCGTAGGCTTGGCAAAGGCAGGTGCAGATATTATCGGAGTTTCGGCATCTTTAGAATTAAAAGGTAGTGACGTAGAGAAGGAGATTAAGAATTTAGGGCGTAAATTTTACGCATATCAGTCAGATTTTGGCGATAGAGATTCTTTGTATTCTTTTATAAATGCTGTAAAAGCAGATCACAAAAAAATAGATATTCTGGTAAATAATGCAGGCACAATTCTACGAAAACCAGCGGCAGAACATCCAGATGAGTATTGGGACAAAGTAATTGATATTAACCTGAATGCTCAGTTTATTCTAACGCGTGAAATAGGTAGTCTGATGGTAGATAGAGGAGAAGGAAAAATCATATTTACGGCTTCACTACTGACTTTCCAGGGCGGAGTTACCGTACCGGGTTATGCAGCCAGTAAAGGTGCCATCGGGAGTTTGGTTAAGGCTTTTGCCAACGAATGGGCAGGTAAGGGCGTCAATGTGAATGCCATTGCTCCGGGATACATTGCCACAGACAATACCGAGGCTTTAAGAAATGATCCGGTAAGAAGTAAATCGATTCTCGACAGAATACCTGCAGGGAGATGGGGCGAATCTGAAGATTTTGCCGGACCTACCGTATTTCTTGCCTCTGAACTTTCCACTTATGTAAACGGTACTATTCTAACCGTAGATGGTGGTTGGATGGGCCGATAATGCAGACATCTGAAATGCAAAGTGAAGAGAAACTTTGTTAGTAAGATCAATTACTCACTCTGTCATTCAGAGGGAACAGGAAGATAGTCTTATGTAATTGAAGACTATACATCAATAACATTCCCGTGGATAGCACAGGATAGTATTTTAACAGGAATACATCAAATTGAAGAATGGTTCCAGAACCATTTATAAACGAATACAATAACCCATATAAAAGAGACAATGACATCACGATACGAGTCTAACCCCAGAGAGGTGGAACGAATGAACACCAAAGAGCTTAGAGAGAATTTTCTGGTTCAAGGTATTTTCATTGAAAACGAAGTAACATTAACCTACACCCATTACGACAGAATGATCACTGGCGGGGCTACACCAGTAAAAGGAGAGTTAGCTTTGCCGCTACCTGACGATCTTAAAAGTGAGTACTTTTTAGAAAGACGTGAACTTGGAATAATCAATGTAGGTGGCAACGGAAGTATAAAAGCCGACGGCACCGTTTATGACCTGGAAAAACTAAGTTGCCTGTTTCTGGGCAAGGGCGTAAAAGACATTAGTTTTAGTTCGGCTGAAGCTGGCACTCCTGCTAAATTCTTTTTGCTTTCTGCACCTGCTCATACCAAGTATCCTACTACGCTATACACTAAAGAACAGGCCCTCCCGGTTACCTTGGGATCTCCTGAAACCTCAAACCAGCGTACTATTTATAAATACATTCATAACGATGGTATAATGAGCTGTCAGCTAGTGATGGGTCTGACTGTATTGTCTTCGGGTAGCACCTGGAATACCATGCCGCCTCATACACACGATAGACGTAGCGAAATCTACTGTTATTTTGATGTGCCTGAGAATCAGGGCGTGATGCATTTTATGGGGCAGCCACAGGAAACCAGACATCTTTGGGTGCAAGATGGAGAAGCCATTATTTCGCCACCTTGGTCTATTCATGCGGGTAGTGGTACGGCCAATTATTCTTTTATATGGGCTATGGCCGGAGAGAACAAAGATTTCACAGACATGGATCATGTTAATCTGAATCATTTGAGGTAGAATCATAATTCATATTTAATGTTTAATAAAATACTTCTGGGGCTAGTCACAATCCTGTTTATAACAGCATTCAGGCCTGCAGAGAGGGCGGTTCGAGTGTTTATGATTGGTGATAGTACAATGGCCAATAAAAACACTTACGATGCCCCTGAAACAGGATGGGGGCAGGTATTTCAAGAGCTGTTTACCCAATCTGTTGAAATTCAGAATCATGCTAAAAATGGTCGAAGTACCAAGTCTTTTCGTGACCTGGGTCATTGGGCTGTCGTAGAAAAACAATTGCAACCTGAGGACTATGTCATAATTCAGTTTGGACATAACGATCAAAAGGAGAATGATCCGGCCAGATATGCACCTGCTCAAACAGATTATAGAGCCAATCTTAAAAGGTACGTTTCGGAAGTGCAAGCGAAGGGAGCATTCCCTATTCTTTGCACTCCGGTAAACAGACGAAAGTTTAACGAAGAAGGCAATTTTATTGATCAGCATGCTGATTACCCAAATGTGGTGAGGCAAATTGCAACCGAACTTAGTTTGCCATTGATTGACATGCATAAGAAGAGCCTGAATGTCTTAGAAGAATTGGGTGTTGAAGATTCCAAAGACCTGTTTATGCATGTGATGCCGGATGTTTATGCTAAGTTTCCGGAGGGATTGACAGACAATACACATTTCACTCCCTATGGAGCCAGAGTAATGGCAAAGCTGGCGGCTGAGGAACTAATGGAGCTTAAAAATCCGCTACGTCATTATTTGAAGAAGTCTGTATACCCTACTAAATATGAGTATGAGCTGCCCACGATTAATGAGGTAGCTTTTAAAAAAGACACCTTTGATATTCGAAAATATGGTGCAGTTAGTGGTGGCAAAATCTTGTGTCATACGGCCATTAATCAAGCCATTTCCATAGCCTCTTCCACAGGTGGTGGTGTGGTGCTGGTGCCCAAAGGCTTTTGGTTAAGTGGGCCAATTGACTTAAAAAGTAATGTAAACCTGCATCTGCAAGACGGGGCTTTTATTCAGTTTTCTGATAACAGAGAAGATTACCCTGTAGTGTTAACTACCTGGGAAGGGCAACCGGCTTATCGCTGCCATGCTCCGCTTTGGGGAGTAAATCTGGTCAATATTGCCATCACGGGCAAGGGCATCATGGATGGGGCCGGGCAGGTTTGGAAACAGGTTAAAAAGTCGAAACTAACGGAGGCTCAATGGAAGGCCTTGGTAAAAAGCGGTGGGGTAGTTGATGAAGCAGGTACGGCATGGTATCCTTCTGAAATCTCCAAATTTGGGAATGAAAACAAAGAGTGGACAAACAATATTACTGCGGGCAAATCCAAAGAAGATTACGAGGCAATTCGTGATTTCCTAAGACCTAATATGGTAAGTCTGACGAATTGTCGAAATGTTTTGCTGGAAGACGTAACTTTTTTGAATTCACCTGCCTGGACCTTACATCCATTGCTTTGCAAGCACATTACTATAAGAAATGTGAATGTGAAGAATCCTTGGTATGGTCAAAACAACGACGCCATTGACATAGAATCTTGTACAAATGGTATCCTTGATGGCTGTACTTTCGATACAGGTGACGATGCCATTACAATTAAATCTGGCCGCGATAAACCCGGAAGAGAAAGAGGGGTAGCTACCCGTAATTTCATTGTGAAAAATACTACTGTATTTCATGGCCACGGCGGTTTCGTTATTGGGTCTGAAATGTCTGGAGGGGTTAACAATCTGTTTGTAAACAATTGCAATTTTCTGGGTACCGATATTGGATTGAGATTTAAAACTACTCGTGGCCGTGGAGGCGTGGTTAAGGATATTTATATCTCCGATATTAACATGAATAATATCCCGGCGGAGGCCATTCGGTTTAATATGTACTATGCGTATCAGGATCCTGTTCCTTTAGATGGAGATGCTACGAAAGGACAACCTTCAATGGAAGCTGAACCTTTTAATGAAGGCACGCCTGTATTTAAAGACTTTGTAATGGAACGTATCTACTGTCGTGGGGCACAAACCGCCATCATGATGCGTGGAATACCGGAGTCGAGGATTGAGAATATTAGTATCAAAGATGCGACGATTTACAGTAAAAATGGAATCACCCTGACCGAGGCAAAAAATATATCACTCACCAATGTGAATATTTTCAGTACCACTAAGGATAAACTGATTCAAGTCAATAATGTGGAGAACCTTCGAATTGAACATTTAGATTATCTGCCGGGCAAAAAAGTGTTGGTAGAGGTTAATGGCAACCGTTCAAAAGGTATAGAGTTTCTGGACACAAATGAAACAGGAGTCGATGTAAAAAGTGAATTCCTTTCAGGGGCTGCAAAGACCTCAGTGAAATGGAAGAAGAAATAAATATAGTTTGGTTAAAGGTTTATGAAATTAGGAGGGCTTTGCCTTCCTTTTTTTGTGGCTGGGGTTTGGCTTATACAGGTAATATTCTCAATTACGACAAAGGTGTTTGTGGTGAATATCTGTTTGGGATAAATTCTCTTATGACATTCGACTTATTTAAGTGAAGGTTTATAGCATTGGCAAAGCTTTGTAATTAGATTCCGGCCTAAACCGTTAATGGTTTAAACCCATCACTAAATAGATATTTTGAATTCTCCGTGAAGTTCTCTGCCCAGAAGGGCATTGGCTGCTTTATTATTTTTGAATTGTTCTTTCGCCGGATTCCAATCCAATGTATCACCCAGTTCATAAGCAATGTTTCCAATATTGCACATGCTGGCTGTTCTATGTCCTATTTCTACATCGCATATCGGCTTTTGACGAGTACGCATGCTGTTTAAGAAATCAACGTAATGATTCTCGGGTTTCATTAAGTGGATGTCTGAGGTTTTCAATTTCACACCTTTTAAGAAATCGGGCTCTTCCAGATTTTTTCGGCGTACGTCCAATGTTCCTTCTGATCCAATAAAGCGTATGGCATTGTTTTTACCAAAATTCTGATGTTTAACTTCAATGCCATTGGCGTAAGTATAAGTCAAGCCCCGAATCTCACCAGACATTAGTGCCGCTTTGGGAGCTGAGACTTTCACGGGCCCGGAGTTATCCATGCCCAGCGACCACTGAACGATATCAAACATATGGGCTCCCCAGTCTGTAATATAGCCACCTCCAAAGGGTTTGTACTCTCTCCATTTAGCCCAAAATTCATTTTCGATAGTTGGTGCCAGTAGTTCATTATATGGAGCATCAGCATTAGGACCCAGCCATAGTTTCCAGTTTAAATGCTCAGGGATAGGTTGCCCCTCAAAATCAATGTCCCGCGGTGGGTTTCCTACGTTGACCAGAATCTCCTTGATTTCTCCCAGATAACCATTTCTGATGAGCTCGGCTGTTCTCCTAAACTCCTCCCATGAACGCTGCATACTGCCCGTTTGCAATACACGATTATTCTTTCTGATGGCAGTGACCATAGCTTTTCCTTCTTTTACAGTAAGAGATAAAGGCTTTTCACAATAAACGTCTTTGCCGGCTTCTGCAGAGAAAACGGTATGTACTGCATGTTGATGATCAGGCGTGGCTATAATAACTGCATCTATCGACTTGTCTTGCAAAAGCTCTCTGAAATCTTCATAAGAACGGTAATCAGTACTCAATTTCGCCTTTTCAGAAAGCGTCATGAGTTTTGAGACCATGCGATCTAATTTTAATCGGTGTGGGTCTGCCGCAGCCAGTATATTGACTTGTCCGGTTTCAAAGAAACGGTTTTGCAGGCCAACGGCCTGTTTGCCACAACCAATAAAACCTAAGTTTATTTTATCACTGGGAGCTAGAAAGCCTTTGCCCAGAATATGTCTTGGAACAATGAGAAAGCCTGCAGCAGCAGAAAAAGACTTGAGAAATTGGCGACGATTACTTGAAGTTTTCATAGGGGAGTTTAAAAAACTAATATGCAAAAAGTTTTAAATCCCATCAATAGGTTTCACCGAATATTAAAAGAAAACAAAGTCTATGAAATTTTTTAAAGAGTTTAAGGAGTTTGCCGTAAAGGGCAATATGATGGAAATCGCCATAGGGGTTATTATTGGTGCAGCCTTTAATAAGGTGGTAGATAGTCTGGTAAAGGAAGTTCTCATGCCGCCTTTAAGCATGATGACAGATGGCGTAAAAATGGAAAATCGAAAAGTAGTACTCAGAGAGGCCATCAGCAAAGGAGAAGAAGTAATTCAAGCCGAAGTGGCTATAGGTTATGGTAAGTTATTGGAGTCAGGTATAGACTTCCTTATTATTGCCTTCACAGTTTTTATGATTGTTAAACTCATGCATTCACTTCGTAAAAAAGCCGATGATCCTAAAGATGCTACCGTGCCTACACCTAAAAATATTGAGCTATTGTCTAAAATACACGAGCTCATGGAGAAGCAAGTAAAATTGATGGAAAAACAATAGTTAGAAATTTATGCCTAAATATTCTTTAAGCATCTCCGAATAGCAAGTTAACAGTCATTGGTTTCATCAATCTTCTATCTGTTATCTAGGGGCTATTTTGTCTTTTATTTACCTTCGTCCATCTTTATATTGTCAATCAAAACCACATTACTTTGAACAGATCTATAAAATTGCTTTCTATTATACTTTTTGTGATTGGTCTTTCTAATTGTCAGAAAAAACAGGGTTTAACTTTGGCTCAGCAAGTTTCAGGAACATACATAGGGCTTTATGAATACAAAGAATCTGTGGCTGACTATTCAATAACTGTAGAAGAGATTTCGCCCAAAGAAGTTCGAATACACTCTACCTCCGGCAATCTTTCGGCTTCTTTTAATGTCAATTTAAAAGAGACTGATTTAGGTAATGAAAAAGTTATTTTTCTTCAATTTCCGCAGAGTACTTTTCAAAGCCATGGCTCCTATGTGATTTCTTCAAAAAAGCTAAGTTATAATCTGCACATGGGTGGTACAGACATCAATAATGTCGAAAAGTTTAGTGGAATTAAAAAGTAAGTTTTAAGAAGAATAAGGCCGGGCATTGAGAAAATGCCCGGCACTAAGAATTGTGTTATAAAAATTAATTATCGTTTTCTGAGTGCTTCGCTATTTCGGCCAAATGTACCTTCATCTCCGATAACTTTTCGCCGCCCTTGATACCGAAGTCCAATGTACGAATTGGGAATGGAATCATGATGTCTGCTTGGTCAAAGGCTTCTTTGATAGACATAATGGCTTCACTTCTCATTTCCAGATAACTTGGATGATTTGGGTACTCGATCCAAAATTTTATTTGAAAATCGATGGAGCTGGCACCAAATCCTTCGTAAGCGAAAATAGTGTTTTCACGGTCCACTACATTTTCCATTTTATCAATAGTATCCAAAACAATACGTTTCACTCTTCTCAGGTCTTCGCCATAGGAGACACCCACGGCCAGATCAATTCTTCTTTTGCCATAGGTAGTATAATTGACGATAGCGTCTTGCAGAATATTTGAATTTGGTATGAAAACCTCCTGTCCCTGAAAAGTTTTGATGGTGGTAACTCTCAGATTGGTATCAGTTACAGTTCCCATATAATCTGACACTTCAATGATGTCTCCAATTTCAATGGGGCTTCTGACCGCAAGTATTACACCTGAGATGAAATTGGAGGCAATGTCTTGAAAAGCAAAACCTAAGGCAAGACCAATAACACCTACACCGGCAAGAAGGGACGTGACAGTTTTATCGAGCTCCAGAATACCGAGAGCCACAAACATACCAATGAGTATGACAGAGAAATAGACTATTCTAATGACTAGATTCTGAAGGGCCTGATTATTGGTGGTTTTAAGGAGAAGTTTTGTGACCAGCTTTTTGACCAGCTTTGCTATCAAAACAAAGGCAAACATAACCAAAATAGCTACCAGGAAGTTAGGAAGCATGGTAATAGCGGTTTCTCCCCATTTGTTTATTTTATCAAGAATAAGCTTTAAAGGTTCTTCAAATGAAGCTAAGTTAGAATCAGGCATGTGTTAAAATATTGGTTAATCGATACTCTATATACCTAAATAATCATTCCTTAGATCATCTAGTGGGAATTTTATACAATAATTAACCACTTATTCTTTTATTGTGTGATAGCGATAAAGTCAAGATACATGCTCTCTGATAGGAATTGACGAACCATTCTGAGTTATTTGAAAAACAAAATCAGAGCCACACCGATCATAATACCAGCGAGCGGAATTAGTTTTTTGCGTTTATTTTTCTCTTTGAAAATAAAGCCTCCCAGTACGACTGCTATCAAAATCTGACTTCGCTTTATGGCTGAAAGGAGCATAATCAGTGCCTCCGGATCTTGTAAAGCTTTAAAATAAAAATAGTCTGATGTTTGAAGCAAAATACCTACGGCAGGAATACTCCACCTCCAGTTAAAAGCTTTTCTTTTTTCTGCAGAAGGAAACCAAGTGAAGCTCAGAATAAGGAGAAGTATTAGAATAGTATACCAGCAAAACCAAAATTGTAAGGTTTGAGGATTTAGCTCCTGACTTTGAATTAAGAACTTGTCATATAAACCGCTGGAAGCCCCAAGAAAGGTAGCTCCAATAATGGCATAAATCCACTTATTACTTTTAAAATGAATACCTTCTTTTTTACCTATTTGAGAATATAGAAACACTGAAAAAATAATGAGAAAGAAACCAACCCACTGCCAGGGATTGGGCTTTTCCTGATAAATCAGAAGAGCACCAATAAAGGTAAAAAACGGCCCGGCAGACCTGATAGGGGTTACAATGGTAATAGGCAAATGTTTTAAGGCCTGATAAGCCAAAAGCCACGAAGAGGCCATAATCAATGACTTAATGGCTATAAAGCCGTGTTTTTGAATGGGTATACTTTCAATGAAAAAGCCCAGAATCTTTAATTTTTCAGGATAAAAAACTGAACCGAAAAAGAATGGGAGTAAAACCAAAAAACCTGAGCTGACAGTGCCTAATAGGACGGGGAAAACTTCATTGCCCTGTACAGCATGTTTTTTACATAAGTTATGCAGCCCTAAAAATAATGCGGCCAATAGGCCCAGATACATCCACATATCGGCGAAGATAGCGGTTTGCAAATTTATTGCCTTGGTTTTCGGATGATGATAAGATTATTTCTATTCTGAATGAAAAGGTGTCTTGAGTGAAAGCTAAACTCCACTATCAAAATCGAGATTTAAAGAAAAGCAAGAATCAGATTGAAATCTGACAGTGAAACCATGATGTTTGCTCTATGGAAGATCACTACCATTTTGAGCTAATTGCCCAAGCCATTACATTTTTAAAGGAGCATTATTTGAGGCAGCCTTCGTTAGATGAAATCGCAAACCATGTGAACGTGAGTAAATTTCATTTTCAACGTATCTTTAAAAAATGGGCGGGTATTAGCCCAAAAGATTATATCCAATATTTAACATTGGAACAGGCCAAAGAGTCTTTAAGAAAGGGGAAGTCTACCTTGGCTACATCGTATGATTTAGGACTCTCGGGTAATAGCCGTCTACATGATCTATTTGTAAAAATTGAGGCTTGTACGCCCGGACAATTTCAAAAGAGAGGTGAAAACTTGAGTATTGCTATAAGTTCAATTCTTACTCCGTTTGGAACAGCTTACATAGCAGAAACAGAGATAGGTATTTGCTGTTTTTCATTTGACGAATCCACAATTCTTTCGTTAAAAGAAGAATATGAAAGAGCCTCTTTTTATGAAGGACTATTGCCTAATGGAGAAAAGGTTAGAGTTTACTTTGAAACCTGGCAGATTCCCTCAGAACCTATTCATTTAGACTTGGCCGGAACGCCTTTTCAAATACAAGTATGGAAGGCATTGCTTCATATTCCTTCAGCTAATTTGGTAGCCTATAAGGACGTTGCCAAAAGCATTGAAAATACGAAAGCGGTAAGAGCTGTGGGTACAGCTATTGGTAAAAATCCGGTGGCTTATTTCATTCCTTGTCATAGGGTAATTAAAAATGATGGGCAGATGGGAAATTACAGCTGGGATACCAATAGGAAGCTAGCAATAAACAGTTTTGAAAGTTTAAAACTTGGCTAAAAAGCAAAGGGGGTAGAATGGCTGAAATTAGTATCCTGAATGCAGGTTCATAAATAAAAAGGGCACAGCCAGAAGCTGTACCCTTTAAGCCATCTTTATTTTAATTCAACCTTATTGATAAGCAGGATTTTGCGGGAAATTGCGGTTTTGGTTTAAGTCTAGTGCAGATTGAGGTATTGGTCTTAAGATTTTTAGTTCGCCATTGGCTCCCTGGAAATCGCTTTCGTTTACTAACCTATGGTATTTTGAAGTTCTGTCAACGAGGGTTCCGGTACGCTTCAGATCAAACCATCTGTGGTATTCTCCTAAAAGCTCACGTCCTCTTTCATCGAGAATGTACTCTATGGAAAATTCAGTTTGAGAAGCCGGAGATACACCTGCTCTTCTTCTTACTTCATTTAATCTCTCCAGGCCTACAGAAGGGTTTCCCGCCTGAAGATGAGCCTCTGCCGCTAACAAATAGGTGTCACCTAAACGAGCCAAGACTATGTCTCTAGTACTGGTTCTTGCACCGAAAGGTGCAGTAGGAGCATCAAACTTTCTAACTGGTATAGTCTGGTAATCGCTACTAACTGTTTGTGAACTATAGGACCCATACGGGTGGTAAGTTGCATCTGGGTATTTTGTCACAAAGGCGATAGAGTCCTCATTGCTAATCCAGGCCGGAGCATAATAATGGAAGATACCCAGACCACTTTTATCATCTACATCGTAAAAGTCAAAGTAACGATCGTAAACCGTGTGCATAAACGTGCCGTCCCATCTTTGGTCTTCTTTTGTAAAAAGACTCAAAGCATAATCGGTAGGTAACAGATTATAAGTTCTGTATGGTGCATTGCCGGCAATTTCTGAACCTCCTAAATATGGCCCAAAGAAACTGGCTTGTCTGTTGCCTAGATCAAATGGATCTGCACTAACAGAGGAGGAGGCATATTGTACAGAGAAAATGATTTCCTCATTGTTTTGATTGGCCGGGTCCCAAAGGTCAGAGAATGAAATGTTTAATCCCTGCCCTGCAATAACCTGATCAAAGAGGGTTGCCGCTTTACTGAAGTCATCGGGCTGCCCGTAAGATTCATATCCACGGGTTAGATACACTTTCCCCAATAGATTTTGAGCAGCTCTTTTATTTACGCGTCCGTTAAATGTGCCTGATGATAAGGCACTTTGAGCAGATTCTAATTCAGCAATAATGAAACTGTAGACTTCTTCCGCAGAATTTCTGTCAAACTCAAGAACAGGCTCATTGATATAATCTTTTATCAAAGCAACTCCCCCATAAGTTTGAACCAAAAGAAAATAGGCATTGGCTCTCAGATATTTTAATTCAGCTACTCTTTCTGAAACCGTGCTTGAATTTTCCACTAAGTCAGCGTAATAAAGACCTTGGTTTGCCAGCTGAATAGCTCGGTAGGCAGTATTGTAAATATGATCTACCCCTTCTGATGATGGGCCAAGATCTCTGTATTGGCTTAGTCCCAGTGGTTCTGGAGAACGGCCCTCAGCATACATGTCAGTACCGGCTGTAAAAAGGTAGGGTTCATCGCCATATATGGCTCTTAACTGTGAGTAATTGGCATTGATGAGGGCTTCAAAACCATCAGCAGTAGTATAATAACTCTCGGCCGTTACATTTGATTTATTTTCTTCTTCCAGAAACTTTTCACAGGATGTCAGAGAAAAGCCCAGAATGCTTAAGACGAGTATATATTTTATTTTATGAATATTCATTTCTACAATTTTTAAAATTTCACACTTAGACCTAATTGGTACGTAATGGAGGCAGTTCTACCGATATTGAAACTCGCATCTGCCCACTCCGGATCATATCCATCGTATTCTGTAAATACAAAAGGATTCAGAACATTGGCATAAATTCTCAAGCCGTTTATGCCAAGTTTTTTGGTTGCAGTATCTTGTAAATTGTAACCGAGTGTGATGTTCTTAATTTTAGTAAATGTGGCATCTCTGTAGTATCCTACACCGCTATTTCTCCAAAAAGTACCCATATTTCTGGCTTGAGGATATTCGTTAGAAAACTGTGCGGGAACACCGGCTCCGTTTTCGGGAATGTACCAGTCAATATCTAACTTTTGACGCCCGCGGTCACGTGTGTCTGTGAAGTTCTGATGAAATGGACTGAATACGTATGAGCCTACACTAGAGAGTAATGAGAATGAGAAGTCAAAGTTTTTATAGCTCATTGAAGAGAAAACACTTCCGGTCCATTTTGGATCTGCCGTTCCTAGAATTATCCGGTCGTCATCAGGTGAGATTTTTCCATCATTGTTTTGGTCAACCACTTTTGCCTGTCCCTCCAATTGTCCGTATGATTCGGCCAGTTCTCTTTCATTGGCCTGCCAGATACCATCAAACTTGTAATTGTAATGTGCATTGATTGACTCTCCAATAAACCATCCATTTCCTACGTCATCTACTTCATCCTGACCGTAAATTGAGACAATTCTATTGCGGTTTTTAGTGAATGTGAAGCTGGTATTCCATGTAAAATCTCGGCTTTGGATGTTACGGGTTGTCAAGGCTACCTCCACTCCTTTATTACTTACTGAGCCAATGTTGGCACTAATAGAGCCAAACCCTGATTCGACAGGAAGATTCTGCTCCAATAAAAGATCATCAGAAAGCCTGTCATACAGATCAATACTACCCGTAATTCTCTCTTTGAATAAGCCAAAATCAATACCAAAGTTACCCTCTCTGGTTTTCTCCCACCCTAGGGCATTGTTTGCCAAAGAACTGGCCATCCAGCCATTGGCCGTAGCTCCTAAGAAATCATAGTACGTTTGCTGATCCAGCACGTTGGTTGTAGAATATGGGCTGATGATATTATTCCCGGTAAAACCATAACTAGCTCTAAGTTTTAAGAACGAAATGGCCGGGATGTTTGCAATAAAGGATTCCTGCGAAAGATTCCAGGCGATGGCCGCAGAAGGAAAATTATCCCATCTGTTTGCTTTTGAAAGTAGCGAAGAGCCGTCCCACCTGTTTGAAATGGTTAACAAGTATTTTCCTTTAAACGTGTAATTTAACCTGGCAGCAAAAGAAGCAAGTGTTTGTTTAACAAAATAGGAGCTGATATTGTAGGTAGACTGATCCCCGGAGCCAAGATTGTAATACTCTGTAGCAAAAGGCTGGTTTCTGGAGCTCAATGTTGAGCCTTCAGATTGCGTATAGTATAAACTTTGTAAGCCGAGGAAATTAAACTTATGATCTCCATTTAGGTTTTTCTCAATGTTAAATTGGTTATCCCAGGTATAGCTTATATTCTCTGCGTTTCTGAGTTCAGAAGAAGGCAGGTTGTTATTGGATATACCTCTGTTGGTCTGAGCTCCCCATGCTTTTCCTCTTCTTTGGGTATTAAAACTAGGAGAAAAGGTAGATTTGAACGAAAGCCAATTGATCGGTTTGTACTGAATGTATGCACTCCCCAGGCCTGTTATTCTACTTATTTCATCCTGTGAATTGGCAATCTCAAGCAGTGGATTATATGTACTGGTCTTGTTAATTAAATAATCGCCGTTCTCATCTCTAAGTTTACCTGGTTGCGGGTAAAGCGTTACGCCGTCAGTATCATATGGAGATAAAAATGGGTTAAGTCTAAATGCCTCTCTCATAGCTACATCGCTACCTAACTGATCATTCTTTAATGAAAAGGTGGTGTTTAAGCCATAGGATACTTTGTTGTTTAATCTGTGATTAAGTCCAATCTTCAAACTGTATTTGTCCAAAGATTCTCTTTGCACATTGCCGGTTTCATTCTGAACTCCCAAACCTATATTGTAGCCAAGGCCGCTATCGCCTCTGCCCGAGAAATTCAAATACGTGTTTTGCTGAAAACCGTCCTGAAGAACTAAATCATACCAGTCAAACCATTCATTGGTAGCCGCTCTTTGCTGCAGCAAAGGATTGGCCGTTCCCACCACTTTAGATTGTAATTGCTCCGGAGTGATGGCCATAGGATCTTGCAGGTTAGTTGTAGCCAAATAAGCAGACTGATGATAATACCACCATTTCTGAGCGTCCATCATTTGTGGTAATCTGGCCACTTTTTTGACCCCATAATAGGTGTCAAGTGTTACATTGATTCCACCTTTTGTGGTAGCTCCACTTTTGGTAGTAACCAACACCACACCATTGGATCCTCTGGAACCGTAGATTGCGGTAGAGGAGGCATCTTTCAGAACGTCAATTCTTGCAATGTCCTGTGGATTTAGGAAATCTATGTTGTCGGTAGGCACTCCATCTACTACGTAAAGTGGGTTTGAGTCATCGTTCAATGAATTGTTACCTCTGATGGTGATGTCAAATCCATCTCCCAGTCTTCCGGTAGAAGAAGATATCTGTACACCCGCTATATTTCCCTGCACGGCTTCCAGCGGATTGGTGAAGTTTCTTTCTGTGATTGACTTATTGTCAATACTCCCCACTGCACCAGTGAGGTCAGACTTTTTTAATTGGGCGTAACCAACCACAACAACTTCCTCTAAAGCCTGATCGTCATTTGTAAGTTGGATATCAAATGAGGTCTTGTTGCCAACGGCAACTTCCTTTGACTCGAAACCAATAAAGCTGAAAACCAAAGTAGCCTGGGGATTAGATACAGTTAAACGGAATTTTCCATCTGTACTGGTAGCTGTTCCGTTGTTAGTACCTTTCTCAAGTACGTTTACTCCAGGCAAAGGTGTGTTTGTTCCTTCTTCAAGCACCGTTCCACTTACCGGGATGGAATTTTGTGCCAGACTCGCAAAGCTGATTGTTGTTAAAAACAGGAGTATCAGATACTCCCATTTTTGATTGAAATTTAGGTAGAAGTTTAATTTCATTTTTGATCGTTTAAACAGGTTAAATAGTTAAGAATTTAGATTATTAATGGTTGAAAAGGGCCATTTGGGAGTTGCAATTTTAAGTCCCGAAATTGTACTTAACCAACAAAAACGTGGACTTTATTTACGCAATCGTTATCGGGAACGATGCCATAGATTTATTCTGGCTATTCACGATTTCTTTTCTAAATATTATTTTCCTTTGAGGTAGCAGATTAAGCTAAAGGTCTGTCAATGAACACCTGTTGAATAATGAAGTTAGTGCAGAAAACATATTCGTGGCTTTTGATACTCTTTCTGTTTTTGATTTTTCCTTGGAATAATCAAGACATTTTTGCTCAGCAGAATTCAAATTATTCGTTGGATCAAACAGCCGAGAAAATATTGTTGTATCAGAGACGAAATGGTGGATGGGCTCAGTACAATGGCGACCCGACAGATTACCGCTTACCTATAGACGAAAAATTCAAGAAGAAGCTGATTTCTGATAAAGAAAAACGAGATGCCACCATTGATGATGGCTCTACTACTTTTGAAATAGACTATTTGTTAAAAGCTTATCAGAAAACAAAGAATCTGGCATATTTAAAAAGTGCAGAAAAGGGAATTGAGTATCTCCTATCTGCTCAAAATTCAGCGGGTGGCTGGCCGCAAAAGTTTCCTGATCTAAATGGTTATCATAAGCATATAACTTTTAATGATGAAGCCATGATTTCTGTGCTTTGGATAGTAAAGGGGCTTGCAGAAAATCATTCATTGTATGAAGACGTGGACAAAAATATCAAATTAAGGGCGAGCATAAGTTTAGAACGAGGAATTGACTGTATTCTCAAGACCCAATATGTGCAGCAAGGAAAACTAACCGCCTGGTGTGCCCAGCATGACTCTGAAACATTACTACCTGCGGCTGCACGAGCTTTTGAGCCCATGTCTTTAAGTGGAAAGGAATCTGTAGGGATTATCAAATTTTTAGAAAGTCTAGAGAATCCTGGTTTGGCAGTCGAAAATTCTATAAAAGCCGGCAAAGAATGGCTGGCGAGTGTCGCTCTGCCAGATGTGGATGTTCTGCGAATTGAAGCTTCAGACGGACCAGATAACGTAGTGGTTGATAAGCCAGGTCATTTCCTTTGGGCCAGATTTTATGATTTAGAAACAAACAAGCCCATATTTATGGGCAGAGATAGGGTGCCTCATGCTAAATTGAATGAAATTGAAAGAGAAAGAAGAGCCGGTTATGCATATTTGGGAGATTGGCCTAAATCAATTTTGCCATGAGAAAGTATAAATCATTCATCTTTTTTCTATTCCCTATCTTGGCTTTTAACCAAAGTTTGAAAGGTATAACAAGAGAAGTAGATGTGTCATTTTCTAACCATTCTGCTTTACTTTCGGCCCAAGAGAGATTTCCGGAAGTTAATCTTGGAATTTCAGCAAAAGTTAAATTAGTAAAAAGCTCATACAATATTCTCTACTCAAAGTTAAACGGAATCAATCTGGAACTTGACTTTTTTGAGCCGAAAACCAGGTCGACTAATCAGCTTCCGGGTATAATTCTTATTCATGGTGGCGGTTGGCGATCTGGAGACAGATCACAGCATCATCAAATGGCCATTGAGTTAGCTACACAGGGTTTTGTGGTATTTACTCCGCAATACCGACTTTCAACACATGCTTTATTTCCTGCCGCTATATTAGATGTGAAGTACTTTATTCAATGGGTGAAAGAAAATGCTTCTTCATTTGGTCTAAATCCTAACAAATTGGCACTTATCGGTTATTCTGCCGGTGGGCAAATGGCCGCATTCATAGGGGCAACTATTGATCATCCAAGCTATCAAAATATTGAACAAAAAAGTTCTGAGAATACCTCTGTTCAGGCCGTTGTGGATATTGATGGAATACTGGCATTCCTTCATCCGGATTCCGGTGAAGGGGATGATAGTAGGAGAACCTCAGCTGCCACCTATTATTTTGGTTATTCAAAAGAGGAAAACCCGGAGTTATGGCAGGAAGCCGGAGCTCTTAACCATGTTTCTGCAGATGCACCCCCTTTCTTGTTTATTAATAGCTCGGTAGAAAGGATGCATGCTGGCCGGGAAGATTTTAGAAAGATTTTAAACGAACATAATATTCACTCGGAAGTGTACACTTTTCCGGAGGCACCGCATGTGTTTCCCTTGATAGACAAATGGTTTGAAGCCACTTGTATTCTGATTGTTGATTTTTTAACCCAAGAATTAAAATAATATAAACCGAATGTTAGACGAAGTAAAAGTACTGGTAAAAGATGACGATCTTGACTGGGAAGACCTGGGATCAGGTATAAAAAGAAAAGTCATGGCCTATGATGAAAAGATGATGATTGTCAAAGTGGCCTTTGAGAAGGATGGCATTGGAGCGGTTCATTCTCATTCTCACACACAGGCCAGTTATGTAGGAAGTGGAGTTTTCGATATTACCATAGGCGACGAAACTCGCAGACTTAAAGGAGGGGATGTATATTTTATACCTTCAGGCATTCCGCATGGAGCCGTATGTATTGAGGAGGGAGTTCTCGTCGATGTTTTTAACCCATTAAGAGAAGATTTTTTAACTAAATAAAATCATGATTAAAAGAGCATTTTTTGTTTTCTGTATTTTATTGAGCAGTGCTTTAGGTTTTGCACAAAACAGCTGGTCAGAAAGGATGGCTTTGTCTTTCATGCAAAACCATCAAGACTCCATAGTGGTTAAGCCAAAAATTACTGCCAGATGGGATTATGAGCAGGGACTTATGCTTAAAGCTTTGGAGAAAGTATGGCGGAAGACAGCCGATCCTAAATATTTTAATTACATCCAAAACGACCTGGACAGATACGTCAGTAAAGATGGAGACATCAGAACATACGATATTGAGGATTACAATCTGGACAACATTGCTACCGGACGTGCCTTGTTAATGCTTTATCAGCAGTCGTTACCAGACAAAGAAAAGTACAGGAAGGCGGCTGATCTTCTATGGCAGCAGTTAGAAGAGCAGCCACTTACCAAAGAAGGTGGATATTGGCATAAAAAAAGATATCCTTTTCAAATGTGGCTTGATGGTCTCTTTATGGCAGAACCTTTCTCCGCTGAGTATAGTAAAATGTTTAATCATCCTGAGCATTTTGATCATATAGTGCGACAGTTTAGTTTGATAGATAAATATGCTGTTGACTCAAAAACGGGCCTTATATATCATGGCTATGATGAAAGCCGTGAACAAAAATGGGCCGATAAGCAAACGGGGCTATCGGAGCATTTTTGGGGCAGAGCTATCGGATGGTATGCCATGGCTTTGGTAGAGGTTTTAGATTATTTGCCCGAAGAACATCCCGGACATTCTCAGCTAATTTCTTATTTACAAAAACTAGCCCCGGCCTTAGTAAGATACCAGGATACTAAAAGTGGAGTATGGTATCAGATGACTGCCTTAGCAGGGAAGGAAGGGAATTATCTGGAAGCCTCCTCGTCTTGTATGTTTACTTATGCTTTATTAAAAGGAGTAAGAATGGGCTACCTTGATACTTCTTTCCGCGAAGCGGGTATAAAAGGCTTCAACGGAATCATAAAAGAGTTTATAACTATCGAGGACAATGGTCAGATTAGCCTTGAAAATACCGTCAGTGTAGGAGGCTTGGGTGGAGAACCTTACCGCGATGGAACCTATGAGTATTACTTAAGTGAACCCATTAGAAAGAATGATCTGAAAGGCTTGGGACCCTTTATCTTTGCAGCTATTGAAATGGAATTAATTGAAGAAGGTTTTCCGGGAGCCGGTCAAAAAGTAGGTTTAGACTATCACTTCAATAAAGAATTTAGAAAAGACTGGAATGGCAATAAAGAACAGTTTCATTATACCTGGGAGGATACTCAACATTCAGGATTTTTATGGTTGGGAGATACCTTTAGAAATTACGGAGCCGAAATCGTGGCAATTAAAGAAAAACCGACCAAAGCCAATCTGCAAGATTTGAATGTTTACATTCTGGTAGATCCTGACGATAAAAAGGAAACGGATGCTCCCAATTTTATTGATAAAAAGGACATTAAGACAATCAAAAAATGGGTAGGAAATGGCGGTACACTACTGGTCATGACGAATGACTCAGCCCATTGTGATTTGCCCAATGTCAATGAGCTAATTAAGGTCTTTGGATTGTCCTTTACTTACAAGGATATCAATATGGTACAAGGACGAGAATTTTCTATGGGTGCTGTAAATGTTGGGTCAGGGAATACTGTTTTTCCGAATGTCAGCAAGGTGTACATTAAAGAGCTGGTCACCCTAAATACGAACTCAGCAGCAAGTAAAATTCTTACAAAGGACTCAGAGGTAATAATGGCTGAAGTGAAATATAAGAATGGAAATGTTCTGGTGGTTGGCGATCCGTGGCTATACAATGAATACGTGGACGGAAGAAAGATACCTATGGAGTATCAGAACTTTCAGGCGGCAAAAGATTTAGCGAAGTACATCTTATCAAAACAATGAAGCAAATATTTCTAAGTCTTTTAGGTCTTTTTTTCATTGGCTCTGCCCTTGCTCAAAAAATCACCGTGGCACAAGATGGCTCCGGAGACTTTAGCAGTATACAGGCAGCCATTGATCATATTAAGCCATCTTTTAAACCAAGGACTATTTTCATAAAGAAGGGTACTTACAATGAAAAACTTTTTATAGATAGTACCAAACATCATTTGATACTTAAAGGAGAAAATGCCAAAGAGGTCATAATTACTTACAGCCAGCCAAGAGACATATGGCGATGTGATCACCCTGATGATTTTGGTGCGGCCACTATCAATGCAAAAGCATCTGATTTGGTTTTTGAGCATTTAACTATCATTAATTCTTATGGATTTGAAGCTGAAAAAGATCTGGTCATTGATTGTTTGAACGAATCTGGAAAAGCCGGTGATGGGAGAAAATATTTACCTAGAGAAGAAGGGGAGCAGGAAGGCAAAAAGATAGTCAGGCAAAATGGTCACCAATTTTCTTTCAGGTCAATGGAAGGAGCCACCCGAATGAAGTTTTTAAACTGTGTTTTAAGATCTGGCGGGGGTGACACGGTTAGCCCTTGGGATGTAGAAGGGGGAATGTTTTATTTCTCTGATTGTATTATTGAAGGTCATGTAGACCTCTATTGTCCGAGAGGAAATGCTCTAATAGAAAATTCGGTTTTTATTTGCCATAACCTTAATGCGGCAATCTGGCATGATGGCTCTGCTAATGAATCAGATAAGTCTGTACTGATTAATTGTTATTTCAAAGGAGATCCGGGTTTTAAGTTGGGGAGATACCATAGAGAAGCACAAATGTTCCTTATTAACTGTGCTTTTAGCAAAGAAATGGCAGATTCCAAAATATATCAATCTGGTGATAGGCAGTTACAATGGGGCGAAAGAATTTATTATAAAAACTGCCATCGTGAAGGGGGCGATTACGCCTGGCATGCTGACAATACAGAAGCAAAGGCAAATGATTTTAGTTTCAAGAAAGTTTTTGGTTTTAAGTGGTAAAAGTGAAAATAATGAATGCGTTAAATAATCAATATGTAAGAAATAACGGTGATCTCGGTTTCAATAAAGAAGTGTTAGATTATCCTGAAAAGGTTATTCAGTTTGGTACAGGAGTCCTATTGAGGGGATTGCCAGATCTTATCATTGACCAGGCCAATAAACAAGGCAAGTTTTGTGGAAGAATTGCCATGGTAAAGTCTACAGACAGAGGTTCGGTAGACAGTTTTGTAGATCAGGATTGTCTTTATACGGTAGGGGTCAGAGGCATAGAGAACGGAGTGGTGGTTGATAAAAAAGAAATTTGCACTTCCGTAAGTCGGGTTCTTGTGGCAAAAGATGATTGGCAATCTATCTTGGAAATAGCAGAAAGTGATAATTTAGAAGTAGTGGTATCAAATACTACCGAAGTAGGCATCTCTTTTACCTATGAGATTCTAAAAGATGGCGAATGCCCGGAGTCTTTCCCAGGGAAATTATTGGCAATTCTGAAACATAGATTTGATTTCTTTTTGGGTGATGATACTAAAGGCTTAGTTATTTTGCCTACTGAGCTCATTTCTGAAAACGGCCGGAAATTAAAGGCTATTGTCAGAGAATTGGCAGAAGTAAATGAAATGGATCAGGAGTTTATTATTTGGGTAGAAGAAGCCAATGTGTTCTGCAATACTTTAGTAGACAGGATAGTGCCCGGTGCTTTAAAAGGAAGAGAGGCAGAGCAGTTTAATAAATCTCTGCATTATCAGGATGCTAATAGTATTATTGCTGAGCCATATGCTCTATGGGCAATAGAAGGAAATGAAAGTGTAAAGGATAAGTTGACCTTTTGTACACCTGAGAGTGGAGCTTTTGTAGAGGAGAATATAGAGAAGTATAAAGAGATAAAGCTAAGGCTGCTTAATGCCTCCCATACATTCTCCTCTGGGTTGGCATACTTACTTAGCTTTAACCTGGTTAAAGAGAGTATGAATGATGGTGCATTCTTAAATTATCTGCAAGGGCTTATGATGGAAGAAATCAATTTTGCCATGGGTCAGAATATTCCTGCAGAAGAAAAAAAGGCGTTTGCTTTCAAAGTGGTGGATAGGTTCAGTAATCCGTTTCTGGAGCATCAATGGTTGTCTATCTGTATGAATTACAGCTCCAAAATGGCTATGAGATGTCTTCCCTTAATTAGTAGTTATTATAAGTTTAAAAGAGAGCTGCCAGCGTTAATGCTTTTTGGGTTTGCTGCTCACTTATATTTTCTCAAGCCGGTAAAATCAAAGGATGGACAGTTTTTTGGCTCATATGCGGGAAAAGAATACCCAATCAATGACCCGAATGCTGCTTTTTTTCAAAAAATATGGCAAGAGAGTAGTAGTTTTCAAGAGAAAGTTAAAAAGATAGCCGAAAACAGCGAGCTCTGGGGAGAAAATTTAAATAATCTGGATAGCTTTGTACCAACTGTTGCAGGCATTCTGGAAGCTTTCGAGGCAGATGGAGTAAAGGCAACAATGTCAAAAACACTCTTAAAAGAACCTGAAATTACATGAACCAACGTGTGCTAAAAGTACAGCAGGAGGATAATATCATTGTAGCTCTTGATGACCTGAAAAAGGGAGAAGAGATTGAATACAATGGCCTGACCATTACGCTGAAAGAAGATGTTTCTTCAAAACATAAATTTACAGAGTCAGATCTAAAGAAAGGTGAGGAGATATTTATGTATGGAGTATTGGTAGGAAAGGCACAATACGATATTCCAGCCGGCAGCATGATTTCCACATTTAATGTTAAACATGCGGCTGCTCCTTTTAAGCTTGGAGAAAGAAAAACTTCCTGGACTCCACCTGACATTTCAAAATTTTCGAGCAGAACTTTTAAAGGGTATTACAGAAGTGATGGCTCAGTGGGTACAGCAAATTACTGGATAGTTCTTCCATTGGTCTTTTGTGAGAATCGTAATCTTGAGGTCATGAAAAATGCTTTGGTGACTCAATTGGGTTATGGTAAGAATGATCATTATCAGTCATTTGCTAGCAATTTGATTAATGAGTATAAGGCTGGCAAATCCGCCGATTCTATTTTAGAAAATTCAATGCAATCGGTTGCGAAAAATCCGCAATCACCTCGTATATTTGCCAATGTAGATGGCGTGAAGTTCCTGAATCATGATATGGGATGTGGCGGAACAAGACAAGATGCACAGTCGCTTTGTGGTTTGTTGGCAGGGTATATTGCTCACCCAAATGTGGCAGGTGCAACCGTCCTGAGTCTTGGATGTCAAAATGCTCAATACAGCATTCTTCAGGAAGAGCTCGATAAGAGAAACGGAACGAATAAGCCGGTAATCTTTTTAGAGCAGCAGGCCATTGGTACGGAAGAGAAACTAATTGAGGAAGCGATTAAGCAGACTTTTGTAGGCTTAATTGAGGCAAATAAAAATGAAAGAAAAGAGGCTCCGCTGTCTAAACTGAAGTTAGGCTTGGAGTGTGGAGGTTCAGATGGATTTTCGGGAATTTCGGCTAATCCATCGCTGGGTTATACCAGCGATCTTCTAGTGAGCTTAGGCGGTACCACAATTCTTTCGGAGTTTCCTGAATTATGTGGTGTAGAGCAGGAGCTGAGTGACAGATGTGTAGATGAAGAGACCGCTATGAGGTTTATTGAGCTGATGAGAGCTTATGCCAGAAGTGCAGAGAATGCAGGTTCTGGTTTTGATATGAACCCTTCTCCGGGGAATATCAAAGATGGCTTGATTACAGACGCAATAAAGTCTGCCGGTGCTGCCAAAAAGGGAGGAACCTCTCCCATTGTGGATGTATTGGATTATCCTCAAATGGTAACAAAAAATGGTTTAAACCTATTATGTACGCCGGGAAATGACGTAGAGTCCACTACCGCGATGATAGGTTCCGGAGCAAATGTAGTCTTGTTTACCACGGGACTCGGTACCCCAACAGGCAACCCGATTGCTCCGGTAATTAAAGTATCAAGTAATGCCAAACTGGCCAATAAGATGTCTGATATTATTGACATCAACACCGGTGGTATTATTGAAGGAAAAGAGACGATTCAAGAGGTAGGCGAGAGAATTCTTGATTATGTGATTGCGGTAGCCAGTGGTGAAATAGAATGTAAAGCCACCATCAATCAGCAAGATGACTTTATTCCTTGGAAAAGAGGAGTAAGTCTATAATCAAAACTTGATTTATTTGAGAAGTTCAGAAGTTGTTGAGTATATATTTTAGGTGTCAGATGCATAGCTTATTTGTTTTGCACTTTAGAAGGCAGGACCTGATAGCAATAATGTTTCCTATTAATATAGTGGGCCCTTTTGTGGGGTATATTCAGTACTTCAATAACAGAATGAAAAGTTTACCGATAAAATTTTGACCACAAAACCCTATTCTATTAGACGCACTTAAAATGAAACAATTTTTAGACAGTAACTTTTTACTGCAGACCAAAACTGCCGAAAAACTATATCATGATTATGCAAAGGAAATGCCGATCATTGACTACCATAATCATTTGCCGCCAGACCAAATTCTAAATGATATTAAGTTTGATAATTTAACTCATGCCTGGTTAGCCGGAGATCACTACAAATGGAGAGCTATGCGAACCAACGGAGTGAATGAAAAGTACTGCACGGGTAGTGCTTCAGATTATGAGAAGTTTGAGAAATGGGCAGAAACCGTCCCATATACCATGCGGAATCCACTTTATCATTGGACTCACCTGGAGTTACAAAGGTATTTTGGAATCAATACCATTCTGAACAGTTCTTCAGCAAAAGCTATTTATGAAGAGGCTTCCGCAAAGTTGCAAACAAATGAGTATTCTGTACAAGGCCTTTTGAAAATGGCTAATGCTCAAATAGTTTGTACTACTGATGACCCATTAGATTCTCTTGAGCATCATATTGCTTATCATAAAACGGGAGGCGATGGTGTACAGATGTATCCTGCCTTCAGGCCTGACAAGTTCATTTTAATAGACAATGATGGGTTTGCCGGTTATGTACAAAAGCTGGGAGAAATAGTAGGTTTTGAGATAAAGGATTATGACGGCATTAAGCAGGCTTTAAGACAAAGAGCCGACTTCTTTAAGGCACAAGGTTGCAGAATTTGTGACCATGGTTTAGAACAGATTTATGCTGCTGACTTCACAGAAGAAAACGCTGATAAAATTCTTAAAAAAGTACTTTCTGGCGGGAGTTTAACTGCAGCAGAGGCCCTTGAATACAAATCAGCTATTCTTCATGCTCTAGGTGTGATGTACTCAGAGCTGGGTTGGGTGCAACAATTCCATGTGGGTGCTTTAAGAAATAACAACAAAAGAGCTCTTAGAGAACTGGGGCCAGATACCGGTTGGGATAGCATAGGAGACTGGAATCAGGCTGAGGCTATGTCGAAATATTTAGGTAGGCTCGATGAATATGATCAGTTGGCCAAAACCATTATTTATAACCTTAATCCGTCTGATAATTACATGATCGGTACAATGATCGGTAACTTCAACGATGGCTCTGCAGCTGGCAAAGTTCAGTTTGGTTCAGGCTGGTGGTTTAATGATCAAAAGAAGGGAATGGAAGACCAAATGGACGTATTGTCCAATGTTGGACTTATTTCTCGTTTCGTCGGAATGCTCACAGATTCAAGAAGTTTCTTATCTTTCCCGCGTCATGAGTATTTCAGACGTATTTTATGCAATTTGCTAGGAAATGACATCGAAAATGGTGAATTACCTAACGATATTGCCTGGATAGGGAAGTTAGTTCAGGACATTAGTTATAATAACACAAAGGAATATTTTAATTTTTAAACACTTATTTAACAATTTAGGATGAATAAAGTAGTCACTTTTGGCGAGATCATGTTGAGGTTATCGCCTCCCGGTTTTTTAAGATTTTCTCAGGCTAATAACTTCGATGTAGTTTATGGCGGAGGAGAGTCAAATGTAGCGGTATCCTTAGCAAATTACGGTGTTCCGGTAGATTTTGTGACTCGTTTACCTAAAAACGATATTGGAGAGTGTGCCCTCATGGAAATGAGAAAAAGGAATGTAGGTACAGATCACGTAGTTTTTGGCGGCGATCGTTTAGGTATTTACTTCCTTGAAACAGGTGCTGTGTCTCGTGGTAGTAAAGTAGTTTATGACCGTGCACACTCTTCTATGAGCGAAATAGGACCAGGTATGGTAGATTGGGACAAGGTTTTTGAAGGATGTAGCTGGTTTCACTGGACAGGTATCACTCCGGCCATTTCTCAGAGTTCTGCTGATGCTTGTCTTGAAGCTGTAAAGGCGGCAAGTGCAAAAGGTATCACAATCTCTACTGATCTTAACTACCGTGCCAAACTTTGGAAGTATGGTGGAGATCGCGAAGCAATTATGACAGAATTAACTTCGCATTGCGATATCATTCTTGGAAACGAAGAAGATGCTGAAAAGCATTTCGGAATTAAGCCGGAAGGTCTTGATATTACGACACAAGGACATGACGTTACGGCTCAGGCATTTCTTTCAGTTTGTAAGCAAATGATGGAGAAATTCCCGAAAGCTAAGAAAGTTATCACTACACTAAGAGGTTCAATTTCAGCTTCACATAATACCTGGGCTGGTGTTATGTATGATGGCAAAAACATGTTTGAATCTCCTCAATATCAGATTACAGATATAGTAGATAGAGTAGGTGGTGGTGATTCATTCATGGGTGGTTTAATCTATGGTCTTTTGACTTACCCGGATGATGATCAGAATGCATTAAATTTTGCAGTAGCAGCTTCTTGCTTGAAGCATACCATCAAAGGTGACGCCAACCTGGTAACTGTTGATGAGGTGCAAAAACTAATGAGCGGAGACGCTTCTGGAAGAGTAGCCAGATAATAAATGGAGGCTCAGAAATCAATATTGATTCTATGTGGTGGTGGACCTGCCCCCGGCATAAATGCTGTGGTGAGCACGGTGGCCAAAGTCTTTCTGAAAGATGGCTACAGGGTTATTGGGCTGCATGAAGGCTTTAAAAGTCTGTTTTCAGAGAATCCGGATGTGAAAGAATTTGACTTTGACCATGCGGACAGAATATTCAGCAGGGGAGGCTCTACTTTGGTTATGAGTAGGTTTAAACCTAAGAATGAAGAGTTAAACACTAAACTCTTTTCTGAAAATAATGTCAAACTTTTGGTCACTATTGGCGGTGACGATACCGCCTCTTCTGCCGGGAGAATTACAGATTATTTAAAAGAGAAGGATATATTCATCTCTAACATTCATGTTCCCAAAACCATTGATAATGACCTGCCACTGCCAGATAGAAATCCAACATTTGGTTTTCATTCAGCAAAAGATGAAGGGGTAAGAATTGGAAATACCACCTATGAAGATGCAAGAACCAGTCAAAATTGGTTTGTTATGTCAGTGATGGGGCGTACCGCCGGTCACCTTGCCTTTGGAATAGCCACTAGTTGTCATTTTCCAATGATGATTATTCCTGAAATGTTCAGGGAGAATGAGGTTACTTTAGAAAAAGTAATTAATCTGGTGGTCTCTACAATTATCAAGAGAAAGATACTGGGAATTAATTATGGAGTAGCTCTTATCAGTGAGGGCATCTTTCATAAACTTTCAGATGAAGAGCTTAAGAAAGTAGAGGTGAATTTTACCTTTGATGCCCACGGTCATCCTGAACTTGGGAACGTAAGTAAGTCACACATTTTCAATATGCTTTTGCAAGAAAAGCTGAAGTCTTTAAATATTGATATAAAAAGCAGACCCGTAGAGTTGGGCTATGAGTTGAGATGTTGCAGACCAATTGGTTTTGACCTTACCCTTTGTACTTTGCTTGGTCTTGGAGTCAAAGAAGTATTTGATAAAGGATTAAGTAATTGTATGGTCTCTGCTAACTCCAGAGGGGAGATTACTCCTTTGTTTCTAGAAGACCTAAAAAATGAAGAAGGGAAAATTCCACCTCGTTTGGTAGACATGGATTCTGAAATAGCCAGATTGTTCTTTGATAATCTGCATTATTTAACTCCAAAGGATTTTGAGAAAGCAAAAGAGTATCTTGTGCATCCGGAGGAGTATTATTTTCAATCATTAATTAATTAAAAATGGCAAAATATTCAAGATTAGAAGTAGCTCAGGTAATGAAAGAAAACGGCATGGTGCCATTGTTTTTTCATTCCGATATAGAATTGGGAAAAAAGGTATTGAAGGCCTGTTATGACGGTGGTGCTCGTTTAATGGAGTTTACCAGCCGTGGTGATTTTGCTCATGAGGTTTTTGGTGAGCTAAACAAGTATGCTCTTAAGGAACTTCCGGGTATGATTATGGGCGTAGGATCTGTTACAGATGCGGCCTCGGCATCATTATACATGGCTTTAGGGGCTAATTTTATTGTGACTCCCGTACTAAGAGAAGATATTGCCATTGTATGTAACAGAAGAAAAGTTTTATGGTCTCCGGGCTGTGGATCTTTAACAGAAATTACAAGAGCTGAAGAACTGGGATGCGAAATTGTTAAATTATTCCCGGGTGATTTATACGGTCCTAAGTTTGTCAAAGGTATTAAAGGACCTCAGCCATGGACTAGCATTATGCCGACGGGTGGCGTATCTCCGGATGAAGAGAACCTGAAAGGCTGGTTTGATGCAGGGGTAACCTGTGTAGGAATGGGCTCTCAATTAATCTCAAAAGACATATTGGAGAATAAAGATTACGATGGCCTTAAGAAAAAAGTAGAGAATGCTTTAGCCATTGTGAATAAGGTAAGAAAGTAAGACTTAAAAGCCCCTGTAAATGGGGCTTTTATATATTTTTTACGCAGTAAGGCTGCAAAATAGTGTAGCTTTAGAAACTGTTAACTAACAACCCTATATAATATGAATAAAAAAGTCGGAAACTACCGCTGGACCATATGTGCACTGGTCTTCTTTGCCACTACGGTAAACTACCTTGACCGGCAAGTTATCAGTTTATTGAAATCTGTACTTTCAGATGATATGAATTGGGATGACGGCGACTACGCCAATATTGAAATTGCCTTTAAATTAGCTTACTCCTTCGGAATGCTAGTAGCAGGAAGAGTAGTGGATAAACTAGGAACTAAAAGGGGTTATGCAGCAGCTACAGGATTGTGGAGTTTAGCAGCCATTGGCCATGCTTTTGCTAATTCTGCTTTCGGTTTTATGGTTGCTAGAGCAGCTTTAGGAGTAACAGAAGCGGGTAACTTCCCTGCGGCTATCAAAACCACAGCTGAATGGTTTCCTAAAAAAGAGAGAGCCTTTGCCACTGGTATTTTCAATTCGGGTACCAATATCGGTGCCATCGTAGCCCCCTTGACTGTTCCGTTTATTGCGGTAGCCTGGGGATGGGAGTGGGCATTTATTATTACCGGAGCTATCGGTTTTATCTGGCTTGTTTTATGGCAAATTAATTACACCAGTCCTTCCGAATCTAAGAAGCTATCTGCAGAAGAATTTGAATACATTCATTCTGATAAGGAAGACGAAGAAATTGAAAAAGCGGTTAAAGAGGAGAAGGTCCCTTGGGTTAAACTTTTAGGGTTTAAGCAAACTTGGGCTTTCGCTTTAGGTAAATTCCTTACCGACCCTATCTGGTGGTTCTACCTTTTCTGGTTGCCAGATTTCCTTCAAAGTGAATACCAATTGTCTATGATTGAGATGGCCGTTCCTGTAGCGGTGGTTTATCTGATCTCTACTATTGGAAGTATTGGCGGTGGTTACCTGCCTATGTTCTTTATGAATAATAATATGCCTGCTTTTAAAGCTAGAAAAACAGCCATGTTCATTTTTGCCTTATGTGTTCTTCCGGTGGTATTGTCACAGTGGGCAGGTCAGATTAATATGTGGTTGGCAGTTTTAGTGATTGGTATTGCAGCTGCAGCTCACCAGGCTTGGAGTGCGAATATTTTTACAACGGTTTCTGATATGTTCCCTAAAAAGGCAACAGCCTCTGTAACGGGTATCGGTGGTATGGCCGGTGGCATGGGAGGTATCGTGCTTTCATGGGCTATTCAGAAAAACCTTTTTGTACATTATCGTGAAATAGGACAAATTGAAAAGGCCTATTTTATTATGTTCCTTATTTGTGGAGCGGCCTATCTCTTGGCATGGTTAATCATGCACTTATTAGCTCCGAAAATGACGAAAGTTAAAGTTTAAATCAGAGTACAAAGAAAGAGCAGGATGGTTATATACTATTCTGCTCTTATTTTTAACAACAATTCAACCGATTGCAATAATGAAAAACCTAGATAGAAGAGACTTTATAAGTAAATCTGCGTTAGCGGCTGCCGGTGTTTTTGGAGCAGGTAGTTTGCAAAGTGTATTTGCTTCAGACACCGGAGCAAAAAAGAAAGTAGCCATCATCGGGACAGGCTCCCGCGGCACTGGAATGTGGGGTAAGCCTGTATATGAGGAATTCAAAGATGTCATTGATTATGTAGGGCTTTGTGATCCTAATGAAGGCCGTCTAAAATATGCACAGAGCTATATTGGAGGTAATATTCCTGTTTTCTCAGATTTTGAGAAAATGATGAAGGAGACTAAGCCAGATATTTTAATAGTCACTACTGTTGATGCTACTCACAGCGATTACATTGTGCGTGGAATGGAATTAGGGGCCGATGTAGTAACGGAAAAGCCGATGACTACAGATGAAACTAAATGTCAGGCTATTCTGGACGCTGAAAAGAGAACGGGAAAAAAAGTAACTGTGACTTTTAATTATCGTTACTCTCCACATCGTCAGAAAATATACGAAATCTTGCATTCTGGTGATATAGGGGAGATTACTTCAGTAGATTTTCATTGGTATCTTGATGTTCATCATGGTGCAGATTATTTCAGAAGATGGCACAGATTAGTAGAGAAAGGAGGATCTCTTTGGGTACATAAAGCTTCTCATCATTTTGATTTATTAAACTGGTGGTTGGAGTCAGAACCTGAGACAGTTTATGCTCAGGGTGATTTACAACACTATGGGAAAAACGGACCGTTTAGAGGTACAAATTGCAGAACCTGCCCACACAAAGGAGAGTGTGATTTTTACTATGATATCACAAAGAATAAGCAGTACATAAAGCTCTATGTTGAGAACGAGAAATACGATGGTTACCATAGAGATGGTTGTGTGTTCAGAGAAGATGTAAATATCTGGGATAAACATGCGGCTACTTTACATTATGCTAATGGTGTAAATGTGAGTTATTCACTTACTACTTATTCACCATATGAAGGCTACAGAATTGCTTTTAATGGAACTAAAGGTCGTGTAGATGCCTGGATAAAGGAGTCTGGTGCTATGGAAAGACCCGATTATGATGAAATAATGGTGACCTATAATTTCGGAGAAGTAGAGTATATTCAAATACCTCAAAGTGCCGGACATGGCGGAGGAGACAAGCGTTTGAGAGAGAAGATTTTCCGCTATCCGGAGAAAGAAGATAAGTACCGTCAATCTGCCGGAAGTAGGGATGGAGCTATGGCTATTTTGGTAGGCGTTGCCGCCAGAAAAAGTTTAGCTACAGGTATGCCGGTCAAAATTGCGGATCTGACAGATTTAAAACCAAGAGCTAAAAAGGCTTAAGGTACCCAAACCCCAAAAAACTAAGGCTGTATGAATTCATGCAGCCTTTTCTTTTAGAACGATGAAAAGATTAGCATTTAAAATGAAGCTTTATGCCGGTAAGGAAGCCGAGTATAAGAAAAGACATGATGAGATATGGCCTGAGCTGTCAGCCTTGCTGAAAGGTTCTGGAATAACAGATTATTCTATTTTTCTTGATAAAGAGACTCTAAGTCTTTTTGGAGTGCTAAAGATTGAAGATGAAATGAAGATGTTGGATTTGCCTAAACATCCAATCATGCAGAAATGGTGGGTTTATATGGCAGATATCATGGAGTCTAACGAAGATCATTCGCCGGTAAGTCTGCCACTTGAAGAAGTATTTTATCTTCCTTAAAAATGTTTAGACTTATTTTTCTTTTGGTTTCTTTTGCTCTGGCTATTGTCGGTCAGAAAAAATCTCCTACTCTGTATATCATAGGTGATTCTACGGTGAAAGCAGGACAGGGTAATGGAGGAAATGGTATGTGGGGCTGGGGATCTCTTATTGACAATTTCTTTGACACCACAGCTCTTTCTATAGAAAATCATGCTATCGGAGGCCGCAGCAGTCGTACTTTTCTTACCGATGGCCGTTGGGAGCCCATTTTAGCTAAAATGGGAAAGGGAGACTTCTTAATTATACAGTTTGGACACAACGATGACTGGGCATTAAATGATACCATACGTGCCCGCGGAACTATTGATGGAATAGGGGAGGAATACGAAGAAATCGATAACCTTTTGACGGGTAAACACGAAATCGTGCATTCATACGGCTGGTATCTTAGAAAATATGTCAATGAGGCCAAATCCAAGGGCGTGGAAGTATATATCTGTTCACCTGTTCCTTTTAACCGATATGATACCCATGGTAAAATAGAGAGGAAAAAGGAATTTTATCCTGCCTGGGCAAAACAAGTAGCAATTCAAACCTCAGTCCACTTTATTGATTTGCATGAACAAACGGCCTTGCTTTATGACTCGCTGGGGTATGCTAAAGTCAAAGAAAACTACTTTACTGAAAAGGATGATGTACATACCAACTTAAACGGAGCCAAACTAAACGCAAAAATGGTGGTAAAAGGTATAAGAAATACACCTGATTCAGAACTAAAGAAACTGCTTAAATAAATTCAAAATGTATAGACTACTTGTCATTAGCCTTCTGGCATTATTGTGTTCTTTCTCTTCTTTTGGTCAGCCCCATAAGGGCACAGAAGACATTCTGGATAAGATGCTTTTAGCCAATGAGTATTTTATGAAAAAATGGCCGGATCCTTCAGTGACGGTGATTACCAATAAAGAGCGAACCAGTAATTTATGGACAAGAGGAGTGTATTATGAAGGTTTAATGAGCTTATACGCAATAGAGAAGAATCCGGAATACCTTCAATATGCTTTAGACTGGGCTGAGGGCAACAATTGGAGTTTACGATTTGGAAAAGAAAGCAGACATGCCGATCCTATGTGTGCGGGTCAAACCTATCTTGACCTTTACTTAATGGATCCCCGGCCTGAAAGAATTGCCGATTTAAAATTTGCCGTAGATCGGATGGTTAATTCTGAATTGTCTGATGACTGGACTTGGATAGATGCACTGCAGATGGCGATGCCTGTCTTTGCCCGTTTTGCTGTATTGGAAGATAATTCAATTTATTCTGAACGAATGTTTGAATTATACCTTCACTCAAAGAATATAGAAGGTGGGGGATTGTACAATATTGAAGAACATTTATGGTGGAGAGACAAAGATTTTGTGCCACCTTATAAGACACCTGGTGGATTAAACTGCTACTGGTCTCGAGGAAACGGATGGGTGATTTTGGCACTGGCCAGGGTGATGGATATTTTACCTGAGTCTGACCCTCATTATTCTGAGTATAAAAAGACCTACTTAGAAATGATGAACGCCTTACTTCCTTTACAGAGAAAAGATGGCTTTTGGAATGTTTCTTTGACAGATCCCACTCATTTCGGTGGACCTGAACTCAGCGGTACCGCCCTATTTGTTTATGGTATGGCCTGGGGGCTTAACAAAGGGTGGCTTAATAAAAAGGAATTTAAGAAACCAATGAATAAGGGTTGGGCTGCCATGGCAAAGTGTGTTCATTCTAATGGAATGCTTGGTTTTGTACAAGGCACAGGAAAAGAGCCAAAAGATGGGCAGCCACTGAGTTATGATAAGAAGCCTGATTTTGAGGATTACGGACTAGGATGCTTTCTTTTAGCAGGTACGGAGCTTTGGAAATATAGGTCAGGTAGTTAAAAGAACACCAGCTTCTAGAATCAGAAGCTGGTGTTGTAATTTTTGAACGTTGTTAAAATCTAAAGCCAAAATGTAATCCGGGTTCAGCCAGGAAAAGTGCAGGCCATTTCTGCTCCAGAGCGGCAAAACTCGCCGGGACATTCGTATTAATAGGCCATTGGGTTATAGCAATAGATGGCTCAAGGAAATAACGCTTTTTAAATAGAGGGATGTGATATCCTGCTCGGTACGTCATAAAAAGCTGATAACCATTTTGTATTTTATTTCCATCATTGTCCACATACCTTTGTAGTGTATTCATGCCATGTATAGCTGCGTAAAAGCCTTTCCAAATGAATCGTTGATAGGCTAAGGCAATACCAAATTCTCGTACAAAACCCGGATATTTTTCAGAAGGAGCATTGTAGTTTTTTCCATAGGGAATTCCTAATGGCCAGGCGTATTTCCAGGATTTAAATTCAATTGAAATTACGTCTTTTTGCGTGAGCCTATAACCTACATTGAGTTGACCGAAATCTGGTGGGTTGGGATCATCCGGAATAAAATTTCCAAGAATAAAGAGCGTACTTCCAATGTGCCATTTCCGGGAAGTGGAGTCTTCTGACGCTTGCCCCAAGGCAAAGAATAAAGGCAGAAATATGCCTGAAATGATTAATAGCTTTGTCTTCATAAATTTGTTTTGTTTGACTGCAAATTTAGAAGTGGCATTTTGGTCAGGACGTTAACTTAAGGTAACAAATTAGCCTTGTTAGGTCTTTCTTTCATTTTACTCATCCTTTTTCGGATCCGGCTCATCGATTGGGGAGTAATTCCCAAATAGCTGGCCAGCTGATGCTGCGGCACCCGCTGCGTTAATTCAGGTCTGGTGGTCAGTAGGTTTTCGTAGCGTTGCTGCGGGGTGGATGTCTTGAAGTTATCAAATGAACTTTTATTTTTTGCCAGTAACTCCTCGGATATAACCCGGCATAAGGTCTCAAATCTCGGAAAACGTTCAAAAATGGCTCCTTCCATTTCCGGGTTTGAAGTAGAAAGAATGCAGTCTTCCACACAATCAATTGAAAATTCAGACGCTGTTCCCAAAGTTAGAGATGGTGGCACTATTCCTTCCATTTCTGTGTAGAACTCTGTTGTTTTTTCTATTCCTTCAATTGTATAAAATGCTCTGATACAACCTTTCAGAACAAAATAGCTCTTGTTTGAATACTTCCCTTCATTTAAAAGTATAGTCCCCTTTTTATAAAATTCGAAAACATCTAAATCTAATATGACCTTCTTTTCTTCCTCTTTGAGAGGTAGGTAGGATTCAATAAAACTAAATAGTAACTCTTTCATTCAATTTTTTGCTGAAACAAATTAAAAGAATAAATCGGGATTTTGACAATAAATGAATGAATGTTCATTTATATTTGCACTGAAATGCGAATGAGAGACGAAAAAAAGGAGGAAAGAGTAAGGCAAAAGGCCCTTGAGTTAATTGTCAAGGAGGGTTTTGATGGCTTCAGTATGAATAAACTGGCCAAGGCTGCCGGTGTTTCTCCAGGTACTCTATATATCTATTATAAGGATAAAGAAGATCTTATTTTATGCCTGGGTCAGGAAATAGGTAAGAAAATGACTGAAGCTACCTTTAAAGGTTTTGACAAAGAGATGGATTTAGAAACAGGGCTCTGGATTCAATGGAAAAACAGAGCAGAATTTTACTTGAATCAACCATTAGAAATGGAATTTTATGATCAACTCAAAGTATCTCCTTTTAAAGATAAAATGGATAACAGTGTTACCATTAAGTTTAGTGAAGAGATGGGAGGTTTCATTAGAAATGCCATAAATAAAGGAGAGGCTTTGTCTCTTACTCCGGTGGTTTTTTGGTCTGTTGCCTTTGCTCCTTTATATAACCTTATCAGGTTTCATTTAGATGGCAAGAGCATGGGAGGTAGGCCATATACATTTAGTGAAGAGCATATGAAAGACGCTTTTAAAGCTGTTTTGAGAGCTCTTAAAGTATAATTGCAGAAAGTTAGTTAATGAAAAAAGAAAGAGTTTTTACGCCATATCAGGTATTTATGATTGCTATTATAGCATTCATACAGTTTACAGTTATTTTAGATTTTATGGTCTTATCTCCTTTAGGAGCCATTCTAATTCCTGAACTAGGAATTACCACCGCTCAATTTGGCTGGGTGGTCTCCGGCTATGCCTTTAGTGCAGGAGTTTCGGGGATTTTGGCCGCCGGGTTTGCTGACAAGTTTGACAGAAAGAAACTCTTGCTGTTTTTTTATGTAGGATTTCTTGTAGGTACGGCCTTGTGTGCTTCTGCGAATAATTATCACTTACTACTTCTCGCTCGGATTTTTACCGGAATATTTGGCGGGGTGATCGGTTCCATTGGTTTTGCCATCATTACTGATATTTTTGAATTGAAAGTAAGGGGCAGAGTAATGGGTTTTACCCAAATGGCCTTTGCAGCTTCGCAAATACTCGGATTGCCCATTGGTTTATTATTGGCGAATAATTTCGGGTGGCATTCAACCTTCTGGATGATCGTCATTGTTGGCTTTTTGGTGGGCATCACCATAGTGGTTTATATGAAGCCTATAACTGCACATTTAGAAGCCAATAAAAATCAGAATCCTTTTAAACACTTGATAGGAACGGTATCTAATCCAGATTATATCAAAGTGTTTTTATCCACCACTCTTCTGGCTACCGGAGGCTTTATGCTGATGCCTTTTGGCTCTACGTTCAGTACTAATAATCTGGGTTTATCTTTAGATGACTTGCCACTTCTTTATGGTGTAACAGGAATATTTACAATGGTTTTTGGGCCACTTATGGGAAAAATGGCAGATAAATATGGTAAACTAAAAATTTTCCTTTTTGGGAGTGTTCTTGGGATTATTCTTGTGGGCATTTATTGCAACCTAGGTGTGACACCTCTCTGGATGGTGCTGTTACTGAATGTGGTTTTGTTCCTTGGTATTAATGCCAGAATGGTTTCGTCATCTGCATTAATTACTGCCATTCCCGATCTGAAAGATCGTGGTGCCTTCATGAGTATAAATTCATCTGTACAGCAGATTTCAGGTGGTATAGCCTCAGCCATAGCCGGTGTCATAGTGGTTCAAAGAGCAGATGGATTTGTAGAGCATTATCCATTGTTGGGATGGGTGGTGATAGGTTCTATGGTAATTTCTGCTGCACTTATGTTTGTAATTAATAATTTAGTGGTCAGAAGGGCACATAAAGAAATGGTCCCCAAAATGGATTTGATGTATAAATGAAAAACTTGTTTTTTGAAGAGGTAGATTTATCAAAAATTGAAGTAGTAAGAGAATTAGCACATGCCACTTGGCCTGATACTTTTGGCGAGATTTTGTCTGCTGAGCAAATCAGTTATATGCTCGAAATGATGTACGGAAAAGATGCCATTACAAAGCAAATATCCATCTTAAATCATGTGTTCTTTTTGGTGAAAAATAAGAGTGAATATCTTGGATATTTGTCTTATCAATTAGATTACAAAATAAAGGGCGTAACAAAAATTCATAAAATATATGTTTTGCCGGCTGCTCAAGGAACTGGAGCTGGTAAAGCTTTGATGCTGGAAGCACAAAAACGAGCCATTGAGAATGCCCAAAACGTATTGAGTCTGAATGTTAACCGATACAATAAAGCAATTGGGTTTTATGAAAAACTCGGGTTTCGTAAGATAGCTACAGAAGACATTGACATCGGGAATGGTTTTCTGATGGAAGATGCTGTAATGGAAAAACCACTTTGAAATTGAAGAAGCTTTCAAGTATAAATTGAGATAAAACCTCAACATTCTACCAATCATGATTAAAGCTCTAAGCATTAATCCAGAAGTTCTCGAGTCAAATTGAGCATTCTTCATATGCAGTATTTACTCAAGTTTTTTGTAAGTGAGTGACAGTTCCAATGAACATTTAGGAATATTTATAGGTAGTTCATTTCAATCAACTACTTGACAAGTTTTTCTTGGTAAAGATTTATCCAATCCTCAACACTCATTTTAGAAGCCAATTCTCCAATTAATTCAAAAGGGATTTCCTCTGGTTTCTTAAATCGTATGCAGCTCTTTCCCATATCCAGCTTACGTTTGCAGTGCTTTGGATATTCTTCTGTAAACCATTTTAGAAGTTCAGGTTTAGCATACATTCCCATATGATATACGGCTATAAAATTCTTCTGAGAAGCTATATTCATAAAGGGCAAAGGTAGTTTAGGGTCGCAATGATACCCTGTAGGAAAAATAGAGTGTGGTACTACATAGCCTATCATACCATAATTCATGCATTCTTGAAAACCTTCTGGCAGGTTTTCAAGAATGGCATTTCTTATTTTAGTCATGGCCGATTTACGGTCTTCAGGCACCAGGCTTATGTATTCGTCTGGAGAATTTGCTTCAATAGTCATTGGGTATAGAAATGTTTAACCCAATTTATCAAAAAAATATCAGAAACTAATCCACTAGCTTTTCGGTCTCATCAGCACTAGGTCCGTAAGGTCCGGGCACCGGAATGTCTTGAAGGCGTAGGTATACCTGCAATTGGGCCCGGTGATGAGCGTTTTGTCCAAAGGCATGGCGTACGGCTTCCCAGCGTTCCATCTCTAAATACGTGATGTCTCCGGCACAAAGTTTCCAGTTGTCTTGCAGTGTAGAATCAGAAGAGCTATTTAAGGCTTCAATAGCTTTGTTATAGGAACTGTCAAACACGGCTAGTAGCTCCTTTTGGTTCTCAAAGGTTTTGGGATTCCATTCTTCTTCTGCAAAATCCCACTTGTCTGAAACTATAGCTTTAGTAATCATATCAGGTATTTCGGCTAAATGAATAGCCAATATTCCCATTTTCATGCTTTTCGGGTGAGGCTGCCAATCGTATTTGCCGATTGGTACTTGCTTTAGCATTCTTCTGGTTTCTTTAGCTTCATCTTCAAGTTCTCTCTTAAAAGCTTCAATAAATGTTATCATTGTTTTTTTGTTTGAGTTAATTATATGACGGGTTCTCTTAATATAGTTTTCAATTTTTCGGGTGCAGTTTTCCTGAAGTCTGAAAGATAAATTTCATGATGGAAACCATTTCTTTTAAGATCATGCTCAAGCATATATCGGGTAAGTTTTTCCAGACTTTCTGGCTCAGTATGAAAAGGCCCCTTGTGCAGAATTTGTAAACACTTTCCTTCTTCCATTTCAAACCACTCGAGCTTTTCTAAGCCTTTAAGTGCTTTCTTATTTGCAGTTTCTTTAAGAGCTATCTCAAAGGCCTCTTTCTTTACGAAATCAGGCATTCTTATCATTAAACGATACTCCCACTCGCTTCGTGGAATTTCCGTAGGAGCGTCTTCCATTAAAACTAAGGCATATTTATTTTCGTCAAACCACCACTGGCCTTCAAGAGGAGGTACTACAAAGTCTTTATCCAAGGCTTTGTATTTAAACTTAATATGATAAGCTACCGGATAAAGCAATGAAATATGCTCTTTGAATGTATCTCCATCCGGATCTCCCTTGCCCGATATTGAGATGTACTGTGCAAGGGGCAGATTGACTATCTCGGGTGTGCTGCCTGCAGTATAATAGCTTTTTAAGCTTTTTTTTAAATCTAATTTTGCCATGTCTTCTTTGTTTTCAGTTCAAAGATGCAGGGCGACTGTGACAAGGGTATGTCAGCAAGGATAGCTAGTCATACATTTTTTTGCCTTCTAAAAGTCTATCAATCATTTGATTAATTCGCTTAACCGTTGTGTCTATGTTTTTAGCAGTAAGGATCCAGTCTATATAGTATTTCTTATTGCTCTCAGTCAAAGAAGCAAAAAAAGTTTTAGCTCTTGGGTAATCATCCAGGCAGGCTTGAATGTCCTGTGGAATCACAAATTCAGTTTCATCATTATATAGGACTACATGAACTTTGTCTCCTTCGTTTTTTCCAATTTTTTTTCGTAGTTCTGCCTTTAAGGGTAAAAACAGTTTGCCATTTCCCATCGGCATTAGTTTGTATTGCCTGAGTTCGTAGTCGTCTACTTTACCCTTCACTTTTCGCCAGCCAAAAGGCTTAGTAGCATCCTTCTTCACACCTGAGATAACTACATAAGTCCAGCCTCCTTTTCCGGGGAATTTCTCTACTAACAGTGTCTTTTCAAATATTGGTTTTTCCATACTATAAAATAGCCAATTATTCATGACAGCTGCTTGTCAGGAGGGTATAGTATTTTTTATCCTGTTGGTGGTTTTTTCAATTAGCTCCAGAACAGTCTCTTTGAACTGAGGAGGCTCTATGATGTCAGCACTTTTACCCAAATACATGAACCAGTGGGCAAAACCATGCAAAGCACTGGTAAGAAAAGTCATTTCAATTTGATTGCCGAGGTCTTCCTGAGAAACAAAACCCATGTAATATTGCTGATCTCCCAGGTATTTATAGGCATTTTTATCAATTCTGATGACCACTTTAATGAGCTCTTCGTTCTCTCTTGTTCTATTAATGAAATCTCTTAGTTCCGGGTGCTGGCTGGTAAAGCGTTCAGAAAGAACCTCAAAGTTTTTAATCCTGTCTACTCTAAAGTTTCTATAGTCTTTTCTCAGCCTGCACCAGGCAATCAGATACCAGTTAGATCGCAAAGAGTAAATGCCAATAGGTTCAATCTCTCTTTCATTTACTTCAAAAGTTGCTCCGGTGAAGTACGCAATTCTAAGTACTTTTTTATTGATGGCGGCTTCCAAAACTTGTTTTATGTCGAGTTTTTCGTTTCTGTCAGGAGGTAAATACTGACTCTCTATTACTTCAATATGCTTCAGAGCATCGTCTAAAAGTTCTTTGTCGGCGTGCCTTAAAACAGATTTTATTTTATATAGGGCGGCATTAAAACTGTTGGTGGTGTGTTTATCGGCAAACTTAGAGACTAACCGCTCTGCAGTTAGAAATGACAAGGCTTCTTCTTGCGTAAAATGAACCGGTGGAAGTCTGTAATCTTTAACCAGTGAATAACCAATACCAGCCTCACTTAAAATAGGAACTCCGGCTTCTTCAAGAGTTCTGATGTCGCGATAAACGGTTCTAAGGCTTATCTCAAATCTATCTGCTATTTCCTGAGCCTTAATAATTCGCTTAGATTGCAACTGGATGAGAATAGTGGTGAGACGTTCGAGACGAGACATTTAATAGTTCAATTGGTATTGGGAGAGTTGAAGTAAAAGAATTTTAAAGGAATTTAGCCTATTGATACAGACTTTTAAAACTTTAGACTTTCGCATACATACTATTTCCCTTCAAAACACTTGAACTCACATCTCCATAAGTTGTTTCAAATTATCCGCATAACTACTGCCCGACTCCAGTTTGCTGTTTTTTTGATCGTTAAGATTAATAACATACTTACCATTAAAGCTCTTTTCCATTGACCTAATCATAGGGGCATGAATAATGGCTGATCTGCTTATTCTTACAAATTGCTCAGGCAGCTTCTCTGTTAAAGAAGTGATGGTATGATTGGTTAGGTATTGTTTTCCGCCAATAGTATTCAGAAATACATATTTATCCTCAGCCTGAAAAAAGCAAATTTCGGACAAAGGAATAAACAAGATTTTATCACCGCTTTTTACAGTGATACTGTGCAGTTCTTTTTTAGGCTGCAATTTCTTAAGTAAATCCTGAAGAGACTTTTCATTGATGGCCGATGCCTCATTGCCATGAAGACTTCTTAGTTTGTCTACCGTTTTGGCCAGTCTTTCTTTTTCTATTGGTTTTAAAAGATAATCCAGGCTATTCTCTTCAAAAGCCTGTATGGCATATTGGTCAAATGCCGTGCTGAATATTACCTTCGGCATATAATCAAGTGCTTCCAGCATTTCAAAGCCATTCATCAGAGGCATTTCAATGTCAAGAAAGATAAGATCTGGTTTCTGTGTTTCTATTTTTTCTAATCCTTCCTGCCCATTGGTAGCTGTATCAATAATCTCAAAAACATCTTCAAACTTTGATAAGAGACGTTTTAATCTGCTAAGAGCTAAAGGCTCATCGTCTATTAAAATGGTTTTATAAAGCATGGTTTTTATCTAATAAAATGGTCAGTTTCTTTTCTGGCGTATTCACAATTTTCAAGGAAGCCTTTCCTTCATAAATAAGGTCTAGTTTATCCTGAACACTCTTTAAGCCATATCCACCACTTATGGCTTCTCCAAAATCAGGGCCGTTATCATGAATCTCAATACTGATTTGGTCTTCCCGAGAATTTATTTTGATACTGATTTCTCCGTTTTTGGCAATTTTTGAAATGCCGTGCTTAATGGCATTTTCTACCAAAGGCTGTAAAAGAAACCTTGGTATTCTGTGGGGTAATAGGTCCTGTGCTACGTCAATTGTATATTTTAACCTATCCCCAAAACGCATCTGTTCTATTTCCAGATAAGATCTCACCAGAGTTAACTCTTCTTCTATACTATGATAGCTTTCATTCTGTCGACCAGTGGTGGCCCTGAATAATTTAGAAAGCTCTATGGTCATGTCTTCGGCTCTGTCAGGGTTTTCATGTATTAAGCCCGCAATGCTGTTTAATGAATTGTATAAAAAATGAGGATTTATTCTGGCTTCCAGAGCATTTAATTGAGCTTTGGTTTTAAGCTTTTCCAGGTTGAGCAATTGAACTTCCTGCTCAGATAACTTCTCATTCATGTTTCTGCTTCTGTTCCAGTAAGCAAAGAAGGCACAGGCTGCAAAAGCAGGTACGGTTAAGAAAATAATTGCTTCCTGAAAACTGAAGTTACCAATATCATTGCGGCTTCTAACCATCATTTTGTAGTAGTACCAGAAGTTTCCAATGTCATGATCTGCATTGGCCAAGACGTTTAATGCACCGTGTGTTACAAAGTAAAATATGTATGTCAAAACGATGAGGGCAATATATTTACCCCATGTTCGTCTGACTCTTTTATCAAAAACAGAAATGTAGAACCAGGTGGCAGCAAAGGCAATAAGGCCATTCACCAAATTTAAATAGAATACAGCAATATTACTTTCAGATTCGGCAGAGTGCGGATTAAGAATTTCAGAAGTAAAAAAAAGGATCGTGTTAAATCCGTATACCAAAAGGGTGATAAAAAACAGTGCGATCAGGGCCTGTCCAAGCTTGGGCAGGTTTTCAATTCTTTTTTGTTGTGGAGGTTTAGGTGCATTAAATACCCGGGGCTTTACATAGGTCTGCTGAGAGCCGCCTGATTTAATATGTTCATAGTTTTGTGCACTCTGTGCAAATCCTGACTGCTCATTAACCGGATTTTGACCGGTTTTCGGAAATTCAAAGGCGGTAGGCTCGCCAATGATTTTGATATTACCACCTGATGTTTTTAAACGAACGTTAGCTCCACCGGCATTAATCTGACCGTTCCAGCGGCTTCTGCTTTGTGATCCTCTATACGCAAAATTACCCCTTGATTTTACTTGGTTTGCCCTGGCGGTAATGTCCAATCCTTGGTTTTCAGGAAAGCGAAGTTCAATTCTTCCTCCACTTGTTTCTAACCAGGCAAAATTTTCAATTTTAGTACTATGCAAGATGACATTGCCACCCATGGTATTGCCTGCCATATTGCCTTTGAAATCGTAAGCCTTGATGTTTCCTCCCCAGGAGGCCGCTTTAAATTCTCCCTCAAAAGTATTGGCAGTTACATTTCCTCCGCGGGTCTTGCAAACAAGTTTACCCTGAAAATCATTGATTTTAATATTTCCGCCGTCTGTATGAATGTCATGATCTCCGCTGCAATTATTGATAGTAATATTACTACCACCAGAGGATATCTTAAGCCCGCCCTGGCAATTTGTAACCTCTACTTTGCTTCCAAAATTTTTACTGGTACTGCTAATAGTACCTTTTAAGTCATTCAGATAGATGCTCCCAAACTTGGCTCGGTAGTAGTGGTCTCCGGTAAGCCCTTTTAGTCTGATGGTGCCCATTTCTGTTTCTACCAGGCAAGAGCAATTTCGAGGAAGAAATACCCGAAAGGATACTTTTTTAAAATTGAAAATATTCAATAATCCCGCAGTTTCAGAACCTTGAGCTCTGATACCAAGGGTTTCTCCATTTCGATGGATTCGGTAACCTAATTGATCAAATTCTTCTTTGCTCATTCTTTGCCACTCAAATGGAGAAGCAAACGTGAGTTTCGAAGCGTAGACCTCAATTCTTACTTCGGGAAGGTCATGACCATAGCATTCAATATCACCTCTTGAGCATTTAATCTGAAGATTTTTAAGCCCCTCAGCTTCATATTTTTTGATATGTAATGGGTGATTATGCATCGTCTTTAGATTCATGGAAGAATGCCCAGTCTACGGCCACTGCAACATAGGATATAATCAAAGGATATAACCAGGAATGGTTTAAAAATGCTCTAAAAGAGGCTGCACTTAGATTGTCATTTACAAAAGGGATAGCACCAATCAGTTTTAAAATGAGATGCCAACCAGAAAGAAATTGAATCCCTATAGTAACAATAGTAACAACCAAAATACAGATGAGTATATTAACCATCAGCTGAATAGCATGATGTGCTATTCTCTCAATGCCCTTGTAAAGCAGGTCTGGCAGATTTGAAAAGAAAGAAACGATTTTATTAAAACCTACATCTAAACTTCCTTTACCTAAAAGAATGACAAAAAGCATCGTTTGTAAAAGGTAAACTGCCCAATAGAATGGAAGTACCTCGTGTGCGTATTTTAGTCCGAAACCTCCAAGAGCGGCAAAGGCAATAAGGCCTGCTATATTCTTGAAGAGACCCGCAGGCCACCGATGGAGTTTGGTCCATCGGTCTGCCATGCGTACAAAGTCTGCATATCCTAAAGAAGAGTTCATTGGAAAATTTGGCTTATTCATTACTTGCATTGTGATAAGAAGTACATAGATTCCATTTTTCCCCAGTTAGGAGAATATGGAGTTTCTGGTTCGAAGTTATTAAATTTCTCAATGGCCGTTTCAAAAAGAGGCTTTGCAATGTGCTTACCTCCGCCAAATCCTTCTGGTGTATAGAATGCATTGGTTCCTCTTAAGTAAGGAATTCTAGGATTCTCCGGATTAAACTTCTTGGCATTGGATAAGGCTTTCTCAAATTTAGGACCATATTCCTGCCATCTGTTAACGCCATCTACGGCAAGCCTTGCTGAGGCAAAGTTGGCTTTCAATACCTCAATTTCAGAGTTATTTTCACCGCCTAGTTTTTCAGCATTTTCAAGAGCTTCTTCCGCGACGTCAAGTAGTTGATCTCTCTCTCCGGCATCTTGCTTTTTAAACGAATCATTTATGTAACAATACGCCACCCAATAATTAGGAAGCCATTCTTCCTTTTCTGCTGAAGCGATCCTTTGCATTTTATTGGCCAGTGGCTGTAACATACCCATTGGGTCATTTCCAGAGATTTGAGAAACAAGGTCTGTCATGGCTTTTTCATAAGCAGGCTTTTGAGCGTTAGCTACCAAGCCGAAGAATACTAGAGTAATAAGTAAAGTGAGTTTTTTCATTTTCGTTTTTGTTTTTTTGTTTAATTAAAATGCTTTTTCAAAAGAGTGTCGGTTACGCCTTTCTCTAATGACAGTTCAAAATTGCTTCATTTAAGGGCTTGATGAAATGAGTTTCCGACGAACTGCCCGTTTTTTGGAGTGAATTGCCCGATGATTGGAGTGAATTATTCTCAGCCTTTTAGTCAACTTTTTGATGTCAGACAATAGAAAACAGGGCAGAATGAGCCTGTTGCCCATTCTGCCCTGTTCGAAAGAATACCTTCTCCCTTTGGTTAAGGAAGTTTTATGTCTAAAAATTAAGATCTGCTTCCCGGCTTCTGCCGTTTAATTGACCGATGGTCCAGCTTACGCCAAAAAACACAGTTCTGTACATCAGTGGCTTTACTTCGTATCGCTGACTCCCATCTGCAGAATAGCGATATCCAAAGGCGTTCTTCCGGCCCAATACATTATCTAAGGTGGCGTAGAAGACGATAAAGTTATTTTTTATTTGTTTGACATGACTGGCCATCAAGCTAAGATTTTGATAGGCTTTGGTGTACTCAACGTCTTTAAAATCTTCGTTGAATTCATACACTGGTCTGCCAGAGGTATGGGTGAAAGTCACCCCTAAATTCGTTTGTATTTTGGTTAAAAACTGTTTGTATACCAGACTCAGATTATGTTTAGTAGCAAAATGAGGAACAGCCTCTATGGAATAGTTTTTAAACTTCCGTTTGGTGTCTAAAAAGGAGTATGTAACCCAGAAATCACCATTTTTTAGGGAAGTCTGATCCCTGAAAAACATATCAAAACCCTGAGCATAGCCTTTTCCACTATTATCTAATTTCCCTGATGGAAAGCGGTAAGGGTTTGGGTCAAAAAAGTCAGTGGCCTCACTTATTAAGTTGTTATAGTTTTTGCGAAAAACCTCTGTTCTAAAAGTTCTCCCATTCTTAATAATTTGATAATTAAGGATAGCATGGTCTGCTTGTTCGAAATCCAAAGTCTGGTCAAGGTAAAGATATTCCTTCTCCGGGTTTTGATAGAAACGGCCAGCTGCAAACGAAAATTGGGCATATTTACCGGTTTTATATGCTAAGGAAAGTCGAGGTGCAGCATTAAACTTGCCTAGAAGGCTGCTGTGTTCACCTCTTAAGCCAATTCTACCTGCAATTTTTGAGCTGATATAAAATTCTGCTTCGGCGAAAGCACTGCTATACTGATCATCAAAGCCCAAAGAGAATTCGTTGTAAATATTACTTTGACGAATATCATGGAATTCGCCTCCAAAGGTAAACGAGCTGGAATTCTCTTCTCCGAATAGTCTGCTGAATACTAACCTGGCCTGACTTCTTTCATCTTTTCTATCTGCTGCGGTTTCCTCTATTTTTAATTCATCCTTATTATTACTATACGAAACACCACTCATCATAACCCACTGTCCATTAGCCCAGCTACTTCTGTATGAGGCATTGGTAAAGGAATTTTTATTTCTATTCGAGAACAGGTAGGTTCCATTTACTTCGTCATAGGTCGGTAGATTAATGCCAGATTTATTATCTGTGTAGGTTGAATAAACCTTTAGAGAACTGTTTTCAAAATTCTCATTGATAGTAATAGAACCTCCTAATCCTTGAGGAATAGTCTCGAAATCAAGGTTTGTTTTAGCAATTCCTAGTAGTGGACTAAGGTTGGTGTAATTGGCCGTAGCGGTTAACCAGCCTTTGTGTGTGTACCCGGCTGTTACTCCGGCCATATTCACTCCAAAATTCAAATTGCTGTTTTCTCCTTGTTTGTCTTGAGTATTTAACAAAAGAACTGAAGAAAGAGCCTGGCCATATTGGGCGGAATAGCCACCGGTGCTAAAGGCCGTTCCTTTAAACATAAAGGGATTAAAACGACCCCTTTGAGGTATATCTGGTGTACTACTAAAAAATGGATTTTGTACAATCATCCCATCAATGACTGTTTTGGTTTCATTGGCAGAGCCTCCTCGTACAAACAATCCTTCTTGTTCGCCTACACGACCGGCACCTGGTAGCAGTTGCATCACAGAAACAATGTCTGCTCCTGCACCTGCCGTAGTGACGATATCCATTGGTTTCATCATAACCATCTTTTTTTCGTCTGAGGCTTCGAACATACCCGCTGTTACTACTACCGCATTAAGGGCATTGACAGATTCTTTCAAAGTAATTGAGAGGCTTAGGCTGTCGTTTGAAAGTTTGACCGCTTCAGTATGATTTAAGAAACCAATCATACTGATTTCCAGAGTTTGTTCACCAGTTTCATCGGTAACAAATGAGAAATTCCCCTCAATATCTGTAGAAGCACCATCGTAGGTACCTACCAAAGCTACATTGGCAAAAGGTAAAGGTTCTCCTTTTTTGTCTTTGACGGTGCCACTGATGTTTGTTTGGGAATAGCCGAAGCTTGAAATAGTTAAAAGTAATAGTAATAGCTTTTTCATTTTGAGTCTGAGTGTTTTTTATAATGACGATACAAAACAAACTCAAAAGCTTACCACAGTAAATGGATTTCTGATGAACCCCTGATTTTTAGGAGTGAAATGGATAGAAGTTAGGGTGAAATATAAATTCCCTCGGTAGGGTAAATAACTAGTTGATTCTAAATACAGCGAATAATTTAATTCATTGAAAGGGGAATCTTAATGCACATGAATATTTTCCCCTATAGCGTCTTCAAGAAAATGATGGATTCTGAAAGTTTGCTCTACCCCAAGTTTTTGACCTGTTTGACCAATAAGCCACAGCGTAACAATGCCTACAGTAATGACAGGCAGTGCCCAAAGAATAGGAGAAGCTTGCTTAAGAGCCATTTGACTCAGACCAAATAAGGCGATAAATAAGAAAGAAATACCCAAGGCTCCATATGCAAACATAAAAACTGTCCAGATAGTGGGTGCGGGGCCATACCTTCCTCTTAGAATAGTACCCGTTTCGGTTTCCTCCAGATTTAGGTTCAAATGAGGCGACCAAAAATGACGCTGTGAAATAGAAATGTCGAAAGAGCAATGTATATCATAAAAGGCTCCGGTGATTTCTCCATGATTTATTAGTTTTTCCTTAAGTCTGTTCTTTATTTCTTCCGGTCTAAGGCTGGATTCCAATCTAAAACGAGGTCTGGTTCTTATACTTGTCATTTCTGAAGGGCTTTAATCATTAAAAATAATACGCTAATGATTTTGAAAATATGCCTTTGGTCAAGTTTTTAAAATTACCTTTTACTTCATTTAATCTTCAGGAAACCAGTATTCGTTGTAAATGTTTCTTAATTCAGTCAATTTTTCAGCATAGTCTGACTCATGAGTAAAATGGGTGGTTTCATACGGATCTTTATTCAAATCAAGCAATTGTTCTTCACTGCCAGCAAAATCATACTTACAATATTTTAAGCCGTCTAGGGTAACGACCATTTTTCCTACTTCGCTTTCTACACCTAAGTGCTTACGCCAATCTGTTGGTTTACTTTCCATTAGTGGTTTCAAACTTAATCCTCTGGGGTCAGCAGCACCATTTATTTGCATGTAATCACAGAGAGTGGGTAAGAAATCGAGACCATTTGATACCAGGTGAGAATTGTCTATCTGATTAGGCTTAATTCTGCCTTTCCACATGGCTATGAATGGGACATTGGCAGATTCCTCATATAAAGTGCTTTTATGTTCCATTCTATGAGCAGCATCCATATCACCATGGTCACTTGAAAGCATGACTAAAGTATTCTTCTCAGAATTGGTTTCCCTGAGGGCATTGAGAATTAATTGTATTTCGGAATCTACTACCTCTGTAAGTCTTGCGTAGGCCCATCTGTGCATTCTCCATTCTTTTTCACTGTAATTCTTTCTGGCATTCTCTCTGAAACTTCTGCTTGAAACAAGCTTCTTTATAGCTTGTGGCTCATCTTCTTGAACTTCAAAATTCACAGGTAAAGGAGGGCAATAGGTTTCAAAAAAATCTTTCTCACTTACGCCATCTGGTGTTTTTAAGGCTCTGTCTAATTCTGAAAGTTCTGTTTGGCCTTTGGCCAAAAGTATGGAATCTAGAGGTGTTTCCGCGAAATCGCGAATAGCCATATAGCAAATATCATGGGGGTTAATTAAAGAGACAATCATTAAATAGGGCTTGTGGTGCTCCTTTCTGATAATATTTGCGGCCTCGGTTGCTAGTTCTCCGCGTTCATTTTCACTTATGTAAGTGAAACCTAAATTATCAGGAAGAAGACCAGGTGGAAGATGCTCTTTTCCTCCAAAAATCAATTCATAACCTGCCTGTTTGGCATAATGAGCTATATTGGTTCTGAAGACCTCTTCGGGTATATTTTCTACTTTGTTTGCACCCCAGTTTTCTCTCACAGCCTTTCCATCTTTATCATGAAAGTAAGAGGGAAATCTTCCGGTCATCATGCTCATCCGGGCTGGTGTACATACTGGATTAGTGGTATAAGCTCTTGTAAATCTGATGCCGTTAGCCGCAATATAGTCTATGGCTGGCGTATTTACCCAAGTATTGCCGGCACAACTCATCATATTGGCATGTTGCTGGTCTGTGAAAATATAAATGATGTTTGGTTTTTCGGGAACTAACTTTTGACATCCTATCAGAAACGCTATTCCTGTAAGCATTAAAAAAGAGGTGATTAATTTCATGGGCTATTTTTCAAAAACAATGAATGTCTAAGCTACGTATTAGATGCAATAACATCAAAATGGTGACAGGAGAATAGATTTTAAATACTCTTATTAGTAGCTATAAATCATTTTTTGTGGTCAATGAAATGTAGGTTTGATTTTCATTACTTTTGAAAGCAAAAAAGAGTACCAACCATAATATAAAGAATATGAAGATTTTGGCCATAGGCAAAAACTACGTGAATGAAGGAGAAGACAAAAATGAGGGAAAAACAGGTAATCAGATTATTTTCTCAAAACCTGAGTCAAGTCTTACTTTCAATAATCAAGACGTAGAATATCCTTCTTTTACCAATGATTTAAGATATGAAGCTGAGCTCGTTGTGAAAATTGGAAAAAGGGGGAAGGATATTAAGGAGAGTGAGGCTGCTCAATTTATTTCAGAAATAGGAATTGGCATTGATTACACCGCCAAGGATGTTTTTGACCAAAGTAGAGAAGGTAAAGGACCGTGGGATTTAGGGAAAGGCTTTGATGGTGCCGCTCCTCTGTCAACCTTTAAACCAGTTGGAGCTTTTCCTGATTTAAACAATATTAATTTTGATCTGAAGATTAATGGAGAGCAAAGGCAGCTGGGCAATACCAAATTAATGATTTATAACTTTTCAGAGATCATTTCCTTTGTTTCTAAATTTATGACCTTATATCCGGGTGATTTAATCTTTACTGGTACTCCAGCTAAAGGAACAGGACAAATTCATAAAGGAGATAGGCTTCAGGCCTCTATAGAAGGGGAGACCTTGCTTGATTTTCAGATGGTTTAAAATAGTAAAGAGGAAGCTTAGACCTTGAAAATGGCTTTCAGACAGTCCCAAAGCTTCCTCTTTTCGTTGTCTTGGTTATTAAGGATAGTCCCCAAATTATCTGCCATAAGGAAATTTATACCTTTCAGTACCTTAGGAGAATATTTCTCTAATTTTAGTTTCACTAAAAACTCTTCGCCACTTTCAGGCCCGAAGAAAAGAATGGCTTTAGGCATATTACCGTAAATGGTCTCTTTGAAGTCTATAGATGGGTGTACTTTAACATCCACTAGATCTACAATGTCCATTTTTAGTTTAATTGCTGCCATTATCTTCTCAAGCAAATCCCTTTCAGCTGTTTGAAGGTTCTTCACTACCACCAGATGCTTGGTCTTCATTGGGTAAACCTTCACTTCATCAGGTTCTTTTGCAGCAGAATTTGTATTCGCTTTTGGAGAGCCTTTTTGATCGGTAACCTGAGTATCTCCTGATTCCGAAGGCTTCTGATCTTTTTCTGAAGATGAGATTTCTTTCCTGGTTGCATGCTCTTCTTTTGGATGAACTCCAGCCATTGTTTCTTCAGAAACTACATAAAGCGTTTCATTATGAAAAAGGTAATTGGCCAGGTTTCTATCCATAAGTTTATCTCGCTATTGTGGCTGTTCTGTCCGGACTGGTAGAAACAAACTTAATAGGCACTCCTACTTGCTCTTCAATGTAAGCTACATAGTCTTTGAGTTCTTGTGGAAGTTTATCGAAATCAGTTATTCCTTCTAACGAGCAGTTCCAGCCTTTTACGGTTGTGTAAATTGGTGTAACCTCCGTATCGCAGATATCGTACGGCATTTCTTCTGTGACCTCACCATTTGGAAGCTTATAAGCAGTACACACTTCAAGGTTTTCGAAAATATTGAGAACATCGGCTTTCATCATTACCAGCTGAGTAACACCGTTTAACATGACGGTATATTTCAAAGCTGGCAGGTCAAGCCAACCACATCTTCTTGGCCGACCTGTTGTGGCACCAAATTCATTTCCCTCTCTTCGCATCTCTTCACCTGTATTGTCAAAAAGTTCGGTAGGGAAGGGGCCGCTTCCTACACGTGTACAGTAAGCCTTAAAAATTCCATATACTTCTCCGATCTTGTTTGGTGCTACACCAAGTCCTGAACAAACTCCGGCTGCTGTAGTAGATGAGCTGGTTACAAACGGGTAGGAGCCAAAATCAATATCCAAAAGTGAGCCTTGAGCTCCTTCTGCCAAAACACTGTTGCCTTTGGCCAATTCTTTATTTACCAAATACTCGGTTTCTGCCAACTTAAACGACTTTAGGAAATCACATGCCGCAAAGAAGATTGCTTCAGCTTCCTCCAGTCCTTCTGGCGTGTATTCAAGAAAAGAGAGCCATTGTAAATGTCTTGCTTTTACGGCCTCATATTTTTCCTGAAATTTATCTGAAAGAATATCTCCAAGGCGTAAGCCATGTCTGCTGACTTTATCTGTATAAGTAGGGCCAATGCCTTTTAATGTTGAGCCAATTTTGGCGTCTCCTTTAGCTTTTTCCTGAGCAGCATCCATCATCCTGTGTGTAGGAATAATAATGGCAGTTTTGGTAGAAATGACTAAATTTTTAGTCAGATCCATTTTGAATTTTTCTGTAAGGCTTTCTACCTCTTTTTTGAAAATTACCGGGTCCAGTACCACACCGTTCCCAATAACATTCATACAATCTTCTCTGAAAACTCCAGAAGGTATTTGATGCAACACGTGCTTCATGCCATCAAACTCCAGAGTGTGTCCGGCGTTTGGGCCTCCTTGAAAACGGGCTACCACATTGTATTTGGGAGCTAGTACATCTACTATCTTTCCTTTCCCCTCATCTCCCCACTGTAAACCCAATAAAATATCAACCATGCTTTTAAATGTATCTCTTTTTGTTCCTTTAAACTTCTTATTTTTTGTTTTCGCAATTTGGCTTTTCGCAGTTGCCATAGAAGATGAGCGAGTGATGCATTACGTTATATTGTAATGTTTCACCTACCATGTTTTGAATGTTTTGAACTCTCGGGTCGCAAAACTCTTCCACTTTATGACAATCCAAACATATCAGGTGGTCATGCTGTCTGGAGCCGTATGACTTTTCATACTGAGCCAAATTTTTACCAAACTGGTGTTTGGTAACCAAATCGCATTCTACAAGCAAGTCAAGTGTATTGTATACGGTAGCCCGGCTTACCTGATATTTTTTATTCTTCATTGAGATATACAAATCATCCACATCGAAATGATCTGTACGGCTGTAGATTTCTTCGAGTATAGCAAATCTCTCGGGAGTTTTACGTAATTGCTTATTCTCCAGAAAGGCAGTGAAAATCTGTTTTGCCGATTCGAAATTCTTTTTGTTTGAATCCATTAGGTGTACTTGGTGTCCGGCTAGAAATTGCTCACAAATTTACCCCTTTTTTATGGGCAAACCATACCTCTTTTCTTAAAAGTTGGCTACAAGTCCCAGTCCTCCTGTTTGGCTCACTCCAAACTGCAGATGAAAAGAGGTTTCCTTTTTAATTAGTTGTTCCTTAAGATGTTCGTTGTGCCAGTTAGTGGCATTCGTTTTGGTTTCATTGGCAGACTCTACAAGAGAGAGTCCAGTAACAAATAAGGCCAGCCCACCCAGTAGCTTTGGTAAACTTCTGACAACATACGGATAGGTCTCTCCATCAATGTATGCTACCATAGGTACCCCTTTAATGGCATCGTAGGCCAGATAGATACCTCCGGCTGAAATAAAAGGACCTGCAGGTAATATTATGTTGGCTATTTTATTTTTTCTTGTCCATTTTGAGCTTTCTTTTAACTCAAAAGCGAATTGGCCTTTAGATAACTTTATTCCATGTTTGTAAACATTGGTGGTGAAAAGCTTACGAACAGGCGACAACGAATCCGCAGGGGATTCTTGTCCATACGAGCATAAGCCGGTAAAGAATGTAAAGCAGAAAGCCAGATGTTTTAAGGTCTTCAATCAGGTACTTATTTGTTCACAAAGAAGTGATATTCTGATTAAAAGAAAAACTATGCGGCTTCATTTCTGATTCTTGATACGTTATCAACCCCTTTTATTTTACCCAATTTTTTTATGAGCTTGTCCAAGTGTTTTGTGTCAAAAACAAAGACTTTTATTTGTCCTTCAAAAACACCGCCGTCTGTATTGACATTTACTCCTCTCATATTAATGTGAAGCTCTTCAGAAATAATTGTTGAAATGTCCTGAATTATACCCATGCGGTCAATCCCTTTCATATGAATTGTAGCCAGGTGGGCTTTCTCCATCTGAGAAGACCATCGGGCTTTTATTACCCGGTTTCCATAAGTAGTTAATAATTGCTGAGAATTGGGGCAGCTGGTACGGTGAACCTTAATTCCTTCATTAACTGTTAAAAAACCAAATACATCATCACCCGGGATTGGGCTACAGCACTTTGATAAGGTATAATCTAAAACCTGTAAATCATCACCTATGAGAAGAGAGTCTTCTCCATTATTTTTCTTTACTGCTCTTTCAAAATTCTTGGCGTTTTTGTATGCCTCATCTTTTAAGTCGGCCTTCTTTCTTTTATTTTCATGAGACTCCCTTTCCTGTTTAAATCTTCTGATTTCATCTGGCTGTATGTACCCCTTACCAAAGAAATAATAAAGATCATTATAGTCTTTCTTATTGAAATAGGCTCTAAGTTGATTGAGCGTTTCAAGATTATTCTCAAGACCAAGAATTTTCAGCTTTTTAGTGATAATATCTTTACCATCACCTATGTAAACCTTATTTTCTTCTTTTAAGGCATCCTTAATTCTGGCTTTTGCCTTACTTGTTACCACAAACCTTAACCAGTCTTCTGATGGCTTTTGAGTTTTAGTCGTAAGAATCTCTAACTGGTCACCATTGGCTAAGACATGTGAAATGGGTACAAGATGCCCATTCAGTTTTCCTGCCGTGCATTTACTGCCAATTTCGGTGTGTATTTCATAGGCAAAGTCTAAAACTGTGGCTCCTTTTCGCAGTACTTTGAGATCACCTTTAGGAGAGAATACAAAAACGTCCTCGTTGTAGAGGTTTCCTCTAAAATCTTCAAGGAATTCCATAGCCGAATTATCCTTTGATTCCAGTGTCTCTCGTACCTGATTTATCCATTGATCCAAAGGTTTATTTAGACTGGTATCGGCACCCTTGTATTTCCAGTGGGCGGCATAGCCTCTTTCGGCTACTTCATCCATTCTTTCTGTTCTGATCTGTACCTCCACCCATACACCGGTGTGGCTCATTACGGTAGTATGCAATGACTCGTATCCGTTTGAGCGTGGAGTAGAGATCCAGTCTTTCAGCCTGTCAGGATTGGGTTTGTACTCATCCGTGACAATACTGTAAGCAAGCCAGCAAGCAGCTTTTTCGCGATCATTGGCCGTAGGCGAAATATCTTTTAAGATTATTCTAATGGCAAAAAGATCATAGATGTTTTCAAAACTGGTGTTTTGTTTCCTGATCTTATTCCAGATAGAATAAATATGTTTAGGGCGGCCTTTTATATAAAAGTCAATGTTTGCAGCTTTAAGTCGTTTTGAAATCGGCTCCATGAAGGTATTAATAAACTCTTCACGTTTCTTTTTTCTTGATTTTAGTTTTTTGGCAATTTCAGCATAAGCTTCAGGCTCATTATATTTCAGATATAGGTCTTCCAGTTCAGATTTTATCTGATAAAGGCCAAGTCTGTGGGCTAATGGAGCATAGATATAAATAGTTTCGTGAGCTATTTTTAACTGAGAATTCCTTGCCATGCTTTGCAAGGTTCTCATATTGTGGAGCCTGTCGGCCAATTTGATAAGAATAACCCTAACATCTTCAGAAAGTGTCAAAAGCATTTTCCTGAAATTCTCTGCCTGAGCGGATTGGCTCTGTTCAAAGTTTTCGGCTATTTTGGTTAAGCCATCAATAATTTTAGCCACTTTGGGGCCAAACTGCCCCTCAATATCATCAAGGGTGAGTTCGGTGTCTTCAACAACATCATGTAAAAGAGCACAGACAATAGCTGTAGGGCCCAGGCCTATTTCTTCTACACAAATCATCGCCACATCCAGCGGATGATAGATGTAAGGTTCACCAGACTTTCTCCTCATTTCCTTGTGAGCATCCATAGAAATGTCAAAAGCCTTTCTTATCTGTTTGAGGTCATCGCCCTGAAGATATGGCTTGGCCATTTTTAAAATGTCACGATATTTTGACTTGATAATCTTTCGCTCTGCTTCAGAGTAAAACTCATCTACCTTCTTAACTGCTATTTTCGCCACTTTAGCCTCCTTTTAGTCCTTGATTACTTCCTTTTTCAAAATTAGCCATCAAAGGTTGAATTTAATAGGATATAGTATCAATGAATTTTTTAAATATTTTTTCAATTTTGTTTTGTTGGAAATAAAAAACTCTGCTACATTTGCAGCCCGATTGAGAACGAAAGTTTTCAATTTTAAGGATGCGGGCGTGGCGGAACTGGTAGACGTGCTAGACTTAGGATCTAGTGCCGCAAGGCGTGGGGGTTCGATTCCCTCCGCCCGTACATTCAACCCTCTGGTCTAAATCGGCTAGGGGGTTTTTTCTTTTTAACACTTTTCCGAAATAGTTTTTAATGGAAACAACATTTAACAAATCTTCTTCTACGAACGCTACACTTAAGGTGGTGGTATCTCCGGAAGATTATCAGGCAGACGTAGACAAAAAATTAAAAGAATACGCAAAAACTGCTCGTATTAAAGGCTTCAGACCTGGGCATGTGCCTTTAGGTTATGTGAAGAAATTGTACGGTAAAAGTTTATTAGTTGATACCGTTATTAATAAAGTTAGCGGTTCTGTTAATGAGTACATTACCGAAAATAAGATAAGAGTAGTAGGGGATCCTATGCCAAACAATGAGGCCTATACCATTGATTGGGATAACGATAAAGAATTTACTTTTGAGTATGAAGTAGGAACGGCTTCTGATTTTGAAGTTGATATTGAGCAATTGCCGGCAATTGATAACTACGAAATTGAGCCTTCTGAAGAGCAGGTTACACAAGCCATTGAAGATCTTCAAAGGCGTCATGGTGTTGATCTTGAGCCAGAAGAAGCTGAGATTGGCGATTTGATTTTTGGAACTTTAAGACAAGAGTCTTCCGAGTTTGAATCAAAATCAGGTATACCTACAGACAAGGTGATTGAAGAGTCACAAAAACTATTTGTGGGTCTGGAGAAAGGGTCTAAAGTGACTTTTGATATTCAAAAGCTTTTTTCTACTGTTAAGGATTTAGGTTTTGCTACTGGTAAATCTGATGAAGATGCTGCAGCTCTTTCTGGTGAGTTTGAGTTTGAAGTAGATAAAATCTCGAGAGTAACTCCAGCAAAAATTGATCAGGAGCTATTTGACAAAGCTTTAGGTGCTGGAGTAGCTTCTACTGAAGAAGAGTTTAAAGAGGCAGTAGTCAATATTATCAAAGAGAACTATAACAGAGAAAGTGGTTATCTTTTGGATTTTGATGTAGAGAAAACACTTCACGATAATATTAAGATTGACTTACCCGAAGAATTTCTTAAGAAGTGGTTACTTGCTGTGAACGATGGCAAGGTGACTGAAGAAGATATTAATAATGAATTTGATGCTTTTACCCGTGGAGTTCGATTGGACTTAATTAAGTCTGAAATCGCCTCGAAAAATGAAATAAAAGTTGAGTATTCTGACGTTCTGGAAGAGGTGAAAAGTGAAATAAGAAATTATTTCGGTCCTCAGGCAGCAGGAATGGATGCTTTTATTGAGCAAATGGCTAAAAAGCAATTGGAAGACAATAAGGACAATGCTTTCAGAAACTATTACAACAAGGCTTTTGGCAGAGCTGTAATTGAATTTGCAAAAGGCAAAGTGAAAATTAACACCAAGTCTGTCAAAGTTGAAGAGTTTAATGAAATTGCGAAAGCAAAATATGAGGTAGCTTAGGCTAATCCTTAAATAGATTTTAAAGAAGCCGAAGCATAAGTTTCGGCTTCTTTGTTTATACGAACCTCAAAGAATACTTTTTTGTTTACTTTTGACAAGAACTAACAATACAACATGAATTTCGGAGAAGAATTTAGAAAATACGCGGTACATCACCGTGGAATGAGTGGCCTTACAGTGGATGACTACATGAAGCACAATGTAGAAAACATGACGGCCAATATTATTGAAGAGCGTCCTATGCGTTTTGCAGCTATTGACGTTTTCTCAAGATTAATAATGGATAGAATTATCTTTTTGGGTACGGGTATTGATGATCAAATAGCCAATATCGTAGTAGCTCAGCTGCTTTTCCTGGAGTCTGTTGATGCCAAGAAGGATATTTTAATGTACATCAATTCGCCAGGGGGGTCCGTTTATGCTGGTCTTGGTATGTATGATACTATGCAGTATGTAAGGCCTGAAGTAGCTACTATTTGTACTTCATTGGCTGCTTCTATGGGTGCGGTGCTTCTAGCTGGCGGAGCTGCCGGTAAAAGGTCTGCTTTACCGCATGCTCGTGTAATGATTCACCAGCCAAGTGGTGGTGCACAGGGTCAATCTTCTGATATGGAGATTTCTGTGAAACAGATAATTGAGCTAAGGAAAGAGTTATATGAGATTCTTGCACAGCATACTGGTAAAACATACAAGCAAATTGAGAAGGATTCTGATAGAGACTACTGGATGAAAGCTGAGGCTGCGAAAAGCTATGGCTTGATAGATGAAGTGCTTTACAGGGACTAATCTATTTTTATTGAACAACATACAAATTGGATTGTTTTTTGTCCTAATTATTTTGGGAGGGTGGCTTACCCTCCCTTTTTATTCCTAAAATAGGGTCAATACCGCATTACTAACCCAAATATTCAACTGGATAAATGCGAAATGCGTACCTTTGTAAAATTTTAAATTCTAAAAATGGCATATAAAGAGCCTTTTTGTTCGTTTTGCGGACGTAAAAAGAATGAAGTAGATCTTCTACTTTCGGGTACAGATGGTCATATCTGCAATCATTGTATAGTTCAGGGGCATGATCTTGTACAGCAGGAGCTTTTTGGAGTAAATACAAAAGGCAAAAAGAAGAAAAAATCAGAACTTCCTAAGTTCGAGTTAAAACCACCATTAGAACTTAAAGAATACCTTGATGATTTTGTAATCGGGCAGGATGAAGCTAAAAAAGTGCTTAGTGTAGCGGTTTATAATCACTACAAGCGTTTAATGCAGCCTAATTCTGATGATGATGTTACAATAGAGAAATCTAATATTATCATGGTAGGAGAGACAGGTACTGGTAAGACTTTTCTGGCTCGTACAATAGCTAAAATGCTTCAGGTTCCTTTCGCCATTGCAGATGCAACGGTTTTGACAGAGGCCGGGTATGTAGGAGAAGATGTGGAGAGTATCCTGAGTCGGTTATTGCAGTCGGCAGATTACAATGCCGAGCTTGCAGAAAGGGGAATTGTATATATTGATGAGATCGATAAAATATCACGCAAATCTGACAATCCATCTATAACACGTGATGTAAGTGGGGAAGGCGTTCAGCAGGGTCTTTTGAAATTATTAGAGGGTTCTATAGTAAGTGTGCCGCCTCAAGGAGGAAGGAAGCACCCTGAACAGCCGTTGGTACAGATCAATACGCAGAATATTCTTTTTATTTGTGGTGGTGCATTTGATGGAATAGACAGGCATATTGGAAAGAGAATAAACAAAGCTCCTATTGGTTTTTCTACAGATAAGAAAGTGAACAGAATTTGGGAGAATGACAATGTTCTCCGTTTTGTTACTCAGCAAGATTTAAAGTCTTTTGGGCTTATTCCCGAATTGATCGGTCGTCTGCCGCTTCTTACCTATTTGAATCCATTGGATAAAGAGACGTTAAAGAGGATTTTGGTAGAGCCAAAGAATTCATTGATAAAGCAATATAAAAAGCTTTTTGAAATGGAAGGGATCAAAATCAAATTTGAAGATGATGCGATGGACTACATCGTAGATCAGGCTGTTGTGTTCAATTTAGGTGCACGTGGCTTAAGGTCTATCTGCGAGGCAATCTTAACAGATGCGATGTTTGAACTTCCGTCAAAGAAGGATATTAAGGAATTTGTGGTGACGAAAGCCTATGCTGAGAAGAAGTTTGAGCACTCTTCTTACTATGAGTTAAAATTAGTGGCCTAAGTCAATATCATTTAATTAAAATCAAGCGTTGGGTAAAAGTAAATTTTATCTGACGCTATTTTTTATGCCTTTTCTAAAATTAATCATTAGTCTGGTCCTGATTTCGGGTATGTTGAGCTGCCGTTCTAACTATGCACTTTTTCAGGAGACATATGTACCTAAATTTAATAGACCCGCCAAAACTTTTGAGGGCTTAGAACTTAAAACCATTACTACCAGGAATCCGGATTTAGAACCAGTTGAAATATCTGCAGTGGTAGAGGTAAAGCGTGTGAAAACTTTTTTTCCTGCTATCAATATAGAAAAGAAGAAAGTCATCATTCCTGAATTAACACCAGTGCAAATTAAGGCACCTTTTGTTCAGAAGGGCGATCCACAAGCAAAGGCAAAAGAAAAAAAGAAAAGGCAGAGGCAACGGTTTTGGCGTCAGTTTGGAAGTAACCTTCTATTGGGGACTGTATTTTTAGTAATTGCGGTACTCTTGGCACTTATACATCTTCAGAGTTTATCCATTTTGTTTGGTGTTGCATCTATTTTATTCCTATTTTTTGGTTTCAGAAAGATTTTCAAAAAGAAAAGAAGACAGATTAGAAATCCATTTAAAAGGAATTTATGAAAGTAATTTTACTCCACGGTTTTGGAGAGAACGCAGATATTTGGGATACTTTCTTACCTAACCTTCCCAAAGAATTTGAATATATACTTCTTGATTACTCAAAAATAGCCTTTTGTCAAACGATTGATCAGTATGCTCAATGGGTTCAATCTGAGGTAGAGCAGCGAAAAATAACCCGCTTTACACTCATTGGCCATTCTATGGGCGGGTATATTTCATTAGCCTATGCTGAAAGGTATCCAGAATATTTAGCAGGCTTAGGCCTTTTTCATTCTACGGCTTTTGCAGATTCTGAAGAAAAGAAAAAAACAAGAGATAAAACCGCTGCATTTATTGAAAAAAAAGGAGCTGCAATATTTATAGAAGGCTTCTTGCCTAATATGTACAGTGATGATTTTAAGAGGAAAAATGGGGTGTATATCAGGCAGCAACTAGATGACAACAAAAAACTGCCTGCAGAAGCTTTAATTCAGGCAACTTTGGCAATGAAAGAACGGCCCGATAGGTCCGCTACTTTAAAATCACTCAATGTTCCAGTTCTTTTTGTGATTGGGAAAAAGGATAGTTTTATTCCTTTTGAAGACGCCTTAAGTCAGATTTCAATGTTAAAGAAGCCTTTTGTACTAATTCTGGATCATGTAGCACATGCAGGAATGATGGAGGCTCCTCAAAGCTGTGCAGGAATTACTACCGACTTTTTGGAAGAATGTGATGCTTAAGCTCTTGGGTGAAACTCCCGAATAGTTTGCTGTAAATAAGCTCTATCTAGATGAGTGTAGATTTCTGTAGTTGTAATACTGGCATGTCCTAGCATTTCCTGAACGGCTCTTAGGTCTGCACCACCTTCAATCAGATGTGTAGCAAAACTGTGACGAAAGGTATGGGGTGAAACCTCTTTATAGATTTCTGCCAATTTTGCTAAATCCTTAATAATCAAGAAAATCATAACTCTGCTTAGCTTCTTTCCTCTTCTATTTAGGAATATGTAATCTTCATGCCCTCTGGCTATTTTTTGATGTGAACGTATGCTGTTAATGTATATTTGAGTGTGCTTAATGGCTTGTAAGCCAATAGGTACGAGCCTGGTCTTTTCACCTTTTCCTGTTACTTGAACAAATCCCTCTTCAAAATGACAGTCACTTAATTTAAGTTGAATTAATTCAGTGACACGGAGTCCACAGCTATAAAGAACTTCTAAAATTGCCCTGTTTCGTGTCCCTTCATCTGTTGAATGATCAATGGCTTCCATCATTCTCTCAATTTCATGGAAATGCAATACCTCCGGAATTTTTCTCATATTTTTTGGACTTTCTATAAGCTCGGTAGGGCTCTCAGTGAGATACTCTTCGAGCAAAAGAAATTTAAAAAAAGACTTCCATCCGCTTAACATTCTAGACTGTGAGGAGGGGTTAATACCAATATCGTTTAATTGAATAAGGATGTCTGAAATGATTTCCGGAGTGATTTCGGAAGGTGAGTTTACACTGGAATATTGTTGAAGTTTAGAAACATCACGAACATAAGCCTCAATACTATTCTTAGAAAGTGACCTTTCCAGATGTAAATAATTTATAAACTCGTTTGTGTAATGACTCCAGTTATTCAATTTTTTCTTCGGCTAGAAGCTGAAATTTAAAGATTCATAACTAATTCTAAATCTTTTTGAGACATATTTCGTTAATTGTGTGTCTTATGGCCGATAAATCCTATTTGTTGGCTGTTAACATGAGGTATAAACGTTAAATAATTGTGGCTGGAACTTCCAATGAATAAGCTTAAATCACATCTTGTTTTTTTATTGACCTTTGTGGTTTTGACCTCCAATGCACAATTAAGGAATAGCGAAGAAGAGTCAGATCAAAATGACTCAAAGTACTTTGCTTATGGTGTGACTACAAACACACATTCTGGTTTATTGGGTGGTTTTGTGTTTAGAAGCTCTACACCGATTGCCACAGGAAAAACAATGCCTGTTCATAGGTATATTGCCCTTGAAGCTGTTAATCTAAAGCATCCGAAGGAGAACTCAAGTCCTACACCTTTGGGCACCAAGTTTATTTATGGAAAGGTAAATTACTTTTTTGTTTTAAGGCCTGAATACGGCAGGGAGTGGTATTTCTTCAAAAAAAATGGAGAAAGCAGTATTGGTTTAAGCGGTATTCTGGCAGTTGGCCCTTCTATAGGTATCCAGAAACCATACTATATTAAATACGGCAGAGATATAAGTGAACAAGCGGTTTTAACACAGTATGATCCTGATATTCATACAGATTTTAATAGTATCAGAGGGGCTGGCAGTATTTGGCAGGGATTTTTAAATAACGCGAAAATAAATCCCGGTATACACATCAAAGCTGCCACGAGTATTGATATGAGTACATTTGGCGATAATATAACCGGTTTTGAATTGGGTACAACTTTGGAGTTGTTTTCGAAGGAACCTGAGATAATGTCGTCAAAACTTACAACAAACTCAAGGGCATATGCCACGGCATACCTAACTTTGTACTTCGGTAACAAAAGACTAATCAAGAAATAAGCATGTTAGAGGTTGAAGAAAAACCAGCAAGGGCCAAACGTCCTGATTGGTTACGAGTGAAATTGCCAATTGGTGAGAATTACAGAAAAGTAAGAGAAGTCGTAGATAAGAATAATCTCCATACCATTTGCCAGTCGGGTAATTGCCCGAATATGGGAGAGTGTTGGGGAGAAGGTACTGCTACTTTTATGATATTGGGTAACATTTGTACACGAAGCTGTACTTTTTGTGCTGTGGCGACGGGAAGACCAACTGAATATGATGTAGAAGAGCCGCAACGAGTGGCAGAAGCCATCAAAACGATGGGTGTTAAGCATGCTGTTATTACTTCCGTAAATCGAGATGAATTAAAAGATAAAGGTGCAGAGGTTTGGTATCAAACAGTTGTGAAAACGAAGGAGCTCTCGCCAAGTACAACAATTGAAACGCTAATTCCTGATACGAAATCTAACTGGGAGGCACTCTACAGGATGATTTCTGCTGGTCAGGAGGTAGTTTCTCATAATATGGAAACTGTAGAAAGATTATACCGCCCTGTGAGGCCTCAAGCAAAGTATGCGAGGAGTTTAGAGCAAATTAGACGAACAAAGGAGTACGGCAAAAGAACTAAAACAGGGATCATGCTAGGTCTCAGTGAAACAAAAGAGGAGGTTTTTAAAGCCATGGATGATTTGGTTGAGAATGGTTGTGATATTTTAACATTAGGTCAATATCTTCAACCAACTAAAATGCATCATGAAGTGATTGAATTTATTCATCCTGATCTTTTCGAACTATATAAGGAAGAAGGTTTAAAAAGAGGTTTGAAATATGTTGAATCAGGTCCACTGGTCAGATCAAGCTATCATTCTGAACGACATGTGAATGTCTGATATTAGAATTTAAAGGCCTGAAATATTTTCAGGCCTTTTATTTGTGACCCAAGATTATTAAGACTGGCGGATTCTCTGCTTAGGCCATAAAAAATAGATAAAAACTCTAATTTTGCCTTGTATTAAAGAAAAAATCACTTCCATTTAAACTTTTGGCAAATAATTTGCATTTTTGTCCATCTAAATAGAAAAGAGATTTTCAGGGTTAATTGAGGCCTGAAAGTTTCCTTTTTTACCAACCAATTTAAAAGAAAAATTTATGTCATATTTATTTACTTCGGAATCCGTTTCTGAAGGGCATCCTGATAAAGTTGCAGATCAGATATCTGATGCGTTAATTGATAACTTCTTGGCTTTTGATCCTAATTCTAAGGTAGCTTGCGAGACATTAGTTACTACAGGTCAGGTAGTTTTGGCAGGAGAGGTAAATACAAAGACTTATTTAGATGTACAGTCGATTGCGAGAGATGTAATTAAGAAAATTGGATATACCAAGGCAGAATATATGTTTGAAGCGAACTCTTGTGGAGTGATTTCTGCCATTCATGAGCAATCTTCAAACATCAATCAAGGTGTTGATAGAAAATCAGAAGAAAGCTTTGAAGCCAAGGCCAATGCTCAGGGAGCGGGTGATCAGGGAATGATGTTTGGCTATGCTACTACAGAAACAGATAATTATATGCCTCTGGCTCTTGATCTTTCGCATAAGATACTTCAGGAACTAGCTGAAATCAGGAGAGAGAATAAAAGGATTAAATACCTGAGACCAGATGCAAAATCACAGGTAACTATCGAGTATTCTGACAATAACAAGCCTGTAAGAATAGACACGATTGTTGTGTCTACACAGCATGATGATTTTGCAGAAGATGAAGAAATGTTAGCCAAAATTAAGTCTGACATAATTGATTATGTAATCCCTCGTGTAAAAAAGAAGCTTAAGCCTAGCTTGAAAAAGTTATTTACGGATGAGATTCAGTACCATATAAACCCTACCGGTAAATTTGTAATTGGTGGTCCTCATGGGGATACGGGTTTAACAGGTCGTAAAATCATAGTAGATACATATGGTGGAAAGGGAGCACATGGTGGTGGAGCTTTTTCGGGTAAAGATCCATCTAAGGTAGATCGTTCCGCTGCCTATGCAACACGCCACGTTGCAAAGAATCTTGTTGCTGCTGGAGTAGCTTCAGAAGTGTTGGTGCAAGTTTCCTACGCAATTGGTGTAGCAAAACCTTGTGGTATTTTTGTTGATACCTATGGCACTGCAAAAGTAAAAGATGCAGAAGGAAAGAAAATGAAGGATGGTGAAATAGCGAAAATTGTCGAATCTATTTTTGATATGCGACCATATGCTATTGAACAAAGACTGAAACTAAGAACACCAATTTATTCAGAAACAGCTGCATATGGACATATGGGAAGAGAACCTAAGGTAGTAACAAAGGTTTTTTCTAATGCAGGTCAGACCGCGGAGCAAACGGTAGAGCTCTTCACCTGGGAGAAGCTTGATTATATTGACAAGGTCAAAGAGGCTTTTGGATTGTAATATTTAAGCCTTATTAAATTAAAGCTCGTTGTCATTTGGCAATGAGCTTTTTTTGTAAGTTCAATTGTCGGACTTTTGCACATCAATGAAAGGATCCCCCAAGTTTTACGTTTTAGGTCTTCTGTTTGCAGCTGTTTGGTCATCGGCGTCTGTGGCCGCTAAATTAGGTTTTAGATCAGTTCAGCCTTTAGTTTTATATCAGTTTAGGTTTTCGTTTGCTGCACTTGCACTTTTAATATTGGCATATTCATTAAAATCAAGGGAGCTTCCAAAAGGCAAAGAATGGCTTCGGCTTGCTATTTTTGGCTTTTTTAATGTGGCCTTAGCACTTGGATTATTTGCCTTTGCGATAAAAGAGGTTGCTGCAGGAATTGGGGCCTTGCAGGTAGGGGTTAATCCTTTAGTGATAAGCGTTTTTTCTGCGATTGTAGCAGGAAGAAGAATTAAGCTCAATGAAATGATGGCTTTATTCTTTGGGATCTTAGGTGTTGCCATTGCCGTTTTTCCGCTTCTTCAGGACTCATATGCTACACCTAAGGGGTTATTTTTGCTAAGCCTTAGTACCTTGTCATATTCTACTGCGGCAGTCTATTTTAGTAAGGTTAATTGGCGATTGAAAAAGCTAACAATTAATGCTTGGCAGGCGTTTTTTGGAGCCCTTTTTTTATTTCCTGCTAGTTTTATTTTTTACAAAGGAGGCCTGAATGTATATGATTTAAATTTCTTTTTATCAGGTTCCTGGCTGGCTATTCCTGTTTCAGCTGGTGCGGTGTATCTATGGCTATGGTTACTTTCTCTTGATACAGTAAAGGCGTCTTTCTTCTTATTTTTATGCCCAATATTCGGGTTTGTCTATGCCTATTTTATCTTAGGAGAACCATTTACCTTTTATACACTTACTGGCTTACTTGTAGTGATGCTGGCACTCTATATTGGGCAGAAAAAAAGCAAGCCTAAAAATTAAGCTTGCTTTTATTAAACCTAAATGTAACCTCTAAAAATCAAAATCCTTTGGTAATTACCTACGGATTTTAAGTAGAAAAGGATTAAAAACCTTTTCGAGGATAGGTTATTATTTTCTTCTCTTTCTGTGTACCTTGATAGTCTCAGCATCCGCTAGGATTCTACCACAGTGCTCACAAATAATGATTTTAAGCTTATCCATGATGTCTGCCTGAACTTGTGGAGGAACGACATTGAAGCAACCACCGCAAGCACCACGATCTACAGCCACTACTGCAAGACCATTTTTAGCACCACCACGAATTTTAGTGTAAGCCTTAAAAAGTCTTTCTTCTACTTTTTTCGCTTGTCTTGCACTAGACTTCAGAAGTTTTTCCTCTTCCTCCTGACTCTCTACAACCAGACGGTCAAGCTCTTTTTTCTTAAGTTCCAGAATTTCTTTTCTGTTGTTAAGTTTTTCAATTGTCTCAGCAATCTCCTGCTCTTTGGTTTTGATTTTATATTCAATCTCACGGATTCTTTTATCCGCTAGCTGAATTTCAAGTTCCTGAAGTTCTAATTCTTTAGAAATGGCATCGTACTCACGATTATTTCTAACGTTCATCTGTTGATCTTTATATTTTAAGATCAATTTGTCAGAATCTTTTTTGTTTTGCCTATGACGCTCAATTTCTTCGTTATAAGAATCTACCTCAGACTGGAATCTACCAACTCTCTTCTCTATTCCCATAACCTCGTCGCTCAAATCCTGAACTTCTTCAGGCAGGTCTCCACGAAGTTTTCTTAATTCGTCCAGTTTTGAGTCAATTTCCTGAAGTTTTAATAGCGATTCTAATTTATCTGCGATCGTTAATTCCATAAACTTTATTTAAAGTTATTTGCTGAATACCCTTATGGGTCGTTTGTTCTATAAGTAATTCACCGGATTGGTCTTGGCCTCCGATAAATAGGTCGCAAAATTAGAGAATTTTTTCAATATTTCATCCCTAATCAACTCTTTTGTAAACTGCTCACTCTCATAGTGTCCAATATCTGCAATGATGATTTTGTCTTCAGCGTCAAAGAACTCATGATACTTGTAGTCAGAAGTAATAAAGATATCTGCTTTTGCCCTTATGGCATCTTGAAGCAGAAAGCCTCCGGAGCCGCCGCATACAGCCACCCTGTTAATTGTATCGTGAGTAATATCAGTGTATTTTACAACCCCTGCTTTAAGAGTCGTTTTGACAAATTGTAGAAATTCTAAAGTATCAACAGGCGAGTCAAGCTCGCCTATAATTCCACTTCCTACTGTCTGTAGTTTGTTTTCAAGGGGCGTTAAGAAGTAAGATATTTCTTCATATGTGTGCCCTTTTCTCATGCCCCGAAGTACTTGATTTTTGATGAAGGCAGGGAATATTACTTCCACCCGGTACTCCTCTACTTCTTCGTATGTTCCTCTGGAGCCTATAGAAGGATTGGCTTGTTCATTTGCTTTAAAAGTGCCTCTGCCTTCAGTTCTGAAACTGCAATTACTGTAGTTGCCTATGTTCCCGGCTCCTGCTTCATACAATGAATCCAAAAGCTTGCCCGAATGTTCTTTTGGAACAAAGACAGTCAGCTTCATTAATTGCTGTGTCTTAGGGGCAAGGATGGATAATTTCTTAAGTTGAAGTTTCTCGGCAATCTTGAAGTTTACTCCACCTGTCACGTTATCCAAATTAGTATGAATAGCATAAATAGCTATATCGTTTTTTATGGCTTTTAGAACAGTCCTTTCAATGTAATTAGAACCAGTGATTTTTTTCAATCCTTTAAAAATGATGGGATGATGAGCTACTATGAGATTGCAATTTTTCTCAATGGCTTCGTCAATCACTTTTTCGGTGCAGTCCAAAGTTGTCAGTACGTTCGTGATTTCCTGAAAATAATCGCCAACAATAAGGCCGGAGTTGTCGTAACTTTCCTGATAGGCCAATGGGGCCAGGTTTTCAAGATAAGAAGTGAGCTCTTGTATCTGCATTCTTGATTTTTTTGTAAAAGTATAAAATAGATTTTACTCGTGATTTGAAATCAATAAACAGAGATTTGCATTCTGGATTATTCCCTTTTGTCGTTTCTAAAATTGAAAGTGTTGAATCATGTGAGCAAAAAGATCAAATATTTAGTAGTTTAAGGGTAACAATTTATGACTCAACCCAATGGAGGCTCTCAGAGCCTTTTACGAAAATGAAAAAAATATTTATTCTTACTCTATTTCTTATCAATTCTATGACTGCCAACTCACAAGAAACCCAATTTAAATCAGGTGTTTACCATTGGAATGACCTGGATGTAAAGGCAGGCAATATGCGGGAAGGTCGAAGGTTTTTCGAAGGGAGTTCTCATCACTTCGATTACTTGGAAATTCATGCCACAACACAGCAAGCCGGAGCAAAGCCGGCTCCACCGCATACTCAAAAGGACATCGAAGAGATAATTATCGTAAAAGAAGGAAAGATGAAAATGACGATGGATGGTGAAAGCAGAGTTCTTGAGGCCGGAAGTGTTATTTTGATTCCTCCTTTAGTAGAACAGTCGTTAGAAAATGTAGGTGAAGGCCCTTTGACCTACTATGTGTTTATGTTTAGAGCGAAAAATGGAATGGATTTAGAAAGAGGGTCTCAATCAGGAGGTAAACTTTTTGCATCCGTAAATGATTTGACTACAGAAACGACTAAAAAAGGGGAGAGGGTTGGTTATTTTGACAGGCCTACCGTAATGTGCAGAAAACTAGAAATGCACGTTACTCAGCTTAATAATGCCGGGCCCAGTCATAATCCGCATCAACATGAAGATTCTGAAATTATCTTAGTATTGAAGGGAGAAGTGGGGGTAAAAATTGATGGCGTTAGTCATGCAGGGCAAGAAGGAGATATCTTTTTTGCTTCATCAGGAGCTCTGCATGGAGTAAGTAATTTAAAAGATATGCCTTGCCGATACTTTGCTATCAGATGGCAATAAAAAAAGCCTCAGATTTTCATCTGAGGCTTGCGGTCCGGACGGGACTCGAACCCGCGACCCCCTGCGTGACAGGCAGGTATTCTAACCAGCTGAACTACCGGACCGGCTAAATAATTTGAGCTGTTACTCAAATGTGGGTGCAAAGATAACTGGATATTTATTACTGTCAATAGTCTGCTCAAAAAAAATGCAGTTATTTTTAAAGATTTTTGAAGCTATTTTGTCTTGGTTTTCATGACTGCCTTATGTTCAATGATATAAATGTTTAGCTAAAGGCTGTAGTCGACAATATATTTTTCAAATATTTTGAGGAAGGCCGATATAAAGTCAAACTTATATTCATGTTTGACCAACAAGTGTCCATTTGATGAGACGATTGTGATAGTAGGTTTCTAGTGTCTGAGAATGGAATGGTCAAGTTAACTAACTTCTGAGTGCTTAACTTTTGATTTGATTCTTTTGAAACAAAAGTGAGAATGAACAGATTGTTTTCTGAGTCAAACATGGTGGGCATCGCAAATTCTTTGTGTTCCTAACAGAGATTTTTCTGATTCAATAATGCACAGGTCTGGGATGGAAGGTAATGTCACTCAATCCTAAGGCCTTTGCATGGGTTCTAATTATATCAGCATTAGTGTAGTTATGGTGCACAAAAAAACCGCCCCAAAAATTGGAGCGGCTTTAAAATTCAACCTAACCTATTAAACTATGAAAATCTTTTGTTGTCGGATTCTTGATTTATTACTGTACAAATATGGGGAGAATAATTTTAACAGGCAAATTGTGAAAGTATTATTATCTAGAATAATAAATGGAAATAATATTAATATACGGAATAAAATATATATAATAGTGTAATTTATAAGTGTTTGTGTATGTAATATGCATGCATACTAAATAATATTGTTTTTTATTTAATGGCGAAAAATCTTTAAAAAGTGCAATAAAATGCAATAGTATTTAAATATGTATAGGTGATTTTTTTTAGAAGGCTTAAATACAAATAAAAAGCCGTCCCGAATTTCAGGACGGCTTTCAACTATTCAACCCTAACCTATTTAAACTATGAAGTTTAAATGATATTATCTACCTACCGACTGCTCAATGGAGATTGTTGGTAGTTCGAAGAAAAGATTCATAGGTCTTTCCTCAATTTTGTTGTTCCATAGGAAAGTGAAAACCTTCTCGGTTATATCCACTTTCTTTGCCCATAGCTCAGCTTCTTCACCTCTCATTTTATCTAATTTGTCGGTAATGCTCGCTGTTGCTATGTAAAACTCTTCTTTCTCATCATCAGACAGTTTCAAGAACTGACCAGTTGAGCTGTTGTAAAGCCTAACTACGTTATTGAACGTTGCCCAGGCATTCTCTTCTTTTTTGACAAACCTCTTCGCCTTTTTGTTCATGAATACAGTGAAGTCGAATTCAGAACCAGTTGAAAGGTATATGTTATTTTTTACTCTTACAGAGTCTTCAGCGTTTGCTACTCCTGCTCCGAAGAATAGTGCTGAAAGTACAATTATCGATTTTACTATTTTATTTGACATAATCATGGATTCGTTTAATTATCCGTTTGTTATTACATTGCAAATATGGCAGGTTTTTACAGAATGTTCAAATTGTATTCGGAATGCAATGCAGAATAAAAGTTGGTTTAATTTGCATATAATGCAATAAAAGGTTCACATGATTTTGAGAAATGATTATAATTAGAAATAATATACTTTTATTAAAAAAATTAATTATAGATTATGCTTTTTTCTAGGAAGTCTTAAAGTTCTTTATTAAGTACAATTATTCATTGAAGTAGTTCATAGTTCTTTCTATGCCTATAGTGCAAAAGCTAATTATAGATTCTTTTACTTTGTCAATCTTATTAATTATCTCGATTAGTTCATCTTCACTGAAGTTGCCTAATACATAATCAACTTGTCTTCCTTTTGGGTAATTATTCCCAATACCTATTTTGAGTCTTGCATATTCATTGTTAAGCAATACTCTTTCTATGTCTTTAAGTCCATTATGTCCTGCAGAAGATCCTTTGGGTTTAATTCTAATCTTACCTAAGGGTAGAGCCACGTCATCTACAATGATTAATACATTCTCCACAGGTATTTTTAAGGTTGTCATCCAGGATTGTAATGCATTACCGGATAAATTCATGTAAGTCGTAGGCTTTATTAAATGTATAGTTCTGCCTTTTGTTTTCCATTCAGCGTGATAAGCCAGCTTTTCCATTTTAAAAGTAAGATCCTCTTGTGCTGCTATTCTATCATGTGCCATAAAGCCGGCATTGTGTCTGGTGAATGCGTATTTGGGGCCAATATTACCCAACCCAACAATTAAGTATTTCATTTGAGAAGTTATGTTCTTTGTCAAAACTCTGGATTTTATATAATAAATCCAGAGATGGGCTTTATTATTTGGTCTCATTAGTCAATTTAAGTAATAGTCGATATTTTTGTCTGTATTCATTTAATGCTGAAATGAACAAAAAAAGACTTATCCTTAGTCAGCCGCTGTTAGACGTGATATTAGCCCGGCTTTCTCAGGAAATTATTGAGAACAACGGTGACATGAAAGAAGCCGTGATAATTGGTTTGCAGCCAAGAGGTGTTTTTCTGGCCGAAAGAATTGTGGCTAATCTTAAACAAACACTAAACTTTGAGGTGCCTTATGGTGTGCTGGATGCAACGTTCTACAGGGACGATTTTAGAAGACGAGATTCTATGCTTACTCCTAATAGCACCAGAATTGATTTTGTCATAGAAAATAAAAAGGTTATTCTCATTGATGATGTACTGGCTACAGGGCGAATGGTGAGGGCCGCAATTGATGCTCTTCAGGCCTTTGGAAGACCAAATAAGATAGAATTACTCTGTTTAATTGATAGAAGCTATAGTCGTGATTTGCCTATTCAACCTGATTATGTCGGTAGAAGAGTTAATACGCAAAAAACTCAAAGAGTACTTGTGGAGTGGACAAATCAAAGTTTTAAGGCAGATAAAATTTGGCTAATGGATTAGATTATTATGTCATTAACTTCTGATGAGTTATTACATGGTTATCTAAACGGGGCTTTTCCAATGGCTGAGCCATCTGGTGAGATTTATTGGTATGCACCCAATCCCAGAGCAATAATACCGATTGAAACCTATAAACCTTCCAAATCTCTCCGACCTGTTCTTAATCGTAATGAATTTGAGATAAAAATAAATTCATGTTTCAAACAGGTGATGCAAGAATGTGCAAAACCAAGATTTCCTAGTGATCAAACATGGATATCAGACGAGTTAATAGATGTTTATTGTGAGCTTTATACACGGGGTTTTGGCTGTTCGGTAGAGGCCTATAAAAATGGAGAACTAGCAGGCGGATTGTATGGTGTATGTATTGGAGCGGCTTTTTTTGGAGAGTCTATGTTTTTTAAGCTTCCCAATGCATCAAAAGTTGCCTTTCACTATCTGATTGAAATCTTAAAAAAGAATGAGTTCCTATTGCTTGATACCCAGTTCATGAATGATAATGTACAGCGGTATGGGGCGATAGAAATTTCGAAGGATGAGTATGAGTCAAAACTTATAAAAGCTCTTGTAAAAAAACGTTCTTTTAAACTTTAGATGCCAAATCCAAAAATTGCTGGTCTTTTATGTAAGTCAATCGTCTTCTCCCTTTTCCATAACTCTATTCTTTGGGTTTTTGAAAGAGCATTTTCAGCTGTCAAATCCGCCGAGATGGATAGTTTAGTGTTAGGATTGCAATGGTTTATGATGCTGTCAAGCATTTGCCTGTTTCTATATGGTGTTTCCATAAACAGCTGAGTCTGACCAGTGGTGTGAGATAACCGTTCCAGTTCCTTTAAACGCTTAACACGTTCTTTCCTGTCAATTGGTAAATAGCCATGAAAGGCAAAACTTTGACCATTAAAACCAGAGGCCATCAGAGCAAGTAAAATTGAGGACGGACCCACCATAGGTACAACTTTTATGGATAGCTGGTGAGCAATCTCCACTGCCAAGGCTCCAGGATCGGCTATTCCCGGGCAGCCCGCTTCTGATAAAATGCCGGCATCTTCTTCTAATTCATTAATTAGTTCAAAGACCGCATCATAATTGGAATCTTTAGTAAGCTCATAAAAAGTGATTTCATCAATGGTTTTACCAAGTTTTAAACTTGAAATGAATCTCCGTGCTGATTTCAGGTTCTCTACAAAAAAAATATTCAGCTCACTTACTTTCTCACTAATGGCTGCTGGTAGCACAGATGACTGTGTATCGGGAGCCAAAAGGGTAGGTATTAGGTAAAGTGTTTTCATATTTTATAAGTATTAGACTTTAAAGCTTCTATGAGCATCAAGTTTTAAAAATATGAAGAGTAGTATGGTAAACGACCACAATGATGACCCTCCATAACTTAATAATGGAAGCGGGATACCGATGACCGGCATCAGGCCAATAGTCATACCTATATTAACCAGTAAATGGAAAAAGAAAATAGAAGCCACGCAATAACCGTATACTCGGGTGAATTTATCTCGCTGAAGTTCTGCCAAATGGATAATTCTGGCCAGGAGTCCTAGATAGATGCTTACCAGAACAAGACTACCTAGAAAGCCCCATTCTTCGCCTACTGTACAGAAGATAAAGTCTGTGGATTGTTCCGGTACAAAGTCAAACTTTGTTTGGGTTCCTTGTAAATAACCTTTGCCGGTAAAACCACCCGAACCAATAGCGATTTTAGATTGGGTAACGTTCCATCCGGCACCCAATGGATCAGCATCAGGATCTACCAATATTTTAATTCTACGCTGCTGATGAGGCTGAAGGACTTTGTTTATAAAGAAGTCAACTCCCATGGTGAAAGTTGAGAAAAGTAGAACGATGCCGGCTATGTTTAGGAGGTTTTTCCGATTTCGATCTCTTTTAGGCATAATGATTCCATAAAAAATAGCAGCAATTACCAGCATGCCCAGCAATATATACCATTTAGAATAGAGTAATGAAAGCACTAATAATACTACAAAAGCCAGAAATAGGGCTGGGTAAATGCCCGGCAACCCTTCTCTATATAGTACCACCATAAAAATGGCAAACGTAAGGGCGGATCCTGTTTCTTTTTGAAGTATGATAATGATCGGCGGCACTAATATTAGTGCCGCTGCTTTCCATATGTCTCCAAATTTCTTGAGGTTCACGGTCTGTGAACTCAGAAACTTAGATAGAGCTAAGGCCGTTACTAACTTTGAAAATTCAGCAGGCTGTAAAGAGAATGCACCTAACTTAATCCAGGATTTTGAACCTTTTATGTCACTTCCAATAAAGATGGTGGCTATGAGTACCAAAATCATTACAGCGTAAAAGATATAAGCAAAACTGTCGTAAATCTTATAGTCTACAAAGAGTATAATAGTAACAATGATAGTAGCTAAACCCATAAACATAAGCTGTCTGCCTGCATTGTGTTGCAGAGAGAAGATAGCAATTGGGTTTTCCGGATTGTAAACGGCTGCATAGATATTAAAATAGCCTATTAATACCAGAGACAGATAAAGAAGTACGGTTATCCAGTCGATGCCGCGTTTAATGTTGATTTCTCTTGCCATGAATTATTTAGCTGCTGCCTGAGATGCTACGGTAGTGTAGCTGGTGTTTTTAATTGCTTCGGCCATTGCTCGCCTTTCTATTTTTCTAGTAATGTATTTCTCAATCAATAATGAAGAAATAGGTCCGGCAGA
>JANSYO010000301.1 GCA_024742395.1 Cytophagales bacterium
AGGAAACAACTACAAGTTAATTTATCTGTCCTGCTTGTCTAAATCAATGAAATAAATTGCAGGTACGTCCTGACTTTCTATTTCACAGGAACTCAACTTGAAGAGATCATACTAACATACACCAGAGACCTCATTTGAGAAGCCAGTACTGGGCAGTAAACGTTCTTTATCACCACAATAAAATGGAGTGGGAATGTGTGTTCCTTTGTTCAGATGCTTATATATCAACACCTCAAAGTTGGGCAAAGAAAATGTTGGAATACAACCAAACGGTACACAGGCACACAGAATAGACAAAATTGCGAAGAAAGAAAATGTAAAGGATTTGAGAAGTAAATAATTCTTGTTACGTGTTCAAAACAAGTTTCGGTGACCAAAAGCGGGTGATAATAACAGGAACATTTTCCAACCAAGCATAAGGGATGAACACGGTGCGTGAGATCCAACGGTTAAACAAACAAGAAGCAGAGGAAGGGATCACTGGTGAGCATTCTTGGCATCACCAGTATAGGCATACAGCTTGGGTTTATGTGGGGGGTCTACCATACGAAATGACAGAGGGAGATGTTCTTTGCTTCTTCTCTCAGGTTGGAGAGATAGAGAAACTCGACATGAAACGAGATCCTGAAACAGGCAAATTCCGAGGCTTTTGCTTCATCAAATATGAGGATCAAAGGTCCACCATCCTTGCTGTGGATAATTTTACTGGTGTCACATTTGCTGGGCGTATAATCAAAGTAGATCATAAGAGCTACAATCCTCCCACTAAAAAGAAGAAGAGGAAGCGTGGGGAGGAAGTAGACAGCTCAGAGGAAGAAAATGAAAATCGAGAACTCGAAGAACGCAAAGCTCTGACCGATGTTCGTTGGGAAAATGATGAATATAGGAGCAAAGCAAACTTAGAACCAAAGAAAAAGAAGCGAAAGTTATCCAAAGAGGAGAAAAAGGCAAAGAAAGAAAAAAAGCTAGCCAAGAAGCTGAAAAAACAAGCAAAAAAAGAAAAGCGCGAAATGAAGAAGAAAGAACAACAAGATAAAGATACTTCTATTCCAACCAGCACAACACATCACACGGACAGGCACAACACAGCAAATTCCCAGGATTCAACCGAGTCTAGAAGCCACAGGCATTCACACGACAGGGAAGAAGATGACCATTACTCAAAGAAAGAACGAGAATCAGATAGAGGTCACGAAGACACCCGCAGAGAAAGATACAGAGACCGTGCATCCGACAGGCATGAAAGATATGAC
>JANSYO010000169.1 GCA_024742395.1 Cytophagales bacterium
AGGGAAGAATTTGGCGATTATGTTATTGACCATTTTACAGGCGAATACTTAGAGGGCAGAACACCTAATCCCTGTGTATTATGTAATACCCATGTTAAATGGGACGCACTTTTACGCAGAGCAAACAATCTGGATTGCGAATTTTTAGCCACCGGACATTATGCCAATATAAGAACTGAGAATCAAAGACATATTATTTCTAAAGGAAAGGATGTATTAAAAGATCAAAGCTATGTCCTTTGGGGTATTTCTCAAGATAGTCTATCTAGAACGCAATTGCCCTTAGGCCAATTAACTAAAGCCGAGATCAGGGATATGGCAAAAGAAAGAGGCTTCTTTGACCTGGTGAATAAATCGGAGTCTTACGAAATCTGTTTTGTGCCAGATAATGATTACCGAGGGTTCTTAAAAAGAAGAGTAGATGGTTTAGAAGAGCAGGTAGCAGGTGGGAATTTTGTTATGGAAGATGGCAAAGTGGTAGGCAAGCACGAAGGATATCCATTTTACACAGTAGGTCAAAGAAAGGGGCTGGGCATTGCACTTGGTCACCCGGTCTATGTAACTGAAATTAGAAAAGATACCAACGAAGTCATTCTTGGTACTGAAAAACATTTAATGAAAAATGCCATGCACGTTGGTAAACTAAACATGCAAAAGTATGCTGATCTTAAAGGCCAACAAATGGAAACTATAACCAAGATCCGATATAAAGATAAAGGTACGCCTGCAGTGGTTTCTCAAATTGAAAATGATAGAATAGAAGCGGTTTTCAATGAACCCGTCAGTGCAATTGCTCCAGGACAGGCAGCTGTATTTTATGAAGGCGATGATGTAATAGGAGGCGGATGGATATTAAAAAGCTTCAATAAATAGACTGCAGTTTAGGTTAAAGAGTGGTGGCCTGATATTTGATAATGTTAGTTCACAACTCTTTAACCTTATGAAATATACTTTACTTATACTACTTCTCACTTCAGGTCTAATTCATTCTTCTTGCGAAAAAAGAGAATTCGTGAAAGGAGGTTTAGACACCATAAAGGGCTCATACTCTTCAGATGTAATCAGTATAGAAACACCAAAAGAGAAAGTCGCCTTAAATTTGATTTTACATTTTAATAAAAATGGTGAAAATGGAAGTTTTAATGCAAGACTTTCTACTACAAGCACTGAAAACCAGATTGCTCTCGATTTAGGCGGAGAAATTTTTAATATTTCTGAGAATCCTAATTCTCAAGTTGAACTGGAACAAATCGTTCTTATCAATCTCGAAGATTATATGGCCCTGGATGTAAACGGTGAATTGAATAAGGAAGCCGACGGGATTGTCTCTGTTGTACAGGTTAAGTACGGAAATTATAATGAAATTCATCAGATAGTATTCCGGCCATATAACTAGTTTTCTATTAAGTAAAAAATAATTCAGAAAAACATCTTTTAGGCCCTTCTTTCGTACTTTTACTTAAGAAGAATTTATACTATGAATAAAGCTATAACTATTTTCTATGTGCTTCTGGCCTTTTCTGGTACAGCACAAAACAAGTACCTGATTACTTTTAAGGATAAAGCCAACTCCATTTACAGTATAGAAAGACCCAGTGAGTTTTTATCTCCCAGATCAATAAGCAGAAGGGCGAAACAAGAAATAAAACTTAATCAACAAGACATTCCAGTTAATCCGGAATACCTTTCTTTATTAAGAAACGAAGGAGCTAAAGTCTTATATTCAACTAAATGGCTGAATGGAGCTGTCATTGAAATTGCATCTGAAGATTTAAGAAAAATTCTCAGCCTAGATTTTGTCAGCGGTATGGAAGGTGTGTATACCAATGGTCTTGAAGGCCCAAACCTAAGGAAAAGCTCAAAAAACAACACAAAGTCTTATGGCTCTGCTGTATTTGATGCAGGTTCGGCACAAAATCAGTTAGAAATGCTGGATGCTGATAAAATGCAAGCACGGGGATTTAACGGAAAGGACATTTTGATTGGTGTTTTTGATAGCGGTTTCTCCAATGCGATAAGCCTTGATGTATTCTCTAAACTTTACGATGAACAAAGGGTTATTGAAACCTATGATTTTGTCAATCAAAGAAGTAATGTATATAACGCTCATTATCACGGAACGCACGTTTTAAGTTGTATTGCAGCTGATCTTGATGGACAAATGATCGGTACTGCACCGGGTGCTGAATTTTTACTCTATATCACTGAAAATGTGAGCTCAGAAACCAGGATGGAGGAAGTGAACTGGCTTATTGCTGCAGAAAGAGCAGACTCCATCGGTGTCGATATTATTACAACCTCCCTAGGTTACAGTGATTTTGATGGTACAGAACAAGATTATACCTATGCCAGTCTAGACGGTAACACAGCCTTAATTACTCGTGCGGCTGATTGGGCAGCAGCAAAGGGTATTATAGTCGTGGCATCAGCTGGTAATGAAGGAAATGGCAGCTGGAAATACGTAACCTCACCCGCAGATGCGGATTCTATAATTTCTGTTGGTGCTGTTAATGCTTTGGAAGAATATGTATCATTTAGTTCAATAGGGCCTACGCCCAATTCCCGAATTAAGCCGGAAGTGGCCGCTAAAGGAGCAGGTACAACTTTGGGGTCACCCAGTAACTCAATAACTTCAGGAAATGGAACATCATATGCTGCACCTTTAATAGCTGGTTTAATGGCTGGCTTAAAGCAAGCATTCCCTGATTTAACCGCCATGGAGCTTAGAGAAATACTTTTGGAATCTGGTTCTCAGGCCCAACAACCAGATAATTTAATCGGTTATGGAATACCAAGCTTTGAGAGAGCTTTTGAAATGGCCAATTTAAAGCAGTTATTAAATAATACTACAGAGAAGCTGTTGGTTTTTCCTAATCCAGCTGAATCAGACAAAAACATAAAAATCCTGGTAACTGAGGAAGAAGCAGGAAGTTCCTTTGAGACTTCTTTGACCAATTTAAATGGAAAGTTGATGTACCAGGAATCTTTTAAGCGTAATTTCTTTGAAATCCCCTTAAATCAAGAAGTATTACCTTCCGGAGTATATATCCTTAAGGTATGGAATGAGAATTTCTCAGAAACTAAAAAAGTGTTTATTGAATAGTTTTATCTCTCATCCGGGTGACTGATTGCTCTTTAGTAAAAGTTTCTAAATCTGAAATCGCCAGCCACTTCATATCATTCGTTTCATGGTTATGTTGTAATGGCTGATTTTCATCTACAATAAAAACGAATCGAAGGTCAAAGTGCTCATGTTCCGGCACTCCTTTTCTTTCCGGAATTTTATGGATATCTAAATCAAAAAGAGTTCTGTTTTCAGAAATTGGTTTCAGTCCAGTCTCTTCCTCCAATTCTTTTTTTGCGACAGAATATACATCTTCCTCACCATCACAATGACCACCCGGCTGTAGCCATTTATTCAGTTTAGCGTGATGTATTAATAGGACCTTGGTTCTATCTTGATTCAGGACCCAGCAAGACCCTGTACAGTGACCAATCAATAATTCTCTTTTAAAACAATCCACATTGTTCTCTACAAACATCAAATACCGTTTTCTCATTTCTTCTTCGCGGGTATCAAAGGCTGTGTAGTATTTAAGTTCTGAAATAAGATGTTCGCGATTCATTTAAATATGCTAGTTTTGAAGTTTGGAATACAAATCAATGCAAAAATTAGGAATAGCTCTACTACTTATAACTTTCATTCAGTTTAAAACAGCGGCACAAGTCACTCCCCAGCCCAGTCCAGGAGCCAGCTTTTCTCAGACAGTCGGCATCACTGAAATTATTGTAGATTACTCAAGACCAGGTGTTAAAGGGCGAACCATTTTTGGCGGTTTATTACCCTTTGGAAAGGTTTGGAGAACCGGAGCCAACGCCGCTACTCAGATTTCTTTTTCCAGTGATGTAAGAATTAATGATATGCCTTTAATAGCTGGAACGTATTCTATCGTAAGCTTTCCTGGCGAAGAAACCTGGATTATCGTTTTTTCTAATGATCTGGAAGTTACTGAAGCCGATTATGACCCAAGATTTGATGCCTTACGTGTTTTTGTGAAACCTCAAAAAGCCAACTTTACAGAAACCTTTACGATCAACCTGAGCGATGTTCAGGAAAATAACGGCAGACTTGGCAAGTACAATGGCCATCTCGCACTTCTCTTCAGCGGTTCGCAAGTTGTGGCGCATGGCCAGCTTGTATTTGCGGGGCACGGCCTGAAGCTTGCCCAACTCCGTGTCCAGGATCTCCTTGATCTCGGCATCGCCGAGTCCGGCTTCCGTGCGCACAAGGTGGTGCTGGCCGTCCAGC
>JANSYO010000163.1 GCA_024742395.1 Cytophagales bacterium
GAGGATCAGGTCCAAGCCCAATTTGTTGTAACACATATAAACCATTCAAGCTTAATCCGCGATAGTGCAGAAGGTGAAGAATAGGATCAACAGCAACTCGAACAACTCTGCTTTGGAAGAATAAAAACAAGTGCCCAAGTACAAGGAAACGCACGCGCATTTCTTTAAATTGAGCACTGTACAAACATTCGGCAATTGAAGGCAATTCAAACCTTGCTGTGTTATAGTCGGATTGAACTAATGCACAGAATGAATAAAAGTAATTATCAAAAGTCCCCAATGTAGTAGGATAAAGGTTGGTAATCGAAATCCGTATCTTCTCAAAGTCCAAGCATGATGAAGTATCGTTTGATATAACACTTTTAAAAGTAGTAAGTAGACTTCTTAACGCGTTCATCGCTTCCTAAGCTCAAGTAAATCTAAAACAACAAGTTGGTTAACCAAATCAATTAACTCGATAAAGTTTATACATATAAAATCAGTATATTATAGTAAACAAGAATTTTGATAGATTATTTGAATTTATAATAAAAAATTGGAACGTCACGACCCTTTTTTGTTTGTCATCTGCACTATGCAAGGAAATACGACAAAAATGAATTCTGGTAAGTAGTAGTTGATATTTACAAGCTTCTAACTTATTGTAAATATAGTTTGGGGAGTAGGTATCGATCGAGATGGAGATTGCTTGGGTCTTTGGACCTCAAGCGAGTCAGACGAAGGAAGAGTAATCAAGGAGCTTGTCAAAGCTACCAACAAGTCTTTCACTTTTAGACTTAATCCTAACAGCACTATGGTTTGTGGAGTTAGGCATTTCAGTTTAACTTGTTGCAGTACCGCTGTGAGAAGACATCTTGAAGGGAAGAAAATTGTTAGCGAGAATAAGGTCGACCACAAGTTGTTGGCGAGTAAATAATTCCTTTATTGAGTGATTTCGATTGGTACAGAAAGGGGCTTGGGACAGAAGGGCGGGACTTCAGGGAAAATTTGTAAATTTACTCTATGATAGGTTTCAACGGTTCAAGTGGGACTACTAAAGACAGGATCTAAGTCTAGCATGCGTAAGTTTGTGGATTTGGTCAATTAGAGGAGCATACGAAGTATGCAGAGAATTTTCAGATGGTTCAAAAAGTTTTGCACTCACTGCCGCTGAGACGGCTTTTTGGCAATCTCCGTCACTCTCAGGTGAGTACTTACAAGTTATTGTGGTTATTATAGCACTAAAACCTTTGAATGCTAGGAGTAAAAAGCGAAACTGCAACGACTGTTCAAGAACAAAGGTAGGTAGTAGTACGGTTAAAATTCCTTTACTAACTTGTTTATACATTGTATTTAAAGGTACTGTTACAATTATATGCCCAATAGACGTATTAGCAAGGAATTAGAGCAATTCATAATAATTTGGACCATACCGCGTATGGTCACTTACCATATAAGTATCACTGATTCCACCAAAATCAGTGATTTGGTCGAATTCGGTGAGGCAAATGAGCATACCGCGTATGCTCATTTGTGAACTGAAATTGAAAAAACTGCCTTTTTTTTCAAATTCGGTTTACCAAAGTCCATACGCGGTATGGACTTTTGTAAACCGAATATCATTATTTCTACGTTATTTACACTACAAAGTCCATACCGCGTATGGACTTTGATGTTTCTTTTTGAGTCTGAACCTTAAACTCCATACGGAGTATGGAGGCTGGGCTAATCGAAATCACTCTGTTTTTGTTTCTTACTGTACTAATACTATATTCTTAGAGTTTATTCATGCTAAAATCAAGGAATTCGATACTGTTGCACCTGTTGATGAAACTTCTTCTAGTGAGGAAGAAATTGTTGATTTAAGTGACTCACAAGAGAGTCCTGAGTTGTCCGAAACCTCATCACCATTTCGCAGTCCAGTGCAAAGTTCAAGACAAAGCTTTAACATCCTTGGAACTGGGAGACAGATTAGTTCTCGGAGAAGAAAAGGTCGACCTAAACCAGTTGAACTAGATGAGCCACATCCCAAACGCCACCGAAGGAATATCCTTGATATATCTGATGAATCTGATGCTTCTGATGTCAACATTGATGATAATACTGATAACCCTCAACAGTCAGTTACTCCTCGACCTGCAAAAGTTCGGAAACATTCTCAAACACCAACGAAAGCTTTACCTAATCCTAAGAAGGGAACAGCTGGTCATAGGTACAATGTTATTGTTGCCGAATTGTACAAGTCTCCTAAATTCCTTGGACGCTTCAATCTTCCAATTGTAACTTTTTCTCCAGCTTCGACTATTGGTGATTGGGCTACTCGTCCGTTAATTGAAACTCATGTTGAAGATTTGATTCGTTCAATGACAGACTACAATAGTGGTGTTTTAGTAAGAGACACCTTCAAAGTTTCACTAATGTCTCTTGCAACCTCAACATGGTCTGCCAATAGGCTTGTTAATGAAGTTGATAATATCGCGGAGGATTTCAAACATGATCATAGAGGATTAGAAAAAGCCATATCCGAACTTTTGATGACTACAATGTCAGCTGGTGTTACTATCGGTGGAAATCATAGCAGAGAAGCCATTCAACGCATGTTGCGTAGCGGCTCAAATGTGTTTGAAACCTCTTTGGTGGTTCCGAGTGATGTGTTTTACAATCTTACCAAGGAAGAAACTCTTGCTATTGGATGGGTGGACAATATGGTTTCATCTGTATCAGCTTCGTACACTTTACGGGATAAGGTTGCTTTGATTAGGAATTTGTGGCAGGATCCTCAGCACGTTGCTGATTCTGGACTTACCGCCGCTGCAATGGAAATCGCGTGTTACGAATATATGTACACGAGCAAGAAGAAGGAGAAGGATGCTGCTAAAAAGAAGAAAACCTTAGACAGTAGTGGTCCTTTTGTCAAAGCGTGCAATGTACCTGAATCATTTTGGCCTTTGGTTAACAATATCTTATCAAAGAACTTGCTTAACCTCACTACGTTTCGGACCATTCAATGGAATATCAGCTCTGATGATTTGCGTGGTGCTTTAGAGCGATTTTTGAAAACTGATGATGCTTCTGAAGGTCTTGCGAAGTTCAAAGCTGATATTCTTGCTATTAAGAACAAGCACAAAGTCAAGCCATCTGTGGTTTCCATCTGGAAAACTCTTTCTAATGATGCACACACTACTGAAGCCGATGTTGAACAATTCATGGCAGATTTTGATAAAGTTTGCTCCTTTGATCAGTTAGCAAGTGAATTTTCATCACAACTATCAAAATTAAAGGGTAAACAGTTGTTACAAAGTCAGGAGCTTACCAATCGTGTTCGCAGAGTGCTTGAAAGAATGGCTGCATCGGATCAAGACTCTCAGCAAACGATGGAAGCTATTGGCTGTCGAAATCGGGCTGACAAGGAAACTCTTCATGTGTTCAAACAAACACAGAGTTGCAAGTACCCACTCAAACTTGCAAGGTTAAAGGTTTCTGTTGGTTTATTTGTTATCGATCCACCTTTTGGAATCTTAGATGTTGATTGGGACAAGGAATGGGATGTGGATTATTGGTCAAGGGTGTTTTCTGGTTGTTCAACATGTTCTCCAAGTGCTCCTATATTGGTTTTTGTGTCTTACCAACAGTTAAAATTGGTTTCTTCTGCAGCAGGACTTGAAGGTTACACAAACCTTAGAATGATTAGTTGGTTGAAAGCATCAAAAACAAATCATGAAAAGGGCAGGCTTTCTTATCCTGTGAATTTGATCCTTTTATTCAGTAAGGAGCAGTTAACATGGAACAAAGACTCGAAAAACAAGTTTATGTCAAATGGTAACTTCGTCGCAACTCTTCAAGAACCTCAACAGAAGTTCAAAGGTACTCCTGTTAATCCAACTCAAAAGCCGGTAGTTTTGCTGAGATCTTTTATTGCTGATTTTTGCTCCCCTGAAAAGCTTGTTGTTGATCTTACTTGCGGTTCTGGTACAACTGCTATTGCTGCTGCATCCTTGGGTTATGATTCACACAATTGCGATATTCGAGGAGGCCAAGTAAAATATTCCATTGAGCGCGTTAAGGCCGAAGCAGCGAATCCTTCCCGGTACCCAGAAACATACGTAATTTGGGATTACTCTGCTCTTAGAAAGTCTTTAACGGATGCCTGTACGGAACCTAAGAGCAATCAGCTCACCTGGAATCCTGATGATCCTGATTACAATGAAGCGCGACTCAGAGATGATGAATCGGATACAAATGAGTTGCGAACGTCACATGTGATCCGAGATGAACCTCCTTCGCCAGAAACCGCACCAACAATTGAAGACCTGGAGTTTATTGAAGACTCCCCTCAAAGTTCTTCTGCTAAGGATTCCGAATCTATAGAAGAAGTGGTAGACGAGGATGAGGAAGAGGAAAGACAAGAGGATTCCGTTGAAATAAGCTCTAATTCTGATTCTGAAGACAATATTCCTTTACTTGAACTTGAGAAGCGTAATGAAGGCAAGAAATAGTCTGCTTCAAATCTATTCCTTACCTAGCAACTACTTTTTATTACTAAACAATAAACATGACTTAACTTCTCGAGTCAACCTTTTTTACAAACGGGTTTTCCAAGTACAAGGAAATTCAACCTTTCAAATGCAACCTGTATCAGTATACACTTATGCCACATTTGATAAAGTCCTCACTTTTCACAATAGGTAGTCCATCGATTAGGGTCACTCAGACATGTTAAACTGTATACTGATGGACCCAGTATAGAGCAATTGTACCCATGAGAAGTGGTACTGCTGAGGAGGAAACCTCTGATGATGATGTCCAAGTTTCTGATTCCCTTTCGGATGATTCCGGAAAC
>JANSYO010000387.1 GCA_024742395.1 Cytophagales bacterium
TCACTGAAATTCTGGTACAAGTAGTTTGGAAATACTGAGGTGCTTTGGTTTCAAGATAATGAACCAACTCAGGTCTTTGCAGAGGACCGCTCTTGTATTTATCTCTGAGAGCCCGGACAGTTGCTGAAGGGAAGCCACTAGGATTCTCATAGATCAAAGCTTTCGAAGCGAGTTCGGTATTGCTGATTCTTTCCGACCACTGGTTAGAGACAGCTTGATATATTTTGGTTGTGCACGCTGCATCGTGAAATTGCTTCCAGTCATTGTGTCTGCCCCAGCAATAGACCTTTTTGCAACCTAAGCAGAAGACAAGGAAGAGAGGATCATTACCCTGACATACTCAGCATTCTCGGCTATTCTGGAGTTTTACTTGCGCGTTAAAATCGTTGTTAAGGTTTTCTTGTCTATTGGCCATGAGAGAATGAAACAATTGTACAATTTCATACCATGAAGTTGGTTTATGTATCACAGGTCCAGAAAGCTGGACCTGGTGTTGATTCCCGTTACCATAAGTAGCAACGATGTGCGAGTCCACTTATCCTTTCTGATGTTCTCCGCCACAGTAAACCGGACAGAAGTGAAGAATGAAGCACACGTCACACAAGATTCCAGTGTATCACTAGCCATCCACAGCAAGGTTTCCATAATGAAAAACGTTACTATTTCATCAGGCGATAACACTTCCGAGGTGAACATGTCTACATCCACAACACAAACAGGATCACGCAGGGTTTCACCTTTCCCATCCACAGCAGCTCCTCCAGCTTTTGGCATGGACGACGACGGCTATTGAAAACAATACACGAACGGCTTCATGCACATTATCCCAATAAAATGAATTGCAATAGCTATTTCTGATACGAACCTTCCTTCGATTGCACAACACAGATAGTAACATTAGTTTCAACAGCATAAGGAGTTATATCAGAGTTGCTGTCTTGAAGAAGCGTCGAAAAGAAGAAGAAGAGGCAATCTTCTTTATCACCGTTGAAGAAAATAAATTAAAATTATTTTTATTTTTATTTTTATTTTTTTTGTTTTTTCTTGATGGAAGTGGAGGTAGA
>JANSYO010000166.1 GCA_024742395.1 Cytophagales bacterium
CATGAAACTCATTGATGTTGGTTCTAAAAAGACCCTCTATAAATATTTGGCGTACCAAGGTAGAAGAAAGTGTGTTGAGTGTGGAATTTTGTTTTGGGACAAGAAGCAAACCTTGGGTAAAGCTTATTGCAAAAAGCACAAGAAGAAAATCAAAAAATAACAATTACTTGAATTGTAAGAATAATATGTATTTTAAAGGTCTATAAGCACCATAATCATGAAAAGAAAGAATCTATCCTTATTGATTATTATAGCTAGCGCCATTTTAATAGTTATAAATTTTATTTTCATCTCTGAAGATATGGATCAGGGGTTTTGGATGCGTATTTTATCAAGTTTAATGATAATATTGGCAATGTATGTAACTATTAAAGGACGGGTCAATGAATAAAAAAGAGTTGTTGGTCATTAAATAATCAACCAAAAATTAGACTTATAATTAATTCTTGAAAGACACCCGTGAAAGCGATAAACAAAAAAGTAGAAAAGCAAGTAATTGACGAGTTGTTGGTAACTATTCCGACAGGAAAGGTGAATATGAGGGACGACCGAACAAAAGAAATTTGGTCGGTTGACATTAATTCTTTTGAACTCTCCCAAATCCCGGTAACACAAGAATTATATAAAGCAATAACTGACAAGAATCCTTCGACTTTTAAAGGAGATAAATTACCAGTTGAAACCGTTTCATGGATTGATGCCGTGAATTTTTGCAATGAATTATCTGAATCTTTAGGAAGATGGAAATGCTATAATATTGACTTTGCAGCTGAAAAGGTAACCTTAAACGCAAAAGCAAATGGGTTTCGATTGCCAACAGAAGCTGAATGGCAATATGCTTGTCAAGCGGGGACTAAAGGCATTCGGTATGGAGAATTGAATGAAGTTGCTTGGTTTAAAGACAACTCACATAATCAGACTCAAGAAGTTGGACAAAAAAAGCCCAATGAATGGGGACTTTACGATATGCTTGGAAATGTTTGGGAATGGTGTTCGGACATTTATGATGAATCTGTTTACGGAACATATCGTGTTTTTCGTGGTGGCGGTTGGTATGATCATGAAAGGAGTGTTATGGCGACAACTCGAAGAAGAAGCCATCCTTTTTCTTTCAAAATTGAAGACTTGGGATTTAGAATAGCAACCAATACGAAAAAATATTAAACAACAGCTTTCGACGACAACTATACGCAATGCCCTTCGGGACACTAAGCATAGCCAAAACGTTAAAGTTCAAATAATAGATGAGAGCAAGTTGTAAGAAAATATGAACTACTCAAAAGAAATTCTAGACGGACTTGGAAGAGGGTTAAACGAAGCAGAGCTATTAGGTGCGGAATTTGATTTCGAAAGAGAACTTTTAGCTTGTACTTTCAATCCAATAGTGGTTGATATAAACGGAAAAATTCCAGTAGACAGAAGAATTCAGCTGATTTTAAAAAACGTAAATAGAATCGTAAGTTCTTTGCGTAATAGTGATTGGGATGACGATAGGCAACAAGCTGAAACATTTGAATTGTCTGAATTGCTATCCGTTGTAAATAGCTTTGGAGGATTACCTATTTACGGTTGGGAATTTTTTAATTGCAGAGAAGATGGTTTTAAAAGATGGGAAGACAGATTAAGTTTTGACTGGAGAAATCAACAAATTAATGGAAAGGAAAATACGTTTGACTTTTTTCAAGAGGGACATGAAAGGCATTTAGATATTCGAGTATGGTTTGAGGAAATTCATTTATTTGATTCAAATGGCAAAAAAATAGAATTTAAAAGTTTTATGGATGCATCTGACAGAGGTTGGAGGGCATTGAATTCAAACCCAGAAGTCTCTAAACACTACGGAATTCAATTTATTGACAAGGACGCAAAACCTGATATTATAGAATAAGAAAAATGCCAGCAAGTAATATTGGCCATAACTTAATATTAAACGAATAAAAATAAAGTTCAAATAAACGATTCCTAAAACATTCCTGGTATAATTCCCTTTGCCAAATTTTTAATAAATATGCATCAATAATGCGTTAGAATGTGTATATTGTATGTAAATACTTTTATTATGGCAACAATCAGAAAATCATTAACCATAACTGCTGCCCAGGAAGAGTGGATTAAATTGCAAATCCAGAATGGTGGCTTCGCAAACGATAGTGAGTATATGCGACATCTAATACGATTGGATGAGGAGCGCAATAGGGAGTTTTTAATTACTAAGGCGGCCATACAGGATGGTTATGATAGTGGCGTAAATTCTAAAATCAGGTCTGTTGATGAAATTATTGAAGCTGCGATAGTTCGTAAAAAGAACAGAAATGCCTAGATATTATTTATCGTCCAAAGCGGATGACGATATCGATGATATAGTGGATTATACCTTGGAAACTTGGGGTGAATCACAGACGCATATCTATGTTACCGAATTATACCAATTTTTACAAACTCTGGCAGATAATCCCAATCTTGGCCGAAGTGCTTCAGAATTTGCGGCTCTACTTAGAAGATACAACTATAAGGCACACACAATTTTTTACGAACCAACTGAAAAGGGCATATTCGTCGTTCGCATTTTAGGACAAGTAAGAGATTTCAAAAGACATCTTTAACAGATATTTATCTGAATAAATAGTACAAATAAACATGCAGAAAATAAGCGTAAATTTTGGCATACTATTGGAAATAGTCGAGGACTGGATAAGGAATGATTTGATTGCCAATCGTATTACTGCAAGGATTGTTAATGGGGAAGAGACGGTGGAAGCAACCATTGACGGAGCTTATTTTGTTGAAAATCATAAAACGGTTTACTTGGTCATGCGGCGGCGGGAGCAGGAAGACCTTTTCGATGATGACGGAAACCTTCTCAATGATGAAACTCCGAGCGGTATTTATGAAAATCTTCGAGAACTGGAGAAACTAGGCGTAGATTACAGTACTCCGATTGAAATAGAGATATGGTTCTCGGATGGTAAGGATGATATTCAGTACCGGTTGGGGTGCCATCAATACTATGTCAGCAATGAAAGGTTGGCCGTCATCCATTTTCTTGGTAGTGAAGAAGATGAAGACAAGGATGAATTTATAAACTTTCTGCACGAACAATATTAACTTTAAAGTTCAGATTAAGGATCATCAAATACACCGATAATATTCCATTTGGATGTATATAGATGTATTTTATGCTTATAAAAACAAGTTGGCGGTAATATAAACAAACCGCAGAACCCCAAACAAACATTCTAATTTCAAAGAAAAACAAAAAACATTTGTGCAGTTAAATGATTGCATTTATTTTAGCAGTCAAATAACTGCGTAATGAAATTAAGAAGAGATGTTTTTCAAGCTATATCCGACCCAACAAGAAGAACAATTATAACGTTGGTCGCAGCGAGCGCAATGACTCCTACTGCCATAGCTGAAAATTTTGACTATTCAAGACAAACAATTTCCAAGCACATACAAATTCTTACTGAATGTGAATTGCTGAAACAAGAACAAAAGGGTAGAGAAATTTACTATCACTTAAACCCAAATGGGATGAAAGATATAGCCGATTTTATTGAGCCTTTCAGGAAATTATGGGATGATAGATTTGACAAACTCGAAGCTGTAATGAAAAATCATCGATCAAAATCATAGAGAACAATGCAACATAAAACAAAAATTGATGCCAAAAAAGACAAACAAGAACTCATAATTACCAGAGAGTTTAACCTACCAATTGAATTGCTTTTTAAAGCATATTCAGAATCTGAACTCATTGAACAATGGATGGGTACAAAAGTGATAAAGCTTGAAAATAGAGATCATGGGAGCTACCAATTCGAGACTTCACACGAAGGCAATGTAATGTTTAAGGCAAACGGAACAATTCACAAAGTCGTACCAAATCAAGAAATAGTTAGAACTTTTGAAATGGAAAATATGCCCATTGGTGTACAACTTGAATTTTTAAATTTTGAGAAAATCACAAACGACAAAAGTAAACTGACTATCCAAATAATCTATAAATCAGAAAAACATCGAGCAGAGCAGTTAAAATTACCATTTGAATATGGCTTAAATATGGCTCACGAAAAATTAGAAGAAATTCTTATTAACTTAAAATAGATCAATAAAATGCGAAAAGTATCACTTTTCATTGCCACCAGTTTAGACGGCTATATTGCAAAACCTAATGACGACTTGAGTTTTTTGAAACTCGTAGAAAAAGAGGGCGAAGACTATGGTTATGCAGAATTTACAGATACCATTGACACTTTGATTGTTGGCAGAAAAACCTATGATTATGTAATTAAAGAAATTGGTTCATCTCATTACGACAATGGAGAAAGGGATGTTTATGTTATAACAAGAACCCCAAGACCGAGCGTTGGAAGAACGATTTTTTATACAGGTAAATTGACCAATTTAATAGAACAATTCACTAGTGTCCCATAAAAATTGGGACGGATTAAAAATTAAATAAATTTTGCCCATTAAGACTATTTCGTTCTTTGTCATATTGAAATTTAGTTTTTGTAAAAAGGTCGCGAAGATTCGTTTTGTCGGTCAGTGAAATAC
>JANSYO010000404.1 GCA_024742395.1 Cytophagales bacterium
ACCACGTAAAATTATGTTGAGGTACCTTGCAACGTTGGCTAGTTTGATACATTGATATTAAGGTTAGACTTCGAGGTATGTTTCTTCAGTGTTTACCACCAAACGATATAGATAACGTCCAAGCATCATCCACTCACAAGGCTTGGTTTGGACGATACAATATCCGATATAATAGTGACATTTAATCCTACTAGATCACCAGACATGTCTAATTAAATAGTTTCTAGCTCATTTGAATCACAGAATGCGCGTAACTCAGCATCAGCATCAACAGCAGGCGGATGATCTGGAAAAGTAGCCAAATCCAATCTACTAGGAGACATTAGGCCTTTTCTCTCTTGTCCTGTGAGTCTCTTGGGAGGAGAAGATCTTGTGGAACGGGTCAATTGAGTCTCAGGAAACAACGGGCGAGGAATTTCATTATTTTCATTTTCTGAAGAATAAAGCGTATTAGCACATGTATAAGTCACTCACAGAGTCAACACTGAAGGAATAAAATAGTAAAAAATCACACCAAAGCGGCGTATGACAGAAAACAAAAAAAGCACCAACCTTCAATCTCCATCTTGCTCACACACAAACAAACCAATTAACCGAACACAATAATCAAGCAAAATCTAAGACGATCGACATTAACAGAGGGACAAAGGCATTAGAAGAAAACTTACGCGGGAAAACAAAGAGCAGAAGCGCGGGAAAAACTGAAATGATTTGGCGCCAATTTTTGCTTTTTATATCACTCATTTTGATCCACACTACGTGATTAAGGGTCAAATTGTTATTTGTTTTTTATTATTTATAATGGTTGTTGCCTGGTTGTTGGCTGGAACTGCTGTGAAGTTTCTTTGTTTTAACTTGTATTACAGCACTGATTTGGCCGTTCATCAATATTGGATTGCTTTAACGGGTGAAAAACATTGGAGTGAGTGGTATACTGATGAGGCTTCGGAGTGGAGCTTAGATTATCCGCCTGCTTTTGCTGTCTTTCAGCTCTTGTTGTATTGGTTGTTATCTGGAACATCTAAAGTAATCAGTTTATTGCC
>JANSYO010000338.1 GCA_024742395.1 Cytophagales bacterium
GGGTGAGAATCACTGCGAAAGAAATATAGAGCGAGTTTGCATTAAGTCAAGTCTAAACATTCTCTTCGGCCAGAGATGAATCGAATGTTGACATAGTGTCAGAACATTCGCAGGTCGGAATATGTCACAGAGCTTATATGGACTCTTCAGGAAAATATTGTTATATCAACCGCGCACCAATGAGAAGATTTTTGATTTTTTCATTTTTTCGTTTCCGCGCTGATCAGGTACGTCATGTCAAGGCTATTGTATTCACAACTAACTTATAACCAGGCAGAATAATGTTTACAGTGCAAAGAAGCCCATAACAGTTTGATTTGTGGAAATCTGAATATTATCGAAAACGCCCTACCTAATTGTTGCAGCCCTCTTGGCACTACCAAACACCACGGCATTAAATTATGGCTATTTATAGGTTGCTTGTTTGTTGTTGTCTGTTTAATCATGGTCATCGTGTAATTATGTTGCGGATAAAGTAAGAATAGTATCAACAAACCTCTGTTTGATCTTTGCGTGCAGTCTTCTTGATGTTTTAATCATTGCCAAAATAATCTTGCCTTGTCATTGCCGTTTTTAAACGTTGGGATAGTTTGACGCTTAAAACTCTGTTGTTTTAAATGATTTATGATTATCTGATCAAACAAAGCAAGGCTAGAAAAGTAGAATAAACAAACAATTTGAACTGAAGAAAAAGTTATTCGCTTTGGCTGATTTTGCTTATGTAGTACATTCGTGCCACACTTGCTTCAATTGGATCACTGAGTTTGTTTTTCCATTGAAGAAGGTTTTATTGTCGGACCATTTCAGATGGAAAATTGCAAAGTCCAAACCTCAGCTTCAAAGAATGAAATTACCTTATATACCTCGGATTGTGACATAAACCGAGCAGCGATCTTCCAAAATTTCTTTCACCGTCATGTAGTTCCAAATCCCCGCGTGAGCCTGAGATAGAAATTCAACAAAATTACTTTGAGACAACGGGATTCTTAGATTAATCCTTCTTCTCACTTCTCGAAAGTTCATTTGCTTGGTTGAAGGATGGAAGGAAAGATGTCGTACGCGGCTTAATTCGGAGGTATAGATCTGGTCTTGAGTCTGGCACCACTGAAGAACTGTTGTCGTTTCAAAACTGAGGGAGGTGAAATGGAATCAA
>JANSYO010000218.1 GCA_024742395.1 Cytophagales bacterium
ATTCTAAACAAATTTGAACTAACAGGACACATCGAATCTATTGAATCGATAAATTTCAGCACTGATTCGAAGAAAATTGTATCATCCGACAAAAGTGGTGGTATAATTATTTGGAATCTATCAGATGGAAAGCAATTAGCAAAAATTGAAACTAATGAGTGGGTACACAATATAAAATTCAGCAATTCAGGTAATGAAATTATGGCAATTCAAGGCTATGAAAAGGTTGCACTTAGATATGGCACTAAAGGGAATTTAATCACAAAACTTGAAGTCAGAAAACAGATAAATGATTTTGAGTTTAATCCTACAACAAATGAAATAAATTTTGGCTGCTATGATGAGTTCCAAGTATGGTCCTTAATAACCAGAGAAAAGATAAACAGTTTGCCATTTTCAGGTTTAATGTGTATTAAATTTAATCACGATTATTCACAGCTTGCTATCGGAAATTCAAACGGAGACATTTTACTAATGACCCCTGAACCCAAAGAAATTTATAGATTATAAGGACACTTCAAACCTGTGCTTTCTATCAGCTTCAATTTTGACAATTCAAAATTGGCTTCAGCAAGCTCTGACCAAACATCCAGAATTTGGGATTTAAAAAAGCAAAGTGAGATAGTTCAATTGACTAATGAACATAAAGGTACTGTAAAAGCTATTGAATTTATATCTCCTCAAAATGTATTTATGACTGGTGGAGAAAATAAAGAATTAAAAGTTTGGAAATAAAGCACAACCGGTAAAAATTTGTCCTATGTCAAGCCCCTCCGTTGATAGAAATATTGCCAATATCTCGTTTTTCTATTATTTCAGTTTTGCTCAATTGTTTAATGGGTACGACGGATATGCTTTCACTTTTTAAAAGTAAAGTCGTCAGAATGAGCCTACTGGCAGACTTTATTCTGATTGGTAAGCCACTTTCTGACAAAGAGGGAATCATTTAAAGCACTACGCATGTTAGATCGGCTTACTTATTACACCTTATCATCATGTTAAAAACATTTCAAATCTCTATTTTATCCGCTTTTAGTGTTCTTGTTATGTCCTGCGGGACTGAACCTAAAGAGACGAAAATTCTTTCTGAGGAAGAACAAAAAGGACAGGAACTGCTGGACAAAACTATTGTTGCTCATGGTGGACTTGAACGCTGGAACAGCTTTGAAGGGCTATCCTATAATTTGCTGAATAGTGGTAAATCGCTTTATCAAATAACACAATTAAAAGATAGACGTACGTATACAAAAGCCGCGGATTTTGAGCTGGGTTTTGATGGCAAAACTGCTTGGGTACTGCCTGATGCCGAGAATGTACCTGGCAAATCGGCTGCCTTTTATTACAATTTGGACTTCTATTTTGTGGCTATCCCTTTTGTGCTGAAAGACGAAGGAGTGAATGCCTTTTATGAAGGGTTGACTAAAATTAATGAGAAAGAGTATGAAACGCTTAAAATCACCTTTGGTTCTGAAGTTGGCTTTACACCAGAGGATGTCTATTATTTATATATAGACCCGGCTACTTCCATGTTAGAAATATTGGTGTATTCTGTTTCTTTCTTCGATAAAGAGTCTGCAAGCTTAAATAGTGCAAAGGTTTATTCTGAATGGCAAGAGGTAGAAGGCATTAAGATGCCCGGTAAAATGCAAAATTTCAAATGGCTCGATGGCGAAATAGGGGAGGATACGAATCATGATCGTGTTTTTTCTGATTATAAGTTTTTGAAGGAGATTCAGGATAAGCAACTTTTTGAAGTGCCTGAGGGAGCGGTCACGGAAGCGATATAAATAATTGAATAAATAGTTAGTATAGTAAATTCAGAAAAGATTGAAAATAGTGAATATTAGTTTCGCTTTTTTCTTTTTATGAAGGGTTCTTATCTGACCTCTATCAGGTGATATTTATTTGAACTGAGTGTGTCAACTTTGACAAAGTATTCTGGATGAGTGTTTTGATACAAACTTTTTTCAATTCAATGG
>JANSYO010000328.1 GCA_024742395.1 Cytophagales bacterium
CAGTACAATGACCCGATGCTGATGTATCCGCTGGCCGTATTTGTAGTGCTGACGGGTCTGGTTATGACCAGCAGATTATATCTGAATGCCCATACTATTGAGGAGGTAAGCCTCGGCGCATTGCTAGGCTTTTTGTTTTGCTTTGCTGCCCTCTATTTTCTGGCCTAAAACAGGTTGAAGCTAAAGCCCATAACCCAATTATTAGGCTCTACGGCCAGGCCTGAAGGCACCTCACCACTTTTGAAGAAAGGATTGAAATAATGCTTGTAGAAGATGTTAACTCCACGGAAGCCTATCCTGCCATGTACGCCATACCTAAAGTTGCTGAGCCCAAAATCATCCTTGGTTTTTTCTTTAATGGTACGGCCATCAATCGCCTCATATTTGAGCTTCATATGACTGGCCATTTGAATACCGGCTGAGCCTCCCAGGGCTATGAAAAAATTGCCTTCGGAAGGAGATGATGCTCCGGGATAATACCTGAACTCAACAGGAATGTCCAGAAAAGTCTGTGCGATCTTATTTTTACCCGGCTCAAAACCCAAAGAATCGATCACCACTTCGTCAATACCAGTTGCTTCGTTGGTTTGATGTCTAAGGCTGATATCTTCAGTAAAAGCATGCTTTTCTGTACCGAGCCCCAGGGACACATTAAAGGACATCCGCTCATTGAGCTCAAATGTCTTCATGTAATAGAGTCCTAAAGACTTGGAACCCCAAAAACCTGTTTGCAAAGCAGGCGCATTGTTGCTCAGGCGATTAAAGCCAAAGTCCACAATCAGCCGACCAGGAATATCAGGGCTGGCTAGTTGAGTTTTCTCGGTAGATTGAGGCTTGTTTTCCTTTTCTCCACCTGCCAGTGAGGCATGTGTGGAAATTACTAATATTGAGATAAATAGTACAGTAATTCGAACTATTCGCATGGGCTTCATTTTTTCAGGGGGCAAAGATAGGTGAATTCATGGAAGTAGCTTAATAATTGGCAAACCTTCCTCGGCAATAATATCCTAACCACTTTTATATCCTTTTATAATTACCATATAATGATGATTTAGGACAAAAGGTTGGCTGGGGGATTTTTCAATTCATGCATTCTTAGGTAAGAACTGCTCATGAAAGAAAAACCCTTCCAAAAAATTGGAAGGGTTTCGCACTTTTAGTGACCTCC
>JANSYO010000189.1 GCA_024742395.1 Cytophagales bacterium
ATTCAATTCACGATACAAGTTGGACATCCAGTTCGGAGAGCAAGTAGAATCTAAGTTTTCTCTCTTGTGGTCTGCTCCTCGCTTCGTCATTGACTTGATAAACTCGGTTTCTATAGAATCCTTTTGTAATGTAAAAACACTGAAACAATTGCCACCTGGATTGGATGAAGCTTCTCTTTGGATCGGAAGAATTGAAGATCTACTTGAAGAATGTGAAAGAATCCCAGCCGATGTTGCTGTGAATATGAATGTCACTGCAGCTAAAAAAGGTGTTGCTGTAGTTGAAACAATATTCCCGGCATCATCTCGATTCATGTCCTCGGATAGTGTCAGTGTTAATTGGGAAATCCAACTGAATTCTTATCCAGAGCTTTCATTACAAGTCACAAGTGGCCCAGAAAATGCTGCTTTAACTGTTCAAACTACTATGAACGAAATTACTATCGATCAATACCGGTATGGAAGGTTAGAAGCCATTTGTGAAGCTTTGCTTGAATAAATTTCACATTTCCCGCATTTTATTCTCATTCACTCAAACCGAGAGTTTACTATAACCACTTGAAGTGTACGAACCCACATAACCACTTCATCACCAGAATTGGCAGACAGATAGAACAAGCGATCCTTAATAGCATCATAAATCGTAAAACTTTTAGCATCGTGCGAATCCCTGGCAACTTTGCATCCACCTCTAAGATTGATATATCCTTGAGCATTGATACTCCTGTCATGTATAAAATAATACAAGACCTTCCAACCCTGATGTAGAGTGAAAAATCGCTTTTGCTTCACGAAATGAACTTTTTTGAACAGCCACCCTGATTTAAGACAACATTTCGCAAGTTTAGCAGCTCCTACTTTCAATGTAATACGCTAAAGAGTATATTAGACTTGAAAATAACAAACACAGAACGCACAGGAACAGAATTTGCTCTTTTCTCTCTAATCGCCACTGGAGACCCTTCATCTTCTGTTGGTTGTTCTTCTCCCTTTAATAGATCACCCAAAGCTTCTGTATATTTTGGGTCCTTTGTTACCGTAGGAGCAAACGCAACCATGAAAATTTCATCATTTAGCGCTTGCGTCCATTTGTGAGCTTCCAGGCTCACAGATTTTAAATAGATGGTATTCTCCGTTAACTTTTGGCTGGAAATAATAACTAAGATGTTGTAAAGTACAAGAGCAGGCCACCTACCGCGGAACGAGCTGAAAAAATTCTCCACTAGACAAAAATTTGTGCCCTAGTTCATCGGTTTCTAAGTCTCTTCGGGTAACTTCTTCTATAGATATGATTTTAGAAGATAGAAAGTCTTGTAGGTTGATTTCTTCAGAACACGAGAGTTCGTAATCCTAATGAAATGTGAGCTCACATTTGGTAATGCACTACGTGCATGTATCACCTGTCTATTGAAGCAATATAATTTCTGTTTCTCAATACAGCAAAATTGTAGGCACCAAGAGCGGTGAGGGAACTTGACATACACTTCGCCTTTGATTGATGTCATTCCGAGGTCTCTTACTTTTACAGTCTTGATATCTATTAGAGCGTTGATTCAATAGAATTGGAAAGTACCTTCGGCGCCAGACAGGGCTGCATAGAATCTTCGTCCGATACGGTTCTAAAGTCTGAGTTCAGTTCTCTATGAAACCGTTCCTCAATGCTCTGTTATTCTAGTCATTAGAACTAGTTGATACAATCTGTGGAATTCACTTTAAAACGAGAGTCGTGGGTAACAGAAATCCTAAAAATCGCGAAAATCTTCTCACTGCACCAACATCCGCCCAGTACTTCGAGAGTTAGAGTATATTGGATACCATATATACGCACTTAAGACCGATACGAGGGAATAGAACATGAAATTGGAGGAAATACAAAACAAAGAGAATGGAACGAACACTGGAAAGCCAATGATGCACGCATATCGAAGTAATTGAAGAGCTTTTTCAATCTTAATCAATATCTGAATGATGGAATCATCTGTGTAAAGAGCATCACGAGGCAAATTTGGTGATTTCTCTGTAATGTACTCATCGGACTGTTGCAAAGGCTCAAAAGTACTTATAGAATAAAAAACATATAACAGAATACAGCAGGATCCCCAAAGCAACAACCAATTCCCCAATGAAGTAAAAATCCAGCCAATAATCTAAACATCGTAAGTTTACCATACTAGACCAATCCATAGTAACTCATACAATAATAAACGTCACTAAATACTTTTGTTCTTCAAATCCCACAACCACACTCCGCAACAAAGAATAAACAGGGGACACAAACAAAGAAAACCTTTGCGCACTCCCTGCCACATCTGCCATACCCGAGACCAAGAAAAATAACTTCATTATATTATAATAATCATATATATTGCGGTCTACTTTATTTTAGATGAGCCAGGGAGTCACACAGCTTTCTGTGGTTGAGAAGCTGAATTCAGCCTCAGACGCGGAAGGTATGCTACAGGTTGTGTCAGAGTTCATAGATACCGAAGGGATCTTTGTATTTGGGGAAATTTTAGAAAGTAAGCGAATGCAGGAGAATAAGCAAAGTGCGGCTTATAAGCTGTTGGAACTGTTTGCTTTTGGAACGTTTCAGGATTATGAGAGTATGGAAGCTTGTAATGTTACGCGTGACTGACTTTCAAATAGAAAACAAAAATTCTTTGCCTAACCTTACTGATGCGCAGACTAGAAAGCTACAAAAGCTTACTGTAGCTTCTTTAGCAGCTCAGCATAAGGTAAAGTGACTTAAAGTAGTGATTTGTAGGTTGTTTAAAAGCTAAAATGATTTTTTAGGTTTTATCGTATCAAATGCTCCAGGATAACCTCGGTATTG
>JANSYO010000304.1 GCA_024742395.1 Cytophagales bacterium
AAACTCTTCTACACTATAGCCATACACTTTTTTGCACGACTGAGAGATGTGGCGGAACTGGTAGGTAGAAAAATCCAGGGAGAAAATCACCTGATCTACGTTGCTAAGAATACGGTTTACCTCATTATGGGCCAGCTTTAGCTGGTTTTCACTTTGCTTTCTATGTGTAATGTCTCGGATAAAACCTATAAAAACCTGATGGCCCATCAATTGAGTAGAAGTTATGCTTACTGAAACATCTATCAGATTACCGGCTTTATTCAATGCCTGAAAGTCTAAGGCTTTATTGAGTATGTTGGTGGCCCCCGTTTGCAAGTAACGTTTCAATCCATTTTTATGCGCTGCCCTATAGTCTTCGGGGATCAGGATATCGGCCATGGGTTTATACAGTACTTCATCTTCTGTCCAGCCAAACAGTTGCATGCATTTTTGGTCCCACTTAACAATTTTACCTTGTACATTAATTATTAGCACCGCATCAAGCGAAGCATCAAAAATGGCTTGTATCTGGTCTTGTTTCTCGGCCAGGGCCAGTTCATTGTGTTTTCTTTCGGTAATATCCGTTACCACACCATCCAGGCGAATGAGTTGATCTCGGGCGTCCATCACCGGGATGATTATACTTTCCAGCCAGCGGATGCCATTTTCCTGATTTTGTATCCTGAATTGTTGTTTAATGGCTTTGCCGGCAGCCAGTTGATCCTGGTTGAAGTCAACCAACGGTTTGTCTTCCGGCAAAACTATGTCATACCAAAGGTTCGGATCAGCATAAAAGGCCGCCACAGGATGACCAAATATATCCTCGCAGGCTTTGGATACATAAAAGCATTGCCTGTTCGGAATGTCTACAGAATAAAAACCATGCCCTACATTGTTAAACACCCTTTCCATGTCCTGGTAGGTATGTTTTAGCTCATCTGTTTCCGTTTTAAGCTTTTCATGCAGTAGCACCAACTCATTGGTACATTGTTCTACTTCTCCGGATAAAGTCTGAATTTGTTGCTGAAAGTTTTGGTAGTCCTGTTCTAAGTTCTGATACAGTTCATTAATCTCTTTCGGCCATTCATCTTTCTTACCAAATTGCTTTGATAGTTGTTCCAGCAGTAGTTTTTTCACTTAGTTCCCCCTTATAAATTCTGATAGTAACTCAATAAAAATCTAAACATCAGTTGTGTGTGGCTTTAATAGAAGCCTTTGATAGACTGCGTTTTTTCTGAATAGCTATGTAAATATACGAGAAAGG
>JANSYO010000364.1 GCA_024742395.1 Cytophagales bacterium
AAATCAAACCACCATGGAGATGTTTCTCAAGCGCTCCATACAGAGAATAAGTAAAGAAGCGACTAGTAGAAGGCTTGCTGGTTTACGCGAATCCTGTTCTACTACTATGGGTTCGTTACACTTTGCTTTGGAAGCATTTGTCATAACACTTTTAATCTATAGACTTGATACAGAAATACGGAGTGACACCTAAGCCGAATGACAAGGAACATCTGTGAGTTCTTCGTCTTTCCTTCTACTCGCTAACATTTCTTATATAGTGAACAAGTTGATAAAGTAATGAACAAATTAGTGATAACATTAAAGCTAGCGTGCGAATCAGGCCAAGCAAGTACAATTTCTTCTGCACTTGATTCTCTCCAGGTTTGTACCCTCAACCAACTCGACTAGTATACGTTTCTAAACATAATTGTATATTATAGAAACTCATGGCCTACGGGTATATCAGAACGGAGACTAAAGATTCAGCCAATCCTGATCGCAAATTGTTGGACAAAGTCATTGAAATCATCGGAGATTGTTTCGATTTCAATGATGATGATGTACAGATTCAAATCATCAAAGCTTTCCTCACCGCAGTTTCCTCGCCGATTTGTCAAATCCACGAACGAGCTCTGTTGAATGCTATTCGGGCTTGTTTTAATATTTTCTTAGCTAGTCGTAGTTCTGTTATACAAATGACAGCTAAGGCAACACTCTCACAGATGCTGAGTATTCTTTTTCAACGTTTTGAGGTAATTTTGCTATTCCAGCTTCGTATTGCGTTGTTTCTAATATTTTTAATACAGCACCTATCACAAAAAGTTAAAGAAGGCCAACAATCAACATCAGAAAATGGAGAAACGAAGAACGAAGCAGCGGAGTCCGAGGATTCTCCCGTTCCACATGCTGAGGCATCAGAACCTAGTACAACGGAAGGAATTAATGAAAAAAAGATAGAAAATGGAAAAGAAAAGCAAGCAGAGTACCATTTTAGAGGATCAGATGATGTAGAGCCAAAATTAGCAGAAGAATTAAGTGCAGCTTATGTTGATTGTTTCTTATCATTTAGAGCACTCTGTAAACTTTCAATGAAAGAACTATCACCAAACTCGCCGATAGA
>JANSYO010000049.1 GCA_024742395.1 Cytophagales bacterium
AGCTCGCCCAATTCAATCTCCTTGACAACATTCAATTTAAAAGCATAACTGTAGTCTTTTTGCGTTCGCTTAACATACTGATTCTCTTCTTGTTCTTTCATAACATTACTTTTAGTGTAACGCTATTTTAGGACGAGACATTGACAAAAATAAAAGCCCCAACCGAAACGGGAGGGGCTTAAAAATTACTACAATCGAAATATTAATATCTATACATTTCAGACTTATACGGTCCTTCTACTGTAACGCCGATATATTCAGCTTGTTCAGTAGTCATTTTTTCTAATGTGGCACCTACATGACTTAAGTGGAAAGCCGCAACTTTCTCATCTAAATGCTTAGGCAAGACATACACTTTGTTTTCGTAAGCATCGGTATTGTTCCAAAGCTCAAGCTGGGCAAGGGTTTGGTTTGAGAAAGAGCAAGACATTACAAAAGACGGGTGACCCATGGCACAGCCAAGATTCACTAAACGACCTTCAGCCAAAATGATGATGTCATTTCCGTTCACATTGTACATATCTACTTGTGGCTTGATCACTGATTTCGTACTCCCGAAATTCTTGTTTAACCAAGCCATATCAATTTCGTTATCGAAATGGCCAATGTTACACACCACAGCTTTATCACGCATTTTCAAGAAATGCTCATCACGAATGATGTTATAGTTACCCGTAGCTGTTACAAAAATCTGAGCTCTAGGAGCCGCTTCTGCCATTGTAACTACTTCAAAACCATCCATTGCAGCTTGAAGAGCACAAATAGGATCTATTTCTGTCACCATCACTCTGCATCCGGCACCTCTTAAAGACTCTGCAGAACCTTTTCCTACGTCACCATAACCAGCTACTACAGCCACTTTACCTGCTAACATCAGGTCAGTAGCACGACGAATAGCATCCACAAGAGATTCTCTACAACCATACTTGTTATCAAATTTAGACTTAGTTACAGAGTCGTTTACATTGATGGCAGGCATTGCAAGTGTACCTTTCTTCATTCTTTCGTAAAGACGATGAACACCTGTAGTTGTTTCTTCAGACAAGCCTTTGATTCCAGCTACCAGCTCAGGATACTTATCCAGCACCATGTTCGTTAAATCTCCACCATCATCAAGGATAAGATTCAATGGCTCTTGTTTCTCACCAAAGAACAATGTTTGCTCAATACACCAGTCAAACTCCTCTTCTGTCATACCTTTCCAGGCGTATACCTGAATTCCGGCAGCAGCAATAGCCGCAGCAGCATGATCTTGAGTAGAGAAAATGTTACAAGAAGACCAGGTTACTTCAGCACCTAACTCTACTAAAGTCTCAATCAGAACCGCGGTTTGTATGGTCATATGAAGACATCCTGAAATTCTCGCACCTTTAAGAGGCTTAGAAGGACCGTACTCCTTTCTGATTTCCATTAAACCTGGCATTTCAGCTTCGGCTAATCCAATTTCTTTACGACCCCACTCGGCCAATGAAATATCTTTGACTTTGTACGGCAAATACGTTTTTGTTGCTGTTGACATATAAAAGTTATTTTATCTGCTAATTTTTAGTTTAGATATACAATTTATCTAAAACGATGCCAAAATTAACAAATATTATCTTCATTTCAGAATCATACCCTAATTTTTATCTTTAAAGAGTTTCTACTCAAATGCAGCCTAATGAACGCTCTTTTCGTAAATTACCTATCCTAACCTAAACTAATTGAGAGCCTTTTACTTAATATTTTGCCTATTCCTTGTCCATATCGGGCTGGCACAGCGGCCAGACTCGCAGGCAGATCATTGGTTTTTTGGAAGTTCAATAGGTATTCAGTTTAAAGGTGGAAATACTCCCCAACTTATTTCAGGAAATAATCTAAGTACTGAAAGGAGCAGTGCGGTTTATACCGATAGAAATGGTGTACTCAAATTATATTCTAACGGACAGAGTGTTTGGAATCAAAATGGAAATATAATAGCAGGAGCAGAAAAACTAATAAACTCTTTTGATCCGGAGTACCCTGGTTTAATTATTCCTATTCCGGAAAGTGAAACAGACTTTTATGTTCTTAGCGTGGATGACACTTTTGGTAGCCCTGATCCAAACAATGTCACATTCCCCATTTTCATTACAAGAATTAGCCTGGCCGGAAATAACGGAGAAGGTGAGGTTACTGAGAAATCAGTCCCGCTTATGACAGATACTTCCTTTGGGATGACCACAGTAAAACATTGTAACAATATTGATTATTGGCTTGTCATACATAGAGGAGTCGGTAATGGATTTTTGGTCTATCTCATCGATAAAGATGGAATTCATAGAGAAAGTATGACTGAATACGAAATTGGTACGCCTTTCAAAGGTTCTTCACTTGGCCTTCAGCAAAGCATTCTTTCTTCTTCAGATGGTTCTTTATTGGCTTTGACCAAGCCATTGAACCCTGAGGGTGGCTTTTTTGAGACTTTTAATTTTGACAATGCTACAGGAGAGGTCAAATCTAGAATAACCACGGTCAAAGACTTAGGCAATATTGCCGGAGCAGCACTCTCGCCGAATGGTAAATTCATCTACCTCTCCAGACGAGTTGCTCAGGAGTCTATGGATGCAAACTCCTATCGAAATGTGTATCAACTTGAACAATACAGAACCTCGGTTGCTCCTCAGTATCAGGAAATCTTGACCCGACAAAAGTTTACCGGCAGAAAAGGGGATAACCCGACAGACAATTTTCTGGTAGATCCCGGAACATTTGGAAACTTAAAATTGGCTCCAAACAACAAAATCTACATGGCTCATATTGATGACGCTTTTCTTTCTGTCATAGAAAAGCCTAATGAGCCAGGTTCTGCAGCCAGTCTAAACTACTATGGGTTTGATCTCAATGGCAGAAAAACCAAAGGACAGTTTCCGGCTACTATTTCTCCAGACTATCCGGAGAAAGAAGCCTTGCTCGTTTTTTCAGGAGATAGCCTAAGCTGTAACCCCACATTAAAAGTTTTTACTCGTGGATTGAATGAAAAGCAGTTGAAATTTGAATGGTATAAAAATGATACTCTGCTGAGCGGACAAAGTGCCGCTAGCTTGAGAGCTAATGATGCGGGGCAATATGAAGTATTGGTAGCTGATTCATGCAATTCCACTTTAAGTAATTTTAAATACGTTTTAAACTCAAGTAGCCTTAATCCTCCTATTGCAGACAGCACCATTACCCTTTGTGCAGGGCAAAAGTTAGAACCTTTGACAATCAAACAGAAGGGTATAAAATGGTATAATGACATTTCAACAACCAACCTTCTGACTGAATCAGAAGTCTTTTCTCCTCCATTAAACGAAAATGTGGTTCAAAAGAAAGCCTTCTATGTCACACAAAGTGATAGCAACTGCGAAAGTGCCCCTGCCGAAATAATTTATGAGATTCTGGAAAACAAACCAATAGACCTGAGTGAATCTGTACTTAAAGCATGTTTTGATGGGGGCCAAAAAATAACCATTAGTCCCTCTACCCTTCCTGAGTCACCTGTACAATGGAAAAAAGGGGAGGCTATTTTCTCAAATGAGCCCACCATAGAAATTGGAAATTATGGACAATACATCCTGATGAAAACAGATCTGCGATGCCCGTCTTCGGACACAATTCATGTAGAAGATGGTTGCTTCAGGTTATTTATACCCAATAGTTTCTCACCCAATTCAGACGGCCATAATGATGTTTATCGGATTTTCGGAAACGGGAAATTCAATATAGACTTTGAAGTAACAGACAGAAATAACCAAATTGTCTGTGAGTTAAGAAATGTTGATTTTGATGATAGGGAGCTATCTCTTTGGGATGGTCACATTAACGGAGCTAACGCACCCTCAGGAGTTTACCATTTTCAGATGATGATTCGTAGTAAAGAAGAAAATAATAATAGAACTGAGCTCAAAACCGGAACAATTACACTTATCAGATAAACTGAACAACGGTTTCTAAACCCACACCCCTACTGCCCTTGATTAAAAAAGCCTTGTTTTCAAAATTTTTATCGTTTACCCAGTTATGAATGGAAAATTTATCGGTGAAATAATATGCTTGAGGTAAATGAATCAAGGCATGTTTCATATTTTCTCCGTAAAGCACTACCGTTTCAAAGTCTCCAGAAGCTACCAGTTTACCCAATGCAGAATGCTCTTTTTCGGAATCATCACCGAGCTCAAACATATCCCCTAGAATCACCACCTTACTCTTTTCAGTCGAATAGTTGATAAAATTTTTGATCGATGCCTCCATACTGGATGGGTTAGCATTATAGGCATCCAAAAAGATTTCATTGCTTTCTTTTAGCACTTTTTGAGACCTGTTATTATCAGGATTATACGCAGCCAGTGCTTGGCATACATCTGTTTCAGCTACATTGAAATAACGGGCAATGGCATAAGCATTCTGAATATTCTCAAAATTATACTTTCCGGAGATTTGTGCTGTGTATTCCTGACCGTTCTCAGAAATCCATTTAACAGCAGGGCTTTCCTGTTGCATTCTTAACAACAGATCATCTTTTCCGTAAAAAACACTCTTTATAATCTGACGAGACTTTAGCATCTCTAGTAAGACAGTATCCTTCACGTTTACAAAAACGTAGCCTTCACTTTCTTTGAGAAAATCGTAGAGTTCACCTTTACCCTTTTTTATGCCTTCTACACCTCCAAAACCCTCTAAATGAGCCTTACCAATATTTGTTATGTAACCATGACTAGGTTCTGCAATTTTGCAAAGCTCTTCTATTTCCTTTTGATGATTAGCCCCCATTTCTATAATGGCTATTTCCGTATCAGCAGGCATGGATAGTAAAGTCAATGGCACACCAATGTGGTTATTCAGGTTGCCTTGTGTAGCATGCACTTTATATTTTCTTGAGAGTGCTGCTTTCAGCAATTCCTTATTGGTGGTTTTGCCATTAGAGCCGGTCAAAGCAATCACCGGGATATCAAAAGTTCTTCTGTGAAAATTTGCCAGTTCCTGTAAAGTAGCAAGAACATCCTTAACCAGAATACATTGATCAGAAGTATTGAACTCTTCTTCATCAATTATGGCATAATTGGCACCATTCGATATGGCTTGATGAGCAAACTTGTTTCCGTTAAAGTTATCTCCTTTTAAGGCAAAGAAAAGATCGTACTTTTCTATTTTTCTTGTGTCTGTACAAACCTTATTTGAGTTCTTAAAACGCTGATAAATTTCTTCAATGCTCATTCTTTCTACTAAAAATTCTTTGCCCAAAGTTCGACTTAATTTTTCTAATTTAAAGTTTCAAAAGAATCAAAATGCGGTATCAGACCTGTATTACTTCTCCTTCTGGTTATATTAAGCTTGTTAGCACAGACACCAGAGTTAAAGAGGTCACATTTTTAGATGAAGAATGTGAATCATCGGAAAGTATCCCTGAAATTCTGATTAATCTAAAAAAGCAATTAACCGAATATTTTAATGGAGCCAGAACAGACTTTTCTGTACCACTGGAGCCTGACGGAACTGATTTCCAGAAAAAAGTATGGACAGAATTATGTTGCATTCCGTTTGGTAAAACCATATCCTATAATGAACTCGCTAGTAAATTAGGCGACCCTAAGGTTATTAGAGCGGCAGCAGCGGCCAATGGAAAAAATCCTATTGGAATTGTTATTCCCTGTCATCGGGTAATTGGAAAATCTGGGAAGCTCGTAGGTTATGCAGGTGGCTTAGGCAGAAAAAAATGGCTCTTAGATCATGAAAACAGAATAGCTAACGGCGTACTTGAGCTCTTCTAATCTTTTTTTCTATGAGAAAAATTATAGGCTACGCCCAATCTGCTCCTAAAAAGACCCGATTCAAAATCAGAAGCAGCATAGGGAGTCAATTCAAAAGCAAATTGAATTTGAGGATATTTTTCTATGGGAGCAGACCTCACCCCTGCATTGATGAAATAACCCTCTATTAGGTCTGAATTATTACCAATGGCTGAGAGTGCATTAAACCTTACTCCCGCACCCAAATAAAACCTTCCTTTATGATTATCATTCAGGTTTATTGCCGGGGCAACTTCTGTAGCTAATGATGAAAAATAGGAGTTAGTTTGAAATCTGGCATCAAGCCAAAATTTTGTCTCAGGATTAGTAGAAACTGAAAGAATTGAGCTTACAGGATAATAAGCAACACTTTGAGCAGCAGAAAAATTACTAAAAAGAACAAAAGCGATAAGGGCACAAAGCCTTTTAATCATACCAGTTTAAATATTTTAGTAAAGGTAATGAACCTATCACAAAGCCTCTAATCTCTGAAGCTCTGCCAAACCATCTTTAGTATCAGAAGTTCTTTCTTCTACCACTTCTTTGATTTGATCAATTACTTCAATAAAAGTGTTAAGCTTATCTTCAGGAATAGTTTCTCTAATGGTCTTGTTAAAAGCAATTACCCCATCTCTGGCAAAATTTCTTTTCTCTTTTCCCTTTTCTGTTAGAAAGACATTCACAAAACGTTTGTCCTTTTCATCCGTTTCGCGATATATCCAACCTCGTTCTTCCAAAGACTTTATCATTCTGGTCAGGCTTCTGGGCTCCATTCCAATAGAGGGACCTATTTTTGTAGCAGGTGTTCCCTTTTCTAAATCTATGTTTAGCAATACATAACCAATAGACATTGTCATATCATTCTGACCAGCGTACACATTATACATCCTGGAAATAGCGTGCCAGGCCCATTTGACATGGAAATCAATTGTATCTTCCTTCTTCATATACAGAACAGTTTTGAGGTACTTACAAAGTTAGAAGCGTTTTAGTGTTATGCAAGCATACTATTCAAAGAAGTTGTTGTATTTAAAACGGATACGCCTGAAGTTTCTCCTTGATATTGAAGAGTATAGACTTCTTCTTATCGGGGTAAATTATATTAACTACATTGTTTTGGTCGTCAAATAGCTCCAGAAAAATAGTATTCAACATCTTTGACCCTTTTAACCGTGAGGCATCTTTTAGTTCAATGTAAATCCAGGAGGCGTCCGGTTCTACCTCTTTTCCAATGTAATTTCCAAAAATAACCTCCTCTCCTTTTACAAAGGCAAAATGCTTTTTGAAATACTTTTCCACCAATACATCTGACTCAGAGCTTTCAATTATAACTTTTTTGTCAGGATTAGCCTTTTCAATAGCGGCTAAAAAGTCGTCAGTAAATACTCTGATACTAATTTCTAAGGCTTTACTAGATGGATTATACCTCATCTCGGCCAAAGAAGTATGAAAATCATGCTTTTCAATAGCTGTAAATGCAGACAGGACTCCAAGGAGTCCTGTCAAACATACTATTTTAAAAATATTAGTCATTTTAGAAAATCGCCTGTACAGTATCATTGAACATGATCCAGGCCAATAAACTCAAAAGGATCACCATACCAATTTGCTGTGTACGTTCCATGAATTTCTCAGAAGGAGTTCTCCCTGAGATCATTTCATACAATAAAATTAAGGCGTGTCCACCATCCAGTGCCGGTATTGGCAATAAATTCATGAAAGCCAAAGCCATAGATAACATACCAGTAATGGTCCAGAACCTTGTCCAGTTCCATACACCCCCATAAAACTTACGGGCAATACCCACCGGACCTGCCAAAGCCTTACCAGCCGATACCTGACCACTAAATATTTTTTTGAAACCCTTTATATTATCTGTAATCACACTAAGTGCCCGTCCAGAACCCAAAACAAAGGATTCTCCAAGACCTAAATCAACATGCTCATAATTTAAGTCAGGAGCTGACATAAAGCCTAATTTACCATCCTCCGTTAGTGTAGGATTAACAGCTAAAGTATCTGAACCTCTTTTGATTTTAAGATTTACTTCCTTTCCGGCATTGGCTTCGGCCAGTTCTGTATATTCATGATAATATTGAATAGGCTTATCATTAAAGCCCACAATTCTATCTTTTGGTTGCAAACCTATTTGTTCAGCAGGTGTGTCAGGTGAAACCTCAGCAACACTAAATGTTTGTAAAGCAGAGATAAACCCTTCATTCTCCTCATCACTAAGTTTTTCGTAAAGATCATTAGGGATTGGAATTTCTAATGTTTCTCCATCTCTCAATACCGTGAAATAAACATTCTCGCCAAGAATTACATCTGAACCCATAAGGTCAGAGAAGTCTTTCACTTCTTTGCCTGATACGTTCACAATTTTATCCCCGGTTTTTAGTCCTATTTCCTCGGCTATAGGATACGCTACAATGCCCAGCTTATTCACTTCCTGAATAGACAAGAAATTATCACCAGCTCTGAATGTCATGATCCAGAAGATCAAAATTCCAAGAACCACATTGACAATAATACCGCCCAACATAACAATAAGTCTTTGCCATGCTGGTTTGGCTCTGAACTCATAAGGCTGAGGCTCAGAGGCTAGCTTAGACGAATCTTTTGTTTCATCTATCATTCCTTCAATATCTACGTAGCCTCCCATCGGAAACCAGCCCAGACCATATTCAGTGTCTCCTTTTTTCTTCTTCCAAAGTGCAAAATTTAGCACATTTGGCATTGGGAAAAGGAAATCAAAAAAGATATAGAACTTATTTACCCGGATTCCAAAAATACGAGCCGCTATAAAATGGCCCCACTCGTGAAGTCCTACTAATATTGTCAACCCTAGTAAAAGCTGACCTGCCATGATTAATCCTTCCATACGTCACTGCCTGGCTTCATTTAAGAGCCTGACCTCTAATTATTTTTGTAAAAACTAAAAACTTCGCAAAAATGGGCTTTCTGGAACAGAAAACCATACAATTTTTTAATTAACGCTAATAGAACCATTTTTGTCAGGAAAGCATTCGATTGTTAACAATTCGTTTTATTAAGAGATTTGAATGTCAATGAATACTAAATTTGATATCATCATAATTGGTGGAGGGCCTATTGGCCTGGCCTGTGGAATAGAAGCCAAAAAAGCTGGCTTAACTTACTTGATTTTAGAAAAAGGAGCTCTGGTTAATTCTTTATATAATTATCCGGTGAATATGACCTTCTTTAGTACCTCTGAGCGTTTAGAGATTGGCGACGTACCATTTATGTCCATTAACCCCAAGCCTACACGAGCCGAAGCCCTGGAATATTACAGAAGGGTGGCTACCAAATGGGAGCTTACTATTCGACTTTTTGAAAAAGTAAATGGAGCTAAAGCCATTGAGGGTGGATATGAAATTAATACCTCAAAAGGTCAATACAAGGCAAAAAATGTGATTGTAAGTACTGGCTTTTATGATATCCCTAACCTTATGAAGGTTCCGGGAGAAGAATTACCTAAAGTTACCCATTACTACAAAGACCCGAATTTTTATGCTTTTCAAAAAGTATTGGTAGTAGGTGCAAGCAATTCTGCTGTAGACGCTGCCATGGAAACCTGGCGAAAAGGAGCGGAAGTGACTATGGTTGTCAGAGAAGAGTCTATCGGTCCAAGAGTCAAATATTGGGTAAAACCAGATGTAGAAAACAGAATTAAGGAAGGCTCAATTAAGGCCTTTTTTAATTCTACTGTCAAAGAAATCACGCCATCAACAGTTGTTATTAACACCCCAGATGGACCTCAAACTGTTGAAAATGATTGGGTAATTGCTATGACAGGCTATCAGCCAAACCTTCCTTTTTTAAAAGAATTGGGGATTTCTCTCTCAAAAGATGAAATTATGAAACCCAAATATGACGAAGAAAGCATGGAGACAAACCTGCCAAATGTTTATCTGGCCGGCGTGGTATGTGGTGGCATGAATACCCACAGCCTATTCATTGAAAATTCAAGGGTTCATGCTGAACAAATTATTGCCAGCATTTTGAAAAAGCAGCAATAGTGGATTTTGATCTTTGAATTCAAAAGTGGAAATTGGAAGAAAATAATCCTCTTAAATGAATCCACAACTCTTCAATATCCTATTTATAGATATAGAAACCACGGCGGGGTTTCGTGACTTTAGCGAGCTTCCGGATCGAATGAAACCATTGTGGGAGCGTAAAGCCGCTTATTTAAAAAATGAGAAAGAGTTAAGCGGAGCAGAAATGTATTCTGAAAGAGCCGCCATCTATGCAGAATTTGGGAAGGTAATCTGTATTGGAGTAGGTGGTTATTTTATCAATAAAGAGGGTAAGCTTGATTTCAAAACGAAAACGCTTTCTTCGCATTCTGAAGCTGAGCTTCTTACAGAGTTTTCAGAAATACTGGAAAAGCATAAGGCGAAGGAATACTTGAAACTCTGTGCCCATAACGGCAAAGAATTTGACTTTCCTTACCTTTCCAGACGAATGCTAATTAATAATTTACCCCTACCGTATGTTCTTGATTTAGCTGGCAAAAAACCTTGGGAAGTCAACCACATAGATACTATGGAGTTATGGAAATTTGGCGACTACAAACACTATACTTCTTTAGACCTCCTTGCTGCTGTCTTTGATATTCCAAGCAGCAAATCTGATATCAGCGGAGCAGATGTAAACAGGGTTTATTACGAAGAAAACAACCTGGAAAAAATAGCTGATTATTGCGAAAGAGATGTAAAGGTTTTGGCTGAGTTGTATTTGAAATTGAAAGGGGAGAAGTCCTGAAATTTCCGCGAGTTTCCGAGTTCGAAATCGATGTTTAATGTCAGGTTCTTTTTGATACAGGGCAATCTTAAATAATCACAACTTTTCCCGTTTTTTCGTAAATCTGTATTAATCTCATATTGTAAGGCCCTCTTCTTAGCTCAGTAGCATGATTAGTGTCATTAATATAAATGAACTTATCATGAACCTCTTCAAAAATCAACTCATTTCTGGGATTAGATTTGCCCGAGATTATTTTTCGTCTTTCTTCCTTTTTTGCGTTCTTAAACCCTATCTTGAACTATTCTCTGCCACACCTCATTTGTAGGGTATTGCTGAGTGCCCCGATTAATGAGAATTAGCCAATTCCCAAAAAAAGCAAAATGGTCAAACTTGTAATCTTTCCAGCTTTCATCAAAACAAGCCCATAGTCGAATCTCAGTTATTGAATTTAAAGAATCATGCTTCACGTTTGCCAGCAATATCCCAATTTTTGGTTTCAGATTGGCCACATTAAAATTGAAAATTGATGGCTTAAAAGAAACCGCTTGTTCATACTTGGCAAAAGCTTCCTGAAAAATAGGCTTACTCTGAAATTGCCAATCCACTTTTAAATCTTCCTGACCAAAGGCTATAAGGGGACATAATAGCATTAGAATACGAAGTCTCATCTTGCCGAAGTTTTTTTTAACAAGATAAAAACAAACCCCGAAAGCTTACGCCTTCGGGGTTTCTATATAAACAGAATAATAATAATTCTTATTAGTTATTCTCAGGTCTCAAGCTTCTTACCGTTCTACCAGCTTGCCACATTTCTGAATCGCGTAGCTCTGCTAATTCAGCTTCAAGCTTCTCACGGTAATCTGGCTGAGAGTTACGTGTGATAGATATTTCAGCTTCATTCTGAGTCTTAACTGAATTGTAAAGTTTCTCAAAAACAGGCTTAGTGGCATCACGGAAAGGCTTCCACCAGTCTAAGGCACCACGCTGAGCAGTAGTAGAGCAGTTAGCGTACATCCAATCCATACCGTTTTCAGCTACCAATGGCATTAATGATTGCGTAAGTTCTTCAACAGTCTCGTTGAAAGCTTCTGATGGTGAGTGACCGTTCTCTCTCAATACCTCGTACTGAGCAGCAAAGATACCCTGGATACAACCCATCAAAGTACCTCTTTCACCTGTAAGGTCAGAAGTTACTTCATTGTAAAAATTTGTTTCAAAAAGGTAACCAGAACCTACTCCGATACCCATTGCTATACACTTCTCACGAGCTTTGCCAGTAGCATCCTGATAAACCGCGAAAGAAGAGTTAAGACCTTTACCTTCTACGAATAAACGACGAAGAGAAGTACCAGAACCTTTAGGAGCCGTTAAGAAGACATCCACATCAGCCGGAGGAACAATCCCTGTTTTCTCTTTATAAGTGATACCAAAACCATGAGAGAAATAAAGCGACTTACCAGCAGTAAGGTGCTTCTTCACTGTAGGCCAAAGTTCAATTTGGGCAGCGTCAGAAAGTAGGTAACAGATAATAGTACCTTTCTCAAGAGCTTCTTCAATTTCAAAAAGTGTCTCACCAGGTACCCAGCCATCAGCTACAGCTTTGTCGTAAGTTTTACCTTTACGCTGTCCTACAATGACATTAAGGCCATTATCTCTCATATTCATTGCTTGACCAGGACCTTGTACACCGTATCCTATCACAGCAATGGTTTCATTACTCAATACCTCTCTGGCTTTTTCCAGAGGAAATTCTTCTCTTGTTACAACTTCCTCTTCTACACCACCAAAATTTAATTTTGCCATTTTTTAATATGATTGTTAAATAATTCTAATCTTAGATTTCCCTTTCATTTTAGGCTCATAAAACTTAAAAGCCAAAACGGGTTGCAAAACTAATTGGTTTGATTGAAATTTCCCACTATCTTCTAATATTGGTTTAGCATAAACCTAAACTGTTTTGCATCAGAAGATTATATGACGGCTCGGGAGGCCTATTGATCTCTAATTAACCCTTAAAATAATCATATAAAAAAGCCGAAACGTAACACAAAAGGAGAGCTATTTCCCCCTAAACCTTGCGGTGAAATGAATCCACGATTATAAGAGTAGCCAATATTATACATGATGGAGATGAAACTTCCACCCTGACTTTTAGTACGGCCCTGATAAAATCCAGCTCCTATGAGCGGAGAGCCTTCCCATTTTCTGGCAATATCCACAGCATTAGGTCTGTCAAAAGAATAGAATTGGTTTTCTGGTGCGTTAATAAGTTCAAACTCTGCATGTGCAAAAATGCTTCTCCAAACAGGCTGTCTGACAAAAATTCTGGGTCCTGCCATAAAAACACCCCCTTGATTAAACCCTCCCTGATAGATAAATGTACTACCTAAGCCTACCGTTGTGCCAATATCGTTTATCTCCAAACCTGCCATTGGTGAGGCATCAATATAAAATGCTCCAAAGAATCCTAACCATAGATTACCTCCATAATGAAGGTTCTCTTTAAAATTTGATTTAGGCTGCTCAAAATAGACAGGCTCTTCCTCCTCAGTTTCGGGAGTGGGTGTCTGCTGTGCCAAAGTAGTCAGGCTTAAAAAGCCAAAGAGGATTATTAATAGTGATTTGTTCATTGGTCAATTTTTGTATCTAACGAACAGGTCACTGTCAATATTGGTTTCTTCCCAAACTCAAAGCACATCAAATTAACCGGTTTTAGCTTAAGCCGCATGAGTGGTATAGGCTCTTCTACCGTATATCACTATTATAATAAAACAAACAAGTGGAACCACAAATGACATGCTAACTGAACCGTTATCAATAATAGACGCCTGAATTAATGGCAATAAGGCTCCACCTCCAATAGCGGCAACAAGTCCTGCCGCACCCAGCTTGGCATCATCCCCAACACCTCTTAAAGCTATACCATAAATAGTAGGAAACATTAAAGACATGCACCCAGAAACAGCCATGATGCTATACATCCCGAGCTCTCCGCCAATAAACATGACCGGCATTAAAAACAGAATTGCCAAAAATGCCAAAAGCATTAATAAAAAGCCAGGACTCATGAATTTCATTAAGAAGGTGAAAACAAACCTGCTAACAGCAAAGAGTATAAGAGCATACACCTGCATACCACTGGCCTTCTCTGCAGCATCAGCCTCCATCATTCCCTGCTCCATATAAACCTCTGTGCCGTATTGAACAATAAAGGTCCACATAGCTATCTGAGCACCTACATAAAAGGCTTGTGCAATAACTCCTTCTTTATATCTGGCATTTTTTATTAAGCGGCCAAAAGTCCCTTTAATATCTAAACCATTGGAATCATCCACTTCTTTATATTCAGGCATCTTGTATAATAGAAACAGTATGAACATAATGACCAGGACCAAACCAATGATTACATATGGCCCTTTCACAATTTCCAGGTCTGCCATTTTTATCACGTCAAAATCTGCCTGAGATAGTTCACCACGCTCTTTTGTTCCCATTTTATTCATTTTGCCTAAAATGAAATTCGTAGCTATAAAAGCCCCGGTTATAGAGCCTATTGGATTAAATGCCTGTGCCAGATTTAACCGCTGAGTAGCTGTTTCTTCTTCGCCCATGGCTAATATATAAGGATTGGCACTGGTTTCCAGAAAGCTCAAGCCACAAGTCATAATGAAATAAGCCACTAAAAAAGTCTGAAAAACGCCAAACTGTGCCGCGGGAATAAATGCAAGACAACCCAAACCATATAAGGCGAGCCCCACCAAGAGTCCTTTCTTGTACGTATACTTTTTAATAAATATGGCCGCTGGTATAGCCATCAGACAATAGCCACCATAGAATGCTACCTGTACGAAGGTGCTGATTGTTTGACTTTGATTAAATATAGTACCAAAAGCTTTCACTAAAGGGTTGGTAATATCATTGGCAAAGCCCCATAAGGCAAATAAACTAGTGGTAAGAATAAAAGGAAGGATAGGAGTCTTCTTAAGCATTAATAGGGTATTATAATTTGGTACTAAAGTAAATATTTTTTGCAAGAATGTATTCTGTATAAAATAGCCCCAAACAGCTGCTCTAAGCACCGTACCAAAATGTACCAATTGACCCATTAGCTATACCAATTTAAGATTATACTGCAAACGTTTGCAGCAAAATGTCACCTGTAACAGACTGTATTTCAGCAAGTTTCATTCAATAAAAGTGGTTTTTTCTGGCATATTAATTGCATTTGAATAAGCAACAAAGAAAATACGACATTAGGAGGAAAGAATTAGATGCCCGCACATCTATTTCCTCAAATTCTCCAAAATAGTATTATGATTTGCCAGAACTCGTCCCGTTTAGGAGTTCGATAAAATGATTAACAAAACAAAAAATACAAATGAGACACGAATTCGGATTTTTCAAAAAAAATCAACTTTTCAACAAATTAGCAGCCGCAGCATTACTGTTTTGTTCAATGACCGCAATGGGACAGGACAACAATACTGATTTCCATACTGTAACAATCAAGATCCCTGAAGTAGCTCTTTTAGATTTGGAGTCTGCATCAGCAAAGAACTTCAACTTGGCTCCTACAGCTCCTACTGAAGCTGGAGATCCATTAGATTTCTCAAAAGCAACGGATTCAAGACTTTGGCTTAATTACTCTTCTATTATCGGTTCTACTACTGAAGCCGAAAGAAAAGTAACAGTACAAGTTACAAATGGTGACATCCCGGGTGGTGTTGAATTGAAAGTAAAAGCAGCTGCAGCTACAGCTACAGGAGCTGGTACTTATGGTACACCTGCAGCGTCAGCGGTATCTATCACAACTGCTGCTGCAGACATTATCACTGGTGTAAAAAGTGTTTACACAGGACATGGTGTATCTAAAGGCCATAATCTTACTTATTCATTGGAGTTAGCTTCAGGTGGATATGCCGATTTAGATTTTGACGATAGTCAAACTGTGACAGTAACTTACACGTTGTCTGACAACTAGAATTTCTCATAAGCAGTATCCTTTCAAAAGGGTACTGCTTTACACAATTTTTACAAATGAAATCTTTACTGACTTTCCTTATAACATCATTATTCTTGACCTTTCATGCCTCAGCAGCAGTCGTGGTTCAGAATGGCCTGACTCATATTCATGATTTACAGGTGAATAGTACTTTAGAAGGAACTATCATTCTAAAAAATACCGGGTCAAAGGAAGAAAGAATCACCGTTTATTTTAATGATCTTTCTGTAAACTGTGATGGCCAAATCAGCTATCTGGAGCCCGGCACTTCAGAGCATTCTTTATTCCCGTTTCTATCAGTAAACAATAAGGACTACACCATGCAGCCCGGGGAAGAATATGAGCTTATATACCAGATTAAGATGGATAATTTTAATCAAGAAGTAGGCTCACTTTGGTCTCTTATTATGATTGAAATGTCTGATCCCATTTCAAAAACAAGCACAGCTCAAGGCTTAGAAATTGGCTCTAAAGTAAGGTACGCTATTCAGTTAATAGGAAATGTAGGTCAGAAAAACTCTGAAGGCATGACCTATGAAAACGTGAGCCTATCAAAAGACCAAGACGGCTTTAATATTCTGGAGTTATCCATTACCAATGCCGGTAAATTCCTGGTTCTTCCAAAAACTGAACTTCAAATTTTTGACTTAAACGGTCAAAAAATTAAAGACTTAAAAATCACAACTAAAAAAGTATATCCTAATAACTGCCAACGATTCATATTACCGCTAACAGATCTTCCTTCCGGAGACTACAAAGCTGTCTTAGTATCTGAATACCAAGACGAAGCCATAGGGGTAAATATTGATCTTAAAATTTAACATTGAACAAACTTTTAATCATATCGCTTTCCTTAATAATCTTCTGTATTTCTAAACTTAACGCTCAAGACATTTTTCTTCAGAGTGATGATAATTTAGAACTATCGGTTGGTGAAAAAAAGGTGATTTTCTATAACATAGTGGGTAGAGAACAAAATGTCTATTCGCCAAATGTTAAGATAATACTACCTGAGGGAATTAATCTATTAACCAGTAATAGCACAATCCCTTCTCTACTCATTGGCCAACACAGCAGTTTATTCTTTACGGTATTTGCCGATAAAAAGCTAGCCAGTGGTAAGCATCTGATAAAAGTGAAGTTATACGGAGGAGAAACGTTTATCAAAGAGCTATCCATACCCATTCATGTACTTCCAAACCATAACATCTCAATTGAGCCCATTGAGAAACCAAAGTACATAAGTCTTGAAGAAGAAATAGACTTAAAGTATTTACTGGTCAATAACGGAAATCTGGAAGAAACTATTTCCTTACTTAGTTACAGTGCAGCCCTAAACGGAGAAAAAAGTATTACTCTAAAGCCGGGAGAAAGCAAAATTGTCACTACGAAAAATGCTTTCCCAGCTATTCACAATTCTGACTATGTCTCTATTTCCTTTGACCTTAGAGCTACGGTTCCGGGCCATCCAAAAGAGTTTTATAAAATATTTACCGTTCCTTATTTAGCCTCTTCAAACAAAAAGAACGATCCATACTTAAGGTTTCCTATTGAAGCAAGTATTGAATACAATACCTTTAGTGCTTCTAACCTTGAAAGCATGAGTGCCGTACAATACGACATCCGTGGGAAAGGACACATTGACCTTGAAAAAAAGCATGAAATCGAGTTCATTGCTCATGGCCCAAATAGCTTTGATCTTCCAAGATATGGACAAGTTAATCAGCACTACCTCTCTTACTCCTATGATGGATGGAAAATAGAAGCAGGTGATCAAAATTTAAGGTTAAGTAACCTTCTTGAAAATTCAAGATTTGCCAGAGGATTACAGTTCAGTAAGAAATTTGACAAAAACAGAGCAGGAGCATTCTACGTTAAGCCCAGGTACTTCCAAAATACTAAAACTGAAAGTGGTGTATTTTTCGAACGCCAGGTAAAAGACAACCTTTTAGTGGGTGTTAACTTGATGAACAAAGAGCACCTAGACAGGGGAAAGGCATTAAATACCAACTTTATTAGTCTGTACTCCTTCTATAAAACTTCAAAAATCACCCTTGAGTCAGAAGGAAGCTTATCTGCTACCAATGGTACGATTTCTGGGGCTATCAGCAATTACGCCTTTGTGGATTTAAATAAATGGAAATTCATCTCCAATACCATATATACAGGCAAAAGCTTTTACGGGTTTTACAACAATAGCTTGCAATTAAGCAATACTATTAACTACCGTTTTGATAAAAAGGTAAGGCTCGGATTTTCGAAAAATGTGAGTCAATTAAACCCCAGCTTGGATGAATTTATTCTTACCAAAGCCCCGTTTTTTGACAACAACACCCTTAATGTATCCTACCTAATTGATAGAAATCACAGAATCCAACTTAATCTGATCTCGGGTACCAGAGAAGACAAAATGGAGCAACAGTCTTATCACTATTCAGAAAAATTAGCCCGTATACTTTACTATGGTACATTTTCAAAACTTTCTGTTCAGCTGGACGGTGATGTAGGTAAAACCAAAAATCTTTTGGCCGATTCTGAAAATCAGACTTTTGAAAATCAGTGGCGTGCCCGTACAAGCCTCTTCTATGAACCATTGAAGGGTGTAAGTGCTTCGGTATTTGCAGAGCATTTAAACACCAAACGGTTCGAAGTAGACCAAAACAATGGCAGGTATTGGTTTTATGGTATTCAAAGCCAAATAGCTTTAAAAAAGAATTTCGACTTTAGCTTAAGCTATCGAAACAACTTTGCTCCTGATGAGCTTTACCAAATGCAAAGCTTCTTTGATGTCATGATGAACTTCAGACATAAGCAGCATAAGTTTAGCTTGATGGCGAATTACGGATACTTCCCTGATCCTATTAATGAGAAAAATGTTTTTGTTTCTTTGAAATATACTTTCAGCCTGAATGCTCCTATAAAAAAGAAGAAGGGTCTTGGGAGTCTCTCTGGCTATGTTAGTGGAGTAATACGTGAAGGGGTTCTTCTAAACTTAAATGGAACAAAAGTACTCACCGACAGCTCTGGACGCTATACTTTTTATGACCTTGTACCTGGCAAGTACTACCTTAATGTAAATAAATCAAGTTTAGGATTCGGTAATGTAACGGTAGAAAACAAGCCATTTGAGGTTTTGGTGAAGCCAGATACCGTTCAAACCTTCAATCTGACAATTATAAAGTCAGGACAGATAAACGGGAAAATTAACCTCAGAAACTTAAAACAAAAAACAGGTCAAAATATGGAGAATCATCTGGTAGAAATATTCAATGAACACCACTCCAATGTGACCGTAACAAATGAAACTGGTAACTTTAGCTTCTCTGAATTAAAAGAAGGAGAATACAAGGTGAGATTATTATCTAAAGAACTTAATCAAAACTTCCACATAGAAGAAACTGAGATTACAGTCAATCTAGCTGCAGGTGGGGCAGAAAGTATAGAGTTCAATTTGGATGAAAAAGTTAAAAAAGTGAAGTTTCAACCCACAACGCTTAAATTGATTGGTCAATGAAATTAAGAGCACTCTTTATCCTTTTGTTTCTGGCCCATGCTACTTACGCCCAAACGAGCAGTATGGGAAGTAGCGTAACATTGCCAGAAATTGCACTTATTGATATTGAGCCAAATAACTCTACGATTACACTTAGTATTGATGCACCTACAGAAGCCGGACTAATTAATACCACAAAACAGCTGGCATCAGCAAAATGGATAAATTATACCTCTGCTTTGCCAGTAGGTCAAACCCGAAGTATTTATGCCCAGCTATCTTATGGAACGGTTCCATCAGGTACTAATTTGATGATCTCTGCAGGTTCTGCCTCAGGTGGACAGGGAACATACGGCTCAGGAGCAGGTTCTCTGAATGTTAATAGTTCGCCTAAACTATTTATCAGTGCCATAGGCTCTTGCTATACTGGAAATGGAAGCGGAAACGGACATGCAGTAGGTTATAAACTTGAAGTAACGAATATCGCCAATCTGGATTTTAATGCCAGCACCAATGTAGGTATCATGTTCACCTTAATAGACGACTGATGAGAGTTATTAATATATTTTTTGTCTTTCTGGCTTTGGCATGTGGGAGCTCTTTAGCTCAAACTATACAGGTTACTGGAAGCAATTGGAATCCGGTTATAAGTTCTGCATCTGTCACCGAAGCCGGATTAGATTACACCTCAGGTGCCAGCGTACAAAGTAGTTCTAGCCAATCAACCATAAGTCTGGCACCCGGCGGTGGTTTTTTGGGTTATTATTTCGGTGCCTGGAGAGTAGATGTTAGAAAAGTGAACACGAATTGGGACAATAGGTTGAAAATATACGCCAGGCGTACTTCTAATGGTTCAGGCTTTTTTGGGGGAATTCAAAACGGTACTAGTTATCAGGAAATTCAAAACGTAGACCAATCGTTCTTTGACGGCTCTGGCTATAGAAATAACATTACTATCCAGTACAGTATTTCTGGCTTTAGCGTATTAATCCCGGTAGATACTTACTCTACTACGGTCATGTATACGCTAATAGATCTTTAGAGCTTAATGTACCAAAGCTTTCATTTATTTTTTTTGATGAACTGAATCATAAAAAAAGTGGATAGACGTAAAATCTACCCACTTTGAAAAAACCTTATCAAAGGTTAATAACCGTCATTTTGAACTAAATAACCCTCTAAATTAGAAGCTCCATCAATAGCACTTTGAGGAATTGGGAACAATCTCATTTTAGGGTCTGTATTCGTCTTCTCTGTCCAGGTGTCCTCGTATTTACCAAAACGAATTTGATCTCCTCTTCTAAACCCCTCCCAATAAAGTTCAAATCCTCTTTCTCTATAAAGAGTCTCAAGGTCCATTGAATCTAATGCAGGTGGAATTTGAGCAGGCCTAGCCGTTCTGGAAGCTCTTAAGGCATTTACATCTGCTAAAGCACCCACATTATTGCCATTTCTCAATTTGGCCTCAGCACGCATCAGATAAATTTCACCTAATCTCATTAACACAAGATCTACACTACTGAAATCATTGGCGTTTGGTGAAGTACGGCTAAACTGATACTTAGCTACTCTGTAACCTGTATTATGCAATCTCCCTTCATTGCTAAAATCTACATTAAGGGTGTGATTCACATATCCCACATTCTTATCTGGTCCATTTCCTTTGATTTGCTTAACAGGATATACTCTGTAGCCTCCTTCACAGGTAAAAAAAGCACCATCAGAATCTTTTCTTGGTCCCCATGGAATACCACGAATAATTCCACGATTCATTTCAAAATCTTCAGGTGCCACACAGATAAAATTATTTTCATCATTTAGAGGTGAAAGGCCATCAAGATTCATCAGGTTTTCAGGCACCTGAACATTGTGCTGATAAAACCGGGCATCCTTAGCCGGATCAATGGTGCCATAGGCATCTTCCCATGTTTTATAAAAATCAGAAGTAATGGCAGGGCCATCTGTACCATCAGAACTTGGATATTCTAACCTTCCCCATTGCGAGCCCGCTATAGACCAATAGGCCCAACGACTGTGTTCTAATTTTAATACACCCCTCTGGTCTAAAGCGAAGATAAGCTCTGAATTTGAATTGTTTTCATCATTGAATAATGCAAAATATTCTGGTGATAAAGAATGCTTACCTGAGTTAATAATCTTGTCAGTATATTCTATGACCTTATCCATGTCTTCCTTGACAAAACTAGGAGTACCATAGGGATCACGATACACTGCAGAATTTAAATGAAGTCTGGCTAAAAAACCATAAACAGCGTTTTGAGTAATTCTTCCCGGTCCTTTGTCTGTGTTAATTACGTTCACCACAGATTCTAATTCACTCTGTATATAATCAATAGCTTCCTGCCCTCTAATGACCTGTGATGTTTCACTGGAAGATTCCTTTTTGAATACCAGGCCCCAGCTATCGAGCATCAGCATATTTAAATAAGCTCGAAGTGCAATCATCTCATAAAGTGCCCCTGAAGCTTGTGTATTACCATTATCAGCTAAAGGACGTATTACCTCAATAGCAGATAAAGTTCTTGAGATATTTCTTGTTAATTCGTTCCAGGAGCTTCCTACTAAATCATTTCCTGGAGTGATGCTATGCCTGTGTGCATCGAGGAATTTTCCTCCATCAAACCAATCAGTTCCTCCACGATAAGGCAAAATAGCTTCATCGGAAGGAATTAGCTGTAAACCATAGTAATTCGTATGTCTCCAGGTAGAAGAAACCTGACCATAAGCCGGGGCAATTGCTCCACTTATTACTTCTGCCTGACCTTGTCCAAACAGAGATTCATCCAATACTTCTTCTTTCAGATCGGTACAGCTCCAGTCTATGGCAGCCAATACCAGGGTTGTTAATGTTAATACTATATATCTTTTCATTTCTTTGTTTCGATTTATTAATACCAATAATCCTCCTCAGCCTACTTAAAACGTCACGTTTAAACCCAATAGGAATGTTCTGGGTTTTGGGTAAGTGAATCTATCAATACCGAATGTTTGAACTCCACCTAAAGAACTTCCCGTATTGATCTCCGGGTCGTATCCGGTATACTCAGTGATGACAAATAGGTTTTGACCTGTCAATGAAAAACGAATGTTATTCACCCAGTTATTAAGTCCAATTTTTTGCGGGCTCAACTGATAAGCCAACGTGGCATTATTCATTCTTAGGAAGCTACCGTTTTCAAGGTACCTCGTTGAAACTTCATTTGAATTTGTGATAGCTTCATTTGGATATTCAATAGCAAAATCTGTTGTATTGAAAGACGAGGCCAAATTTCCACGATTGAATATTGACATGGCCGTATGATTGAAAATTTTGTTTCCGGCTACACCGTTAAAATTCAGCCCAAGGTCAAAATTCTTGTATCCTACATTTGCATATAAGGCATATAAGGCACTTGGCAAGGCCGTACCAACCACAATACGATCGTTTTCAATGACCTGACCATCTCCGTTTTGATCTTTAAAAAGATTCAGGCCATCATCACCAATACCAATAAATTCCTTCATGAAATAGGAGCCAATAGCTTCTCCATTTATGTATCCATTGATTGTAGCTCCTGTTTGACCAGCACCTTGTGCAGCACCTGTAGTAAGGACAGCATATGGCGAATCCACTACTTTGTTTTTTAACAAGGTAATGTTTCCACCAATGTTGTAGTAAAACCCAGATGGTCTGGCGTTTTTAAAATCAAGTGATACTTCTAAACCGGAGTTTCTGATTTCCATGTTTGGTACATTGGTCCAGAAAGTGGCAGTGGGTTGAATTGGATCTGCCGGTACTGCTTCCAGAAGAATATTACCAGATACTTTATTGAAGTAGTCAATGGTACCTGTTAACTTATTGCTAAACAATCCAAAATCTAAACCAACGTTTGCTTGAGTAGATACTTCCCATTGAATATCCGGATTCGCCAATCGGGTATAAATGGTACCATAGGGGTAGTCATCCAGTGTAGTAGCATTCGGGTCCAGAGGGTAAGTATCATTATCATTTTTGCTGTCATTAAAGTTCGCCTGGGTGATCTTAGAAGGTATTTCCTGATTTCCTGTTTGTCCCAAGCTGGCTCTTAATTTTAAATTAGTCAGGTTAGAATTGGCCATAAAATCTTCATTGGTAATGTTCCAACCCGCAGCAAAAGATGGGAAATAACCGTACTTGTTATTCGCACCAAACTTGGAAGAACCGTCGGCTCTTAGAGTAGCCGTTAACATATATTTATCTGCAAAACTATAATTTGCTCTACCAAAAAAGGACTGAAGCTCGTTTTTGATAGCATAGGTGTTCATTGTAGTGGGTCTCTCCTGAGTACTCAACTGATCCTGATATTGAGGTTCAATGTCATTGTTTGCAAAACCAGAAAGACTAAAAGCTCTTTGATTATCAAAAAATTGCTGATAAGAATGCCCTGCCAGAAAATTCAGATTATGTTCTTCTTTTGAGAATACATAATTCAAAGTATTCTCAATAAGGCTATTATTGTTTTTTGTAAAGGTAGAGTTCAATGAGCCAAACTCTAATCCGGCTAAAAGAGAATAAGGCAAGTTCTGAACTACTCTGTCTGTAGAGGAAAAGTCTACCCCTAGATTTAACTTGTATGTGAACCCATCAAAAATTTCCAGGCTTGGAGAAATGTTGGCAATAATTCTGCTATTGGTTGCCTCATCTTTATATAACTCTTCCCTTGCAAGGGGATTCAGAATGTCATCTAAAAGAGTAGGTTTCCCATCTGTTAATGCCGGAATTGTAGGGTTCAGCTGCAACATGTCTACCACCATAGCTCCGGTATTAGGTCTGGCGTTCAAAGTTTGAGCTCCTATAAAGTTATAGGCAATCTTAAGTTTGCCATCAAGAGCATTTTGGTTCAGGTTAATTCTTCCTGAGTAACGCTTAAGGTTACTGTTATTCAGAATCCCCTCTTGATTATCAAGGCCTAAAGAGGCAAAATATGTAAACTTCTCGCTGGCCGCACCACTCATTGATAAGTTAGTCGCTGTTGACCTTGCCGTTCTTGTAAGTTGATCTTGCCAGTTAGTATTGCCTCCACCATCATAAAGCGTACCTCCGGCATTTACTACTTGCTTTCGAAACTCGTCTGCACTGAAAACATCTATTTTATTTGCCAAAGAAGAGGTGGCTGTAGAAACCGACAAATTAACTTCAGATTTACCTTCCTTCCCCTTTTTAGTAGTTATTACAATTACACCATTTGCTGCTCTGGCACCATAAATGGCCGCAGCAGATGCATCCTTTAATACATTAATAGATTCTATATCCTGAGGATTTATAAAATTCAGCGGATTACTGCCAAAACCATTGGAGGAGTTATCTAGCACAAACCCATCAATAACATATAATGGAGTAGTACCAGACCTTAAACTTCCTACACCTCTAATAATCACATCTTGAGAGGCACCTGGCTCACCACTTACAGAGGTTACATTAACACCCGCTACTTTTCCTTGCAATAGCTGCCCGGGGTTAGCCACTACCCCTTTATTAAAGTCTGTACTTTTTAGAGTACCTACAGCTCCTGTCACATCAGACTTTCTCTGAGTTCCATAACCTACTACTACAATATCTTGCAGCTGATTGGCTTCAGCGGTCAATTCAACATTAATAGTAGTTTGTCCGCCCACAGAAATTTCCTGTTCAGCATAGCCAATGAAATCAAAGATTAAAACAGCGTTTTGATCTTTCACAGAGATGCTGTAGTTACCGTTTGCATCACTTAATACCCCATTTGTGGTTCCTTTTTCTACTATGGAACAGCCCACTAATGCAGTACCGTCGGACGCATCGGTCACCATACCGGTAATCTTCACCACCATTGGGTTTGCCCGGCTTTCACTCGGTGCAAATAGGCCCAGGAGGCCTAGCATGAATGTAATTTTAAAATAAAGTCTTTTCATAGTGATAATCGTTTTAGTGATAAATAATTAAGGTTATGAGCTCTGAAAAATAATAGAGTTGGCCTTCATACATCACAGATATTCAATTAATTGACAGAATACTCATGCTAACACAATTTAAATATTACAATTATTTATTCTCATAATTATAATTTTTGGAGTAAGACTATGAGAACATAAAACCTCTTATTCCTTCTAAATTTTCCGCAAAAGTAGGCTTTGACCAGAGGTCAAAAAAGGTGAAGAAAGAATGGTAACTGTTCCTTAATAAATGCGGAAAAAGTAAAAGAATAATTTTCTCTGACTTAATAATTTATTAAAACAGATAGCTTATAGAGAATCTCCTATATTTAGGATAACTAGGGATCACCTCCTACAAGATTGACTAATGCCTCTGAGTAGAAATGTGTAATACCAGATAAAAAAATAGCCTTGCTAATATGCTCTATTAACAAGGCTCAAAACTTACTGTTAAAAAGGGAAGCGGCTTAAAATTATACCCCGGTAAATGTGAATGGAGTAATCGCCTTCAATTCATATTTTACTTTGTCTGAGATGTCAAGTGATTCTATGAATTCCTTGATTGATTTTTCGGTGATTTTCTCGTTTTTACGCGTTAGGGCCTTTAAAGCCTCATATGGTTTTGGAAAACCTTCTCTTCTTAGGACCGTTTGAATGGCCTCAGCTACTACAGCCCAGTTATCCTCCAGGTCCTTATCTATCGCCGTTTTATTAAGCTGAAGCTTGCCAATACCCTTTTCCAAAGATTTAAAGGCAATAACTACATGAGCTAAAGGCACTCCAATATTTCTTAATACTGTAGAGTCTGTAAGGTCTCTTTGGAGTCTTGAAATAGGTAATTTAGCCGCAAAATGCTCCAGAAGTGCATTGGCGACTCCAAGATTCCCTTCAGCATTTTCAAAGTCAATAGGGTTCACTTTATGAGGCATGGCCGAAGACCCCACTTCCCCTTCTTTGATTTTTTGTTTGAAATACTCCATCATAACGTAAGTCCAAATGTCTCTGGAAAAGTCGATAAGGATGGTATTAATTCTTTTTAGAGCGTCAGAATAAGCCGCAATGTTGTCATAATGCTCTATCTGAGTAGTTTTCTGACTACGGCTTAAGCCTAAAGTAGTGTTAACAAAGTTGTTCCCAAATGCTACCCAATCATTTCCAGGATAAGCCACATGATGAGCATTAAAGTTTCCTGTAGCTCCTCCAAATTTAGCCGAGAAAGGAACAGCTTTTAACTGTTCGTATTGCACTTGAAGTCTTTCTACAAAAACCGCCATTTCTTTACCCAGCCTGGTAGGTGACGCCGGCTGACCGTGTGTTTTAGCTAACATAGAAATGTCCTTCCATTCTTCTGCGAGCCCTGTTAAACTTTGAATCAGTCCTTCTATTAATGGGAACAACTCCTTTTCTGATGCGTCTTTCAAAGTCCAAGGAATCGAGGTGTTATTAATGTCTTGAGAGGTTAGTCCAAAATGTATAAACTCAGATTGCTCGCCAATACCAAGTGCTGCAAACTTGTCCTTAATAAAGTACTCAACAGCCTTTACGTCATGGTTTGTGGTTTTCTCAATTTCCTTAATAGCCGTGGCATCTGCCTCTGAAAAATCTAAATAGATTTTACGTATGGCAGGGAATAAACCTTTATCAAAGGCTTCAAGCTGAGGCAGAGGAATTTCGCAAAGTGCTATAAAATACTCTATTTCAACCTTTACCCTATAATGTATTAAACCAAATTCAGAAAAGTACGGTGCCAGGATTTCAGTATGTCGACGATAACGGCCGTCTACCGGAGATATAGCACTCAGTGTATTTATTGACATGTCTCTATTATTAAGTCGCAAAATTAGTAAATTGCCCTAATAAACGACCCTAAAACCTTATTGAAATGGAGACAACGACCTTTATAGGCGAACTGGTAGGAACATTCATGCTTATCCTGCTGGGTGAAGGAGTAAATGCCAACACCTCACTGACTAAAACTTATGGAAACAGTTCAGGCTGGATAGTAACTGCCACAGGCTGGGGCTTTGCTGTAGCCATGGGCGTATTTGTAGCTCAGAAGTTTGGCAGTGATGCAGCACATTTAAATCCTGCTGTTACCATAGCTTTGGCCGTTCATTCGGGTGATTTCCAGAATGTATTATCCTTTATCAGTGCCCAGTTTATTGGAGCTTTCCTAGGTGCTACTGCCGTCTGGCTAATGTATTTGCCGCATTGGGCCGCAACAGAAGATCAAGGCACAAAACTTGGTGTTTTTTGTACATCACCTGCTATTAAAAATACTACGGGCAATATTATTAGTGAGATCATAGGTACTTTTGCATTGATAGTTGGCGTAGTAGCTATTTATGCCGAAGCTTCTTCAGGATTAAAACCCTTTCTGGTAGGTGTACTGGTTTGGTCTATAGGCCTTTCATTGGGAGGCACCACGGGCTATGCTATTAATCCGGCAAGAGATCTGGCACCCAGAATTGCTCATGCCGTTTTACCCATTGCCGGGAAAGGAGGCAATAACTGGTCCTATGCCTGGGTACCTGTAGTTGCACCTATTATTGGCTGTGTTATAGCCGCCTTTTTCTTACTTGCTTTTGGCATCTGATAAAAAATATTCTTTGAATAAAAATTATTAAATGTATATTTGACACTTAATAACGAACACTTATAAATTTATACTATATGAGCCATCTGAACCTAACCTTAGGTGACAAAGAGTTCCTCCCTTTTGTAAAAGAACCAATCAAATATGAAGGACGTGAGTCTGACAATCCTCTTGCATTTAAATTCTATGATGAAAATAGAGTAGTAGCAGGTAAAACCATGAGAGACCACTTAAAATTTGCGGTGGCTTACTGGCATACGTTCTGCGGAACGGGTGGAGATCCCTTCGGTCCGGGTACGAAACTATTCCCTTGGGATGAAAATAAAGACCCAATGACAGCAGCACATGAGAAAATGGATGCCGCCTTCGAATTCTCTACTAAGTTAGGTGCTGGCTGGTGGTGTTTTCATGATGTAGACATGTCTCCAGAAGGAAATTCACTGAAAGAATACGAGAGTAACCTGCGTACTATTGTAGAATACGCTAAGAAAAAGCAAGCAGCGTCAGGAATGAAATTGCTTTGGGGTACAGCTAATCTTTTCTCTAATCCAAGATACATGAATGGTGCTTCTACTAACCCGAATTTCGAGGTGGTAGCACATGCAGGTCTGCAAGTTAAAAACTGTATTGACGCCACCATTGAATTAGGTGGAGAAGGCTATACATTCTGGGGTGGTAGAGAAGGATATATGTCTCTTCTTAACACCAACACGAAAGCAGAACTTGACCACATGGGTCAGTTTTTAAGAATGGCTTCTGAGTATGGTCGTAAAAATGGTTTCAAAGGAAAATATTACATTGAGCCTAAACCTGCAGAGCCATCTAAGCATCAATATGACTTTGATTCTCAAACGGTAATTGGTTTCCTCAAAGCTCAAGGTCTTGATAAAGATTTTGCCATCAATGCTGAAGTTAACCACGCTACCTTGGCTGGTCATACTTTTGCTCATGAGCTTCAAATGGCTGCAGATGCCGGTATGTTAGGCTCTATAGATGCCAACCGTGGTGACTATCAGAATGGATGGGATACTGACCAGTTTCCGGTAGACCTTTATGAGGTAACTGAAGCCATGTTAGTCATTCTTGAAAGCGGTGGATTCACTACTGGGGGTATAAACTTTGATGCCAAAACCAGAAGAAACTCTACGGATCTTGAAGATATCTTTATTGCTCATATTGGAGGAATGGATGTTTTTGCAAGAGCCTTGCTAGTAGCCAATGATATTCTTGAGAAATCTCCTTACAAAAAACTAAGAGCAGAAAGGTATGCTTCCTTCCAATCAGGAAACGGTGCGAAGTTTGAAAAAGGTGAATTAAGCCTGGAAGACCTGCAGAAAATAGCTTACGAAGTAGGTGAGCCTGCTCAATTAAGTGGAAAGCAAGAATACTACGAGATGATTATCAACCAGTATATATAATTTAATTGACTCTCTTAAAATGATGAATGCCCTGAAGGTAAAACCTCAGGGCATTCTTTTTATAGCTCAATCTGCTTTTTCTACCAGATGTTCTCCAGATCCTTGGCTTTGTAAGAGTGATTTCTTACTTCGTAGTTGGTGCCTTCCGGTCTTTTAAGTCTTAATTCATCAGACTTTTTAAATATTCTCATCAGAAAAGCTACCGGAGCCAGGAAAATAAAAAATACCACTGTCAATAGAATTGAACCATTGATTCTACCCAAAATTTCGGCAAACTTCAGCCACCCCTTTGTTACAAGCGAAGCAAAAGTTTCTGAGAGCAGACCCAAGATGCCCATCGCAGCAGATATCCACAGAAACCAATCAATCTTAAAGATCAGAAATAGGACCAAAAAGCCAACAACAATAGAAAGTATGACTTGAGAAGTATTATGCTTCTTCATGAATTAAAACAAAGTATAAATAAATGGTGCTATGGCCGAACCTCCACCAATGACAATTAGTACACCAATGAGCAAAAGAATAAGAATTACCGGTGTAAGCCACCACTTCTTCCTTTCTTTTAAAAAATTCCATAAGTCTTTTAAAAAATCCATGTTTTATAAAGTTTAGCTATTTAGTCTAGTGCGAATTCTTCTTTCCAGTCTCCTTTTTCTGCCCACTCTGGCTGTGTTCTTTTATCAAAAAGATAATTTCCAATAGCAAGATAATCCATTTCTGTTCGCATCAAACATTTATACGCATCTTCTGGAGTACACACTATAGGTTCTCCTCTAACATTAAAACTGGTATTGACTACCACGCCCACACCCGTTTCTTTCTTAAAGTCTGATATGAGCTGATAATACTTTGGGTTAGTTTCTTCATGCACACTTTGAATACGTGCAGAATAGTCGATATGAGTAATAGATGGCAAATCTGATCTTCAAAAATACAACTTCTCCATCATAGGAAGCTGCTCATAATTATCCGGGGTCTTATTTCTTCTTTTCTCCTGGACACCATGAACTAATAGCATATATGGGGATGATGTCTTGCACTCGAAATACTCTTCTACATCTTCAGCTAAAACAGAAGGAGCAAAAGGTCTGAAACCTTCCCTGTATTTTATTTTCAGATTCAGTTTTTTCTGCATTTCCGGATTTCTCGGATCTCCCAAAATACTACGGGCACCTAAGGCTCTTGGCCCAAACTCCATTCTCCCCTGAAACCATCCTACTACGTTACCCTCAGAAATAATTTTTGCTGTTTTTTGAGTTAAGTCCTTGAAATCTTCAAAATACTCAAAACTGGCTTTGTACTTTTTGGCCATCAGCTCAATATCCAAAGATGAAAACTCAGGACCCAAATATGAACCCGACATAGCGTCCATTTTAGAATGGTCTACTATTCTCTCCTGATCAAAAGAAAGGTAATTTGCCGCCAAGGCTGCACCTAATGCACCGCCTGCATCTCCTGCAGCAGGCTGAATGTAAACATTCTCAAAGATGCCGGTATTTTGAAGTTTACCATTTGCCACACAATTAAGTGCCACTCCTCCTGCCATCACCAGGTTTTTAGAACCTGTCAGTTTTTGAGCCTCTTTGGCCATTAAAATTACTACCTCTTCAGTTATTTCCTGAATGGCCAGGCCTAAATCGCAATGATGCTGCTCCAGCAAAGACTCAGAATCTCTGGTAGGAAAACCAAAAAGCTTTTCCCATTTATCATCATAAACCATTCTTAAGCCTGTAGCATAATTAAAATAGTCTTGATTTAACCAGATTGAGCCATCGTCGTATATTTCAATAAGCTCCTTCTTAATTATTTCTTTATAGTTCTCTACCTCTTTACTACCGTGCTTTCCATAGGGTGCCAAACCCATGAGTTTATACTCACCGCTATTCACTCTAAAGCCTAAGAAGTATGTAAAGGCCGAATAAAGCAATCCCAATGAATGGGGAAACTTCAGCTCCTTTAGAATACTTAATTCTTTCCCTTGGCCGTGACCAATAGATGCTGTAGCCCACTCTCCTACTCCATCAAGTGTGAGAATGGCTGCATCCTCGTATGGGGAAGGATAAAACGCCGAGGCTGCATGGGATAAATGATGCTCAGGAAAGAGCAATTTTACTTTCTTTTTGTCAAATTCCTGAATGTCAAAAAGCTCCTGATAAAGCATTCTTTTCAGAAACATTTTCTCTTTTAACCATACAGGTATAGCCGTAAGAAAAGAACGCAAACCTTTTGGAGAGAAGGCATAATAGGTTTCTAAAAGCCTTTCCATTTTTAAAAGGGGCTTGTCATAAAACACTATGGCGTCCAGGTCTTTAAGTTCTACACCTCCATATTTTAGACAATGTTCAACCGCATTTTTCGGAAAGTTTGGATCATGTTTTTTTCGGGTAAATCTCTCCTCCTGAGCGGCGGCAATAATTTTCCCATCTTCAATATAAGCTGCAGCTGAGTCGTGGTAGAACGCTGAGATTCCTAGAATTTTCACTTATAAATGTTTTCACTTTTAAGAATGGCATTGCCAATTATGACAAGTCCACAAAGAAACGAAATAAAGGCAATCTAATCATGCCACAAAATCAAAAAATCTAACTGATTTTACTCCAATTTGTATTATTCGGTGATTTCTGCTTCAAAAATAAATTGATCATGCTATTCTCAGGCTTATCTAAATGCTCATCTTCATCTAAAATTTCAATAGCAGCTTCTCTGGCATATTTTAATATTTCACCATCGGTTGCAAGGTTTGCAATTCTCAGATCTACCAAACCGCTTTGCTGTGTACCAGCCATATCACCGGGTCCACGCAGTTCTAAATCCACTTCTGATATTTTAAAC
>JANSYO010000263.1 GCA_024742395.1 Cytophagales bacterium
CATTCCGATCCCCATACATCACGAATTGAGCATAAAAAGGTGATCCTTTCATTTGTTTACTGCGTTTGTTAACCATTGATGATAGAATGACCGAATTTCTGACTGATTCCAATAGCTATGAGGATGTAACGCTTGCCATTATAAATTCATTCAGTGAAGTGGTATATTACAGCATATCAGACACTTTACAAACTATTGAGGTTCCTAGTGGTCCTGATGGCTCTTAATAAAATCCTAAAAAATAGTCAACAAGGAAAGTAACACCTAACAGAAAGACTAGAGCAGCTAAACAAAGGAAAGTATTTTTAATGGTTAACGAGGACGCACAAAAGTATGACGCCAGCTTATAGAAGATTACAAGATTTCTTTGACTTTCCACTATTGGATAAATCAGGTACAAAGTTGCCACCAGAAGTTGGTTGTGCAGAGGAACCGTACAAACCATCAGCTTTGGCTTTTAGAATAATTTGAATAATTTCATCAAAGGATTCATCAATATTGACACGGTTTCGCGCAGAACACTCTTTAAATGGAATACCGAAACCATCTGCAAGGCTTTTGCCATCTGCACTGTCTACAACCCTGTCTTTTACAAGATCGCATTTGTTACCTAGCAGAATCATTGGATAGGAATTTTTGTCTTTGACTTTGAGTACACGGTCCCTGATGCCAGTTACTTCTTTGAAACTTTCTTTTGAGGTGACGCTATAAACTATAATAAATCCTAAACCTTCACGGATATGAGAATCTCTTATAGCCTATGTAATAATAAGCTTTCTGTGGTAGGTGAGATAATAAACACGTACAGCGAATTCTTCCTGTCCAGCAGTGTCTAGAATGTCCAACATGATTTCTTCATCGTTAACAGTGAATTGTCGTCTGTACGAGTTTTCTACATGGATAAATATTAAACAAATATGTTGTCTATTGATGTAGAGAGGTTACATACCAATGGTAGGGTCATATTCTGAAACAAAAGTATTTTGAACGAATTGAATGGTAATGGCACTGTTGCTTTGTTAGAGTTGCTATTTGACTTATAATTATCAATATAAATACCTTTTACCAACACCTCCACCTCCAAGCATAACAACTTTATATATCATGATGTACAACTCCCAACAAACGGCGAGAAAAAACTGAAAGCGCCTCATTATCCCTTCCTATAATTCTATGTTATCCTATCCCAAATATTATATTATATTATATTATATTATATTCCGTTGTTATAATTTGGCCTGTGGGGTTTATTTATTTATCCGCGATATCTTCGTGAATTTGGGTCTACGAGTTGAGATAGTGGTACGCCTGCGACCTTGATGATTTGGCATTTAACAGAGGGGATATCACGTTTGCGTTTGTTTTCGAGGGTTACTGTATCCTGTTGTTTGTGTTAGAATGGACCGGGTGTTCCTTTGTAC
>JANSYO010000429.1 GCA_024742395.1 Cytophagales bacterium
CCTGCTAAAGAAGTTGATCCAGAAAAAGAGAAAAGAAGAGCAGAACTACGACACAAATGCTTGGAAGAAATTTATCAAACCGAAAAGGATTATATTGATGATTTAGAGACTCTTATTAACGTAATTCACTGTTCTTGTTTCACAATCACGTTTATATTGACATTCATGAAGGTGTTTATCTTCCCAATGCGGGCAATGGCAATTCTTGATGACAAGAGTTTATACAATGTTTTCTCTAATGTTGAAGTTTTGATCAATTGCAACAAAGAAATGCTTACACAACTGGAAAATACAATTCAAACAACAAACGCAGGAGATGATGTAACCATTGGAGATGTTTTCACGCAACTGGTAAGCCACTTTTTCGCTTTTTGCTGTTTGCTCACCCTTTTTCCTCGTTCTTAGGCTGATTATTTTAAAATGTACAAAGTGTTTTGTGCTAATCAACAAACTTCATTGACAACCGTGGAGTTGTTGATCAAGAAACATCCTCAGTTCAAGAAGAAACTTGAAGTTTGTCACACTGATGCTCGTTGTCGCGGTCTCTTTTTACAATCATTCTTAATCAAGCCAATTCAGCGAGTGTGCAAATACCCTCTATTGCTTAGGGTACGTAGTATCAAAAGTAGAAGCAGAAATCATTTATTTCTCTTTCTTGTTTGTTTAGGAACTTATTCGTTACACACCTGAGGATCATCCGGATTGGGAACCACTTCAATCCGCTTTCTCAAAGATTAATAGTGTTGTTGCAGATATTAATGAAGCTCAACGACAAGCAGAAGGACTTCAACGTATTTTGGACCTTCAAAAGATGATTGATGGTGTTGAAGTGTGTTTTTATTATTTTCTTGTAATTGAAGATACTTAACGATTGCGAGTGTAGTCTCTAGTAGCACCAGGGAGAAATTATGTGAAAGAAGGAGAACTGTCGTTCTACAAGAGTCAAAAATCTAAGAGCCCAGAAAAGCGTCATGTGTTCTTCTTTACAGATCTCATTGTGCTCACGAATAGAAAG
>JANSYO010000042.1 GCA_024742395.1 Cytophagales bacterium
ATCTTATAAAGGTTTAACCCTAGGTTTCCTAATTGATATGTCTCAAGGCGGCGAGGTGTATTCACTGGATATGCACTATGGACAAGGTACAGGGTTACCAGACTATACTGCCGGTTTGAATGAGCTGGGTAATGAACTACGTTTACCAATTGCAGATGGCGGCGGAATTCTCAATGAAGGTGTACAGGAGGATGGTTCTAAAAACACAGTACGTGCACGAACAGATTATTATGGCGGTGCGTATTACTGGGGTAATGCTTCAAGAAACCCGGGTGCATTGACTACATATGATGCCTCCTATGTAAAGCTTAGAGAGGCCTCTCTTTCTTACAGCTTACCATCTAATTTGTACCAGAATTTTGCCAATAATATATCAGTTGGTGTAGTGGGAAGAAACCTTTGGATTATCAAGAAGAATGTACCATTCTCTGATCCTGAAGCCGGACTTGGTGCCGGTAATGCTCAGGGATACATCTCTGGTGCTTACCCAACGGTAAGAAACATCGGTTTTAATGTGAAAGTAGACTTTTAATAAACTTTAGAAATTAAGATGAAAAAGATAATAGCAATTTTGTTTATTGGCACTCTGCTTTCTTGTACAGATCATTTCGCAGATCTGAACACAGACAAGAAGAGCCTTGCCTCAGTACCTGGAGAGTCTCTCTTCAATAACGCAATGGAGCGGTTTTATCACACCGCCAATAATAACAATGTGAACTTTAACGTGTTCAGGCTCTATGCACAGTATATGGCTCAAACCACCTATCCGGAGGAGTCACAGTACAATATGGTACAGCGTACTATTCCTGATAACTGGTATCAGAGAATTTACCGTGACGCACTGGTAGATATGAAAGAAGCCAGACGCATTATTTCTGCTCAGGAAACCAATGCTACCACTGCTCCAATTCAAAAGAATAAACTAGCCATTATGACTGTAAATGAAGTTCATATGTGGTCTACTTTGGTTGATTTGTTCGGTGATATTCCTTATTCACAGGCCTTGGATTTTGAGAATCCTAATCCCGTATATGATGATGCACAAACTATCTATAACGATCTCATCACTAAACTAGATCAGGCAATCAATGACATAGATGTAACATCGGCTAGCTTTGCAGCCTCAGAAGATCTTGTAAATCAGGGTGATACCGGAGCATGGAAAAAAGCAGCCAATTCATTGAAGCTAAGATTAGCGATGAGGATTGCAGATGTTGATGCGGCTAAAGCAAAGACATTGGCTGAATCAGCAGTTGCTTCGGGAGTGTTTTCTTCTTTATCAGAAGATTTATCTATGGAGTATATCTCTGCGGCACCTTATACACACCCTGCTTATGAGGACTTTGTGTTGAGTGGTCGTTCAGACTATGTTGGATCTAATACATTGATTGATAAAATGAATGCCTTGAATGATCCGAGAAGAGCTGTCTATTTTGACAATAACCTTGGTGATGGTGTGTATGAAGGTGGTGTGTATGGCACAGCCAATTCTTTCCCAAATTCCACGCATGTCGGCTCGTTCTTTTATACGGCTACTTCTCCTGGTATTATGATCAGTTGCTCAGAAGTAGAATTCCTGAAAGCTGAGGGTGCTGCCCGTGGTTTTAATATGGGTGGTACGGTTGAAGAGCTGTACAATAAAGCTATAAAAACTTCCATAATGGAGTGGGGGCTAAGCAGTGAAGCTGCAGATGCTTACTTAGCTCAAGAGTCAGTAGCTTATGCCACTGCAGCCGGAGACTGGAAGCAGAAGATAGGAACCCAGAAATGGATTTCTCTTTTTGCCAATGGCGGCATAGAAGGCTGGACTACCTGGAGACTTATGGATATTGATGGTTTTAATGTACCTGAGGGCTTGACATATGACGATATACCGAAGCGATTGATTTATCCAATAAACGAAGCGACATTGAATGGTACTAACCTAAAGGCTGCTGCTTCAAAAATTGGAGGCGATAGCCCGAAAACGAAAATTTTCTGGGATGTGAACTAAGACCATTTTATAATGAAAACAAGGAGGTTGCCATTTATTGGCAGCCTCCTTTTTTATGATTCCTAATTTTTAATCCCTTCTAATACATTAACACCTTTTGGGAGTGGATTGCCGGAAGACCTCCTAAAACTAACTACCTGACCTACATGCCAGAGAGCATCAGCCAAAGGGCCATTGATTAAATTCCAAAGCGGATAGCCGGAACTGTCTGACGAGCCAAAACGGATTGTTTGTTTTTCCGGGTCTAAGGAGTGTGTTCTTAAATAAACAGAGGTTTCTTCTAGCTGTTTGATCGTTTTACTACGTAGGTCATCAAAGCTCAATTGGCCATTGTTTTCATTTAAAGTTGGCTTGCCTGTGATGGCGTTAAGACTTACACGAGTTAGTCCATCAATATGTTGAAGGGTTTGTAGAGTGGTTCTGGCTTCTTCACTTGGTTTATAAGCCAGGTCTGCTTCATTGAGGCCATAAGTAGCCCAGTAATATCTGAAACCCAGCCCGTCAATCATCCTGGCAATGACATTGTTTGATGAATATTCTGCCGGAGCTTCAGGGATATTAAAAAAATAGTCTGTTTGCTGAGAAGAAGCCTTAAAGCTGATAAAAATTTGAAAAATGAAAATATACTTCCACAGAGTATTTATAGTAAAGGTAGTTTTCTTTATCATTTTAACTTAATGCAGATTAACACAAATATTTATTCAATTCGCTTAGAGAAATTCAAATTATCCCAATATTTGGTAAAAATCAGAACTATTTCAATTTTAATTCATTTGTAACCGTTTAGTGAAATGTATTTGGAGTATCAATATATGCTCCCTTAAATGGTTTATCATTTTCATTTAGGAACTTTCCCTGAAAGCTCAAACTTCCTTACTGTGCATTTACTGAGAAGAAAACCAGAAAAATCAACAGGCAAATAGGTGTCTAGTGGCTAACTTGTTATCCATACATTCAAAAGTGCTTTAGTTAATCAAAAATGCCTACTCTGTTAAAAAGAAACCGAATTCTATTTCAATTCTTGATGCGGAAGGCTGACCTTTTTGAAGAGCTGGTTTCCATATCGGCATTGAGTTTATGGCTTCAATTAATTGCTCATCTATTCCAAAGCCCAACCCTTCTTTTATTTGAACATTTTCTACCCGACCAAGATTATTAATGGTAAAAGTGACTTTAGTTTTACCCGAAATTTCATTTTGTTGAGCCAAGGCAGGGTATCTAATTTGCCAACCTAGAAATCTGTTCAACTCAGAAAACCCGCCGGGATATTCTGCCTTAATGTCTTTCTGTGAGGAGCCTTCAGGTAGGTGGACTTTTATTGCTCCATTAAAAGTTTCTTTTTGCTTTTTGTATCCTATTATCATAGGCCCTATTATATGAATAAGTTCTTCCTTTAATTGAACTCTCATTCTGGAACTAAGGTCATGATTTCTAGTTTCAGTAATATAATTAATATGACTGATTGAAATTTCTTCAATGTTCTCTATATCAGCTAGTTCAAAATGCCCTTTCTTGTCACTGTATGAATTAATATCTCTATCCACAATGGTAACCTTAGCATTTTCAATGGGCATTCCTTTTTCATCTGTTACTATACCCTTAATCTCAATTATTTGAGCATTGCAGATGCATGAATAAAAAAATAGGCCTAACAGTAAAGCCGGATAACTAATGGAATGATGTTTTAATGTGTAGAAGTTCATAGTTTCAGGAGTTTAACTGAAGTTATAAATTTATTCAAAAGCTAAGAAGGCCTCCTTTGTTAATAGAATTGTTAATACAGAAAAACCCCAAAAGTAGACTTCTTTTGGGGCTCTCTTAGAAAGTATAATTTGTGTTGAAATATTCTATTCCAATTTAAAAAGTATGGGCATGGTAAAGTACACATTCACAGGCTTACCATCTTGCTTACCTGGGTTCCAGCCGGGCATAGATTTTAAAACTCTAATGGCTTCGTCCTCGCAACCTGAACCAATCCCTTTCAAAATTTCAAAGTCTCCCACTTCTCCTTCTTTATTTACAACAAATTTGACAAAAACACGGCCCTCAATACTATTCTCTTTGGCCTCTCTAGGATAGACTAGTTCACTTCCTAAATATTCATACATTTTTGCAACGCCACCAGGGAATTCTGGTGCTTCCTCTACTGACATAAAAATATCTTCTTTATCGGGGCTGATATAACCTTTTGAAGTGATCTCCGATTTCTTATCTGAGCAGGCTGTTGCTACAATAAGCATGATCCCTACAAGAGGTAATGCCAGAGTATATTTAAATGAGGCACCACTTTTCGATTTTTGTTGAGCTAGTTTCATGATTCGTGTTTTTAAGATTGAGTTGTTATAAAAATTATTAATTAAAACATTGCTATCAGCATTGAAATGTGAGCTAACCAGTACTTGGGCATACTTTTGAGCAGAGCCCAAATGGCGTGCGGCAATTTCATCTGCTATAAATTCATGAATAACCTTAATCTCTTTTCTCATCCATAAAACCGCAGGATTAAACCAGCAAATTACAGCGAGCAATTCCATCCAGAAGACGTCTATGGAGTGAAACTGACGACTATGTACTTCTTCATGAAGGCGTATGGTGCGGTAGTCATCCAGTTTTTTGTCAATAAAGACTTTCCCGAAAATAGAAAATGCCTGACCGCGAAGGTTCTTTATGCGAAGCAACTGCTGAAGCTTGAAAAGGCTTAAACTAAATCGCAACAAGCCAAATCCAAAACCGAGGAAGTAGATACTGGCTCCAAGTAGATTCCAGCTCCAGGTAGGTTTCTCCATAAGCGGAGTCACCGTAAACTCTTCAAGTGGAACAACGGCAATAGCCGAAGAAACCTGTTCGGTGACAAACCACGACTCAATGAGCCCAATATTCCAAAACGGGATAAGGACAGCCAATAATGAATTAGCTAGTAGAAAGTAGCGATTTGCACTATAAAAAGTCTCTTTACGTAGCAATAGCCAGTAAAACCCAAAACCTAGAATTAGGTAGAAATTGACTTGTAGAAGGTAGTTTGCCCAGTTCATACAGCTGAGATTTAATTATTCATTTTTATCTTTCATTTGTTCTAAAAGTTGCAGGATTTCATCTGCTTCATTCAGATCAATTTTTTGTTCTTGAACAAAGAAGGAAACCAACTGGCCCACACTACCGCCAAAATAGCTACTCATAAGTTTGCTTGAAGCGAATTTCCGATATTGGTTTTTTGTCACAATAGGGAAGTACTCATAAGTTTTACCATAGGCTACATGATCCACAAAGCCCTTTTGCTCTAATATTCTTATGATTGTTGAGACGGTGTTATATGCGGGTTTAGGATCAGGGAGCTCTTCAATGACGTTCTTAACAAACGACTTCTCCAACCTCCATAGTACCTGCATGATTTCTTCTTCTGCTTTGGTTAGTTCTCTTAATTCCATTACACGTGTATTTTTTTATCGATAATCGAAGTTAAAACTAATTGTTTAGTTTACAAACTAACTTGTTAGTTATTTTTTTTATGCCGTGTGTCATAATTTTAACGGCCAGGCCTCATACTCTTGTCCTAAGAAATATAGATACCTTTAAGTTTTAAAACATAGATATGCGTTTTGTAAGTCTTTTTCTTTTGACCATTTTCCTCAATTCCTGTAGCCCTACTCTATGGGTAGACAAAGAGCCAAATATCCAATTAAATAAGTTTAAGACTTATGGCTGGAACGAGGTGAAGGATAATACGGGGCATACTTACTATAATAAAAAGGCTATCGATAAAACGCTTCAAACCGCTATTGATAAGTCATTTTCTAAGAAAGGTTATAAAGTTGTGCCGGAGGAAATGGCCGATTTTTTCATTGATTATCATATATATATAGAAGAAGATTATTACGAAGAGACGTATTGTCCAACCGGCTTTTATGGTGATAGTGGTTATTCTCCGAATTTATTCCCTGGTCCCAGATGTGAAGTGCCCGAAAGGGTAAGAGTCTTTGACTCGGGTACCTTAGTTCTTGATATAATAGATAAGCAGACTGGCCAGTTAGTTTGGCGTGGAAACTCGTTTGATGTAATTGATAATCCACTTTCTGCCCCTAAAATTTTAGAAAGAAGAGCGAAACAAATAGTGAATAGGTTTGTAAGAGATGCACGGGATATTTCAAAAGAACAAAAAGCTCAGGAAAATTAGTATTTTTGGAGAATCACAAACTAAACCCTAGAAGCTAATTCTTTATGAGTCATTCCGAAAAAACTCTTTTTGGTCATCCCCGTGGCCTGTATGTCTTGTTCTTTACCGAAATGTGGGAACGCTTCAGCTATTACGGGATGCGGGCCATTCTTTTTTTATATTTAACAAAAAGTGCCAGCGAAGGAGCCCTTGGGCTACCTGAAGATACAGCAGGAGCTGTTTATGGATTATATGCTGCTTCCGTATATCTGCTTACCTTACCAGGTGGCTGGATAGCCGACAATATTCTAGGTCAGAAAAAGGCCATTTGGTGGGGCGGTATTAGTATCATGATAGGCCATGCCATTTTGGCCCTGCCTGCTAGCCCGTCAGTATTTTTTCTTGGACTTGCCTTTGTGGCAGTGGGTACCGGACTGCTAAAAGCAAATATTTCATCCATAGTTGGGGAACTGTATCCTGAAGGTGGAGCCAAAAGAGATGCGGCGTTCAGTATTTTTTATCTTGGCATTAATCTGGGTTCGTTTTTAGGGATGTTCATAGTAGGTTATCTGGGAGAAAAAGTGGGATGGCATTATGGTTTTGGAGCTGCTGCTTTTGCCATGTTTTTTGGTCTAATTAACTTCAGATTTAACGGCAAGTATCTAAAAAACGTAGGGGAGAAGCCCGTAGAGAAGTCCTCTTATACTTATTTATATGTGGTGATTGGCCTTCTGGCTGTAGCGGCCCTTTCTGTTACTACTGGAATGCTTGATAGTATTCAATTGGCCAACTCAATGAAGTATATTATTTCAGGTATCACGGTGGCCTATTTCTTTTACATCGGATTTCTGGATAAATCTTTGACACTAGTAGAGCGTAAAAGAGTAGGAGTCTTGTTTATCCTTTTTATAGCCATTGCTATTTTCTGGTCTGGTTTTGAACAAGCTGCTACCACCTTTACCATATTTGCAGACAGGCACACAGATCGTGATCTATTCGGTTGGGATTTACCGGCTTCCTGGTTTCAGAATGCCAATTCATTCTTCATTTTGATTTTCTCTGCTCCTTTTGCCGCTCTATGGGTTTGGTTGAACAAGAAAAACCTGAATCCTAATGTACCGGTTAAATTTGGTTTGGGTCTTATCCAACTGGGATTGGGCTTCTTGGTTATGTATTTTGCTGCTCAGAAAGTACTGGATGGTACCCTGGCAGGTATGGGCTGGTTAACATTTACATATCTTCTTCATTCACTTGGTGAGTTATGTATTAGTCCGGTAGGATTAAGTTCTTACACCAAGTTGGCACCTAAAAAGTACTACAGTCAGATGATGGGACTTTGGTTTGTTGGAGCTTCTCTTGGAAACTTGATCGCCGGCCTTTTTGCAGGAAACTTTGATGAAGGAAATGTAGACGCTATGCCAGGCCTATTTATGCAGTTTTGTATGTATGGAGCGGTGGCAGGTTTGATTATGATCGTATTCCATAAGCAAATTAGAAACTGGATGGGAGGAATTGATTAACATTCATTTCATAAATATTCACATGAAAGCCGGAAGTTAACCTCCGGCTTTTTTTGCTTTATAGCCTTCTGATAAAAGATATTTGAGGATTTTATCCCGATGATCTCCCTGAATGAGTATTTCACCGTCTTTGGCTGCTCCGCCACTTCCACAGGCCGATTGCACGTTTTTTTTCAAAGTAGCCAGGTCAAAGGCGTTTCCCTCAAATCCGGCAATTCGCGAAACCACTTTATTTCCTCCCTTTCTGTCAAGCCAGATTTTCAATTCTTGCTGCGAGTTATCGGGTGTTGATTGTTCTTCATTTCCTTCGTTATACACGAAATCTGGATTGGTAGAATACACTACACCTTCTCTTTTCTTGTTTTTATTACTCATATTCTTACACTTAAGGCTCTTTCTAATATATCTATTTTTAAATCATTAGTCTCTAATTGTACGGGCTCACCGTCTATATGAATTAAAGCTTTGTCTTTAGTTTTTACTTCAAATGACGATTCCCTAAAACATTCTGTGTATCTAGAATGTTGTAAACTTTTAGTAAACATCTGTCTGGTAATCCCTAAGGCCCTTATTTTGGGATGAGGATTGACGAGGCAGCAGTCTATCAAACCATCATCTATTACGGCTTCAGGAGTTATAAAAGCATTATTCCCAAATTGCGAGGCATTTCCAAAAGTAAGGCTGAAAACGATTCTTTCTTTCCCGCAAAAAGAAAGCTCTAATCCTTTATATGATCTATAAGCTTTTAAACCTTCTTTAATGTAGTTTCTCAGGCCTCTACCCGAGGCTTCATTGAAAAGTTTGGCGATATATGCGTCAAAACCTACACCAGCGGTGCAAAGAAAAGGAAGCTTATTAATTACGCCAACATCAATTCTTTTGAGTTTACCCGTACTTATTTTTTTGAGGCAATATTCATCTGTTCCAAAGACCCCAAGATGACGTGCTAGGCCATTACCGGACCCTTTTGAGACTAAACTTAAATTGGCATCCTGGTGTACGAGCTCTATTGCTACTTCATTGATAGTTCCGTCACCGCCTACTGCCACAAACTCCTTAACTCCATCAGTAAGATAACTTTTTACTAACTCAGATGCATGACCTTTTCTTTGAGTAAACTCCAGAATAGGATCAAACTTCTCTGAATGAAAGAATTTTTTGAGAGAATTCTCAAAAGTGTTTCCTGTATTCGAGGTGCCTGCCTTGGGATTAATAACAAAAAGTATAGGTTGTTTAGACAAGGGCAAAGGGTTAATTTTGTTCTAAATAAATGTAAACCACTTGAGAATATGGAGTCAAAAAAAATACCAGTTGGATCAGAATACAAATTTACTTTTAGTTTTTCACAAGATCAGGTAAATGTCTTTGCAGATTTAACAGGGGATCACAACCCGATACACGTAGATCCGGAATATGCGGCAACAACCCGTTTTGGTAAGCCAATTATTCATGGACATTTAAGTAGTAGTGTATTTACCAAATTCTTAGGTATGAATGAGCCTGGAGGGCCAGGATCTATTTATTTGAAACAGGAAACCGAGTATTTACGACCCATGTTTGTAGATAAAGAATATGAAGTGGTTTTCAGAGTTATGAATATTAAGGAGGGCAAGCACATAGCTGAAATTGCTACCGAGGTTTATGATCCTGAGACGACCAAAATACACATTCGAGGCACCGGTACTTTGAAAAATACAGAATTGTACTAAAACAAGAAAGGCTCTGAAAATTCAGAGCCTTTAATTTCTTTAGTCTAGATTCGCGGAGGAATTACATCCCTTCGTTTTTCATATCTTGAACTTCTTTTCTGGTGTCTTTAGCAAATACAGCCAAATCCTGCATTCCCTTTCTTACTCTGGTGCCTGCAGCTTTGTTTTTTTTGTCATAGAATTTTTCGAAGTCATCTTTTAGACCTTCAACTAGGTCTGCTAGGGCTTGATACTTGTTCATAGTGTACCTGGGTTTTATAGTTTAAAATCAATTATCAAATGCAAGTTAGATCAATTATTGAATAATTCTACAAAATAGTATGAAAAAAAGCATAAAAAATGCCCTTTCAGAGCTTCTGACGGGCATTTTCTATTTTTGCTATTTCTAACTTTTTAAACTTCTACACTGGCTTTTGGGGCGTATTCGCCTGCCTGAAGCTTGCTTTGAACCTTCTCAAAACAGTCCATTGTGTAGTTTACATCTTCCAGTGTATGAGCGGCAGTTGGGATAATTCTTAAAAGTATAACTCCCTTAGGTACAACCGGATATACAATAATAGAACAGAAAACATTCATGTTCTCCCTCATGTCTCTAATCAGGTTTGTAACTGTAGCCAGTTCGTATTCCCCATGTAAGAAAACAGGTGTTACGCAGCTTTGTGTTTGGCCTATATCAAAGCCTCTGGCCTTGAAACCGTTTTGTAGTGCGTCAACAATTTTCCAAAGATTTTCTTTCAATTCTGGATGTTTCTTGATCAATTCTAATCTTTTCATTCCTCCAATGACGAAAGGCATTGGCAAAGCCTTGGCATAAGTTTGGGAACGCATATTGTACTTTAGGTACATGATGATTTCTTTCTTTGCAGCCACAAAGGCCCCGATCATCGCCATTGATTTAGCGAAGGTTGAAAAGTGTATATCTACTGCATCCTGTACGCCAAAATGCTCAGGGACTCCAGAACCGGTAGCACCCATAGTACCAAAACCGTGAGCGTCGTCTACGAGCAGTCTGAAATTGTATTTTTTCTTTAATTCTGCTATTTTATCCAGAGAACCTACTGCCCCTGACATACCAAAAACACCTTCGGTTACAACCAGTATCCCTCCGTTTTGATCTTCAGCAATTTTAGTAGCTCTTTTGAGGTTCTTTTCAAGGCTATCCATATCGTTATGCTTGAAAGTATAAGTCTTTCCACCTTTTGCACGGTGTAATCTTACGCCATCAATAAGGCAGGCATGACTTTCGTCATCGTAAACAACCACATCTTTAAAGTCAACAAGAGCTTCAACAGCCGACATAACGCCTTGATATCCATAATTCAATAAGAAAGCGTCTTCTTTACCAACGAATTTTGCTAGCTGGCGTTCAAATTCTTCATGAAGATCAGTGTTACCTGTCATCATTCTGGCACCCATTGGGTAGGCCAGACCATATTCCTGAGCAGCTTTAGCATCGGTTTCCAGAACTTCTGGATGAGTAGCAAGTCCTAAATAGTTATTTAAAGACCAGTTCAACATTCTTTTTCCACCAAACTCCATGTAAGGTCCAAGAGGGCCTGTAAGTTTAGGAAATGAATAGTAGTGATGAGAATAATGAGCATGTGAGCCAATTGGCCCTAAGTTATTCGAAACTTTGTCAAAGATATCTTGTACCATTAACCTCTTGAGTTTTAGAGTTAATTAATTTATAGTCAAATCATCCTATAATTAAGGGTCTGCAAATTTACATGATATTACCGGAATATTAAAATTATAATATTCTAAGATTTTATAAAGCTTATGTAAGGAATAATAGGACTTTACCTATATTTTGTAAGTTGAGTATCGGGCAGTGAGAAAAAGCAAAAAATATTTTAAGCCTTATTGCCTGATTTATAGGAGGATAAAAAAATGACGGAAGAAAAAACTAAAAAAAAGATGAATCAGCTATTGACATTTTAAAATCTAACAGTGTATATTTGCACTCCGTTTCCACGAAAGGAGGGATGGGTGAGTGGCTGAAACCACCAGTTTGCTAAACTGACGTACTGGAAACGGTACCGCGGGTTCGAATCCCGCTCCCTCCGCAAGGAGTGTTTGGGAGACAGAAAAGCCACTCAGACACACATAAAACACCAATCGGGGTGTAGCGTAGCCCGGTCATCGCGTCTGCTTTGGGAGCAGAAGGTCGCAAGTTCGAATCTTGCCACCCCGACAAAAGCCTGAGAGAAATCTCGGGCTTTTTTGTTTTGCGGAAATTGAAAAAGTTTTGTGATCATCAATCGCAAGACTGGGCGTCCCCGTCCGAATCTTGCCACCCCGACAAAAGCCTGAGAGAAATCTCGGGCTTTTTTGTTTTGAGGAAATTGAAAAGCATTTTGTGATCATCAATCGCAAGACTGGGCGTCCCCGTCCGAATCTTGTCACCCCGACAAAAGCCTTAGAGAAATCTCGGGCTTTTTTGTTTTGGAGAAATTGAAAAGCATTTTGTGATCATCAATCGCAAGACTGGGCGTTGCCGTCCGAATCTTGCTCTCCTCGACCTAAGGCAAATAGAAAAATAGTTTTCGACTTGATCCCTTAAAGTTTTATTAGCTTTTTTAATCTTGAGCCATCTTTACTAATTAACCTTAAAAGGTAAAATCCGGGATCTAGTTTCTCAATATTGATTTTGTTTTGAGATATTGGTCCATGCATTAGATTTTGTCCTTTTGTATTGAAAACTGCAAATTCGTGATAGACGAATTCGGAATCGATTACTTGAATGTTACCATTCGTCGGATTAGGATAGATGGATAATTCGTTATGCTCTGTTAAAGATAAAACAGTTTCTTCCACAGAAGAATCTATTATCTCCTCAACTTTAATATTGGTAAGCATTATTGTTGCCTTTGTATTTGCCATATCGAAGACCATTCTGGCCAACGGGTCGTCGGGTTTTGTCATGCTAAAAGTGAAAAAGAACTCACTTTCAAACTCTTCAATGGTAAAACCTTTATATCCTGAGTAACTATCCCAGGGAGTACTGGCTCTGCCCAAATAGGCCGTTATACTACTGGTTTCAGAGGCCTTTCCAGTAAAAGAAACCAGATAACTTTTACCTTTTTGTATTTCATAATTATTTCTGACCAGCTGAATATGCCAACCTTCTGAAGAGGCTTTAGAAATGTCTACAGACAGACCATCTTTTGAATTGGAAAGGCTACCGCTGGCTGGGGAAGTGACGAATAGATTCCAGCCATCATTTGAGTTACTAAAATTGCTTTCGTAGAGTACTTTTGAACTTACAAGGGATGGTGCCGGAAATGGATCGGTTAATAAAGCATTAACCAATGGCTCTAACAGGGTATTCGTCGCTGGGTTAAAAATACCAAAACCGGCACTCCATTCCCAGTAAGCCCAGCTAAAGCCCTGTTCTTCAAACCATCTGGCCAGGAAGTTGGTCCATAAAACTCTGCTTTCTAAATCAGCTTTTGAATAAGCACCAAATTCCCCCACATTTATTGGTACATTATTTTCCGCGGCGAAACTCTTAATAAAACCGAATTGATTTTTTACCTCTTTTTGTTCCAATTCATTGTTAGTCCATTTAGTCCCCAGCCAGCTATCTGCATCGCCGCCTACCCATTCTGCTCCCTGATGAGTGAAGGTAAATGGCTCATAATAATGAACTGAAAGAATTATGTTCTTATCTTCTGGAAGTACAATTTTGGGTACAGCACTTAATCCACCAAATTCAGCAATTCCCATCACAACGGGTCTGTCAGGGTTTTCCTTTCTGATTTCATTCAGGGCATCTTTAAAGAATACATTCCATTTTTCAGGGGTAAGATTAGCATGTGGTTCATTTAACACCTCAAATAAGAGTTTGTTATCATATGCTTTAAAAAAAGACCCTATTTGCTCCCATTGGCTTAAAAATCTAGGTTTGACTGCCTCCGGATTTTCAAAGATATCTTCATGATGATGCATATTGATTATGACCATCAGATTGGCAGCCAGAGCCTTGTCTACCACATATTTAATTCGTTGAAAAAACTCGGGTTTTATATCATAGGGAGGATCTAAGTTTGTACGTTCTGTTACATCCCAACGTATAGGAATTCTTACATGATCAAAGCCTAGTTCTGATATTAACTCAAAGTAATCATCCCTGAAATCATTTCCCCATTCACCTTCAGATGGAGCCTCAAACATGTTTCCCATATTAATGCCTCTTCCCAGTTTATTGTTTATCTCAAAGATACTTTCCTGTGCTATGTTAGAATGAGGTGAAATTAGGAAGACGGTTACTGTAAGTATTAAGTAGACTTTACTATTCATATCTAAGGTTATGTTGTATCCAAAAATACTTTTTTCACACCTCATTAAAAAGTTTCCTTTCCTCAGGAGTAAACTTTCAAGTGTATAGTTCTGTTTCTACCTTAGCAATAATTACAGAAACGATATGAAGGGTTTTAGGTTTACAGACTTTGTGCCTGATACGAAAGGTGGTGCTGATTTTGAAAAATTGTTGAATATCTTTCAACAGTTACTATTAATATTTGCTGGGGATGTGGCCCAGTCTTTAGATTATATGAATGAGCTAGACAGAAGGTATAATCTTACTTCTGATGCTTATGCAATGGCTGACTTTATTCAGGATTTAAAGGATAAGGGATTTATCAAAGAAGAAGAAAGAGAGGGGGAGGGTACTTTGCAAATGACTGCTAAGTCAGAGCAAAGTATAAGAAAACAGAGCCTGGACGAGATATTTGGTAAATTAAAAAGAAGCAAAGGAAGAGGTGATCATAAATCAAGATTCACCGGGCAGGGGGGTGAGAAAAGCTCTGACATTCGCTCCTTCCAATTTGGGGATAGTCTGGAGCAGATTAGCATGACGGAGAGTTTGAAAAATGCTCAGGTTAATAGTGGTTTGGGAGATGATTTTAGGCTTACGGAGAAAGATTTAGAGGTCATTGAGACAGAAAACAAGCTACATACAGCTACAGTTTTAATGATTGATATCAGCCACTCAATGATTTTATATGGAGAAGATCGAATAACGCCAGCCAAGAAAGTAGCACTGGCTATGGCTGAATTGATAAAAACCAGATACCCAAAAGACACCCTTGACATTCTCGTTTTCGGAAATGATGCCTGGACCATCAAATTGAAAGACATTCCTTATCTGGAGGTAGGGCCTTACCATACCAATACTGTCGCCGGACTGGAACTGGCAATGGATCTTTTGAGAAGAAGAAAAACGAAAAACAAACAAATTTTCATGATAACAGATGGCAAGCCTACCTGTCTGAAAGAGGGAATTAATTATTATAAAAATGCTTTCGGTCTGGATAGGAAAATAGTGAATAAAACATTGACTATTGCGGCTCAGGCCAGAAGAATGAACATTCCTATAACCACCTTTATGATAGCGTCAGATCCGTATTTGAAACAATTTGTCCGTGATTTTACTGAGGTTAATAAAGGAAGAGCCTATTACTCTAACCTCGATGGTCTGGGTGGTTTTGTATTAGAAGATTTTGAAAGAAACAGACGTAAAAACGTAAGATAAAAGAGCCAGATGGCCGGGAGTTTTAACCTATGACTCAAAAAGAAAGATATCAGGGTATAATAGAGTATTTCTCAACCCATCAACCTAATCCTGAAACAGAGCTACAATACACAAATCCCTATGAGTTAATAGTGGCGGTAGTGCTTTCTGCACAATGTACAGATAAGCGGGTAAATATGGTTACACCTTATCTGTTTGATGCATTTCCTACAGCCTCTTCACTGGCTGCAGCAACTCAAGAAGAGGTTTTTGATATAATAAGAAGTATCTCTTACCCGAATAATAAAGCAAAACATCTTGTAGGTTTGGGGCAAATGCTAACTGATGAATTTAAAGGAGTGGTACCATCAACAATTGATGAATTGGTGAAATTGCCCGGGGTAGGAAGAAAAACCGCCAATGTCATCGCTTCTGTCATTCATAATTTGCCAACTATGGCCGTTGATACTCATGTTTATAGAGTCTCTCATCGTTTAGGATTGGTTTCGGTAAAAAGTACAACTCCACTGGCTGTTGAGAAACAGCTCGTTAAAGCTTTTTCCGATGATATTATTCCCAAAGCACACCATTGGCTAATATTGCATGGGAGATATACCTGTTTGGCCCGAAATCCGAAATGTGAGAGTTGTGGTATAACACAATGGTGTAAGGCTTACCCAAAAATTCAGAAGTATGGAATTAAAGCAGTTGATGAAAAACTTCCCAAAATCGGGTAGAATAGAGTGGATTGGAATTAGAGAAGAACGAGGTGCAACCTTAAGTACTCTAAATAGCATTAGTATATCTGTAGAGTCGGGTCTGACAGGAGATCATTACAGAGGAACCAATAAAAAGCGACAGGTTACTTTAATTCAAAAAGAGCATATTGAGGTTGTTGAGAAAATACTGGGAATTGAGACTATAGATCCATCCTTATTAAGAAGAAATATCGTAGTATCCGGATTGAATTTACTGGGACTTAAAGATTTTAAATTCCGTTTAGGGACAGCTATATTGGAGTATACCGGCCTTTGTCATCCATGTACCCGTATGGAAAAGAATCTTGGAATGGGTGGATATAACGCAATGAGGGGGCATGGCGGTATCACTGCCAGAGTAATAGAAGATGGTTTGGTGAATTTGGGTGATGAGCTGGTAATTATTGATAATGTTTAAAATAATTTATAAACGACTATGAATCATTGGCTTGTAAAATCTGAACCTGAAACTTATTCATGGGATGATTTCGTGAAATTAGGAAGAGACCATTGGGACGGTGTTAGAAACTACGCTGCCAGAAAACATATGATGGAGATGAAAACAGACGATCTTGTACTTTTTTATCATTCAGGAGCTGAAAAAGCAGTGGTCGGATTGGCTAAAGTAGTTAAAGAACATTATCCAGATCCAACAACTGAAGACGACAGATGGGTGGTGGTAGATTTGGTACCGGTGAAGAAGTTTGCAAAATCGGTTTCCTTACAAGAAATCAAGGATGATGAGCGTTTATCTGATATTGCTTTGGTTAGGATTTCACGCTTATCTGTTCAGCCCACTCCTAAAGAAGCTTTTGATATAATTTTAGAAAAGGCAGGGGAATAATTATTTCTACTATTTGAACTAACGACTTTGATTGATTACATGCGTAATATTTTTTTATTATTACTTCTATTTACACAACAGGTTTTCTCACAGGTTGAAAAAAATGTTGAACTGGAGGTAGTAGGGCGGCCTTCGTGGCAAATGATGATTCCAATGCAGGAAGATGGGCTAATTTTCCTTGTAAAATCGGATATTACAAAAGCAATGGTTTACAGGTTTGACAAAGACCTGAATAAACTATGGGAGAAGGAGGTTTATTTAGATGCAGAAGACCCGCCCAAAGCATATACTTTAGCTGATGACCATATCACACTCATGTTTTCAGAAACAAGCGGTATGTATTATCAGGTATTTAAATTTAATCTTGCTACAGGAGATACCGATCAGGATGGGTTTGAATTAAGAGAATATTTTGTGGATGAGGATTATGTTTTCCTTGGCGACAAGGTCATCATGGCCGGATCAAACGAGAAAGGAGCTGCTTTTTTTATTCATGATTTCATGGAAGATATGGGTAAACTGAAAGAGCAAAACCAGATTCAAGGCAAAGTTTCTGTTAATCTCTTTGAATACCTCCCGGAGTCTGGTATCATTGAAAGTTTGTGGTCTGTTAAAACCAAAGGATATTCTAATGAAAAGAAGAAGAAGGGTGAGTTTGTAAAAGATGCATTTGTAGTGCATGCTCTGCTCGATACAGCAGGAAACGTTATTTCAAAGACTGAAATCAAACAAACTGGCGGTAAGTTTCCTCTAGATGCAAGACTGGTAAGGATGCCGGATGGTGAAAAGCTTGTGATGGGGATGTATCAGTCAAATGCAGGTGATAAAGGTATTTATGCGGTGAATTTAAGTAACCCTTCAAAGTTAAAGACCTATTCCTTTACCTCTCTTTTGAAAGGAAGACAGGCCCTTTCTGTGAAGGATCTTGAAGCACTGATGACCAGCTATCAGTTTATGCCCAATACGCCTGTACTTGGAGAGGATAAGGTGATTTTTGGTGGCTCCTTCGTCAAAGCACAATTTCAAACGATCACAGAGGAGGATCCGAACTATCGCTACAGCCCTTACGGCAGTACTTACGGACGCAGCAGGTACAATCCTTATTACACTTCAAGAAACTCTAGGACTACCTCAAGACAGGTTTTTAGAGGGTATCATTACCCTGTAGGTTTTATTTTAGAACTCAGTGCACACGGTGACTTCATTAATGCCAATAGAGTAGACTTGAACAATGTTTCTTTTCAGGTAGAGCCGGCTATAGCTTACAATGAAAAAGGGGCAGTGGCATATTGTCTGAAAGGCGATCTTGCAGCCAATAACTTTAATATTGGTACAAAACCTTTGTTGTATAAATTATCAGAAGATGAGAAAAAAGATCTGAACCCTTCGGCTTTATCCTATATCCCAACATATACAGGGGTTAGATTTTGGTATAACAACTATTTTATTGCTGAAGGTAGCAGAAGCAAGGTGGAGGCGATTTCTGTTGATAATGAGTTTCAAAAAGAAAACAGCAAAAAGAAAAGAGGCCTATTTGGAAGGAAAAAGGATAATACCCCAAGTTCTTATGCTCAGGTAAGAAAGATAATTTATCTAACAAAAATTGCCAGTGGCGGATAATTCACAAAGCATCTTACAATTTGCTTCTTTTGAATCTAAAATTTTCGGATTTTTGCGGCCTATTAGTCAACAATGAGGTCCATAATCATTTCTCTTCTTATTCTAACAGCCCTTTTCTCCTGTAAAGACAACAGAAGCACAGGGGAGATTATGCCGCCTGTTGGTATTTCTAACGAAGATAAAAGAAATCAAGCCACGTATGATTATTTGACAGAAATTATAGGAAAGGGTGGAGGTGAAGCCATTCATTACTATAAACTTGCAGAAGTATGCTTGGCTTTAAGAAAGTCTTCAGAAGCTGAAGAGTATATAAATCAGGCTATAGCAAAGAAAAATACGGAAGCCACATATTTCTTCCTGAAAGCAAAAATCTTAAAGGATTTAGGAAGAGATGCAGAGGCTTTAATAGAAGCTGAATCTGCTTCAGCCATGGAGCTGGATACACCTGATTTCTATACCTTTATTGCCGGCTTATATCTTGATATTGATAGCATATCATTGGCTAATCAGTATATTGAAGAGAGTATGTTTATTGCTCCTGATTGGCCAGAGAATTTTTATTTGAAGGCCAATACATTCTTAAGACAAAGTAACTCTATTGAAGCTCAAAAGGTCTTGTACAGCTTGCCAAAGCCAGCAAAAAACAGCCCTGAGTTTTATTATTTGCTATCAAAGAGTTATTTGATTCAGGAAGGACGTCTAGACTCAGCTATTATTTCGGTAAACAAAGGTCTGAGTTTAGATGAAACAGATCCAGGTCTTCTATTTGTAAAAGCCAGGACCCTTCAAAGATTAGGACGTACTGATACAGCCTTGGTAATTTATGAAAAGATACTGGATAAAGTACCTTCAGAAGCTGTGGCAGGTGAAATGGCTGATATTTATTTAAAAGCAGGTAATTTTACCAAAGCGGCAGAATATTTCAAAAGGCAATTAGAAGAAACACCATTAGAGAAAAAGTTCTACTTTAGTGCCGGGTATTGCTACGAAAGACTTTATGAGAATACTTTGGCTCAGGAATTGTACTTAAAAGCGAAGAAAACTTTTCCGGACGAACCGGAGTTTTCAGTTTTATATGATAGAATGACCGCAAGGCTTGAAAGTCAGTATCGTTCTACCTCATTACCTAATAATTGATTTTATGATTAACATCACTCTTCCAGACGGAAGTAAGAAGGAATTTGAAAAAGGAATAACAGCCATGGATGTGGCTTTGTCTATTAGTGAAGGATTGGCAAGAAACGTGCTTTCTGCAAAAGTAAATGGAGAAGTATGGGATTCAAACAGACCTATAACCACAGATTCAGAGGTTCAACTTCTTACCTGGAAAGACACAGATGGTAAATCTACTTTCTGGCATTCTTCTGCTCACCTGATGGCAGAAGCTCTGGAAGAGTTATATCCTGGTGTGAAATTTTGGGTGGGACCTCCGGTAGAAAATGGATTTTATTATGATGTAGATACTGGAGAGCATACCATATCTTCGAATGATTTTAAGAAGATAGAAGACAAGATGCTGGAGCTGGCTCGTCAAAAGAATGAGTTTATACGAAAGCCAATGGCGAAGTCAGAAGCTATAGAGTACTTTAAGGAAAAAAATGACGAGTACAAACTAGATCTACTGGAAGGTTTAGAGGATGGTTCAATTACCTTTTATACGCAAGGTAATTTTACAGATTTATGCCGTGGGCCGCATATTCCAAATACTGGATTTATAAAAGCTGCAAAAATTACTAATGTAGCGGGAGCTTTCTTTAAAGGTGACCAAAGTAAGAAGCAATTGACCAGAATTTATGGTATTACTTTCCCTAAGCAGGGAGAGCTGAAAGAATACCTGACAATGGTAGAGGAGGCTAAGCAAAGAGATCATAGAAAGCTGGGACAGGAACTGGATATATTTACTTTCTCAGATAAGGTGGGCAAAGGTTTACCTCTTTGGCTGCCGAAAGGAGCCATGCTTAGAGAAAGACTTGAAAACTTCCTGAAGAGAGCTCAGTTGAAAGCAGGATACTTACCTGTGGTGACTCCGCACATTGGTAGTAAAAAACTATATGAGACCTCAGGTCACTGGGAGAAATATGGACAGGATTCTTTTCAGCCTATCAGAACACCAGAAGAAGGCGAAGAGTTTATGCTTAAACCAATGAACTGTCCGCACCACTGCGAAATATTTAAGGCAAGGCCACGAAGCTATAAAGAGCTTCCTTTGAGATTGGCTGAGTTTGGTACGGTATATAGGTATGAGCAGTCTGGAGAGCTACATGGACTTACCCGGGTTAGAGGTTTTACTCAAGATGATGCCCATATTTTCTGTGCAAATAATCAGGTTGAAGAAGAGTTTAAAAAGGTAATTGATCTGGTATTGTATGTTTTCAAATCTCTGGGCTTTGATGATTTCAGTGCTCAGATTTCTTTGAGAAGTAAAGAAGACAGATCAAAATATATTGGAAACGATGCAGACTGGGATAAAGCTGAAGAAGCTATCCAAAATGCTGCGTCAGAGAAAAACCTTGACACCGTAATAGAATATGGTGAAGCGGCATTTTATGGCCCGAAACTAGATTTCATGGTGAAGGATGCCCTTGGAAGAAAGTGGCAACTTGGAACTATCCAGGTAGACTACCAGTTACCTAATCGATTTGAGTTAGAATATGTAGGTGCAGACAATCAGAAGCACAGACCTGTGATGATTCATAGAGCTCCTTTTGGTTCAATGGAGAGGTTCATAGCCATCTTGATCGAGAATACCGCGGGTAACTTCCCCTTATGGTTGTCTCCTGATCAAATAGCTATTTTGCCAATTTCTGAGAAATACGAAGATTATGCCAATGAGGTATACCTTGAACTCCAAGATCAGGATATCAGAGGTTATGTAGATCATAGAGATGAGAAAATAGGGCGTAAGATACGTGATGCAGAAGTTAACAAGGTTCCGTTAATGATTATCCTTGGGGAGAAAGAGCAAGCGGATAGAAAGGTTTCTGTCAGAAAAAAGGGAGAAGGGGACATTGGACAGTTCTCAATCGAAGAGTTTGGGGAGTTTGCTCATAAAGAAATAAATAAAAACATCCCGAAGTTTGGTGGGTAATCAGGCTTCACATACTTTTGAATTAAGATTTTTTTTCGTATATTCTAAAAGTACACAAATAAATTATTATCAATTAGTAACGCTGAATGGCAAGACACTTTAGAAAGAATTATAGAAGACCTGTAAGACAGGAAGACAAACATCGCATTAACGAGAGAATTAGAGTACCTGAGGTAAGACTGGTAGGAGAGAATGTAGAACAAGGGGTGTACTCTATTGATAAAGCTAAGGCAATAGCACAAGAACAAGGTTTAGATTTAATAGAAATTGTTCCTAATTCTAATCCACCGGTGTGCCGGGTATTAGATTATTCAAAGTTCAAATACGAGCAGAAGAAAAAGCAAAAGGAGCTTAACGCAAAGCAACAGAAGACAGTCATTAAAGAGATCAGGTTTGGTCCTAATACAGATGACCATGACTTCGAGTTTAAGTTAAAGCATGCAGAAAACTTCCTTAAAGAAGGTTCTAAAGTAAAGGCTTTCGTTCATTTTCATGGAAGACAAATCGTCTTTAAAGAGAAAGGATACGAACTTCTGTTTAGGTTTCTTGAAGCACTGGAAGAAGTGGGTAAAGCAGAGGCTCCTCCAAAATTGGAAGGAAAAAGGCTTAACGTAATACTGGCTCCTAAGGGAAATAAGAAATAAAGGGCTTGATAATGGGCATAAAAAAAACTGAATCTTTCGATTCAGTTTTTTTTATGAAGTATAAATTGATTACAGAACTTATTCTGAAATTCCTGTATTAGCAGATGATTCGTTTTTATCACGGAAAAGAACTTCATCGTTCATGAATTCGTCAAGGGCAACACTTGTAGGCTTAGGCTGACGCTCGTAAAATTTAGAAATTTCTATTTGCTCTCTGTTTTCAAAAATCTCTTCCAGATTATCAACATTAGACGCAAACTCAGCTAATTTACCAGTCAATTCATCTTTAGTAGTTACAGCTATTTGCTTAGCTCTTTGAGAGCATACGTAAACAGACTTGTAAATGTTATTCGTCTTGGCCGCCAACTTGTCAGTGTCTCTTGTAATGATAGATGGATTAATTGCCATAGGTATTCTTTTTTAAAATGAGGTGCAAAGATACGTTTTATTTCAGTACTTAGAAAGAATGATATTAATTTTTGCCTAACACAGCCTCTTCACGCTTTTTGTTGGCTTCTTCTTTCAGTTTTTCTATTTCTTCTTCTTGCTCTACTACTTTCTGCAAGCGTTCCTGAGCATCCAAATAAATTTTTGAAAGTTCCTTCTGATATTTACTTTGAGGATAATCATCGATAAAGCTTTCATAAAAATCTAAAGTAGCCGAATATCTTTCATTTTGCTTTCTGAAAAAGGAATTTTCAGCCAACTCGTACTGTGACTTTACCTGTATATAAGCCAGTTCTTCATTGTATTTAGAGTCTGGAAATTCTCTTTTAAAATTATCAATGGTTATAACGGCAGCCTTGTAATTGGCAATGGTTACTCCACTTGTTTTATAATATAGAAAAGCTTTCTCATAAGCTTTTCTTTCCAGTCGTTCTCTTAAGTCAGCCAGATTCTTTGTACACTCTTCGGCATAATCACTGTTTGGGAAAGTGTTCAGAAAAGTCTGCAGAGCATCAATTGCCGTTAAGGTACTCTCCTGATCTAAATTATAGGCTGGGGCATCCTTAAACATTGAATAAGCATACATATAGAAAGCTTCTTCGGCATAGGGGCTATTGGCGTACGTACTGTAAAAGGTCTTAAAATAGTAAGAGCTTAATTGGTATTGTCCCTGATAAAAGTTACAGTAAGCATTATAAAATTGACTTTTTTCTGCTGTTGAATCCCCTTTAAGTAAGGGAAGGATTTCATCAAAAAGAAGGTTAGCTCTGAAGTAGTCAGCTTCGTTATAATACTTTAATGCAGCCTTATATTTCTCCTCGGTGCTACCCGATTTTTGAAGACGGGTAAATTCCCTGTTACAGGCAGCAAAAACGATAACTGTGAGTACCAGAATGGCTGGTTTCAGCAGGCGGTTAAAATTCATTCGGCAAAGGTAGTAAAAGCATGGAATAGAAGAACGTTTCCTTCTTGTTATAATTACAGTAGAAGTGAAAATTAACGAGATTTAACAGATTAGTTATGACGTACAAGAAGTTTTTTGGTCGCCACTTTTTTCCCATCCAAAACCAACTGATAGAAATAAATTCCGTTATCCCAAGAACGAGTTTCTACTCTTAGACTTCTATCCAGTGAATTCAGGTTGTACTCGCCAACGGTTCCACCAAGTATGTTAATGAAAGAAACTTTAGCTGTTTTGTTCGACTTTAACCTGAAATCCAAAGTAGCATATTCATTTGCCGGATTAGGATAAATATTGGAGATAGAAATTTCATCATCAAGAAACAGATGGTCATCAGAAGTCTTTTCAGCTGTAGCTGTATACGTTACTTTAGGACTAATTACCTTATTGGTTTTTTGAAGTAACAAATCTCTGTAGAATTCTGTAACCGCAGAGTTCTTGTTAACTTTTATCTCGTTAGGAACTTTGGTAGATGAAACGTATCCAGTAACAGGTGTAGCTGTTGTCACTTTTGGATTGGCGTTTTTACCTATATTAAGACGTGATTGGCTGCTTTGAACTTGTGCATTCACCCCAAAGCTTAGCAGCATTAGAGCAAATAAGGAAATTAATATGTGTGTTGGCTTACGCATTTTCCTTTGTAAAAGTTTAAATCATTCAGTCTTTGTTAGTTCTTTACAGATGAAATATTCATCAAATATATAGTAATAGACGGAGATTATACCCAAAAGGTTTACTCGAATTGCAATTTTTTTTGAATAATTAACAATAAAAATTGAAATACTTAGTTCGGGGTCAATTCCATTTCCACAATATCGTCAGCAAAATATGAGCCAACTACCTGTTTTTTAGTAGGTTTCTTTTCAATTTCCCAGCTAAAATCATCGAGTTTAATCTGATTTGATCCAATTTCGTTTGGAGGAATAAGTCGTGACTCCGGGCTACCCATAAAAGATATTCTCTTTACCTTTCTGTTCAGGAAGTTAAGTACCATACGGCTGCACTCTACTCTATTGAGCCCTATTAATTTATTGGCATCGTCCATAGCGAAATATATACTCTCGCCGTTGCCATCTACATGTACGGTTTGAATATTGGTTAGACTGTCAAAAGCAGCGACAATACCTCTGCCTTTTATCTGATTAAAATTAAAAGCGGAGTCTTGAGCAATCACAAAACTATTTTGCCTTAAAAACATCGTTTTAATTTTGTTATTAACCATATGAACTTCAATGGTATCGCCTTCAAGTTGATTATCGGTACTCCAAATCATTGGATTGCCGAGAAAAACTATGCTTGAGTCTATTAGGTTATAATTCAATGAATCACAAATACTTTGAAAATCGTCTCGATAAATCTTTACGTTGCCATTGGCAATAATGAATTCGATCTTATTCTTATCCTTGGGTTTTGCACTAAGGCTGTCTCCAGGAAGTTTGTTGATCAATAAGGCACTGTCAGGTACAATTATTTCCAATTGGACATTTGAGGCTGTATCTGTTTTAGATAAATCAATCGTATTTTTGGTCGTATCTACAAAAAGCGAATCAATTGGTTTCTGTATTACAGAGTCAATGGAATTGTAAGCAATTATATATTCTGCACTTAGAAATAAGGTATCCCCATCACTTACAGAACGCATCAAGGTATTTCCACTGATTTTTGTGAACCCTTTACTAGAAAGCTTTTCACCATAATCGCCATTCAATAATAGGCTATCAGCTTTACTAAAAAACTCAACATGACCAATCCCAAATCCTTCTTCTATTTCTAAGTCAAAATCTAAAGTGTCTGCCGTTAGAGTATACTCTGCATTTTCCATAAAGGACCTTCCAAAAAACTTCGATTTTTTTGAGTCAGTGAAATAATATCCTTCGTTGGCAGATAAGGTTCCGTCAGCCGAGGTAATAGTGGTATAAGAATTAAAATCAGCCCTTTTGGTATTACTGTCGTAATCGAGCGTATCTGTACATAGAACGAAATCCGGATGAAGAATTTCTACATTCCCTATGTAATTAAAAAGTTTTGTGGTGGTATTGTAATAACCTTTGTTGCTGGACAGTACCACAGAATCCTGATTAATAACACCAGGGATAGGATAATAGGCTACATCTGTATTTAAATCATAATTCATTTTTTTACTAACCAGCGTAATATCATCGTCTGTAAGTATGACCTTTCTGCCTTGGATTCTTGCTATACGAGTATCACCATCATAAAAAAGCGTATCTCCGGTAATTGTAAGCGTGTCTCCTTGATTAATAAGAATATTGCCGTATGCTACTAGATTGTTAGAACCTGTGTTGTGTATGGCTTTCTGACAGTTTAGAAACACACCTCTGTGGAAAAAGCGAACATGACCGTAAAAGGTTCTAAGAGAATTGAGTCCTGATGTCCCAATTAATGAATCGGCCTTTATCAGCTCTATTTTTGATTTTGGACCCTTATCTACAATTGGATTAAGTGGTTTTTGAGCACTTATTTCAGAGAAAACCACAAGTAGGCAAAATAGGAGACTAAGTCTGAAGGCGTTCAGCGACATTAACGTTATGTACGGTTTGGCCGCAAAATTAGCTTATTTTTGCGTCATTCCTTTGGGTCAATAAATGCAGAAAAGATTTTTAACATACCTTAAGAGCGAGATAGGCCTCCAATCTGATCATTCCGTCCTTCTTGCGGTAAGCGGTGGTATAGATTCTATGACACTTATGCATTTGTTTGAGCACACAGATTTTACATTTGCTGTGGCTCACTGCAATTTTCAGTTACGTCGAAAGGATTCTGATGGAGATGAAAAGATGATTTATGATTACTGTAAATCTAAAAACATCCCATTTTATTCGAAACGATTTAAAACCAAAGAGATAGCGAGGGAGAGAAATATCTCTACTCAGATGGCTGCCAGAGAACTTCGTTACACCTGGTTTGATACGCTATTGAACGAACATGCCTTCGATTTTCTGGCAACTGCCCATCATGCAGAAGATAATCTAGAAACAGTTCTTCTAAATTTAGTCAGAGGAACCGGAGTTCGAGGTTTAAAGGGCATTTTGCCCAAAAAAGGGAGTTTGATTAGACCATTGCTCTTTGCTGAAAGATCTGATATTGAAGCTTGTGCTACGGCAAACGGTATTGTATGGCGAGAAGATAGTTCAAACAGTAAAACAGATTACAAAAGAAATTTCATTAGGCATAAAGTAACTCCTCTTCTACTAGAACTGAATCCCTCATTACATAAAACTTTTCAAGATACTGCAGGTAGAATGGCTATGGTTCATGATTTATATGAATCATCTTTTGCATCTTTTAAAGAGCAACGTATAACAGTAACAAACGATGGCTATTCTTTAAATAAGGTGGATTTCTTTAACCACTCTAACCGAGTCTTTGTTAATCAATGGCTAGAAGATATTGGCTTTGACTACCAGCTCATTAAGAGTGCTCTGTTAGATCCTGAGATAATCTCCGGATCTGTTTTTAACGGTAAGGACTATTCTTTATTAATTGACAGGGAGAAGGTTTTTGTTTGTCGGACGCAAAGTCAAAGACTGATTGAGACGTTTATTGATGAAAATGAACAGTACTTTGATCTTGAAGGATATAGATTTCGAATAGAGACCATTAGTGAATTCCCAGAAAAAAGGGATTTACAAAATCAAAAGCAGGCCTTTATGGACAAAGCAAAATTGACATTTCCGCTTCTGATAAGAAACTGGAAAGAAGGTGATAGATTTAAACCTTTTGGTATGTCAGGAAAGAAGCTGGTTTCAGACTATTTGATTGATCATAAGATATCTTTACACGAGAAAAAGAAACAATTAGTTTTATTGTCAGGGGATGAGATTGTTTGGTTGGTTAACCAAAGAATTTCAAATGATTTTGGAATAAATAAGACTACTGAATCAATTTTAAAAATTGAGTTAATTGTCTAGTTATTAAGGGGTAATCTTCTTCTTCTTGATGTGTTGTTCCTTTTTGGCACGACTTTTGAATTCTACTGGGTGTGCAATATTCCTAAAAAAATGTTTTTAAACATACCCATAAATACAATCGTAATCAGATGCCTGTCTGTTGTGGTTTTGATCTTCGGATCAACGCTTAACACAATGAGTCAAGCAAGCTTCAAGGCAGCTAATCGCGATTTCGAAAGGCTGAGTTACGTAGAAGCTCTTAATCATTACGAAGACTTTGTGGAAAATGCCAAACCCGGCAACGAGGACCTTCCGGAGGCTTTATCTAAACTGGCCTTTTGCTACAAAAAACTTCAAGACTACAGAAATGCTGAAAGGGTTTATCGAAATCTTTTCAAAGGATATGAGTCAATTTTAGACAGTAAAGAATATTTGTACTTTGCACAGGTACTGGCCAGTAATTCTAAATACAAAGAATCTCAATTATATTATTCAAAATATGGCGAAAAGCAAGCTACTGATTTAAGAGCCAAAAACTTCACAGTGGCTTATATGGATAAGTCGCCTTTTTATCGTGACTCTTCGCTATACACCATAAAATATCTTGATGCATTAAATTCAAGACAGGCAGATTTTAGCCCTATGTATAATGGAAAGGGGCTTGTATTTGTCTCTGCCAGAGATGAGGATGGCTTTATAAAGAGAGTCTTTTTAAATAATCAAACTCCGTTTCTAGACCTTTTTATTTATCCTGATACAACTTCTCTTATGGTTAATGGTAGCGGTGGCTCTATAGCAAAGGTGCAGAGTGCTAATAGCAATGCTACTTTCGCTCAGTTGGAAGAGATGGAGCAATTCAGTAAAAAAATTAATTCGAAATATCATGAAGGGCCAATGGCCTTTTTTAGTGGAGGCAAGCAAATCGTTTTTACCCGAAATAATTTAATGGGAAGCAAAACCAGAAAAAGTGCAGATGGGATAAATATGCTTAAACTCTATACGGCGAAGTTTGATGGTAAAAACTGGGATCATATAGAGGAATTACCATTCAATTCTGATGATTATTCTTGTGGGCATCCGGCTTTAAATGTTGAAAACACGAAAATGTATTTTGTGTCTGATATGCCTGGTGGTTATGGAGGTACAGATCTCTACAGCGTAGAATACAATAATGGAAGCTGGGGAACCCCGGTAAATATGGGTAGAGATATCAATACGGAAGGGGATGAAATGTTTCCTTTCGTTGATGAAATGAATAATCTGTATTTTGCCTCAAATGGTCACGCAGGCCTGGGGGGGCTTGATATTTTTTACACGGAATTAGAAAACGATGTGCCCGTAAGCTTGCCAGAAAACCTTGGGACACCAATAAACTCACCTCAGGATGATTTCGGTTTAATTACCAATGGTGCAAGAAGTTCTGGATTCTTTTCTTCCAATAGACTTCATGGGTATTCAGATGATAACATTTACTCGTTTAGCAGAAAATGCCGTAATCTGAAAATAATAGTAGTAGATGAAGATACAGAACTGGCCATTGCAGATGCTGAAGTCAGGTTAATTAAATCGGGCGTCAATCAGGATTTGCATATCACTGATAGCATGGGAGAGGTGAATTTATGTATGTCTACCGGTCTGGACTTTGAATTCAAGGCATTTAAAGAAGGATACGAATCTAATTCAGTAAACTACGCTAGTATGAGTACTTCTGATGGAGCCGAAGCTTTGTTGAAGATTTACTTGCATTCATCTAAATTACCTCTGGTAAAAGGGACAATACGTTCAGAATTGACCAATGAGCCTATTGCAGGAGCAACAGTAATTCTTACAAACGAAAGAGATGAAAGTACAGAAACAGTTATTACCGGGAAAGATGGTAAATATGAGTTTCAGCCCACCAAAAAGGGGAAGTACGTTGTTTCTGCTGTAAAGACCAATTATGCTACGAATACAGAGGAAGTTGGAAAGATAAAGCCCAAAAAATCAGACAATTCCTCTTACGAACAAAATCTTGGCATGATTGCTGAAGGTGATATATTTAGAATCGAAAACATCTATTACGATTACGGTAAAGATGCTATTAGAAGAGATGCCAGAAAGGAACTAATTAATACAGTATTACCAGTTCTAAAGAAGTATCCTCAGATAGTGGTAGAGATTAGATCTCACACAGACAGTAGGTCCAGTACAGAGTTTAATCAAGATTTATCGAATAGAAGAGCTCAATCGGTAGTAGAGTTTTTAACCTCAAGAGGCATAGAAGCAGACAGGATGAAGGCCACAGGATTTGGCGAAACTATGCTGGTGAATGAATGTGCAGACGGAGTGGATTGCGGAGAAGCAAAACATCAGCAAAACAGGCGAACAGAATTCAAGATTTTAAACGTTTCTGAGCCGACAGTTAAAAAGAATTAAGATTTATTTTTTCATAGTTTAGGGTTAAGGTTTATTGTTAGAATCGGCAGAGATAGTTTTCTCTGCCGATTTTTTTGAGTTTAAGTTGTAAACCCAAATTGCTAATGTTTTAAGATCAAAGGAATACTCATTCCCTTTGCTGAATAGCCTTTGCATGATTAGATTTGCAGCGTTCCTAAAAAACGCTTGATGCTATCGCACCTTCAAATAAAGAATTACGCCCTAATTGAGCATCTGGAAATATCACCAGATAGCGAACTCAATATTATTACCGGAGAGACCGGAGCAGGGAAATCTATTCTGCTCGGTGCTCTGGGCTTACTCATGGGCAAAAGGGCAGATGTGAAAGCTCTTTATGACCAAGAAAAGAAATGTATAGTAGAAGGGAGTTTTGAGATAGAAGCCTATTCTTTGAAAGGATTGTTTGAGGAGTTAGATTTAGATTTCGAAAATCCTTGTCTTATCAGAAGAGAGATAGCCCCTAATGGAAAGTCGCGTGCATTTATCAATGATTCGCCTGTTACTCTCGATATTCTCAAGCAATTATCAGAGAGGCTTATAGATGTTCACTCGCAGCACGATTCAATTCTGCTGGGTGATTCAGACTACCAGCTTGATCTTTTGGATGCCTACTCAGGCTCAGGAAATGAACTCTTAGTCTATAAAAAGGCATATAAAGAATACAAGACCACACAAGCACAATTAAAGAAACTGGAGGAAGAGTCGATCAGTCTAAAAAAGGAATTTGATTACAATTCCTTTTTACTCGAGGAGTTAAGCGAAGCTCATTTAAAAGAAGGTGAGCAGGAAGATATAGAAGAAAAGTTAGCTGTTCTTGAAAATGCGGAGGAGGTCAAAATGAGATTGTCTCAGGTTTCCACTTTGCTTAATAATCCCGATCAATCACTGATAGCGGCTCTCCAGGAGTCGCACGCTCAGTTAAATCCAATTGTTAAATTTTCTGCATCTTATAAAGAGCTTAAGGCAAGGCTTCAGAGTGTTCAGGTAGAGCTTTCAGATATAGCCGATGAATTAGAAATTCAGGAAGAGAAAGTAGAGTACGATCCAGAACAAATTCAGCTACTAAAGGATAGGCTTGACATACTTTTTAGACTGCATCAGAAACATGGTACACAAGAAATTAGCGAATTGTTAGCTATCCGGGCAGACTTAAGTGAGAAAGTAGAGAATGTCTTGAATTTTGATGACAAGCTGAACAGGTTAAAGAAGGAACTGGTTCTGTCCAATGAAACACTTCAGGAAGCTGGTCAAAACCTTAGAGAAAGGAGATCGGGTGTTATACCTGAAATGGAGCAAAAGATAGTGAAGCTTTTGGTAGAGCTTGGGATTCCGAATGCAGAGTTTAAAGTTTCATTGGAGGCTAAAGAGGCAACCGCCAACGGAATTGATGAAGTAGAGTTTTTATTTTCAGCGAATAAGGGATTTGAATTAAAAGGGCTGAAAAAAGTAGCCAGTGGTGGAGAATTCTCCCGACTAATGCTGGCTTTGAAATATATTTTGGCTGAAAAATCTGCCATGCCAACCCTTATTTTTGATGAGGTAGATACGGGAATTTCTGGCGAAGTGGCAGTTAAAATGGGTCAGTTAATGCGTCAAATGAGTAAGAATCTTCAATTGATTGCAATTACTCATCTTCATCAAATCGCAGGCAAAGGCACCTCTCATTTCTTTGTTTACAAATCTGATACACCTGATAGGACGGTAAGTACAATGAAGAAGCTGAGTCAGGATGAAAGAATTCTTGAAATAGCCAAAATGATAGGAGGAGAGAATCCTTCAGAAAGCTCTATTCAAAGTGCCTTAGAGCTAATGGAAGTGATGTGATATTTCTCACATCATAGTGTCTTTTTAAGAAAGACATTTGTTTAGAAGTTGAAAAATTTATCAAAATGAAAAAAATAGCAGTACTAATAGCCATGTCTTTTATTGGACTATTGGCTTGTAAGAACAATGAGCAGCAAGAAAAGCTTGATGCCATGCAAAAGGAACTTATTAAAGGACATGATGAGGTAATGCCTATGAGCATGAAGATTCCTAAACTCAAAACCCAGCTTTTGGAGTCCGTGGAAGGATTGGAAGAAACGGATGAAAAATTAATAGAAGCGAGGAGTGTGGCAGTAGATCTCACCAGAGCCAATGACGATATGTATAATTGGATGGATAATTTCTCCGAAGCCATAAACAATACTGAAGACCTGAATTCTAAAGAAGAGTTGTTTGTTCGTTTACAAGAGGAGATTGACATGATTTCGGTGAGCACAAAAACTGCCATGGAAGCGGCCAATAATTTACTGAAAGAAGATGTTGAATAGGATTTTAGCTGTTTTGTTGGTAGCAGGTGCTTTGTGGTCTTGTGGTGCAGAAGACGCTCAATTACCCATTTTGGGTCAAAAAACAACAGATGAAAACGGTAAGGTTATCGAGCACACCATTCCTGATTTTTCTTTTGTGAATCAATATGGAGATACAATCACACAGAACTTATTTGACAACAAAATTTATGTAAGTGACTTTTTCTTTACCTCTTGCCCTACCATTTGCCCGGTTATGAAATCACAAATGATACGGGTTTATGATCATTTTAAAAACAATGAGCAGGTAATGATATTATCACACTCCATTGATCCTTATCATGATTCAGTGGCAGTATTAAAGGACTATGCCGATGCACTAGGCATTGTAGGTGATAAGTGGCAATTTGTCACAGGAGACCAGGATGCTATTTACGATATAGGCCAAAATGCATACCTGGTTACAGCTGCAGAGGATACAGTGGCCGCAGAAGAAACAGGTGGTTTTATTCACTCGGGAGCATTTATCCTTGTAGACAAGAAAAAACGTGTCAGGGGCCTATACGATGGTACGCTGGAAGATCAGGTGAGTCAATTAATTAGAGATATTGAATTATTACTTAAAGAGGAGGATGAATAAGCTGCTATTGGTCATTTCTATAGCTTGTATGGGTGTGTCTTGCACAAGTGCAGATGAATTAGAGTACGAACAATATCTCGTGAATGGTGAGGCTATTTATAAGGCGGAGTGTGCCAATTGCCACGGGCAAAAAGGAGAGGGTTTAAGAAATCTTTATCCGGCTTTAAAAGGTAACGGAGCATTAGAGAATTCTGATAAAGTTATTTGTTCTATAAAGAATGGCATTTCTGCCGATAAAGCCAAGAGCTCTCAAGCCATGCCGCCCAATGCTAAACTATTTGATCTTGATGTAGCCCAGCTGGTGACTTATTTAAACAAGGAATTTGGAAGTAATAAGGATAAAATAACAGACAAACAGGTAAAAATGGCTTTGGATAACTGTAGAGACTAGTCTTTACCCAGAACTCTTGATTGTGCTGTATCAGGCTGCGTAATTAATGAGTCTACCTGGAAAAAGCCGGAGATTCCGCCAATAAATTTATACTCACTGAAGTCTTCTGTGGCTTCCATACCGTTCCCTACGATCTGATCACTCGGAGAGTTTACTTGTACTTTCTTGTTGGTGTAAACAATTTTCTTGTTTGGGTCCCAAATAAGTTCATTGGTAGAAAGGCTCTGTTGCTGCTCCCGGTTGTAAAAGAAAACATTGCCTTGAATTAAGTAGTGGTTCTCTTTCTTAATGTATTTCCCACTATCACCCCGTAAAGAACTGTATTCTACGGCATCGTCATTGATGAAATTAACATAAACAGCCTTCGGATAGATTTCGTCTTCGTTTTGCATTTTGAGCTGTTTTGCAGTGCTCATCTTTACTTTAACCTTGCCTGAGTCAGTAAAAGTTACGTTGAGGTCATCAACACTCATTACTGGCCCTAAGTAGATAAACTGCTCCTCTGGCATGTTAGATTCCTTACACGCCCAAACGAGTGAAAGAAGAAAAATACCAAAAAGTAAACGTTTCATTTTAATCTATTCTTGGCTGTATATACCAAGGGCTCAATAAGCTGGCACTAACTGATAGGCGAACATAATTTTCACGAATCAGGCTATTGGTAAGAGTACCTCTTCTTCCAAAAGCTACACCAAAATTCAAGTAACTAGGATTTCTGAAGCCCATTGGTACTGATGCCCCCAGTGAAAACTTATTATCCTTTATTCTGGTTCCGTCAATTAAGTATGGCGAGTTAGAAGTGGAGTAGCCTAAACGATAAAAGACTTGATCGAGGTATTTTGTGGAAGAAGAACTAGGTAGCCATTCTACTCCAAATTTGAGTTCTTCGGTATCTACAAGTGTATTTGTAGCTAAGTCATCAATATTCGTGCTTTTAGACCATTGGGTAGTGTGATAATCTGCTGCAAATACCCAATGAAACGGACTTTCAAGACTAATTCCTACGGTGTATTGTGGAGGGGTAGTCATTGTTAGACTGCTCAGACTTAAAGTGTCAGGCTTTCTGGTTAAGAATGGGCCGTTTCCTACATCTGCATATGAGCCAAAAGTTCTCAATACGTCTCCTTTTAATGTAGCAGACCTTTCGGTTGCCGCACCTACATTAAATCGCCACTTGTCATTAAGCTTTTGCTGAAAAGCCAGTCCTACTTTCACACCACCACCTTTTGCTGTGTAGCGAGTATTGGTACGTAGTTGATTAGAAGCATCACCAAAAAGATAACTTGAACTGTCTTTGGAGATTGTTCCAAAGTTATAGTTTAAGGCCAGTCCTAAATATAATTTATCAAAAAATCGAACAGAGTTAGCATACGATACCCTTGAAATTCCACCGCTGTTGTAATTCTCTCTGGTAATAGATTCTTGCGGTGATCCGATAATAGCTTCGGTATACTTCGATTTGTGATCTACCATACTGTACGGACTAAGTGTAACACTCATGGCCCAATTCTCAGTAATTGGAGAAGTCAATGAAAGGTTATTTAAGTTAAAGCCGAAATCACTCTGAGCTTTGTCTCCGGAGGTGATAGTTCTTGAGTTTCCTCTAAAACCCACATTGAAAGAAACATACTTTAAACCTGAAGCCACCCGGTTTTTTACCAACAAGGCCGGGTTTATTTGATTTACGTAAAATGCATTTGAGAATGAGGCACCCGTACCACCCATCATTTCTTGCGATGCCGCGGTCTGATCTGCCAGTTCACCAATACCGAAAACAGAATAGGGAGTATTTCCTTGTCCTTGCCCCAAGGCAATCTGTAAGCTGATAATAGAGATAAGACTAGTAAGTAAAGCTTTTGTTTTCAACATTGTGAATCAATATTCTGTAAAGTCCATCAAGGACTAAATTTGGAGCGGCAAAGGTCGGATAATTTATCTGACTTTCAAAGAATCCTGCATCCCCTCCGCTAATCAATATTTTAAAGTCTAATTTCTTCTGGTATCGTTCTATGATTCCGTTAAGCTCGGCTATTATCCCATTCACTACTCCACTTTTTATACAGGAGTCAGTAGAGTTACCAATTAGTTCAGGAATATTATCCGCTTCTAACAACGGAAGTTTTTTAGTGAAAGTGTGTAAGGCCTTGAATCTCATTTGCAGTCCCGGAGAAATGATTCCACCTCTGAAAACTGCTTCTGAATCAATGTAATCGTATTTTATGGCTGTTCCCATATCAATTAGCAGGCAGTGTTCTCCAGGGAACAAATAATGAGCCGCCACTGCTCCAGCCAGCCTGTCGTATCCTAAAGTTTCCGGAGTTCCGTAACCGTTTATAATAGGCAGGGAGGTATTATTGTCAAGTATAATCAGATTACGGAATTCTTTAAAAGTAGCGGTCAGTTCGTCTTTTGATTGAGCCACAGAGCAAACCAAAATGGCCTTTGTCTTAACTTTTTTTAAGCTTTTAATTAAGGATTTAACCTTTCCACGCTCAAAAAACAATTGTTTGCCTTGCTCATAAAGAGCCATTTTCCCGAAAGTGTTTCCAATATCCAGAACTGCATACATAATCGTAAAGATGAGACTTCGTAAAATAAAAAGCACCCACTTTCACGAAGAAAATGGGTGCTTTTAAGATTTATTATAATTTCTAATGAGCAGCCGTTCCCGCCTTTGGCTTACCTTTTTGCCAGAAATACAAAATGGTGAACGCAACGATCAATATAATAGGGAAGGTAGTCATAGTACCCAAGGTGGCTTGGCCAGCGGCAAGTTCCAGTTCTGTTCCAGTAAGTCCTTCCTCTGCCTTTGCAGCCAGGTCGTTGTCTATCCATCTACCAATAATTGGTTGAAAAATGGATGTTGAGAACATACCAACACCACCAATAATAGACATTCCGAGAGCCCCACTTAATGGGATTCTTTCTGCCACAAAACCAATCATTGTAGGCCAGAAATATGCCACACCCAGAGCAAAGAATACAGCAGCAACATATGCCATTGGACCTGTTTGAGTACTAAAAAGGTATATACCAATGGTTGCGAGTATTGCCCCTCCTAATAAAACTCCTGTTTGATCAAACTTACCAATTATAGAACCTCCGAAGAATCTGGCAACAGCCATTAAGCCGGTAACCAGAGCCAAAATAAGCATTGGGCTTGCACCACTCTTACTCATGATAAGTGATGTCCACTGCTGTGGGCCAAACTCTGAGATTGCAGTTAAAGCCATACAAGCAAACATGAATATAAACAATGGGCTGAGCATAGCCTTGAAGTTTTCCTTAATTGAGGTAACCCCTTCAATTTTTGGTTTAGGGAAAGTTTGACCAAAGAATAAGAAGGCATATATAAGTGTTGGTATCAAAATTACCCAAATTTGTGCTTGCCATCCAAGATTAGCATCTGTCATAAATTTGCTGATTAAACTTCCTACTACTATTCCGCCAGGGAACCACATATGGAAACGGTTCAACATTTTATTCATTTTATCACCACTATACGTATCCGCAATCATTGGATTACAAGCCGCTTCTGTACAGCCATTCCCTAAACCGATAAGGAAAGTAGAGGCCATAAGACCAAAATAACCACCGGAATAGATAGTTAGAATAATACCTAGAGCATGAGTGAAAAATGCAAATTGCATGATTTTTTTAGGGCCTACCGTGTGGTAAATAAGGCCACCTATGATCATTGCGATCGGAAAGCCAAAAAACCACATTGAATTTATAAAGCCAAGCTGTTCTCCGCTAAGGCTGAATTCATCAGCCAGCTGAGGAAGAATTCCGGCACGAATACTGAACGAGAATGCAGTCGTAATTAGGGCAAAACAGCTACCTAAAAATAGCCTCTTATCATTTACCATGATGAAATAGATTTGGTTAGGGTTAATAATTATCGGGGTAAATATATGTTTTTTCCCCGCTGTAAAAAAGATTCGGTCTAAATCTTACGAGTATGAAAAATGACAAAAAATCTATCAAAAAGCTAGAATCGGCCTTTTTGCCGAATACAGCATATACTTCTTGGAAGAAAGTATGCTTCTGTTTAATTTCAAGCCCCATTTGTAAGCCGTCTCAAAATGTTTTGAAATTCTAATGAGAGTTTGAAAGAGATCAGGCACTATTTTGGGTTTATTTCAACCGTAATTTACCAGACCAACCTTTGAATAAATGAAAAGAAAATTAAGAATGGGCATGATTGGAGGTTCCCTTGAGGGCTTCATTGGAGCTGTTCACAGAAGAGGAGCTGCCCTGGATGGCGAAATTGAGCTTGTCGCGGGAGCATTTAGTTCTAATCCTGAAAAATCGAAACAAACCGGAGAGGCTCTCTACATGGATCCTTCAAGAGTCTACGGTTCTTATGAGGAGATGATTCTTAAGGAGAAAGAATTGCCAGAGGGAGAAAGGATAGATTTTGTCTCAATTGTTGTTCCTAATCATGTACATTTTCCGGCGGCCAAATGTGCTCTTGAGAATGGCTTTCCTGTAATTATGGATAAGCCAATTACATTGACAACAAAAGAAGCCAAAGATTTAAAAGAGATTATTGATAAGTCCGGACAGCTCTTTGCCTTAACTCATAATTACACTGCTTATCCTATGGTAAAAGAGGCTAAGCATCTTGTTAAAACGGGTGTAATTGGTGAAATAAGAAAAGTAATTGTAGAATATCCTCAGGGATGGTTATACAATTTAGTTGAAGCCACTGGTCAAAAACAAGCCGATTGGAGAACTGATCCTGAGAGGTGTGGTGCCGCTGGTGGAGTAGGGGATATTGGAACCCATGCAGAGAATTTAGCCGAATACATAACAGGACTTAAGATTACAGAGCTTTGTGCCGACCTCACCATTTTTGTTGAAGGTCGTAAATTAGATGACGATGCAAATATTCTTTTAAGGTTTGACAACGGTGCTAAAGGCATTCTTCACAATAGTCAGATTAGTCATGGAGAAGAGAATGATCTAAATATCCGGATATATGGAACAAAGGGCGGTTTGAAGTGGAGGCAAATGGAGCCAAATACTTTGGAATTGACTAATCAGGATACAGGCTCAAGAATTATTAGAACCGGAGTAGGGGAGCTTTCTGCTCATGCTCAGGCTCATACCAGACAGCCCGCTGGGCACCCTGAAGGCTATATTGAAACTTTTGCCAGCATATACAGAAATTTTGCTTTCGCTTTAAGAGCCGAACATGGTGCTGCCAGCGACAAAGCGACTACAGGTGGCTTAGGTAATGCAGCTGATGCAGGAGGGTATGACCCTGAAATTTATGATTTCCCTGGAGTTGAAGATGGATTGAGAGGTATGGGATTCATACAAACTGTAGTGAAATCTGCGAATGATGAGAAAAACAAATGGACCAAGTTTGAAATCTAGACTTGAGTTTTAATTAAGAATTAGTAAGGAAATTGATTTATAAAAGATAAAGACGAAAACATGTCAAAAATAAAAGTTGGAGTAGTAGGTACAGGGTTTATTGGGCCAGCTCATATAGAGGCTTTAAGGAGATTGCCAAATGTAGAAGTCGTGGCACTTTGCGAAGTAACTCAAGAGTTAGCTACAGAGAAGGCGACTCAGTTAGGTATACCGGTAGGTTGCACATTTGATGATCTTTTAAAAATGGAAGAGATTCAGGCCGTTCACATATGTACACCTAATTTCCTTCACTATTCACAATCAAAAGCCGCCTTAGAAGCCGGCAAACATGTGGTTTGTGAAAAACCATTATCAAAAGACCTTCATGAGGCCGAAGATCTTGTGAAGATAGCCGAGAAAAGTGGCTTAGTGAACGCTGTGCATTTTAATCTAAGATACTATCCGTTGGTTCGCCAAATGAAAGTAATGAGAGAAAAAGGCGAATTGGGTGATGTATTTTCAATAATTGGCTCTTATCTGCAAGATTGGCTATTCTTCAATACCGACTATAATTGGCGTTTAGAGCCTGATAAGTCTGGTGACTCGAGAGCCATAGCGGATATTGGCTCGCATCTTATGGATGTAATTGAATACGTTACAGGTTTAAAAACTGTAGAACTATTGGCAGACTTTAATACAGTTCATCCTATTAGAAAGAAACCTAAAAAGAGAATTGAGACCTATTCAGGTGTGGAATTAGGGCCTGATGATTATGAAGATGTTGCTATCAATACGGAAGATCACGCTAATGTACTTTTGCGTTTTGATAACGGAAACAGAGGGTCTATCACAGTTTCACAGGTTTCTGCGGGTAGAAAAAATCAATTAAAAGTGGAGATTTCGGGTTCAAAGAAGACATTTGCTTTTAATTCTGAAAGACCAAATGAGCTTTGGCTAGGTCATAGAGAAAAGGCAAATGAAGTTTTAATGAAGGATCCTTCTTTGATTGATCCAGATGCTTTGAGTCTGGTTTCTTTCCCCGGGGGGCACAATGAAGGCTTCCCTGATACTTCAAAACAATTATTTAAAGAAGTATACGCAGCAATTGAAAATGGAAAGCAGCCTGAAAATCCTACTTTCCCAACGTTCGCAGATGGATACAGAGAGTTATTAGTATGTGAAAGAATATTGGAAAGTCATAGAGCACAGAAATGGGTTAAGGTTTAAACCCTGAATAAAACCTTTTGAAATAAATTTTTAGGACAAGAGTAAGCAATCCCTTGTCAAACATAATAATCTGTTAAAAAATGAAAACAATAAAAGGCCCTGCTATATTTTTAGCACAATTCATGGGAGATGAAGCACCATTTAATTCCTTGGATACTATTGCTGATTACATGGCAAATAAAGGATACAAAGGAATTCAACTTCCTGCATGGGATGCCAGAATAATTGATTTAAAACAAGCGGCAGAATCAAAAACGTACTGCGATGACCTTAAGGGGAAACTAGTAGATAAAGGCCTTGAGATTACTGAGCTTAGTACTCACCTGCAAGGTCAGTTAGTAGCCTCACACCCTACATATAACATGATGTATGATGCTTTTGCACCAAAAGAAGTTCATGGAAATGAACCGCAAAGAAGAGCTTGGGCAATAGAACAGTGCAAACTAGCGGCAGTAGCATCAAAGAATTTGGGCTTGACTTCTCATGTTGGATTCACCGGTGCGTTGGCCTGGCCGTTCTTATACCCATGGCCTCAAAGACCAGCTGGGTTAATTGAGTCTGCATTCAAAGAGTTGGCTGCCAGATGGAAGCCGATTTTGGATGTTTATGACGAAAATGGCGTTGACTATTGTTACGAGTTA
>JANSYO010000325.1 GCA_024742395.1 Cytophagales bacterium
GAAGAAAATACGCTCATCATTTTTACTTCGGATAATGGAGCTACCAATGAATCTCCACAAGAACCCCTGAGAGGCAATAAGGGCAGCTATTATGAGGGTGGCATCAGAGAACCGTTTATTGCCTGTATGCCGGGCAAAATAACTCCCGGGATAAACACTATGCCCATCATAAATGTGGATTTGTATCCTACTTTCGTGGATTTAGCCGGAGCCAGTCCGGATACATATTTAGATGGAGTCAGCATAAAGCCTGTTTTTTTTGGAGAGCAAGCTTCTATAGAAAGAGAAGGCATATTCTGGCATTTTCCAGGCTATCTTGACAGACCGGTCATCAGAGGCCGCGATCAGGATTTCAGAAGCCGACCCGTAACGCTGATGAGACAAGGTGATTGGAAAATCCTTCTTCATCATGAGGAATGGGTTTTAAATAAAGGGAAAAGGAAGAAAGAAGGGGTGGAGCTCTACAATCTTTCGGAGGATATTGGAGAAAGAAAGGATTTGTCTATAACTGAAAAAGAAATAAGAGATAAGCTGCTAAAAGACCTTCTAAAGTGGATGAAGGATTCCGGTGCTAAATTACCCGTAAAAATTGACGATGAGCATCAATTAAATGATGACGATTTTAGCTATGATTAATTCATGGCTATAAATTTGGAGAGATAACAACGTCTGTTACTCTTATAAGTGCCTGCTTAGTTTTGACATACTCTACATTAGTTCTCAAAACCAGAGAGATAATTTATTGCAGTCTTTAAGATGTAAACAACATTATTCTTTGCTTTCATCCTATGGTTGTCAAAAGCACAGCTTTTCGTTTTTCTTTGGTTAAAGTGGCTATTGTGAAAGCATAGACAACTAGCCAATCACTGTAAAACCTTGACTTCTGCTAGTCGTAAGACTAATTAGTAATTTTTTGTCTTCATTAAAATGGGGTACATTGCTTTTACTATTTTAAAGCCACTGTTTTTTCAATGAGAAGTCAATCAATTAAGATAGGTAAAAGAACGTTGCTTATTCTTTTATCAGTTCTGTGTTCACTCGAACTAAAAGCACAGAATAGGGAACTGGAGGTATATGGCTTATCTAAAGGAGAATCACTTCAGACGCTACCTTTAGATACGGCCTTAGTAAAGATAGATAGAGCCATCAATAAGATGGATGGAGAAACTGA
>JANSYO010000065.1 GCA_024742395.1 Cytophagales bacterium
GGATTAATGGCAAACCAAGCCCTTTCTGAAGAATTGTCATATGATTTTGTCATGACAGAAGCCAAAAAACGTAATGATACTTTATCTATCAGTTTATTAGAACAAATTGGGAGACCTCCATATTCTAATCATTCTACTAATGGAGTGGAAATAGAACGATCTATTGTGCTGAAATATGCTCCGCTCAAAGCTGATCTCGGCTCCAAACTTCTCCTAAAAATGTTTATGGATAAGGGATTGACGTTTAACGAAAAATTTACGGATATGGTCAGTGAACCCGGTTCATATTATCCTGCTTCTAAGATTTTAGAATCTACAGCCATTGATATAAATCTAATGCGAGATGTTCCGAAACTGGAAGTGCCCGTTTACATATTGCACGGAGACAACGATCACTTTACAGAAATGACTGTGGCAAAGGCTTATTTTGATTCCCTTGTGGCACCATCAAAAAAATGGTACTTATTCGAGAATGGAACACATGGAGTACAGATTGAATTTCCTGAAAAATATCGTTCCATATACACAGATGAAATTCTGAAAAATTGAATGCCACGGACAGCAGCGGAGTTTAGATCAGGCATACTACTATTACCACCGGTCCCTAAACAGTCAATCCTTACAGCTAACTTCTGCATAGGTTTATCAATATTTCTATCTCAAACCATACGAGCTGCTTATTTTAATTGAATGCTATTTATTCGCAGTTTGCCCTTTGTTTTGTCGTAAGAACACCCTATCCCTGAAATCTTCTAAGTGTATTTTTGTCATAAAAATTGCAGCCATGGAAATATATAACCAACAGGAAGATATCCTATTATTCGGCCTTCATGTGAAGACTTTCCCTCTAGGAATTAAAGAGGCTTTCGACATCTTAATGGACGCTTTTGGAGACAGTCACTCATACTATGGCATCAGCTGGGTGGCTGAAGATGGAAACATACAATACTACGCAAGCGTCTCTGTACCTGATGGCAGTGAAGTAAATAAGACCAAGTACGAGAAATTGCTTATACCCAAAGGCAAGTATGCTACCCGCACCATCTTTGATTGGATGAGCAAAACAGACTCAGTTAAGCACGTTTTTGAAGAACTCCTCGGCAGTACATGTCCAGATAAGGAACGAGCGTGTATAGAATGGTATAAATCAGATGATGAATTGCTCTGCATGACAAGAATGGATTAACAGCCGCTAAGCAGGTGTTAGCACAGGGGCGAGAGAGAAGAATTACAGATCGCAATCATATTTTTGGATATGAGCTGGTCTGAGGTTATTCTTAGCGATTAGCTGAAATTTTCTTGATAAAACCCTCCATAACGATATCAAGAAAAGCTACCCCTCCTCTAGTTTAGCATCCTCTTTATCTGAGCCGCATAAATCTCTCAACAAAACCCATGCTACCTATATAGCTAAGCGTTACGATAGACGGAGTGAGAATACCGTAAATTCCCCTTCAAAAGAATAAGGCAAGACTACCCCAAACTGCCTTAAAACCCTTTATTTGCCCCAAAACTATACCGATAAATCAATAGTTTAAAATTCAGCCGTTTAGTTTAGTGGATTTTTTAACTTTGATAAAATTAGATTCACATTAGCTAAAAGTGGGTAGGCAATAACGATATAGACGCAACTCCGAGGCTTATGTTCGTATATACTAATGTTATAGATAATAAAGAAACAAGATATGAAGACCCAAGTTTGGATTGATAGCTTAACATTTAGCGATGATTCTACAATTAATTTTGAAAAGAACGACATTGTGGTTTTAGTAGGTGCTAACAATTCAGGAAAAAGTGCTACGCTTCGAGAAGCAGAACAAAGACTCAATAACGAAAAAGAAGTCAAAAGTAAAGTATTAAAAGGCTTGACATTCAAGATTAGTGGTGATAAGGCTGATTTTATTGAAGATTTAGAAAATAGCTCTTTAAAGAAATTAGAGGGGCTAAATGTTACTTACAGCGGATTTAGATATAATTTGAATGCCAGCAATATAGATTACTTCTTTAAAAATATAGGTATTGGTTTACAAGGGATGCAACCTTATTTTGTAAACAGACTTTCAACTGAGAATAGAATTCAAGCATCTAATCCACCGCAAAATATTCATTTAACTCAACAAGCTTCTGAACACCCGATTCATAACTTACAAAAAGATGACACATTAGAGTTAAGGTTTAGTGATTATTTTTATAAGGCATTTGGTACTGATTTAATTGTTCATAGGAATGCCGGAAATCAAGTACCTCTTTATGTTGGACAACGACCAGTTCCGCAAATTGGAGAGCAAATGCATTCAATAAATTATATAAAAGAAATAGAAAAACTTGATTTACTACATGAACAAGGTGATGGAATGCGAAGCTTTGTTGGAGTTCTCCTAAATGCTTTCGTTTCCTCATATTCCATACTTTTTATTGATGAGCCTGAAGCTTATTTGCATCCTCCGCAGTCACGTTTTTTAGGCAAAATGCTTTCAAAAGATTTACCATCTGATAGACAAATGTTTATCGCAACTCATAGTCAAGACTTCTTACAAGGCTTATTAGAGTCTGATGATAACAAATTAAGAATTATTCGTATTCAGAGAGATGGTAATATCAATAAGGTTCATGAATTGACAAATTTAGAATTAAAAAAAATATGGAGTGATTCAATTTTGCGACACTCAAATATTTTAAATGGGTTATTTCATTCAAAAGTTATCTTATGTGAAAGTGATTCAGATTGTAGATTTTTCACAGCAATCTTGTCAAATATATGTGAGGAAAAGAATACTCCCGTCCCCGATTTTCTTTTTATTCACTGTGGAGGGAAACATAGAATGCCAACAGTAATAAAAGCATTAAATAAGTTAAACGTTCCCATTAAAGTAATCTCAGACTTTGACTTGTTAAACAACATATATCCAATAAAAGAAATCTTTGAAGATTTAGGTGGTTCATGGGATGAAATCGAGAAAGATTGGAATATTGTTAAACAGGCAATTGAAAGTAAAAAACCCGATTTACTAACAGATGAAGTAAAAAAAGAGGTAAAAGACATTTTTAATGAATCCAATGAAAGAATATTTCCTAAGTCTGACATTATTAAAATTCAACAAGTTTTGAAAAAGGCATCAGTTTGGAATATTGCAAAAGGCATTGGAAAACCTTTCATTCCAAGTGGTCAAGCAACTCAGGCTTTTGAAAGATTACAATTGATTGTAAAGTCTAAAGGATTATTGATTTTGGAAGTAGGTGAACTGGAAGGATTTGTAAAATCTGTAGGTAATCACGGACCAAAATGGGTCAATGAAGTACTTTCAAAAGATATTTCATCTGATGTAGAATTTGATGTTGCCAAAAAATTTCTCGAACAAATATGGGATTAAAATCTATAACACAAGGCTTTAAGTAATGGCTGGTAATGAGTAACTCGACATATTCAACCCACTTGAAGCACCGCCAAATCTTTGATTTGACGTAAAGTAGAACAATCCAATTCGAGACAAATAAAAGATTTGGCTCACGTGTAGTGCAATCATCCATCCGATTAAGCCGCCACTACTTAAAGCCCAATCGTTGGGTGCAAGCCTATTAAAGACAACGACAAGAAATAAAATGAAATTTTTAAAAACAACTTTTTAGAAGGAATATCTTTGCAAAGTAAATGGACAACAGACAATCTTACGTATCATTAATTATTAGGAGACTTTCTTATTTAAAGACAGAGGTTACTGCATTTAATACACTGAATCTTACTGACATTAATGTTATTGCAGAAAATTTTTATCGAGACTTCTTCAATTTAATTGGTTTTAAATTTACCAATACAAATTTTGAACGCAATAATTACGCTCATATAGACCTAATTGATACGGTCAACAAACAGGCGATTCAGGTTACTTCTCAGAATGACAATATCAAAATAAAGGAAGCAATTGACGGTTTTTTCGCCAAGCCAGAAAACAAAGATTATAAACTACAAATATTGCTCATTTCAAAAGATGCCAAATATTACCGGACAAAATTTGGAAACAACTTTAATCATAAAGAAGATGTTTTAGATATCACTAGACTTCTAGCTATAATCAATGACATTACTGAAATTGACACAATAAAGGGCATAGCGGACTTTTTGAACAAAAATGTATTGACCGAGAGACGTAAAACAGAATGTTCAGAAGTTGAAACAATTATGGAGCTCATAAATTATCTTAGTTTAAATAAGAATAGAGTAATTATCGATAAAGCGATTAATGTTGACCCAAAGAACAAAATTGAAATTAGGTTTAGTGAGCATTCAGACTACCTTAAACAACAATATTCAGAATTATATGCCAAATACAATGGTGCTTTGGTTGAAGCAACATCAAAAATTGATGGTGTAGAAGCCGAAATAATTTCCGCTTTTTTGAAAGATGAAAGTGATATCATATTAACAAAAGAAAATAATAATCCAAAACTTGCTCTCCATTCTCTTGTTGAGCTATTTTATGGAAAACTTTCTTCAAATGGGGTTACGTTTGACAAGCAAGCGATAAAGTTTTACCTACTTGCTGAATTAATTAAATGCAATGTTTTTCCAAACAAATAATATATGTTAGTGTCTAAAGACGAAAATTTAAAGACTTCTTCCGTATATGTTGCCTCTCTGATTTTGAAACAAATTCAGAAACAGAAAGTCGATAAGATTTCTATTTTCGAGGTATCTAAAGAACTTAAGAAACATAATATATCTCGTTATAGGCATTTGTTTTTTGGTCTAGCGTTTTTGTATTCATCAGGTATAATTGATTTTAAAGAACCTTTTATATACATCAAAAACAAGAATGATTAAAATCAATAAACTATATAGTGAGCCTGAAATATTCACCCCAATTTCATTCGATTTTGGAGTTAATATCATTATGGGTGAAAAATCAGAAAAAACAAATAAGAAAATTGGCGTTGGAAAATCCGTTTGCATAGAATTTATAAACTTTTGCCTTTTAAAAAGAATATCTGATAGCCGACTAAACCTAATACCCAAGAAAAATGCTGAAATTATTGATAGCCAAATAAAATTGGATTTTGAATTTAATAATAAGAAGGTTATAATCTCTCGTTCTATTAGTAAACCTGAGCAGGTATCAATTCAAATAAATGGAGAACATATTCATTTTGACAAGCTTGATGATGCGTCAGAATATCTTGGTAATCTATACTTTGAAAAATATCCAGCAAACACAAAAAGATTGAGTTTTAGAAATTTATTACAACCTATAATTCGTGATGAACGCTCTGAGTTTAAAGACTTAATAAAATGTTTTGATACAAACAAATCTATTCCCTCGGATTATAGTCCTCATCTTTTCTTTTTAAATGTAGGTCTTCAAAAATATACAGAGATTAAATCCTTAAATGATGATTTAAAAAAGAAAAATACTTTTCACTCAGAAACTAAAAAGCTTGTAACAAATAACAATGAAATTAAAATTCAAGATGCCAAAGCACACCTAAATGAATTAGAAAGTGAAGTTGGCAAGGTAAATAAGGCAATTGAACAGTTGAAAACTAATGAATCATTTGAATTAATACAAGAAGATTTAGTGAAGTTAGAAGCAAAGTTAGCAGATTTAAGAACGAAACAACAAGCAATTAAATTTGAGATTAAGCAAATAGATTCATTCCCTAAACCTGAAAGTATTAATGAAAATGAAATTCAAATAATTTTTAATCAATTCAAGAAAGGACTTGGCGATTTAGTTGAAAAGTCTTTGGATGATTTGAAAGAGTTTAAAAATAAAATTGATGGTTTTAGAAATACAATTGTAAATGATCGCTTGACAAGTTTGAAATCTGAACTTTCTGAGATTAATTCAATTGTTAGGAAACTTGATGAAGAATATTCTGAAAAGATTTCATTACTGGACAATGGCGAGGTACTAAAAGACCTAAAGACTTCAATTAGAGTATTTAACGAGAAGAATAGGGAGCTAAATAATTTACGTTCATTGATTCAAAAATATGATGAATCAGAAAGAGACAAAAAGAAACTTGAAGCGGAAAAAGCGGTTTTGATTTCTGACTTGGAAGAAGAGATCTACAAAAATCAAGAAACATTAAAGAGCTTTAAAGAGTCTATCCTGAGCATTCACGAGAGAATAATGGGTAATCGTGAAGCTCATTTTGAAATTAAAACAACCAAAAATCAAAGTGTTGTCGATTTTATAATGAGAACTGACGATGACGGCAGTCATTCTACAGAAAGAATGAAAGTGTTTATTTACGACATTTCACTAATGTTGAATGAACATACACGAAAAAATCATCCTAGATTCTTAATCCACGACAATATTTTTGAAGATGATGATTCAATAGAGAAAAGTTTGAACTTTTTATTTGAATATAATAGCAAAACGCCAAATGAATTTCAGTATATCGTTACACTCAATAGTGATTTGATTGAATCAGCATCCAGAAACGGAAAATTACTATTTGAGGTTGACGATTTAAAACGAGCTGGTTTTACGAAGGACAATAGATTTTTAGGTTTAAAATATAACGAAACCAAATAACGAAAAGAAGGCCAGCACCCAACAGCACCTACCCAAAAGTGGCGGTTCAGTGGTTAAATCAAGCTCTGTGCATCTATCAAAGTTTGTTCTTGGTTAATATTGAAGTGCTCCAAAATCCCCACTGCGGCAAGATGCAAAACGTTAAAAAAATCATCCCAAACCCCTTCTAAACACCCTTCTCCCTTAATTATACCAGCCATTTTGTTCAGGCTCTCGGGAAAACAACTAATTTCGTGATTCAATACGCAGAAGGTCTTAAGCAGTACAGTAGACTCTGAGGCTTTTCTTTAAAAATTCAAATGCACTATGGGATTAAGATCCATCATCAGACGGGCAATAGCCAGAAAGAAATATCCTATTGAAACCTATGTTCCTGCTAAACTACAGATGCCGGAAAACATTCTGGAGGTCAGTTCTTCCTGGAAAGGTCTGGAGCAGGTCATTGAAGATATTCTTGACAGATTTGAGATAGGCAGAGAGAGCTGTATTGAATTTGGTACAGAATATGGCTACTCTTCTGTGGTGTTCTCTAATTACTTTAAACACGTAAAAGGCATTGACCTCTTTACAGGTGACAAGCACTCCCGTTTAAAGACAGATCATTTTGCCGAAGCAAAGAAATCTGTGGCACAGTACAAGAACATTGAACTCATCAAATCTGATTACAGAGACTACATAAAGCAGGACAACCAGCAATACGATTTTGCTCATGTAGACATAGTGCATGATTACAAAGAGACTTACGAGTGTGGGCTATGGGCCGTAAAACACAGCAAGTGCTGCATTTTTCATGATACAGAGAGCTTTCCGGCAGTCAGAAGAGCGGTGATAGATCTGGCCAAAGACACCGGCAAGCAAGTCTACAATTACCCTTACCATTACGGTTTAGGCATCATTGTCTAAACATAAAAAAAGCCATGAATCTTTTTTCAGAGATTCATGGCCTTTTGTAAACGTCTTTATTTTCCTTATTTCAGTACCTCCAGTATAGGCTGACCTAAATTACCGTTCGGTTCCTGAATGCCTAAGATTTGACTGATGGTGCTGGCGATATCGGCAATCTGCGTAGGTCTGGCCGTAGCTCCCTGATTCACACCGGCTCCGTAAAACAAAAGCGGAACGTGCGTGTCATAAGCCCACATGCTACCATGTGTGGTTCCTTTGGTGTAGCCATGAAACCAGGCCGGCTCTACCAGGATAATGAACTCCCCGCTTCTTTTGGGATTGTAGAGGTTTTCAAGCAAACCCTGATAGTAAGTAGGAATAGAGCCAAACTCGCCATCTCTCAGGTTAACCAACTGATAAATACCCGGCTTCATGGTTAAAACCGGATGCAATACTTCGTAGATATCCTCAAGCTCTACGTCCTTTTCTGCCAGCAGTGGCATATTCATATACAGCTGATAATTCTGCGAACTGAGCAGCCAGTTACCTTCGCCAAATTTCTTTACTAGAAGAGCTTCAACCTCCTTCTCTACTTCGTTGCCTATAAATAAGCCTGTGGGAACATCATGCTTTTTCAGGAAAGCCGGAATCTCCGCCACGGCATGGTCTGCCGTTAAAAATACCGTGTAGTTCCCTTCACCCACTTGTTTGTCCAGTTCTTTAAGGAGTCTTTCCATTTCCAGGTCTAAACGTAGGTAAATGTCTTCTACTTCTTTAGACTGTGGCCCAAAAGCATGGCCTGCATAGTCTGGCGAAGAAAAGCTGATGGCCAGGAAATCGGTATAGCTACCTTTACCTAAACCTTCGTTTTTCATGGCTTCCAGAGCAAAATCAAGTGTCAGGGTATTGCCCCATGGCGTAGAAGCCAAAGAACCTAATTCTATTTTATGAGGAAAAACCGCTTTCGGTTCGCCGGAAATACTGTTTTCATAGGGCTGATCGTCCTCTTCACTCTCGGTATAATTTTCAATAGGCATCAAAGGCTCCCAGGTAAGGTTAGTGTATTGCTGAGCCACATCTTTGTCATTAAAGGCTTGGGCCCAGGCAGGTAATTGCTCCATGTAGTGGTTACTGGTGATCCAGTTGCCAGACGAGGCATCAAACCAATAGGCCGTACCTGTATGCCCTGCCGGCAAAATAGCTCCTCTGTCTTTAATGGCTACACCAATGACTTTAGAACCAAACTGCGTATGAATTCTCAGCTGGTCTGTCATGGTGGTTACCTTCATATTATTAGGAGACATCATGCCTGCTCTGTCGTTCCCCTCTCCTACCAGAGTGGCCGTACTGTCATAGGCCACATACATTCTTTTGTTGATTACCTTCTCGTACCAATCGTTTCCTACAATACCCGTAATGGCAGGTGAACTTCCTGTGTATACGTGAGCATGACCCGGCCCGGTTACGGTAGAAGCATAATGGTATTGATTGTTCTTGCAGTTAAAGCCCTGGTTCATCATTCGCTTAAAACCACCCTCAGAGTATTTAGACTCAAATCGGCTCAGGTATTCGTACCGCATCTGATCTACTACTATGCCCACCACAAGTTTAGGCTTTGCAGCAGTTTTTGCCATTTTGTTTTTGGGCGACTGTGCCACGCAGGATGTGGCTGCTATAAGAAGTATAAGAAGGAATTTGTTCACGAGTGTTATTTTTTTGGCAAGTTAAAAAAACCACCTGCGATTGTCGGTGTTTTGAAGGCTAATTTAGCAGAATATTAACTTTCATTATTTATTGAAAGTTTAAAATAACCAAAACTTACTGTACTTTCTGTTTATTTAGTACGTTCCATAGTGTACTGAATCAGCATCTTGAGAGCCTTTTTATAGGAGGAGTCAGGAAATTCTTTCAAAATCTGATAAGACTCATTCACATAAGTGCTCATGACTTCTTTGGTATAGGTTATACCACCAGAGGCTTTGACAAAAGAAATCACCTCCTGCACTTTAGCGGGTTTGTTAGAGTGCCTTTTCACCAAATTAATGATGTGATTACGCTCAGATCTGCTGGCATTGTTCAGTGTATAGATCAAAGGCAGGGTGAGTTTCTTTTCCTTGATATCTATACCGGTTGGTTTACCTATTTCTTCGTCACCATAATCAAAGAGATCATCCTTGATCTGAAACGCCATACCTATTTTCTCGCCTAGTAATCTGTTTTTCTCAATGAGGTCCTTATCTACTCCGGCAGAGGCGGCACCTACGGCACAACAAGAGGCAATCAGCGAGGCTGTTTTTTGACGAATGACGTCATAGTATATTTCTTCTGAAATGTTCAGTTTACGGGCCTTCTCTATTTGCAGAAGCTCCCCTTCACTCATTTCTTTTACCGCAGTAGATACCAGTTTCAAGAGGTCAAAATCTTCATTATCGACACTTAAAAGCAATCCTCTGGACAGAAGGTAATCTCCTACCAGCACAGCTATCTTGTTTTTCCAAAGAGCATTAATAGAGAAAAAGCCACGACGATAGTTCGAGTCATCTACCACGTCATCGTGTACCAAGGTAGCGGTATGAAGCAGTTCAATGAGGGCTGCACCGCGGTGAGTCGCCTCGGTAATCTGGCCATTCATACCGGCAGAAAGAAACACAAAGGTGGGCCTGATCTGCTTTCCCTTACGGTGAATGATGTATCTCATGATTTGGTCCAGAAGCATCACATCTGTCTTCATGGACTTCCTGAACTTTTGCTCAAACTCTTTCATCTCCTGAGCGATAGGAGCCTGTATGTCTTTTATATTGATGGGCATTAAGCGTGCCGAGGGTTAAAAAAGCTCTGTTTTTAGATATTTACGCAATTTTACAACGCAAAAAAGTAATTTAGCATTCACAGAAATCAATATATATCTGTGAGGTTATATAATCCTATAATTTCACGGTAAAAGACAATTCATTAAAAATGAAAGCACTAGTGCTAGGTGGTGGCTCCTTAAAAGGAGCATGGCAGGCAGGAGCCATACAAGCTGTTTTAGAAAAGGGATTTAAACCCGACATGGTCTATGGTATCTCTGCCGGAGCCTTAAATAGCTCATACATAGTCAATGAAGCCGGAAAGCAGTACTCTGAAAACGGCAGCATAGACTGGGAAATTGTCAATAAAAAATTAATTCAGTTTTGGATTGAAAACATCACCAGACCCAGTGACATCGGTATTCTAAAATCCAAATGGATGCTGGGCATTGATACCATTTTAAGCCGTTTTGATGGTTTATTGGATACCAACCCACTTCACGAAAAACTCAGAGAGCATATTAATCTTACGCATCTAAGAAAAAGCCCTATACGTTTAAAAGTGGGGGCGGTGAATGTAAACACCGGGCAAATGCACTACGCAGACCCCATGGAAGAGCATTTTCTGGATTACCTGAGAGCCAGTAGTTCATTACCCATCATCATGCCGGCAATACAGATTGGCGGTGATTACCGACAGGTTTATCTTGACGGCGGACTCCGCGAAGTAGTGCCTATCAAAAAAGCTATTGAAGACGGTGCCACAGAAATTTATGCCATAGCTACACACCCTGAGAAAAGACAACTGGAGCCCATCAATTACCGTTCTTTCTTTGCCTTAATTGAGCGAATCAAAGACATCTCTGTCAATCAGTTTGAAAACAATGACATCAGCTGGGCAGAGAATTACAATGAAAATCTGATGTCTATTGCGGGTTTCACGCTCAATAAGAAGATATCATTAAAGGTGATCAGGCCGCTGGAGCCGGTGCATATTGCTTTAACCAGTTTCACCTCCTCAGACATCAGAGAAGTAATAAAGCAGGGCTATCAACACGCCTACACAGACCTCAGGTAGCCGAGACTAGAATAATTTCACTTTGGATGAAAGATAGGCCCAAGCCAAAGCCAGGAGCATCACGATGCCAAAGGCAAAGGATAAACTGGTAGCTTCAGAAACAAAACCGATCAAAACAGGACCCGCCATAAAACCACCCATGGCAAAGGTATTCAGTACCGCCAGGCCTGTGCCTTTGCTCACTCCGGGTACCCGGGCACTACTGGCATAGAGAATAGGTGCAGCACAAGACACCCCTGCTCCTACTATAGCAAAACCAATAATGGCCGTTACAGTAGCAGGATATATCAAGGCCATGCCAATGCCAAAAGCAGAGAGCAGTCCACCGTAAATAAGCACTTTATTGGCTCCAATCTTAGGGATAAGGCTGTCGCCATACAATCGGCCCAGAGCCATAAACAATGAATAACCGGAAAGCCCCCAACCAACAAAATACGGACTCGTTTTCACGACATCACGCATGTATACAGAACTCCAGTCTGCCATGGTGCCTTCTGCAATATTCCCAAAGACCCCAATCAAAACCATCAACAAAAAGGCTCCTGTAGGCAGAATAAATTTAGAAGCCGACGCGGCGTGCGTCTCTACTTCTTCTACTATTTTAAAAATGGTTGGTTTTACGGAAAGGGCCAGCAAAATGACTATGATGGCAATGCCAGCTATATAATAACCAGGATTAGCCCCCATGCCTCTTCCTACACTGGCCAGCAGTGAGCCTATCATCAGGCCTATACTAAACATTCCATGACAGGTGCTCATGATATTGATCTTATGATCAGCCTCAATATTGGTCACACCCATGTTGATGGCAATATTGGTAATGGATATTCCTGCTCCGCAAAAATACAGGCCTACCGGCAGCAGGTAAACCACAGAAGAATTCAAAGGAATTGTAAAGGCCAGAGCCATTCCTATCATTCCGGCTATGGCGGTCGTTTTCATGCCAATTCTGGAAACAAGCCAGGCACCTACCAGATTCATGGTCACAGAGCCAATGGGCATGGCCAGCAGGATCAATCCCAGATCTGCATCATTGAAGCCAAAACGTTCTTTCACAAAGGGGATAAACGTGGCCCAGGAGCCAAACAAAAAACCTATTGAAAAAAATGCAGAGCCAATGGCCCGGCTTTGTCTGTTTCCTAAAAAATCTTGAGTAAGGTGTTTCAACTTGCTGGTTTAAAATATGGACAGAATCAAATAGTAATTTCAATTCTGTTTCCTTCCGGATCTGCCACTACACTCTCATAGTAGCCGTCTCCGGTGGTTCGGCATTCGCCAATAACCTCGTAGCCATCTTTTCTTAATTCTTCGGTCAGGCCGTCCACTTTTTCTTTTGAGCCCACAGAAATAGCCAGGTGGGTCAAACCCATGTATTCCAAACGGTTAGGCATGCCTTGTTCCATTCCCGTTTTGGTCATTATTTCTAATCGGCTTCCTTCTGAGAATTGCAAAAAATAGGAAGCAAAACCTTTCTTTTCATTGATGTACTTCTCATTGCTCTGGCAGCCGAAATACTTTTCATAAAATGAACGCATGCCTTCTAAATCCTGACAATACAAAGCCACATGTTCTATTTTTATCATAATTCCAGTAGTTGATTCAGGGTAGTTAAATCTACATCAGCGTAAGTCTCGATGTAGTGATTACAAGGTGGCAGCTCTTGTCTGCTATGGCTGCTGAGCACTCCCACTACTTTCATTCCCGCATTAATAGCTGCCGAAACACCCGAATACGAATCTTCAAAAACCACACAGTTTGTTGGTTCTACCTTCAGATTATTCGCTGATTTTAAATACACCTGCGGATCAGGCTTATGTTTGGTAACATCTTCTGAAGCCAGAATAGACTCCATGTGGGGTTCAAAACCCAAACGACCCATAATCAGGTCTAAATTGGCCCTTGGGGCTGAGGTGGCTACCCCTGTCATAAAACTTTCCTGCTTTAAGGCCTCCAGCCAGCTCATGAATCCGCCGATGGGTTCAATGTCTTCAGCATAGATTTCTCTAAAAAGGCCCTCTTTCTCTTCTTCCATGGCCTTAAACTCTTCGCCTACAATCTCTCTGCCCAGAAAGTGCTTTAAGATATAACTGTTGCTTTTGCCAAACATGTGCTCTGCAAACTCCTGATCGGTAGGATTCAGCCCTCTTTTTTGAAAGAAAACCCTGAAGGCTTTAGAATGATACGGGTTGGTATGGCAAATAACGCCATCCATATCAAAAATGACTGCTTTTCTGTTCATGCCGCAAAGGTAAGCTTTCAAAATTTCCTTGCTGTTAAATCCTGGGGAGATTTTTAGCAAAGGGTTCTCTGCCCGTCACGATTTCCTATATTTGCGGATTACTCCATAGAAAAACCGGATGTCGAAAGAAAAAGCCACAGACGTAAGTCTACTTGATCCTAAAAAATACATCATCATAAAAGGTGCCCGTGTCAATAATCTCAAAAACATTGACGTAGCCATTCAAAGGAATACATTGACTGTCATTACCGGACTTTCGGGTAGCGGCAAGTCCTCTTTGGCCTTTGATACATTGTATGCCGAAGGCCAGCGAATGTACGTAGAAAGCCTGAGCAGCTACGCCAGGCAGTTTTTGGGCCGCATGGAAAAACCTGAAGTAGATTACATCCGCGGAGTATCTCCGGCCATTGCCATAGAGCAAAGAGTGAGTACCAAAAACCCAAGGTCCACAGTAGGTACTACCACAGAAATCTATGACTATTTAAAGTTACTCTTTGCCCGTGCGGGCAAAACCTACTCACCCGTTTCAGGAAAGCAGGTCAAAAAAGACACCGTCACAGATGTGATTGACTATATCTTCAGTTTTGAAGAAGGGCAACGCATCATGATTTTAACACCCTTAAAAATTGCAGAAGGCAGAACACTGGAAAAAGAGCTGGATTTGCTGCTGAAGAAAGGTTTTAACAGAGTAGCCATTAATGGAGAAATCAATCAAATAGAAGAACTGCTGGAAACCGGGGCCTACGATAAAAAGGCGGAGATTGAAATATTGATAGACCGTGCCGTAGTTAAAAGAGACGAAAACGACGAACCCGATGAAGACACCTCCTACCGACTTTCTGACTCCATCCAAACGGCCTTTTTTGAAGGAGAGGGCGACTGCCGCGTGGAAATCATGGGCAAAGAAAAGAAGGGTTTTTCCGATCGTTTTGAGAGAGACGGAATCATTTTTGAAGAACCTTCAGTCAATCTTTTCACCTTTAACAATCCCTATGGGGCTTGCAAAACCTGCGATGGCTTTGGTAAGGTTTTAGGCTTAGACGAAGATCTGGTTATTCCTGACAAGTCATTGTCCATTTTTGAAGGGGCTATTGCCCCATGGAGAACAGAACGCATGAGCGACTGGCTGGCTCCGCTTATTAAAAACGGCATTCGTTTCGATTTCCCGATTCACAGAGCGTATCAGGATTTGACAGAGAAAGAGCAACGACTAGTCTGGGAAGGAAATGAATATTTTGCCGGACTGAATGCCTTCTTTGCAGATTTAGAGAAGCAAACGTATAAAGTACAATACCGTGTAATGCTCAGCCGATACCGTGGCCGTACGGTTTGCCCTGATTGCAGAGGCTCAAGATTAAGAAAAGACGCTTCGTATGTAAAAATTGATGGGCATTCCATCACAGATTTGGTGCTGATGCCTGTAAAAAAGGCCCGTGTCTTTTTTGAGAATCTGAAACTAGCCAAACAACAGGAAACCATCAGTAAGCGTATACTGATTGAAATTAACAATCGTCTGGAATACCTGGAACGTGTAGGACTAGGGTATCTGACCTTGAATAGACTGACATCTTCACTTTCCGGCGGAGAGTTTCAGCGAATAAAGCTGGCCACTTCACTGGGCTCTGCATTGGTAGGTTCTATGTATATTTTGGATGAACCCAGCATAGGTCTGCACCCGCGTGACACCCAAAAACTCATTTCGGTATTGGAATCATTGAGAGATATAGGAAATACCGTTATTGTGGTAGAACATGAAGAAGAGGTCATGGAGGCCGCTGATGAGATCATTGACATTGGCCCGGATGCCGGTAATTTAGGTGGTGAGCTCATATTTCAGGGAAATAAAGACGATATCGCCAAAGCAGGCACTAATGAGGTTTCTCATACCATCCGCTTCTTAAAAGGGCGGGATAAAATAGAAGTGCCTACCCACAGAAGAAAAGCCATTGATTTTATCAAGGTAAACGGAGCCACAGAGAATAACCTCAAAAGCATTGATGTCAAGTTTCCATTGGGCGTACTGGCCGTAGTCACAGGTGTCAGCGGTTCTGGAAAATCTACTTTAGTGAGAAAAATACTTTTCCCTGCCCTCTCTAGACTTAAAGGAGAATACAGCCACGATGCCGGAAAACACCAGGAGCTTACGGGCAGCATGAGTCGTATTTCTAAGGTAGAAATGGTAGACCAGAACCCCATTGGGAAGTCGAGCCGATCTAACCCGGTAACTTACATAAAAGCATATGACACCATCAGGGCACTCATGGCAGATCAGCCCCTGGCTAAACAAAGAGACTATAAACCTGCTTTCTTTTCGTTCAATGTAGACGGTGGCCGCTGCGAAGCCTGTGCCGGTGAAGGTGAGCAAACCATAGAGATGCAGTTTATGGCAGACGTTAAGTTGGTTTGTGAAAGCTGTCATGGGAAACGCTTTAAACAAGAAGTGCTGGAAGTCAAATATCAGGATAAAGACATAGCAGACATTCTGGATATGACCATTGATGAAGCCTTAGATTTCTTTGAAGACAATCAGCCAAAACTCTATGAAAAATTACTTCCGCTTCAGGATGTAGGTTTGGGCTATATTCGTTTAGGACAATCCTCCAACACGTTATCTGGTGGAGAGGCACAGCGAGTAAAACTGGCCTTCTTCTTGGGTAAAGGAAATTCTGATAAAGGAAAGACCCTGTTCATATTTGATGAACCTACTACCGGGCTACATTTTCACGATATTCAGAAATTATTGAAAGCAATGAACGCTTTGATAGAGCAAGGCGATTCTGTCATCATTATAGAACACAATATGGAGGTAATTAAATGTGCCGACTGGATCATAGACCTGGGGCCTGAAGGTGGCGAAGAAGGTGGCCAACTGTGTTTTGAAGGAACTCCGGAAGAAATGATTAAGCTTGAAGGAAACTACACTGCCGACTTTTTGAAAGGAAAATTGGCCTAAAAAAGTATTTTGTTTCCATGCTGCACATCTTCTTACTAACTTCAATCAATGAAATTTTGGCAGCTACTTCTTTTATTAAATCTCCTTGGCTCTTGCTCTGAAGAGCCCAAGACAGATTATGACTGGCTGCTAGGTCAATGGGAACGAACCAACAACGCTGAAGGGAAAACAACCTATGAGCAGTGGAAAAAGGTATCCAAACAGCAACTGGAGGGCTTAGGATTTACTCTGATGGGTACAGATACCACCTTTAAGGAATTGATGACTCTCCATCAGGTCAAGGGGAATTGGCAACTAACCATCCGTGGCGTAAACGAAACCCCCACTATTTTTACGATCACCGAGCATGATTCTGCTTCGTTTGTTGCTGAAAATCCCAACCATGATTTTCCAAAAAAGATAGTTTACTACAAAACTGCCAGCGGTTTTTCAGCTTCAGTCTCTAATGAAGAAATGGAAATTGAATTCGATTTCATGAAAAAATGACGCTCTGAATGACTTTAAAAAATTCTCCTATTGAACTCAGGTATGAAAACAAGAACGCTTTGCACAATCAGCACTCTTCTTTTACTTATTTCAATCAGTGCTTTTAGCCAGAAAGAAATTATCTACAAGCAAGTGGATTCTGTCAGTCTAAGTATGGTCGTGTATTCGCCGTCACTGATGCCTAACAAAAAATACCCTGCCATGGTATTTTTCTTTGGTGGTGGCTGGAACGGAGGCTCCATTACCCAGTTTGAGCCTCATGCCAAATATTTTGCTCAGCGAGGCATTGTCTGTTTTTTGGCAGATTACCGCGTAAAACAAAGACAAGGCACCAGCCCTTTCGAATCGTTGAAAGATGCAAAGTCGGCCATTCGATTTATTCGTGAAGAGGCGGATCGGTTTCAAGTAGACCCTTCCAAAATCATTGCCTCCGGAGGCTCGGCCGGCGGCCATCTGGCCGCAGCCACCGCTCTGATAACTGAATATAATGAAGAATCTGATGATTTATCAGTAAGTGCTCTACCCAATGCCCTTGTTTTATTTAATCCGGTGATTGATAACGGACAAGGCGGATATGGATTCGAGAGGATCGGAGAAGACTTTGCTAGCTTTTCACCACTTCATAATATTAGAAAAGGAGCTCCTCCTACCCTCCTGTTTCTTGGAACAAATGACCACTTGATTCCGGTAGAAACAGCGAGATACTACCAAACAGTGATGGAAAGAGTAGGAAGCGAATGTCTGCTTCATCTGTACGGAGGAAAGGGCCATGGCTTCTTTAATTACAAAAATTTTGAAGATTATCAGTCCACCATCTTGGCGACAGATGAGTTTCTTCAGTCCCTTAATTATCTTACAACAGAGCCTGAGGTTAGGATTGAGTAGTACTTAGCTTCTTAGAATTAATAACTGATTACCAACGAACTACCCCTTAGAGTACCTGGAGAAGATTTTCTTGTCTGCTACAAAAGTTCCAAAGGGAATGAGAGAAGCAGCCAGAGACCAGAAGGTGTTTTTTACCCCCCATTTCAACTTTGCGGTTACCAGTAAAACCAGGGTAATATAGGCAATAAAAAGCCATCCATGGGCCATGCCCACATAGAGGTTTGGCTTTGGCATTTCATAGATATATTTCAAGGGCATTGTTATGGCGAATAACAAGAAGGAGCAGCCTTCAAGAAACCCAATAATTCGTAACCAACCAAGACGAGATGATGTCATTTTCTTTTTCATGAATGAGAAGATAATGCAATTTTAACTGTATGAGTTCGAAAATGAGGCATTATCCCACAACTTATGAGAAATAATTCTCCTCTACTTGTGAACTCACTTCACGTTTACGCCTTTTGTTAAAAATGTACAGCCAGAGAACTCTCGACATCCGGTAATTAAAAGGAGCCAATAAAAGGATTTGGCCAAGCATGATTAAAAGAATTCGCATATCAAAAGCTTCTTCAAAGAAGAATTGTGAAAATGCAAGAGTAAAAGCGAGCTCAGCCACTACCAGTCCATAGCTAAAATACATGGCTCCAATAAAGTAACCTGGTTCTTTTTCATATTTAAAATCACAATGAGCACAATGCTCTTCCATTTTTTGAGAATGAAAAGAAATGGCTCTTCTGATAGATTCTCCCCATTTCACAATTGGGGCATTTTCCTGATATTAGTGCGAACAGACGACTCATGTTTTTTTGAACAAAGTTCTGTTCATAAGCCCTATTATGCCACTATTTATCACGCCTTCTCTTGGACAAATCACGCTTTCTATTCAAATTTAAGCATGAGCCTATACCCCATACTTAACCTAACTCAATTTGACAAGCAGCTAGAAGAAACAGAATTCTATGCCAATACGTTTTCTGATCATTTAGAGCGTTTTCATACAGCCATTACGATTCCTCATAAACATGATTTTTATTTGGTAGTATACTTCACCAAAGGCCGCGGAAAACATGAGGTAGACTTCAGAGAGTACAGCATAGAACCCGGGGCTCTTTTTTGTATGCAACCCGGACAGACTCACCATTGGGAATTTACCGAAAGTCCTGAGGGCTACATTTTTTTTCACTCTGCTGAGTTTTATCAAATGTACCATCCCATTCAGCAACTGGGCGAGTACCCAATGTTCTTTTCAGTCCAAAAACCTGCTTTAATACCGATAAAGCCCGGGCTAGAGTATCCTGAATATTATATGCAGAACATCTTCAGAGAATACAAGGAAAATCATCCTTACAGACGACAAAAAGTAGCTGGGTTGATTGATTTACTTTATTTAGAATTAGGCAGAGAAATCCTTGGCTCTATTAACATTACCGAACTGTCTGTTTCAAAAATGCCGGCTACATACAGGAAACTGGAGACCTTGATAGATCTACATTACATTACAATAAAAAAAGCATCAGAATACGCCTCCATGCTGGCTGTTTCCACAAAACATCTGAATAAAATTGTTATGGCTACCATTGGTAGGACCACCACAGACTTAATTCACGATAGAATTCTATTAGAAGCAAAACGGATTTTGGTAAGACAGGAAAAAACTGTGAAAGAAGTAGCAGAACTTTTAGGTTATGATGACCCTGCTTATTTTACCCGCTTATTCTCAAAAAAATGTGGTGTGGCTCCCGGTAAATTTGCTGAAAAGTATCTTCTGTAATGTCCTACCCTGCACACACCTGCATATCGCCTTTTTTAAATTCCTGAATCGTGAGTCCGTAATTCTTTTTAAAGGTTTTTGAAAGATGGCTTGAGTCGGTAAAACCTAACTTGTACGCTATTTCCTTAACCGAGAACTCGCTGTGCTTAAAGTAGTTTTCCGCCAGTTTCAACTTTGATTTCATGATATATTCCTGAAAAGAATACTCAGAATGCTTCTTAAAATATTCGCTGAAATAGGTTGGTGAAACATTGAATTCATTCGCCAGGTGCTCGAGAGTAATTTTCTCCTTATCGTAAATATTCAGCTGAATGTATCGTATCATTTCACCAAACTTATAATCCTTGTGTTGGCTGTCGCCTACATACCCTTTCTCTATATTTCTGGCCAGAAAATTTAATATGCTAACCATGAGACTTTCAATAATGGTCTCAGAATACTCATCTTTTGAAAGATATTCATGATGCATTTGTTTGATCATATTCACGAGTAACTCCCTTTCTAATCTCGATTGATTTTTAATAATATCACCTGTTACCTTGTTATAATTAGAGAGTACATAAGATAGCTTTTTAAACCACTCGTCGTATCGGCTATTCAGTGCCTCACGAGTAAAATAAACATCCGTAAAACGAATAAAGTAGAAGGTGGTTTTTTCTTTTATTTTATAAGAATGACAATCCAGCGGTGGCAGCAAAAAGATATTCCCGGCCACGTATTGAAACTCCATAGAGTTTATGCACTGCATACCCTTTCCTTTATCTATGTAAACCAGCTCAAAGAAATTATGCTGATGAGGTCTTTTCTCCCAATGATCTAACTCTTGAATATGTATCTCAAAAGGTTTAAATGCTTGCTCTATATACATGAATTAACTTTTAACTTAAATAATATGGCTAAATTATGGCTACAAAGTTGTATTTCAACAATAACACCTAAACAAAACCAACATTATTACATCAATCACCTTTTCTGATACCATATTTCAGCAGATTAAGCAGACTACTTTTGTATTGAAATTAAAAAGACCTCATACATGTCTGTACATTTTAGTCAACCAACATTTGAAAACATTAGTAGAGGATTCAACACGGTATTTAAAACCGGTCAGCTTAGTGTAGGACTGGTGATCCCCATTGAGAATTACTCCAATGGCCCGGCACCTAACATGAAAAACCATCTGGAGAAAGTTCAATTCATTGAAGATCTAGGTTTTAAAGCCCTATGGATAAGAGATGTCCCTTTTAATGTGCCATCATTTGGCGATGCAGGCCAAACCTTTGACCCTTTCACGTATCTGGGTTTTCTGGCAGCAAAAACATCCACTATTGCCCTTGGTGTCTCCAGTATTGCCTTGCCTTTACATCACCCGGTTCATGTGGCTAAGGCCGCAGCTAGCATTGACCAGCTTTCTGAGGGAAGACTTATTTTAGGAGTGGCCTCCGGTGATCGTTTTGAAGAATATCCTGCGATGGGAATTAATTATGAAAACCGAGCTGAACTCTTCAGAGAGTCTTTTGCCTACATCAGAAAAACACAAGAACATTTCCCTACTTTGGAAACACAAAACTACGGTAGTTTATCAGGCCATATTGACCTTTTGCCCAAACCTGTATCTCAGAAAATTCCCCTATTAATCACAGGTCATAGTCGTCAATCACAAGAGTGGATAGCAGAACATGGAGATGGCTGGATGAATTATCCCAGAGACATTTATAACCAAAGAATTACAATTGAGAAATACAGGGAGCAGGTAACTACTTACCAAACACATAGCAAACCTTTTATGCAACCGCTGTATGTAGTTTTAAATGACAACGACAACTCCAAACCTACTGCGATTCCTTTAGGCTACGAGCTCGGTGTAAATTACTTGTTAGATCATCTTCAAAGACTGGAAGAGATAGGTGTCAATCATGTAGCTCTCAATCTGAGATTTAACTCGGCTGATATGCAAAAAACATTAGAAAAAATAGCACAAAAAGTACTTCCAATTATTCATAAAGAAAAAGTATCAACAGTATGAAAAGTATATTAATTACCGGCAGCACAGATGGTATTGGAAAGCTGACAGCATTGAAATTAGCCAAAGAGGGTCATCGCCTTTTTATTCATGGAAGAAATACTGAGAAACTTAAAAAGGCAATTTTAGAACTCAAAGAGCAATCAGGGAACAGGAACATCTCAGGTTTTATTGCAGATTTTTCAAAACTCGCAGAGGTTCGCAAAATGGCAGAGCAAATAAAATCAGAGCTGGATTCATTGGACATCCTCATCAATAATGCAGGTATCTTCATGAGTACAGAAAATAAAACCGAGGACGGCTTCGACATTCGTTTTTCGGTCAATTATCTGGCTCCTTACCTACTGACGCAAGAACTGCTTCCTTTATTAAAAAAAGGGCAAAAGCCAAGAATCATAAATTTAAGTTCTGCGGCTCAAAGTGCCGTATCTTACAAGGCCCTGGCCGGCAGTACATATTTATCTGTCAATGAAGCCTATGCTCAAAGCAAACTTGCCCTTACTATGTGGAGCTTTCATTTGGCAAAAAAAGAATCAGACATAGAGGTTTTTGCTGTGAATCCAGGCTCACTTCTGAATACCAAAATGGCAAAAGAAGCCTATGGGCAGCATTGGGCTCCAGCCGAAAAAGGAGCCAATATCATTTACGATCTGGCAGTTTCAGAGGAATTTTCTGGACAGACAGGCAAATATTTTAATAATGATAAAGGGACGGCAAGAGGCCATTTTGCCCAGGCACACCCGAAGGCATATGACCCAAAAGAAATAGACCAACTCATACTATCAACAAAAACAATTTTAGCATAAACACGAATAAAAATGAAAGCAATAGGATTTAAAAAATCATTACCCATTTCAGAAAAAGAGAGTTTTATTGAGTTTGAAACCTCTAAGCCAAATCCCACCGGACACGACCTTTTGGTTAAAATTTCAGCCATTTCTGTGAACCCCGTAGATTTTAAAATCAGGACTTCAGCAGCAAAAGACAAAGTACTGGAAACGCCGAAAATCATAGGCTGGGATGCTGTAGGCATTGTAGAGGCCACTGGTGAGAAAACCACAAGATTTAATGTAGGAGACCAGTTATATTACGCAGGCGATCTCACCAGAAGTGGTAGTAATGCCGAATACCAGCTGGTAGATGAACGTATTGTGGGATTTAAACCAAAAAGCCTGAGCAATACAGAGGCAGCCGCTATACCGTTAACAGGACTAACCGCGTATGAATCTCTCTTTGACAGAATCAAAATCAATCAGGAAACAGATAAAGGAAAGTCTATACTTATTTTGGCTGGAGCTGGCGGCGTGGGCTCCATTGCTATTCAATTAGCAAAAAAGGTGGCGGGTCTCACTGTCATAGCCACGGCCTCCAGGCCTGACTCTGAAAAATGGTGCTTTGATATGGGAGCAGATTATGTGGTAAATCACCATAATCTGAGAGAGGAGCTCACTAAAATAGGCCATGCACAAGTAAACTATATCCTTGACTTTGTCGACTTGCAAGGCTACTGGGAAACCATGGCAGAGATTATTAAACCTCAGGGGCATATTGTGTCCATAACAGAAAGCAAAGTCCCCTTGAATCTGAATATTCTAAAAGCGAAAAGTGTCACTTTCTCCTGGGAGTTGATGTACACCCGATCTATGTTTTCTACCGAAGATATGGACAAACAATACCAAATTTTAAACCATATTGCAGACCTAATGGACAATGGAACGCTAAAAACAACGCTGACCACTACGCTGAAAGGTTTTACGGTAGAGAACCTAAAAAAGGCACATGAGATGCAGGAGTCTGGCAAAACCATTGGTAAAACCGTGATAGAGTATTAAAAAATTCAATCAAAATAATGAGTCTTCAAAAATTAACAGTAGTAGCCAGAAGTCTGGTAAAAGAAGAAAAACGAGAACTGGTTAAGGCCGAAATGATTAAACTAATTGCCCCTACGCGAGCAGAAGAAGGGTGCATTAATTATGATTTGCACCAGGACAACGAGAACCCAAACTTCTTTATGTTTTATGAAAACTGGAGCAGCCGCGAGTTATGGCAGGCACATGTAGAAAGTGCTCATATAGCTGCTTACAGAAAGGCTACTGAAGGCTGCATTGAAGAGTTTACACTTGATGAGATGACACATATTGCTTAATTAAAAGCCGGTTAAAGTAAAACGGGGACTTTGCACTCAGCAAAAGTCCCCGTTTAATTTTTCAGCTATTTCGAAACTTATTTTCCTAAAGGAGTCATATCACAATCAACATCACCCACTACAAACTGTAGCCCGTCCAGGAAAAACTGCAACAAGGCCGGATTACTGAAACTTTGAGCATTATGCGAAGGAGATGAATAGAAAACCCTTCCCTTACCATGATTTTTTATCCATGAAACATAGCGTAAGGCATCACCCTCAGGATGTCTCAAACCTTCTATTTTAGCTGCCTCAAAATACATAAGCGGCTTAAAGTTTTTATCTGCATAAGCATTATTAAACACATAGGGCTCGTCTTTATGGGTAAAGCCTTTTCCACCAAATGCCTTCACAAGCGGATGTGAAGGATCAGCCAGTTTTACTTCAATATCTTGCTGCTTTGGATGGTAATAGAAACTTCCTCCCATCATTTCGCTAAAGGCCATTGACTTATTTTGCATCACGATACCGCCGTGCAAAGCCATCAAACCTCCTCCTTTTTTCACAAAAGAAATCAAATTGTTCTCCAGATCTTTGGCCTTTGTTTCTGCCATAAGTGAGTCCATGCCCGGCACATTTTTAAGTTCATCCCAAAACATATCCCTGTGATCGCCGATACTACAGGTATTGTTTAGAACAATAGCGTCATATTTCTTGAGGTTCTTTTTTTCAAAAGCAGAAATATCTTTCGTAAACGTAAGCTCAAAACCACCCGCCTTATCTGTCAAAACCGAAAGCACAGAATCAGTATGAGGAATAACCCAATGCTTAAATCCGGTATGCAAAGAAAAAACCAAAACCTTGTGATTCTTAGAACTCGGATATGTTAGTGAAGCCGGGGCTTTACTCCTTATTTCCTGAAGCCAGGACTCAGACAGTTCCAATTCCGGCATACTCTGTGCCATAGAACCAAAGGTGAAAGTAACAAGACAGCATACTGTGAGTAGAAGATTTTTTATTTCCATTTTTTAGGGGTTGAATTTCAATTGCAAAATAACCAGCCTTTGGCAATTTTCACTATCAAACTTCTCTTAAAACGCAAGGCAGCAGCTATCTGATATTATTTATGTAAGAAATGGTGTGTTTTTGAAGGTGTTCCATTGAATTGAAAAAAGTTTGTATCAAAACACTCATCCAGAATACTTTGTCAAAGTTGACACACTCAGTTCAAATAAATATCACCTGATAGAGGTCAGA
>JANSYO010000433.1 GCA_024742395.1 Cytophagales bacterium
CAAAATGTTACCTGACGCCCCACGACTAGGTCTGAAAGCGTCAAATATTGTAACAACCTAAGTCCGCACTCCTGGTCATTTTTTAATCTAAACAGCTTAACCTGTTGTTTCATATAGACTTTTCATAAGTGGCACAGCTTCTGCTTTAGTCATAGTAAGTCAGATTTGTGTACGAACAAAAATAACAAAACACAAATCTCCGGCTATCTCAGGGCCACAATAAAAATAAAAAATCCCCCTGAGCATGGCTGTAGCCCACACAATAAAAATAACAGGGCTTTGAAGCTGATTGCTTTGAGCACTTATCACTCTAAGAGCGGTAGTGTTTAAAGCAATTGGTTTTATTTATCTAGGCAACCCTCGCCAAGCAAGCTCTTTCCCTTCAAAAACGTTCAAAAAACCATCACTTCATACGTTATTTTTCAGCGCCAAGAAATAAAAACCGTTAATTGACCATAATGGACGTAATACCCAAGACCAAGATCGCCATTTTTGTTACTGCCTGTTACCCATCCCCCCACTTTAGTCGAATATCGGTGTCACCCAGTAACATATCCATGACACTCTGGACCATTTGCGAAACCAAATCAACGCAAACCATTGATTTTAAAGGACTTTTAAAAGTTGGCACGGCATCTGCTTCTATATAGGCAAATTGCGAAAGAACACGAATAAAAATAAAAAAGTTCAATCGCACACTTAAGGAAACGCACACAAATAAAAATAAAAAACGTGCCGCCTTAAGTGAGCCACAATAATAAATATAACAGGCAACCAGAATTGGAGTTTTGAGTGTTTAGTGACCCACTATTAAAATAACAACTAGGGCTTACCAGATACTCAAAACACAATTCGACCCCAATAATAAGAACAATAAAGCACTCGAATCGAACAGGGCAGCACGAATAAAAATAAAAAAGCTGCCCGCGACATTTTTCCTCTAAAATATCACCTGTTCCCGCTAGCTGAGAAGCGCTACAAACTTGTCATTTCGCTTAAAGTCTGTACAC
>JANSYO010000157.1 GCA_024742395.1 Cytophagales bacterium
ATAAGTAGTTGTTTATTAGCTACTTAAAGATAATAAATATCACCCTATAAAGCAAAGGACAAACGTATTTAAATTACTGAATATCAATATGTTAAAACTAAAACCCTAATGCATGGATTTCCCCAAATATGACGAAGAACCTGGTTGATACCACCAAAAACGGAAAATTTGAGCCACCCAATAATTCGTCTTAGTGGTTTGAAAATCAACTTTTCTTGTAAATATAGCGATGCTCAATTTTATCCGGCGAGTGTGGTAAACTATGCCTGGCGTTTCCAATTATTTTAAGCTTATAAGGAATTTTTTGAATTCCGGATCACTATAATTTGCCATTCCCATATGTGTCAAGGCAAGATTTCCTTTCGCATCAATAACAAAGGTTGTAGGTAAGGCTGAAGATTGAAACATAGTTGGAAGATTACTAGCAGGGGCGTAAATAGGTAAATTATACCCTTTTCGTTTATCAAAAGCTTTAGCTTTTTCAAAATCGTCATCAAAGGATAGTAGTACAAAGGCCACATCATTATCCATTTGTTCGTGTAACTTATCGATGCCCGGCATTTCAGCTACGCAAGGTGGGCACCAAGTTGCCCAAAAATTTAAAAATATTACCTTACCCTTGAAATCTTCAAGCGAATGAATGTTACCATCCCGGTCGGCCAATTTTAAATTAAAATCTACTTTAGTTTGATTTAAATTTTCAACACTCGCGTTAGTGCTTTCTTCATTTCGTGCTTGTACTATTATAGATACATCTGGATTCATCAAACCAGTTGCCAATAAACCCCGTTGAGCATAACCAATAACTTCTGTATGAAGCCCGGTTGTAAAAAGGAAAATTACTACCGCGGCAAAAATGCCATACTGAATCCAAGTTTTCTTTTTCTTCTTATCCATATTCTTATTTTTCTTTATTGAAATTTATAATCGGTTTGAGGCACAGTAGAGAAAGAATATTCCCCAAGGTCCTCTGCATATGATCTTCCATCCAGAACAGGTGATACTGGTGAATGTTCATTCAAATACTCTTCCACAACTTCGTGAATGGTATAGTCTCTTTCTTCTACATCAATCACATTACTCATCCTACAGAGATTGTCGATAGGATCCCCAGGACGTACACAAGCTGAAATAGTATAGTAATCATCATTTTGTAGCGGTTTGCCATTCACAATTATGCTATTGATACGTTGGCCTTTTGGATTTTGACTGTTGAAGCTGACCTTCATTCCTGAAAAACGAACCAGCCATCCACCAAAACGCTCTGTTGGATTTTTTGAAAAAGCGTTGTGCATTTCTTTTTCTAGCCAATCCTTTATTTGTTTTCCGGTAGCCTTTCCTGTTTTAATATTTTCATTTACAGGAAGTAAGTTCCAAAGGTTTGCTCTTATTATTGGTGCAGGGCTACCATTTTTGGGAACTATTGGGTTACCGAACCTAAATCCGTTTGAAATAGATATGTCTGCACCCGTCTTCCAGCGAGCCGCATCTGTAATCAAATTGTCCATCGGGTTCTCTACAGTAAGATATCTATACAGAGGTTTTTTTGTATAACCTATCACCGTTTCCAAATGGTCTTTATAGGGTGCTTTTGCCTGGTCCACTAATACTTGAATTTCTTCATCTGCAGGAAAGACCTCTGGGTCAACGTCAATAAGTTCATAATCGTCAGCCACTAATTTACCATCAATAAAGTGAAGCGTCAATTTACCAACGAAAGAACCGAATGCTCCAGGTTCAGTGACTTTAGCGTACTTACCTTGAATGGGTTCTCGCACGCGCTCGTGGGTATCATTCCCCAGTATATAGTCCACATTTTCTGAAATAGGGTTATTAGCAAGTTCCACCTGTTTGAAAATACCGATGTGCGTTACCAAAAAGAGTGCGTCCAGGTTTTCATTCATTTTTAAGTCATCCACCTGTTTTTTAAGGTCTTCGGTTAGACCGCTGAACCCGATACCTTTACTGAATATCGGATTTTGACGTACGGGCACGTCTGGGTCGTTGATACCCATAAACCCGATACGTACACCCTCGAATTCCTTAACGGAATAGGTAGGAAACAAAGGTTCGTCACTCTCTTCGTGATACATATTCTGGACGATGACATCGGTTTCATAACCTTTCATTACATCCATCATCACATCCTTACCATATACCACTTCCCAGTTGCCAGGGATGATGACATCATAACCCATATTTTTAATAAGTGCGGGCATAACCTTTCCCTCTGATAGCGCTGTGTAACCACTACCCTGTATAAGGTCACCGCCGTCAACGATGATGGTGTGACCTGGGTTTTTTTGCCGTTCTTGCTCAAACAGTGTCTTGATATTGGCGAGGCCGCCTCGGTCTTTAAATACGATTTTTTCGTTTTCCCAGAATAGTTCAGGGTGTGTGTCGAGCTGCCCGTGAATATCGGCTGTTTGAAGTACGGTAATACTCAAAGTATCCTTTGATGTATCGGGACTGTCCATTTTATTTGATTTTTCTGTTTTGCAGCCAACCGTTAACACCAATATTGCTATCAGGAAAATCGCCTGCAAAATATTACTATTACTTGTTCTCATAGTCGTAAACATTTAGTCGTAAACATTACGTTTTCAATCATTACAGGCTAATACTTTTATAACCTTTTTTCTGAAGCTGAAAGTTGTAGAGAATTCCGTTCTCGACAATCTCAATTTCTTTAGGGACTTGTGTTTTATCTACCTTGAACTTATTGAGTGAAAAACCGCAGGCTATGATTTTTACACCTGCTTGTTCAGCCTTTTCTACGAAGTCACCCATTTTTTCAACATCAGTTATGTCACCTATTTCCTTGCCGCATATGATGACTTGAAAATCGCCAAAGGCATCGCCTTCTTGAGCCTTAAGGGCTTCAGCCGTTAGAATTATGGGCTGTAATTGAGGCACTTTTTTGGTCAGTACTACATAATTGTTTGTGTCGTTGTTAATTTGCTGTGCCTGTGTTTTATTTGCGCTGAACAGGGTTAGCACCAAAAGAATTGAACTTAATAAATATGTTTTCATTTTTATTCTTTTAAAAGGTTACTGGTGTCATTCAATACAAAAAATAGAAGTCCACCAAAAATTGCTATGTTTTTAAATAAAGGTCCAAGCGTTGTTATTTGACCCACTTGAATAGTTAATGTTATGGGGATTAAAACCGCCATCAATACAATAGCCGCCCATTTCGTCCTATATCCAATAAGAAACAGGAAGCCTGCTATAAGCATTACGATACCGGATAGGATTACTAGCCATTCAGGTTCGCCAAAAAATAGTGCGATACCTTTAAAGCTTGCTTGTTCTATACGCTGGGCAGTTTTTTCTACATTTACAAGGTGATTAAAACCTGCTACGGGAAAAATGCCACTTACCATAATGCGCAATAGCTGAATGGAACGACGACTGATTAAAATTTTTGTCGTCATTGTAAATTATATTTGAAATTTTTGATGTAATGTGGTGTCAGTCTGTCCATAATGAAATTTTGGACATATTTTTCAGACACAAAAAATCACTTAGGTCGCACCAACTTTAAGTTTTCGAAAAAGGTAGTATGACTCAGGCCAAACGAGGTGGTGGTGAATCGTTATCCAGAAAACGATAATTAAGCGTTGTAATAATGTGAGAATTATAAATTGAAGTAAGTTTGTAAATTCCAGTTTCCCATATGAAAATTTCTAATTGAAACTGAGGATTGCAGAAACTGCTCAATACTAATTTTTGCGAAAAAGATTTGTCTATTTTAGAAAAAGAAAAATCCTTTGCATCACCAATTGTTTTTGGTGAGTTTTTCTTCTTGCAAAACGGCTTTACAACTGTTATACCGCTATTGCTTAATAAACCCAAACCATTTGCATCTACGACAACAAATTTTGCCATAAAAATAAATGCAAATATTAGTGATATGTAAGTCTTGTACTTCACAAGTAATTCAAAAATAGACTTTCAATTTCATTATCAGGGTAACTTTTGTTACAGTACTTTGATTTTTTTTTAAAAGATGGGATAATATTGTCCTCCTTTCATAATTATTTATTGTTTTTTAAAATTAAACATTTACTCCAAAAAGGTAGCCGACTAATGCAGAAAGTACCATTGCGATTGTTCCCCAAATAGTAATTCTCAAAATTGCTTTTTTAATACTTGAACCACCAGTTTTAGCCGATGTTGTCCCAAGAATTATTAAGAAAATGATAGTAAAACCATACAGCCAATATTCCATTCCTTTCACTGGAGCAAAGAAGACAACCAAAAGAGGTAGTATTCCGCCAACTGTAAAAGAGGCCCCAGAAGCCAACGCTGCTTGAATAGGGTTTGCCTGACTAATTTCGTTAATCCCTAATTCATCTCTAATGTGCGTTCCTAATGCATCTTTTTCGGTCAGTTCAATTGCCACTTGTTTTGCCGTTTCCTTTTTCAGCCCCCTTTTTTCGTAAATCTGTGCCAGGATGTTCAGCTCTTCTTCCGGCATTTCTTTGAGTTCAATTTTTTCTCGTTCTATATCGGCTTTTTCTGTATCAGTTTGTGAACTTACCGAAACATATTCGCCTGCCGCCATTGATAAAGCTCCCGCTACAAGTCCAGCTACTGTTGCTAAAACTGTTGGCTCTCTTGTTGCACTTGCTGCTGCAATACCGATAGCTAAGCTTGAAATAGAAATTATTCCATCATTCGCTCCTAAAACAGCTGCTCTTAACCAGTTACTTCGATGAATATAATGGTTGTCTAAATAGTTATCAATTGTTATTTTTTTATTCATTTCTGTGTTTTAAGTGGTCTCAAATTACGCCCAACCACCTCGCCCCGTATGTTTACGAACGGATAATCAATTATTTATAAATATAGTAGTTTCCCAATAATTAAATCAAGCTAGAATAGAAGGGACAGTGAGGTCTCGGCAAGATGGATGAACCGGATGGTTTGGTTCTTCGTCATATTTGGGGATCATTAACCGGTTTGGGATAAAATCACTTTTTTACGCAATAGGTCAAAGCAAGCTCTACCATACATTTGTCTTTTAATGCTCTTTATCCGGTTTACGTGGCCTTCTACAGCGCCATTGC
>JANSYO010000130.1 GCA_024742395.1 Cytophagales bacterium
CTGCAATTAGGCATTAACTATACGCAGTGTTGTAAAATCGTTTTAATGTTTTACAACGCCTCGGCTATATTTCGTGCCGTTGGGCGGTCATTGAGGTCACGAAATGAGAGTAGCCCAAAAGGTACGAACAAAAGAAAATTAACCCCCATGCCCAACGGCATGGAATATAATCAATGTTGAACAGCGTCACCGGACGACATGGCAAGATGTAAAAAATGTAATGGAAGTGGATTTCAGGATAATCCGAAATACTGGAACACTAAAGCTAAATACCCGAAATCAGATTGGTATTTGCAATATGACGCAACTATTAATTGTCGAAAATGTAAGGGTACAGGATATTTACTTGAAGATGTAAAGGATGCCATTGAAGTGTTAAAGGTTTGGAGAAACTCACGTGTAAATATATCTCATGAAGACTTTAAAAAATCTATCGATATACTTGATAAGTTATTTGAGGATGATCGTGCGTAAGCAAGGGTTAATTTTCTTTTGATAGCCGAGGCGTTGAACCGCATTAGGATGAAAAGGTGAAACGGAATGCAATGAGTTTCTTTCATCCGTATCCGAAACGAGGCCACGAGTGGAGGTTATGCGGTTCAACGGTTTGTGTATGGCAAGTAGCCGAAGCACGAACCTTGAAATTGATTACAAACCTTAATCGGCTATTTGCTATACACGTTGTTATATGCTGTGGCGGATTTGAAAAACGAAATTATGTTTAGTTACTACGGAAGTAAAAATAAGATTGCGAAACTTTACCCTTTGCCTAAATACGACTTGATTATAGAGCCGTTTGCTGGGGCAGCTTGGTATAGTGTTTTGCACCGAAATAAAAATGTATTGCTTAACGAAAAGTATGATGTAATACACGGAATTTGGAATTGGTTGGTAAACGAAGCAAGTTCTGAATTGATATTAAATAACGCTGACTTTTATAGTGGGCAAGATATTAGCCAAATTGATTTGCCAAAGCCATTAAAGGACTTAATAGGTTTTTGTATTAATAGAGGTAGCATAGCACCAAGAAATATTGTGCAGAAATGGTCTTGCCAAGTAAAAGACAAGCCAAATTTGGCGAGTACAACTAACTACCAACTAAAGCGAGTAGCTAAATTATTGCCCGAAATTAAGCATTGGAAAACACAATTTGGCGATTACAAAAACCTACCTGATATTGAAGCGACTTGGTTTATTGACCCACCTTATCAATTTGGCGGTGAACATTACACGGTTAATGGTATAGACTATTCAGAACTTGCGGATTGGTGCAAAACACGGAAAGGACAAGTAATAGTTTGTGAAAACACTAAAGCCGATTGGTTGCCTTTTACGGCTCTTACTGAAATTACAGGGCAAAGGGTAAAGACTGTGGAAGCGATTTATAGCCATTGCATATAACTCCCATACAAACCCACCCCATCCCAAAACACACTAAACCAATACATTAACCATGAACACCTTAGACTTTTACAATAAAAAGCTAACTCAGCTAAACTACTCACAACGTACAATAAAGCAGTACAGATGGTTTGTAGATAAATACATCCGGGAGATAAGAAAAAGCCCGGCACACCTCACATTAAAAGACCTGGACCACTACCTGGTAAATCAGAAGTGGAGTTCCGTATCACAGCAAAACCAAATGATCAATGCACTAAAGCTTTTTTATAAGTACAGTCTAAATAAAACAGACCTCCACTTATCCAAGATTGAGCGGCCACGGAAAGAAAAGAAACTCCCTAAAGTTTTAGATGCAAGCTTCTTGGTTCACAAGATCAGTAAGATTGAAAACCTAAAACACAAAGCTATTCTATCCCTATGCTTTAGCGTAGGCCTCAGAGTCTCAGAAATAATAAACCTGAAAATAGAACACATAGACTCACACCGCATGCGAATCATGATAAAAGCCAGTAAAGGCAAGAAAGACAGAGAAGCACCTTTAACAGAAAATATACTAAAACTCTTAAGAGAATACTACAAAACCTACAGACCCGAAGAATACCTATTTAACGGACAATTTAAAACACAATACAGCACCAATAGCTGCCAAAAGATATTCAAAAAATACATCTCAGAAAAACATTCCATACACTCATTAAGACATTCATGCTTCTCAGAATTAGCTAGTAAAGGCGTAAATTTAAAACACATACAAGACCTCGCAGGCCACACATCCAGTAAAACCACCGAAATCTATCTCCACACAGATAATCACCTCAATAAACTACCCTTAGCAATATGAAAGCAGAAGAATTACTATCAAAATACCCATCCGTAAAAATTGGATTAGATGACCACTACGGGAAACAAACCGTATTAAAAGCAATTAATGAGGCTTTAGGGCAAAAGGAACAATTAAAGGCTTTTGCAGATTACGCTCAAAATAGGATGTGGGAAGATGGCGACAAGGATTTATCTGAGTTTGTAGATGAATTTTTAAATCTTTAACTACCTACTCCGGACAATCCACATAAACCCTTTGCTTCTTAAACAGCCCCTTATAATCCACGCATGGGGCTTTTTCTCTGTATTCGTTTACGATCTTTTCAGCCCATACCGCCCGGTTCGTTAAGTCTTTAATAGTAATTTGAAATTCTTCCACCCTATCAAGGAAATTTAAACTATCATGTACCATCGCCATACGCAGATTGGCTTTATCAATTCTTAGCTGGTCTATCTCCGCCACCTGCACGCTATCCCGAGTTACAAAAACGGCATTCTCCGCCACGATCTCTTTAACAAAGGGGTGTGATAAGGCTAAGGACTTGTAAGCCCATTTTACGCCAAAGAAAGCGGCAAGAGCCAAAACAGAATAAGTGGCTATCTTGATGCCTAAAGTCTCGAAGCCTAACAGTTTGAATAAGAATTTCATTTGTCGTTCCAGTTTTTAATTTGTTTCACAATCCTCAAGATAATCAATACCGAAGTCAGAAAAAACAGAATGCTACGGCCATACATCGCCACAAACATATTACCGTAACTTTCCGCAGAATTTACCTGGAGAATTACGGTAACAAAAAGAAAAGCCTCCTTAAATAATCCAATAGCGATAATGTACGCAGCCTTAGCCATTTTGATAAAGTATTTTCGTCGGTGAATAAGTAAATCAAAACGACCAAACTAAGCACTCCGTAGTTACCCACAGCTTCATTATATTTCCAAAAACGAACCATTATCCCGAAATTATACCCAAGCTTCACGAATGAAACCAGATAAGCGGCATAAATCACGCTGTTAATGGTCCTGAAATGATAAATAAAAAAGGTCAGGAAAACATAATTCAGCACAAACCAAAGGTCTTTAAAAAAAGGCTGTCCGGTATACATGAAATTATAAAGTAGGGTTTGAAGAATGTAAAGCCCTCCAATGATCGTTACTAAATTCGTACCGCTAAAGAGCTTTTTCATATAGTCAATCCTTTATTTCGTCCTTGCTTTTTTATTAGTGTCGTTTTTTTTAAGGTCTTGGGTCCCTCGGCCTATCCTCCCCACCATCGGCGAAAGTCTTGAAAGGCGTATTTTCGCCAAACTGTTTCTTTATTTTCTCTATCGCTAAATCCCACATCCACTGAAAAGCGGCACCTGTAAAAAATAAAGCACCTGTGCTTGTCACGTTGAAATACTCCCCTATTACCATCGCAACAATACCACCGAGCAGAAGCGATGCTACACCCTTCCCTATTCGCTCCCACCACACATCAGGGCTCTTTTGACCTCTCACGTACATAATCAAAAGGGCTGTAAGCTGACCACCTACCCCTATGTAAAAGTGAATAAGATTCCAGCCTATTTCGTCAAGAACCTCACGTATCCCCGGAATAAGGCTTGCCGGAAAAGTAAATAGTAAGATGATTAACTCGTCTACGTAATCATCGAAAAAATGATTCACCCCGTCTAATATTCTCATTGTCGTAAAATTAAATTGTCAAAGCCGTATAAGGCTTGCCAGAAGCTTTTTGGAAAATCTGATTCCTATTGCCCCTTTTATTAAAAGAAATGTGAACCCAAGACCCGTATTCCTCAATCATCTGGTCAAACTCAATCCCTGCCGCTTTTACCGCCTTGCACACGTCAAGAGTAGACATTCCAGGTACCTTAATATCCGCAGCCTGTCCTTTAATATGTTGTGAAGTTCTGGCACCACCTACAGCACTATTCACCCTCGGACATCTATATCCCGAAGTCACCACAATAGGCTTTCCGAGGTAATCCCTGAGCGGCTGCAGAACGTTGGTAACTAAAGCTAAGAGGTTATCTTTCACATTCTCCGAAGGTGTAAATTGCTCAAAGATTTTTTGCCTGTGAGCAGTTGGGCTGCTCAGTAGTTCAAATAGTGTGAAGTTTTTACTCAGCTTCTCCATCCCCCTCAATAATTACACCCTGAGCAAGCAGGAAATTAATAATACTGGCATACGATAAAGACCGCCCGTCATTTAGCTTGACAGAGCCCTTAACCTCGTTAAATAGGTCTACAGGAAACGTAGCAAAGCCACCTTTGAAATCCTCCAGAAGAAACATTTTTAAAGCCTCCTGCTTCTCTTCCTGCTTCTTATCAGTATTCTTAATAATCTCAATTTCCCCTGTGATTGGCTTTGTTAAATCAGCATTCCGCTGTAATGCTCTTACTATCCCAAATCGCAATTCAGGACAGGTCGCCAGAAAGCTCATATTTTGACCAACATTAAACGCCGTTTCATTTGTCATTATCATGTTCAGTAATTACTATACAAAGTTAAGTTTTAAATCGAAAAATAAAATACTATTGTTCATTCAGCAGAACCATCCAAGTATTTTTTAACATCGTTAATACCTTCCAGTTTTACAATATTATCAAGCACCTGAAAAGGACCCGTTTTTAAAATCAATTGTTCAGCCAGTTCAGAGGCTGTTACTACTTTCTTCTCAATTATAAAAAGACTATCCACCACCGGACTAAGATCAACCGCCGCAGGCTCGCACTTGACCGAATCGATAAGTTCCTTAATCACATTCAAGTCCTCTTTAATGTCCTCAATTTCCTCCGTACTATCCACGTATGACGGCGGAATAAAATGATCAACCACCCTGGCTAAAATAAAGCCCACTAAAACGCTAATTACATACCACATAGTTAATACCCTGTATTTACGTTAAACTTATATAAATGCCCTATAATGCCGTTCACAGCGTTACCAATAGTAACATCAAATGACACTTCGTTTCCGTTTGTCAAGGTCGATGAATAAATACTATCTCCGTTAGTATCCTGAGTCGTACCGAAGCGAATCCATTGAACCACACCATCATCCCCACTAATGTTCTTCACCCAAATCGTATAATTCCCTTTCCTGAGCCATCTTCTTGTGTCGTCAGGGTGGTTATTAGCACGTGCCGAAGGCGTACTTCCTTTTGTATCGTACACTTCCAGGACTACCTGCCCGTTGGATTTATCAATTACTTTATAATGAACTTTAGAAATTAGCCCTTCTTCGTCCGCTCCACTTGTAGCATACTTATAATTATGCGAATGAGACGGCCACATCACCGCAGAATAGTTATCCGTATATCCGATTATCGGATCGCTTGAACCTTTTGCTGCAGGGTAGTTATTATTAGGGCTTAAATTTCCGTGATAGTTAAAAATATTCACACCTCCCGCTAGTTCTGCAGCAAGCGAAGTGTAAGAACTACCGTAAGAGTAGCCGTAAGAGCCTATTGAAACCGTAGTAGCCCATTCGTCGTCGGGCTGACCAGTGTCCACTATACCGCCGCTATTATACCTATCTTCAATATTACCAGTAACCGAAATCAAGTTGCCGTCGATGTTCGTATAGCTTAAAACCAACTTGTCAGGTGTAACCGTATTGTCTATGTCCCACTGATAAATCACAGGCTTTCTACCTACTAGATCAAAGGTCTTTGTTATATTATCACCCAATTGAACCGTGACCTCTGTTGTGTCGGTCGGGTCATGGTACGGATACATAAAATAAACCCCTAGCTTGTCATCATCGTAAAACCCGTTGGATAGAATCTCCTTATTAACGAAGCTGTCATAATACTTCGACCAATGAAAATACCTAAAATTGGACCCGAAATCTATCCCGTTGTAAGCCTTTTTTATCCCTTGAATAGCCGCCGTAGCTGCTTCGAATCTGGCATAATTACCAGATTTATTATAAAGCGAATCGCCATTATTTGGAGCATAATCAATTGTAGAATCATCCCGCCCCGGATACACCTGTGAACCTGACCCGTCCTGCCAGGTATCGAAACCCCAAAGACCACTCATTCCTGTAATGGTTGCTACACTCAAAACACCTGCTTCGCCAAGCTCCCTAATATCGTGACCATTACCGCCCACCGTGTACGGCTCAGTTTCAAGCCTGATTAAAGCGTAAGGCTTCAAGCCTTCATCATATTTATAAGTAATATCACCGCCATGCCCGTAAGCTGTTGCTCTAGCCTTCAGACCCAACTGAATCATGTCATGATGGCGATATTGCTGCTCAATCGCCCAGTACACATCATGCCGCCTATTAACCGAGTCGGTCGCATGATCGCTTGAAACATTCGCTAAGTAGGTAGCCGTGTTAGTTTGGTAAAAATTGGTAGTCGTACCAAACAGATCGTCAGTGAAAGCATCCGTTCTAAACTGTCTTTTGCCACTACCGTCCAGAACATAAGAGCCGCCCGATTTCTGGTAGTACGTTTCAGTATCAGGAATAGGAGTTTTATAGTACATCACCCCAAAATCCACATAAGCACCAGAAGCATAATAATCTGAATTATGAAGCCTGAAAGTAGAAGCGTAAGTATTCATCGTCGATTGGCTTTCACCTTCAGGATAAGGAGCTGTAGCCCCTAGTCTAAAGTTCGTCGGAGCATAGTTATTACCGTACAGGTGAATCACAGGGTTACTAACCCCCGAGGCAATAGCCCCTTGTCGCATTCCATAAAGCACACCACCCACAAAAAGATGTTGCCCCGTCGGATAATTCCAAATTTCCTCGTCCAAGGTCATCATGCTAAACTTCTTATCTGGAATGCCAGAGTAGTTGGATGTTGCATTATAACGGTACCACCACGAAGTCCTTCCTAATTCTAAAGCTGAGTTCCTACTAACCGCCGAAAGATTAGGAGAAGGCCCCAATGTTACATTCGCCAAATCAGGATAAGTGCCTTTGATCTCGTTGGCTATCCCTGCCCACATTCCAGTAGCATCATAAAAGCCGCTCAATCTACTCGAAGGAATCGAAGTTCCCGAAGCAAAGGCCCCGTTGTACGTTTTATCCCATCCTTTCTTTAATTGTAAGGCAGGCGTATAAGTGAATTGTTCCGCAAAATAAGGCGAACCCTGACCGAAACTAAAGACCAATCCATCCTTTTGTGCTATATCGTCAAACTGAGTCAAATTGACCGAATCAGGCACAGTCGTAGGAGTAAAAATAGCTATCAAATTATTCCCTACATCACTGTCAGGAGTTGAGCCGTTTTCATAATAAACCTTAGTGCTATCAGAAGCATAATAAAGTGTATAACCGCTCGGAGTAGTAAAGCCTTCTGGCTCTGTATAACCGCCTGTTCCATCGTCACCCCCTGCCCATAAGTCCTCACAATCGTCCTCCAAAACTCGTAGTATATCAATATCCTCGTAGCTATTCCCTAGGAAGGTGTATCGCCTTACTACAAAAACATCAGGGCTCGTACTAACCGATTGAGTCAAATACAAACTATCCCCAAAATAACGGGCCTTAAGCGGGTACACATCCCCCGCCACCGTCCAGGTCCCTAAAGTTTCAAAATCCTCGATTATACAAGGCAATTCATAAGAAATCCATCCGCTAGGTACAGAAGCAATCGCCGTGGCCGAATCACTTTCACTGAAACTTGTCACCCGCCACTTTAAAAAAGGCGTTGATCCGTCCTCACAATCACACTGATAATAATAATACCTGTAAGCACCACCAAAAAGAATAGACCGCTGATAACCCAAAGTTGCACAAGTGTCTGTACCGGATATTTGAGCCATTATCGGAGGATCAAAAACCCTTACCCGTTGCCCGTATGACCATATTGTTGAACCCAACAAAAAGATCAATAAAACTAATTTTCTAATAAACTTATCCCCTATCATATCGCCGTAGCTGTTATTGTTCCGCTATTAATTGTTATTTTATATCTCGTACCCGTAACGATATCTTTAAGGATTACCCCTTTCTGATTAAGCAATTCTAAATCAGACGAAACCGTCATGGCGTTGGTCGTAACTACCACACCCGCCGCAGACGTAAGTATATTATTCGAGCCTGTTGTAAGACTGACCGTATCGCCAATTAAACTGATCGCCGGAGTAGTAGCATTAAACGCCGTTGGTGTCAACTGAAATGAAGAATTAACCCCTGACTCGCCCCGAATGTAGCTAGGTGAATTAAACCCTAAGCCCACGTTTGAATAGCCTGCTATCGCCAGTTCATCCGTTCCGCTCGTGTTGTCAACGAAAGTCATTAAAGCCCTCTGAGTCGCTGCATTATCCTGAAATTCAAGACCAGCCGTAATACTTCCCTTTGCCGTCGTTTTGAACTTTAAAAACTTATCAGTTGCGGTGTTCCCAATACTCAAAACCGATTGAATATTTTGCTGAACGCCATTCGTCTCAATATCCGCTTCGGTCAGGTATTGATTAAATAAATTCTCAAATTCTGATTGGTAAATAAAGCCGTCAACCGTAGCATTATTTAATACCTTACCTAATCTGAAATTGTCCTGATTATTGAAAACAAACTCATGATAAGCCCCGATTTCGTAGTCCTTAATTCTAAATACGGGCATTTGGTTTGTCATGTCCGTACCGAAGAATAAGAAATCGTCCGCCGTTAC